>NZ_JALJDX010000214.1 GCF_022952855.1 Pseudomonas sp. RGM2987 | reverse complement strand
TCCGATATCGCCGTAAGCTGACACACCGCTTTCGCGAGCAAGCCCGCTCCCACAAGGGGCAAGGTTGCTTTCGTGAATCGCGTTTCCCCCACAACCCCCATGGTTTTTCCCAGCACAGAGTTGTTCCATACTTTGCAAAAAATCCATACGGATGCCCCGGCCAAAATGCTTGAGAACGACCCAAAGACCCCTCGCGCAAATGAAGAGCAGCGTTTTCGACTGCTGATTGACGCCGTGGTCGACTACGCCATCTACATGACTGACCCGTCGGGGATCATCACCAGTTGGAACTCCGGTGCGCGGCGGTTCAAGGGCTACGAGGAATCGGAGATCCTGGGCCAGCACTTTTCCCGCTTCTACACCGACCAGGACCGCGCCGACGGCCTGCCGCAGCGGGCGCTGGACACCGCCATGCGCGAGGGGCGCTTCGAGGGCGAGGGCTGGCGGGTGCGCAAGGACGGCACACTGTTCTGGTCCCACGTGGTCATTGACCCGATCATCGACAGCCAGACCGGCCAATTGCTCGGGTTCGCCAAGATTACCCGCGACCTGACCGATCGCAAAATGGCCGAGGAGACCCTCAAGCAGAGCGAGCAGCAGTTCCGGCTGCTGGTGCAGAGCGTCACCGACTACGCCATCTACATGCTCGACCCTGACGGTCAGGTGACCAACTGGAACCAGGGCGCCCAGCGGATCAAGGGCTATCTGCCGGTCGAAGCCATCGGTCGGCACTTTTCGATGTTTTATACCGAGGAAGATCGCGCCGCCGGCGAACCACAGCGGGCGCTCAGTATTGCAGCCAGCGAGGGGCGCTTCGAAAAAAAGGGTTGGCGCGTGCGCAAGGATGGCACGCGATTCATGGCTCACGTGGTCATCGATGCGATCCGCAGCGATACCGGCACGCTGTTGGGCTTTGCCAAGATCACCCGTGACATCACCGATGCCACCCTGGCGCAGCAAGCCCTTGAGCAGGCTCGCGAGGCGTTGTTCCAATCCCAGAAACTGCAAGCCATCGGCCAGCTCACCGGCGGTATCGCCCACGACTTCAATAACCTGCTGACGGTGATCCTCGGCAACCTGGAGATCGTCCGTAAGCGCATCCCCGCCGAACCCAAGCTCGCGCAGTTGCTCGACAACGCCACCCAAGGCGCGTTGCGTGGGGTTTCCCTGACCCAGCGGATGCTGGCGTTTGCCCGCCGGCAGAAACTGACCTCTGAATCGGTCGAGCTGGCCGGATTGGTCCAGGGCATCAGCGGGCTGCTGCAAAGCTCCATGGGCCCGGCGATCCACATCCAGACCTCCTTTGCCGAGGCTCTGTCGCCGGTGCTGGCTGACGTCAATCAGCTGGAACTGGCGATTCTCAACCTGGCGACCAACGCCCGGGACGCCATGCCCCACGGTGGGCGGATCGTGATCGCCGCCGATGAACGCGATGCCAGCGAGGCCGGACAGGACAAGCTGATGGCCCCGGGGCGGTATGTCTGCCTGTCGATCACCGATGAAGGCGAGGGCATGGACGATGCGACGCTGGCGTCGGCGGTGGACCCGTTTTTCACCACCAAAGGCGTGGGCAAGGGCACGGGCCTGGGGTTGTCCATGGTCCACGGCCTGGCTGAACAGCTGGGCGGCCGCCTGACGCTCAAGAGTCAGCAAGGCGTCGGCACCAGCGCCGAGTTGTGGTTGCCGCTCGCCGGCAGCTCGGCACCGGGCCAGGCACCGGTCCAGGACACCACCGCATCCCCGGTCGACGAACTGCTGGTACTGGTGGTCGACGATGACAGCCTGGTATTGACCAGTACGCGTTTGCTGATCGAAGACCTTGGTCATCGGGTGCTGTGTGCCCCATCCGGTGCCCAGGCTCTGGAGCTGCTCGAGCGCAACCGGGACGTCGACCTGGTGATCACCGACATGGCCATGCCGCAGATGGACGGCGCGCAGCTGGCGAAACTGCTGCGCGACCGGCAACCGGACCTGCCCATTATCCTCGCCACCGGCTACGCCGAGCGGCTGGAAGGCTTCGCCGCCCAACTGCCACGGCTGACAAAACCGTTCAAGCAGATCGACCTGGTGCAGATCATCGGCCAGACGATGAAATGATTTGATGATTTGACATCGATCCCCTGTGGCGAGGGAGCTTGCTCCCGCTGGGCTGCGTAGCGGCCCCAAAAAGCTGGGGACCGCTGCGCGCTCCAGCGGGAGCAAGCTCGCTCGCCACAAGGGGTGGTGTGCCAAAGGGACACAACCCTCATTCAGTATTCTTCTTGAACCCCCGCAGGTTCATCGCGCACAGGCAGAACTGCAGCACGATCAGCGCATAGGCATCGGTGTGCAACCCCCAGGCCACCCACAGAATATTGCTCGCGATAAAACAGCTGAACCCGGCTACCCGCCGCCGTGGCTGGCGCGAGCCAATCAACCAGGCGGCGAGCACCGTCACGATCATTGCCGGCCATTGCAGCCATCCAAGCCAATCCACGCTTTGCTCCTCATGTTTTTGATCCCTTAGGACCCTCGCGGCGCCGCAGCGTTTCGTCCATTGCCTTGAACTTGCCGGGCGCACAGTTCTTCTAAAGGTTCGCAGCCATCACCGAGGAACCATCACCCCAATGCCGAGAATCCTGACCACCCAGACCCCGGGCGAAGAACTGACGGAACACAACGCCAAGTTGTTCGGATCCCCCAAGGAACGGCTGGATTTCTATCGCCGCGAGATCCAGTACGAAACCAGCATCCTGGCCAATCGCACCGATGCGTACCTGGCCGCACAGTCGTTTTTGGTGATCGCCTTCGCATCCTGCATGGCGAACCTGAACCCGGAGTGGGGCAAGTTGTTCACGCTGATCGTGCCGCCATTCCTGGCGTTGCTGGGGTTCTTGAGCTCTCTCAATGCCTGGCCCGGGATCCATGCAGCCTATGAGATCATCGACCATTGGCATTTCAAACAGAGCGAACTGCTGCGCGCCGAGCCGATGATGGGCCTGGTCTACGACGAGTCGCCGTTGTTCAGCGAGCGCGAGTCGACCCACAAGGGCTATCGCAAGTCGCTGCTGTTTTCCCTGCGCACGCCCTGGATCTTTGCCGGGTTCTGGGTGCTGTTGGGGGTGTACTCGGTGTTCATCCAGGTCACCGATCCTGGCGGTTGATGCTCATCGCCCTGGCTGCTTGTGCCGCTCATACCACGCCAGCGTCGGCTGCGTGCTCACCCCATGCACCAGAATGCTCAAGGCCACCACCGACAACGTGAGGTCGATGCACAACCGGGCGACGTCCGGTTGCAAGTCGTGGTTCAAGGCGAAGAACAGGTAGAACAGACTGCCGATGCCGCGAATGCCGAACCAGCCGATCAGCAACCGTTGCGGGCCGTCGAGCAAGCGCCCCCACGGCATCAGCAGCACGCTCAACGGCCGGATCACCAGGAACAGCAGCGCACCGATGCCCAGGGCTCGCCAATCCCAGTGATTAGCCAGCACCACCCCCAACAGCGTCGCCAGAAACACCTCCATGGCGCGTTCCACCAGACTGCCGAAGGCGAGCATGTCGCCCATCATCACTCCGGCGGCCACCTGGCCTTCCTCCAGGGATTCGGTATCGCCAAGAACCGCTTGCTCAGGATCGACGGCTTCGTGGCCCACCACCGGTTGCACCAGGTGTTCGGCCGGTGGCGCGTTTTCATCGGTGGATTGCACCTCGGCCTGCCGCAGGCCCAGCCCCGCCGCAAAGACCGAGAGAAACCCGTAGGCCTGCACCCAGACGGCAGCGACATAGGCCAGGGCAATCAGGGCCAGCGCCAGGTAATCGTTGGGCGACAGCGTGCTGTCGGCATTCTTGATGCGCATCGACAGGGTCAGCTTGCCAATACCACGACCCATCCAGTAACCGATCAGCAAGCCGGCCGGCACGGCCCATAACAGGTTGCGCAGGACCCAATCGACGACAAAGCCGCTGCCGTCCCCGCGCAACATCAACAAGCCGAGGATCACGAACGGGAAGGCCGTGCCATCGTTCAAGCCGGCTTCGCCCGACAGGCCGAAACGCACCCGGTCGTCGTCCCGTGCATCGTTGACCTGCACCAGCGCCGCCAGCACCGGATCGGTAGGCGCCAGGATCGCGGCGATCAGCATCGCCACACCCCACTCGAGGCCAAACAGATAATGCAGGACCAGGCACAGGCCGGCGATGGACAGGATCATCACCGGCCCAGCCAAGGCATACGCCACGCGCCAAGTGCGATTCTTGAGGGCCAGGCGCAACTTGAGACCGCTGACGAACAGCGAAAACACCACGGCGATTTCCGTCAGGTGCTCCATCCACACCGACGAGTCGCCCAGGTCCAGCTTCAACAGGCCCAGCCCTGCGGGCCCGATGATGACGCCCAGTGCCAGGCACATCGCCGAGGTCGTCACCGGCATCCAGCGCAGGTAGGAAGAGGTCAGGGCCAGGGTCAGCAAAACGGCACCGAGCACCGCTACCCACACTGTGAAGATCATGGTTGCTCCTTGGATGGTGGCAGCCCCTCACGTAGCGAAGAGGGTTTGTAGCAAGGGAGCTTTTGTGGCGAGGGAGCTTGCTCCCGCTGGGTTGCGAAGCAGCCCCAAAAAGCCAGCGAGCGCTACGCACTCGAGCGGGAGCAAGCTCCCTCGCCACAAAAGCCGGGCCGCTGACACATTCGAGACCCAAAGCGAAGCGAGGGTTCCTTCGCAAAACAGCGGCACCCCGTTTATCTGGCTGTCTGACAATCCAAGGGAATTTTTCTGCACCTCAAAGGCTCTGCCAACTATAGAGACGTGCCTATTCAGCGTCCTGCCGAGAACCCATGAGGCCCTTATGACTGCGCTGACACCCCTCCAATCCAGGCCAGCAAACGTGCAACCATTCACCGCTGGCGGGACCGTTCGCCAATGCTATGAGCGGCTGCTGCAAGGCCCGGACGATGCCGACAAGCAAGCCATCGCCCAGGCATTCCTGGAGCAATACCTGGAACAGGCGGCGGGTTTGCCCCAGGAAACGCCAGACGACCCCATGGCCTTGCAGGCCTGGGTCGAGCAGCACAGCGCCGGCGTCGCCCTGCAATATGCCGACTACCTTGAACGGCGTAAAAACGGCGGCCCTCGGGAATTCTTCAGCAACAAGGCCCACGCCCTGTATTTCCTCCAGGCAGTGGCACCGACCAAACTGGTGGACGGTGCCTGGCTCTATGGCGTGCTCAAGCACTGGCACGACCACCGTTTCGAAGGGCTGCTGTGCACCTATCTCGAAGAGCTCGGCGATGGCAGTCCAGCGCAAAATCACGTGGTGATCTACCGCAAGCTGCTCGCCGAACACGGTCTGCTAGACATGCCGGACATCGACGACGAGCGCTACCTGCAAGGCGCGGTGCAACTGGCCCTGGGTTACGCCGGTGATGAGTACCTGCCCGAAGTCATCGGCTACAACCTGGGCTATGAGCAGCTGCCGTTGCACCTGTTGATCAGCGCCTACGAGTTGGCTGAGCTGGACCTCGATCCGTACTACTTCACCCTCCACGTGACCATCGACAACGCCAGCACCGGCCATGCTCAAAAAGCGGTGCAAGCCTTGATGCAGTTGCTGCCGATGGAAGCCGACCGCGAGGCGTTCTGGCGGCGGGTCACCCTGGGCTATCGCCTCAATGACCTGGGGCAGGGTAGCCGGGCGATCATCGAAGCGTTCGACCTGGACCGAGAAGTGCTGGACATGCTCGAACGCAAACGCCCGTTCGGCCAGCACATGCATTCGGACTACTGCAAGTTCGAAGGCAAGACCGTCAATGAGTGGCTCGCGGCACCGGGCCAACTGGAAGGGTTCCTCACGGCGATGCAGAACAAGGGCTGGATCAAGCGGCACGAAGACCCGCAGAACAGTCGCTTCTGGACCCTGATCGAAGGCGCCGGCGCTGCCATGTTCGGGGTGTTCAGCCCCTATGAAAAACAATTGCTGCACGACTGGATCGCCGGCGACTGGCTCCAGCAGGGCTCACGCAGGGCGCCACGGCGCAGCCTGGGCGCGGCGTGTGAGTCAGCGGTCGGCGTAGAAGACCCGGACGTACTGGCCCTTGAGCAAACCCTGCGCGGCCAGGCCCCTGACGAGCAGATGCAAACCCTGATGCCGTGGCTGTCCGCCCGTTGCCATAGCCACCCGGCCGGGCTGTTGGCGACGCGTCGGTTCATCCAACTCAAATCCGTACTGCGCTAGGAGCTTTGCATGAGTGAGGAAGAACGCCTGTCCGAGTCCGACCTGGCGCTGTTGCAACTGGGCCGCCGGCTGCAAGCCGACGGTTATCGCTTCATCACCCCGACGCCCTTGACCCACGAGCGGGTCAACCAGCGGCCGGGCAACGAGCGCTCGAAGACCCTGCGGGACGTATTCGGCTGGTCGCGACCTTTCGCTCCCGGTCTGATCTCGGCGGATGAGCAGCGGCAATTGCAGGCGGCCGATGTGCTGGAAGAGTGCGATGGGCTGCTGCGCAGTCGGGTGCGCTGGTCGAGCCTGGACGGCTTGCTGTTCGCCCATTCGCAGTTTCCCACCCAAGCCAGCGACGCGGTGTTTTTCGGCCCCGACAGCTACCGCTTCGCCCAATTGATTCATAGCCACCTGCAACAGAACTTCACGGCGGTGCATCGCGCCGTGGACATCGGCTGCGGGGCCGGGGTCGGGGCCATCGTGATCGCCCGCGCCCGTCGTGAAGCCCATGTGCTGGCCCTGGACATCAACCCGCTGGCCCTGCACCTGACGGCGGTTAATGCCGCGCTGGCCGAAGTGGCGAATGTCGAGATCGCCCACAGCGATGTGCTCAAGGATGTCGAGGGCAGTTTCGACCTGATCGTCGCCAACCCACCGTACATGGCCGACCCCTCCGAGCGCGCCTACCGCCACGGCGGCGGAACGCTGGGGGCCGGGTTGTCGTTGCGCATCGTCGAGCAGGCCTTGCCCCGGCTGACGCCCGGTGGCTCGCTGGTGCTGTATACCGGCGTGGCGATGGTCGACGGCCGTGATCCGTTCCTGGAAGCGCTGGGGACCTGGCGCGACTCAGCGGATTTTGGCTGGACCTACAAGGAATTGGACCCGGATGTGTTCGGCGAGGAATTGCTGACAGCGGGTTACCAGGACGTGGAAAGGATCGCCGTCGTGGCGTTGGTCGTGACCCGCATCGGCGCGGGTATCGGAGGGAGTATCGATGAACAGGCGTCTGAAGTTCGGCATTGAAGAGGAATATTTCATCACCGACCTGCAAACCCGACGCATGCCCGGCCAACCGCCGGCGGCCGCTGTTGCGGCGTGCCAGGCCGAGCTGGGCAAGCATTTCGCCCATGAGATGTTCCAGTGTCAGGTCGAGATGGCATCGCCGACCTTTCGCAGCCTGCCCGAGGCCGCCGACTACCTGACCCAGGTGCGCACGGGCCTGACCAAGTGCCTGGCAGAACATGGCCTGGGTTTGCTCTGCGCCGGCTCCCATCCCATGACCACGGCGGACCTGCAACCCACCGACGAGCTGCACTTCCAGCAGCTGTTCGACGATTACCAACGGGTGGCACGGCGCAGTGTGCTGTCGGGCCTGCATGTACACGTCGAGGTGCCGGTGGACCGGGATCGGGTCCGGGTCATGAACGAGGTCTTGCCCTGGCTGCCGATGCTGCTGGCGTTGAGCGCCTCGTCACCGTTCTGGAATGGCGCCTACAGCGGCTTCAGCAGCTACCGCCAGACCGCTTGCGATGAATGGCCGCGCATGGGCGTGCCGGAGTTCTTCGAGGACGAAGCGGCGTTTTCCCGCTACATCGACATGCTCACCCGCACCGGCGCTATTCGCCAGGCCAGTGATTGCTGGTGGGTCATGCGGCCGTCGTCGCGCTATCCGACCTTGGAGTTGCGCATCTGCGACGCCTGCCCCCGGATTGAAGACGCGTTGTGCCTGGTCTCGCTGTTCCGGGTGATGGTCGCCCATGCCATCGCCCAGCCGCAGCCCGGTTCCCGCTACAGCCCGATGTCCTACTGGATCCTCAAGGAAAACCGCTGGCGCGCCAAGCGCCACGGGATTCTCGCCGAGTTCATCGATGAGCGGCAGGAGCAACCCTTGCTCATCGGTGAATGGCTCACCTTGGCGGAAGAGACTTTCGGTGACACAGCTGCCGAGCTGGGCGTGCCGGAGGTGTTCAGGCAAGCACGGCGCATCGTCCAGGAAGGCAGCAGTGCCGATCGGCAAGTGGTCGTCTATGAACAAGGTTTGCTGTTGGGCGATTCCACCGAAGAGGCGTTGGGCCGGGTCGTCGATCAACTGTTGTCGGAAACCGCCGGGATGCCGGTGGCGCCGCCGACGTTGCAACAAGTCGCAGGTGGCCAATGACCAGCAAGAACCTCGATGACTACAACCGCATGCGCGATTTCGGTGCCACTCCGGAGCCGGCGGCCAAGCGTGCGCGCAAATCGAAAAAAACCGCCCACGCCTTGCAGTTCTGTATCCAGAAACACGACGCCTCGCGCCTGCACTACGACTTTCGCCTGGAACTGGACGGTGCGCTCAAGAGCTGGGCGGTGCCCAAGGGGCCGTCCCTGGACCCCAAGTCCAAGCGCCTGGCGGTGCACGTCGAAGACCATCCACTGGACTATGCGACATTTGAAGGCAGCATCCCCGAAGGCCATTACGGCGCGGGGGACGTGATCGTCTGGGATCGGGGCGTGTGGATTCCCCAGGGCGACCCGCACGAATCCTACGAAAAAGGCCGGCTCAAGTTCGAGTTGCAAGGTGAGAAGCTGGGGGGGCTGTGGAACCTGGTGCGCACTCACATGCCGGGCAAGCAGGAGCAGTGGTTCCTGATCAAGCATCAGGACGAGGCGGCCCGGCCCGAGGGCGAATATGACGTGGTGCAGGCCGAGCCGGACAGCGTGCTCAGTGATCGCACCATCGTGCCCAAGCGTCGGGGCAAGGCCGCTGCTGCCAAAGCCGTGAAGCAACCGGAAAAAGCCGCCAAGCCCAAGGCCGCCAAAAAATCCGCGAAGGCGACCCTCAGTGGCGCAGCACCGGGGCCGATTCCGCAAACCCTCAAGCCTGAGCTGGCGACCCTGGTGGACAGCGCTCCCGACGGCGAATGGTTGTACGAGATCAAGTTCGACGGTTACCGGGTCATGGCACGCATCGACAACGGCGAGGTGCGGCTGATTACCCGCAACGGCCACGACTGGACCCACAAACTGCCCAAGCAAGCCCAAGCGCTGGCGGCGCTGGGCCTGGAGTCGGCCTGGCTCGACGGGGAAATGGTGGTCGCCAACGAGCAGGGCGTGCCGGACTTCCAGGCCCTGCAAAATGCCTTCGACGCCGGGAGCAGCGGCCAGATCGCCTATTACCTGTTCGATTTGCCCTACCTCAATGGCATGGATCTGCGCAAAGTGCCGGTGGAAGAACGGCGAACCGCGCTTGCGGCCGTGCTCAAGGACAACGAAGACCCGCTGTTGCGGTTTTCCGACTCGTTCGAGGAAACCCCCGAGGCGTTGCTCAACAGCGCCTGCCAGATGCAGATGGAAGGGCTGATCGGCAAGCGGGTCGGAAGCGCTTATGTGTCCCGGCGCAGCAACGACTGGATCAAGCTCAAGTGCAAGCGGCGCCAGGAATTCGTGGTGGTGGGTTTCAGTGAACCCAAGGGTGCCCGCAGTGCTTTCGGTGCCTTACTGCTGGGCTTGCATGACGTCGACAGCGGCGAGCTGCGCTACGCCGGCAAGGTCGGTACCGGCTTCAATGAAACGACGCTCAAAAGCATCTACCAGCAGCTCTTGCCCCTGGAAACCAAGAAGGCAGCGGTGGTCAATCCGCCCACGGGTTATGAAGCCAAAGGCGTGCATTGGCTCAAGCCAACATTGCTGGCTGAAGTGGCGTTCGCCGAAATGACCAAGGAAGGCTCGGTGCGCCACGCGGTGTTTCATGGTTTGCGCAATGACAAGCCGGCCAAAGACATCACAGAGGAGCTGGCAAAACCGGTGAAAAAGCCCGCTGATGCTAAGAAAGCCGCAAAAAAAGACCCTGAGCCCGACCCCGTCAAGCCCAAGTCCAAGGCGAAAGCCAAGGCCGCTCCCGCGCCGGCCTTGGAGGGCAAGGTGCGCATCACTCATCCGGAGCGAGTGATCGACGCCAGCAGCGGTACGACCAAGCTGCAACTGGCCGAGTATTACGCCAGCGTCGCCGAATTCATCCTGCCAGAGCTGGCCGAACGACCGGTGGCGTTGGTGCGGGCGCCGGACGGGATTGCCGGGGAGCTGTTCTTCCAGAAGAACGCCGAGCGCCTGGCGATTCCGGGTATCACCAGCCTGGACAAGTCCGTCACTGGGCACCCGGTGATGATCATCAACAACCCCGAAGCGTTGATCGGCGCGGTGCAGATGAGCACGGTGGAGCTGCACACCTGGAACGGCACCACCGTGGACCTGGAAAAACCCGACCGTTTCGTCCTCGATCTTGACCCGGACCCGGCGCTGCCGTGGAAAAGCATGGTCGAGGCCACGCAGCTGACCTTGACCGTGCTCGATGAGTTGGGGCTCAAGGCGTTTCTCAAGACCAGCGGCGGCAAAGGCATCCACATCGTGGTGCCGCTGACACGCAAGCTGGGTTGGGATGACGTCAAGGATTTCAGCCATGCCATCGTCAGCCATATCGCCAAGCTGTTGCCGGACCGTTTCTCGGCGGTGTCGGGACCGAAGAACCGGGTAGGGCGGATCTTCATCGACTACCTGCGCAACGGCCTCTGCGCCACCACCATCTGCGCCTATGCTGCCCGCACCCGCGAAGGGTTGCCGGTGTCAGTGCCGATCTTTCGCGAGGAAGTGGCCGAACTCAAAGGCGCCAACCTGTGGAACGTGCACAACGTCCATGAACGCCTGGCGGAAGTCGGCCACGAACCCTGGGCCGACCTGAAGAAAACCCGACAAAGCATCACCGCCGAGATGCGCCGGCGGATCGGCATGAAAAAATCCTGAAACGACGCTGACGCCAAGGCGCAGCGGCGAACCGCTCTTGTGGCGAGGGAGCTTGCTCCCGCTGGGCTGCGCAGCAGCCCCATCAGGCCGGCTACTGTGGTGCGCCAGGGTGAACCGTATCGAGCTTAAGATGGGCCGCTTCGCGCCCCCGCGGGAGCAAGCTCCCTCGCCACGGGGATGCGGGGTGCCTAGTGGACGGGCGGTTGGCGCAGTTGTTCGATGGTCTCGATCAGTTCGTCATAGGACACGGGTTTGCCGATGTGCTGGTTGAACCCCGACTGCCGGGATTTGTGTATGTCGGCTGACGCGCCGTAACCGGTCAGGGCGATGGCGGGGACATGTTCGAAATGGGGCAGTTCGCGCAGGGATTGCATCAGTTCATGGCCGTTCATCACCGGCATGCCCAGGTCGGAAATCACCACGTCGAAAGAAAGTTTGCGGGCGGCGTGCAAAGCCTCCAGCGGTTGATCGAAGGCAATGACCTCGGCATCTTCCATCTCGAGCAGCAATTTGAGGGTCTCCAGTACCTCGGCGGAGTCGTCCACCAGCAGGATAGTCAGGCCGTTTAACCGTCCGGACACGTCGCCGGACGGTTGCGACTCGATCTGCGCCTCGTCGGGCTGGCTCAAGGGTAAGTGGATGGTGAAGGTGCACCCCTTGCCCAGCCCTTCAGACGTCACTTCGACACGACCGTTGTGGGCTTCGGTCAACTGGCGTACCAGGGACAGGCCGATGCCCAGCCCTTCGCGCTGATGGGTGGCGTGCTGGGTCTCGGCCTGCCCGAACAGATCGAACACTTCATTCAAATGCTCGGCAGCAATCCCCACGCCCGAATCCTTGACGTCCAGGCGCGCCATGTCGCCGCTGCGGCTGGCGATCAATTGAATCAGTCCGCCCGCCGGGGTGAATTTCAGGGCGTTGTTCACCAGGTTCCAGATGATCTGCTCCAGGCGGGTCGGGTCGACGTGGACAATCAACTCGTTACCCGGCCCTTGGGGCAGCACCAGGGAAACCTCGCTGGGATGATGATCGTTGATCACCACGGTGTAGATGTCCTGCAGCGTTCGGCCCAGATCCACGGCCTGGCGCTTGAGCTTGAGCTTGCCGGTGCGTACCCGGGCGACATCCAGTAGATCGTCAATGATCCGTGCCTGACTGGTGACCGCAGTGCAGATAGTCTCGACGGCCTTGGCTGCCGGACTGACAGACTTGGTCGATGGCAGGCGCCGCAGCAGCTCGGCGTTGAGCTGGATCAGATTGAGCGGGTGCTTGAGTTCGTGGGACATCACCGCAAAGAACTCATCCTTCAGGTGGCTGTTGTTCTGGGTTTCCATCAGCCGTTGGGTCTGTTCATCTTGCAGGCGCTTGTGCCCGGTCAGGTCCCGGGCAATCTTGACGTAGCCGTCCAGTGGGTCGTCGCTGAGCCGGGTCACTTCGCCACTGCAAAAAAAACGACTGCCATCCTTGCGCAGGTGCCAGCGCTCATCCTCACATCGGCCATCGTCACGGGCAGTGCTCAGCTCGGTTTGCGGCACACTGTTCTCGCGGTCTTCTGGCGTGAAAATGAAATCGTAATAGCTGCCTTCGGCTTCGTTTTTGCTGTAGCCGAAAATCAGTTCGGCGCCGGTGTTCCAACTGCTGATCACGCCCTGTTCGTCCAGCAGGATGATGGCGTGGTCACGCGTGCTTTCGGCCACCAGGCGCATGCGTTCTTCACCCAGGCGCAGTTCTTCCTCTGCTTCGCGGCGCTTGGTGATGTCGATGAAGTTCAGCACCGTGCCGTCGATGTGGTCTTCGCTGGAGCGGTAGGGCAGCAAGCGGGCGATGTACCAGCGCCCGTCATTGCTGCTGATTTCCCGCTCGATCATGTTCAAGGTCTCGAACACTTGCGTAGCGTCGACCGCCAGGTCCACATAATTCAAGCGGTGGGTGATGTCCATCAGCGAGCGCCCGGTGTCCACCGGGAGCATGCTGAAGATCTCGGTGGCCCGGGGCGTGAACCATTTGATGCGCATGCTGCGGTCGACGAACACGGTAGCGATGTCGGTGGAGGCGATCAGGTTGGTGAGGTAGTCATTGATCTTGTCGGTTTCCTCGACCTTGGTCTTGAGCTCGTAGTTGACCGTCAGCAGTTCTTCGTTGATCGACTGCAGCTCTTCCTTGCTGGTTTCCAGCTCCTCGGTGGCCGAACGCAGTTCCTCGTTGATCGCCTGCATTTCTTCATTGGAGGCCTTGAGTTCCTCGCTGGAAATCTCGGCCTGCTCGATGGTGTCCTGAAGGTGCAGCTTGGTGCGCTGCAATTCGCGCTCGAGGCTGGACAGCACCTGGTTTTCCGTCTGGCTGGCGTCGGCTTCGAGCAGCTCGGCCGGGTCGATCTCTGCTTCTTCGAAGGTCACCAGCACGAACTCGCCGTCGGACTCTTCGTCCCGGTAGGGCTGGGCCAACAGATCCACGTGGAAACGCCGTCCGTCGCGCTCCAGGTTGACCTGGCGGGACTTGACCGGCTGGCCGTTCTGGTGGACCTGGAACAAGGTGGTGCGCAGTTCCAAGCGCAGTTGCGGATTGACCAGGGTCAGCAGGTTGCGCGACATCTCGCCGCCGACGTGGCGCAGGAAGCGCCCGGCGCCTTCGGACATGTGCAGGATGTCGGCGTTGCCATCGACGATCATGCTAGGCGGCGCGGTGTGCGCGACTGCCCGCAGATGAATGTCGGCGAAGGACACCTTGCGTGGGGCGAGGGTCTGCGGGATCGTCTGCATCGACGGGCTGCGCATGTAGCCACCGCGAGGCATGGTCGGGGTCCGGCGGCTGCTGGCGGTGCCGTACTTGGCGCGGAAGATCCGGTTGCGCTTGTCCACGGGAGTGAACAGGTCATGACAGGCATCGGCGGACTCGGAGGACCCGAGAAACAGGTAGCCACCCGGGCGCAGGGCGAAGTGGAACATCTGCAGAATGTCGCGCTGCACCTCCCGGTCGAGGTAGATCAGCAGGTTGCGGCACACGATCAGGTCGATCTGGGAAAACGGCGGGTCCGACAGCAGGCTGTGCTTGGCGAACAGCACGCGCTCACGGATCTCCTTGCGGACTTTGTAGGAGGTGCCGTCCTTGAGGAAATACTGACGCAGGCGGGTCGGCGGTACGTCGGTAATGATCGCCTGGGAATACGTGCCGGTGCGGCCCACGGCGATGGCACGCTCATCGATGTCGGTGGCGAAGACTTGCAACTTGGCGGTACTGGCGTCGTGCTGCATCTGGTCGGCGACCAGCATCGCCAGGGAATAAGCCTCTTCACCGGTGGAACAACCGGCGGACCAGATGCGTATCTCGTCCGGTAGCACGACGCCCTCGACCGGCTTGAGAAGCTTGGGCAGAACATCGCGTTCCAGCGCTTCGAACGACTCGCGATCACGGAAAAAGTTAGTCACACCGATCAGCAAGTCGCCCAGCAGTGCCTTGGTTTCTTCCTGATGGTTTTGCAAGTAACTGTAATAGGCCGACAGGTCGGGTTGCGCGGTCACTTGCATCCGGCGTTCGATCCGCCGCAACACCGTGGCCCGCTTGTAGTGCTTGAAGTCATGGCCGGTGCCGGCGCGCAATTGCAGCAGAATATCGTGTAAGTACTGCTCGGCCTCGGCCGCTTCGCGTTCGCTGGTGGGCGGTTGGGTCCTGATTTCCGGGTCGTTGGCCGTTGGCAGGCGGATTTCACGGGAGTTGCGCCACAACTCCATCAGCTTCTGCGGCATTTCGACGACCGGCAGTACCAGGTCAACCATGTTGGTATCGATCGCGGCCTTGGGCATGCCATCGAACTCGGCATCTTCCGGCGCCTGGGCGATGGCGACACCGCCTTGTTCCTTGATCCGCGAAAGCCCCACCGCGCCGTCGGAACCGGTGCCCGACAACACCAGGCAAAACGCCCGCTCTTTGTGAACGTCGGCCAGGTCACGGAAGAACAGGTCGATCGCCACATGCACGCCCTGGCGCCGTTCGGCTGGCGTGACTTCCAGATGGCCATCATTCATCTGCAAGTGCAGGGCGGGGGAAATCACATAGATGTGGTTCTTCTCAATGGGCACCGGTTCGGTGACCTGCAGCACCGGCATCTTGGTGCTTTCCTGGATGATCTTGCCGGCGATGCTTTGATGGTCCGGCGCCAGGTGCAAAATAATGACGAACGCCATGCCGTTGTCCTTGGGCATGTGCTCGAAAAACTGTTTGATCGCCTGTAACCCGCCTGCCGACGCACCGATGCCCACAACGGGGAAATCGAGGTGGCTGGGGCTGAGCTCCCGGCGCTGCGGGACGTTGGGGGAGCGGTCGCTTGGAGAAGACATGGTTCTGGCCTTAAAAGGCGACGGCGCGCATGGCCGACGCGATTTCCTGGAGCAAAGTCCCTCAGGATAATCCCGTTGCACGAGGAATGCGAAACACCGTGCATTACGTCGTCGTCATCAATGACAAAGTATAGTCCCGCTATAGCTGCGCGCCGGACCGTCAGCCCACCGGGACCCGCAGGTATTCAGGTTGCAAGACGTTGAACCATAGCAGAATCATTTCCACCAGGATGGTCACCAGCACCAGCAGGCCTACGCCCCAGACACTGGCCGAGTACAGCAGGCCTTGTTCCTTCTTCAAACCCATGAACTTGGGCAGGCCGACAAACAGCAGGAAAGTCGAATAGGCAGAGGCGGCCAGCAGCACGATGACCGCCAGCCAACGGTTGGGATAAACCCCGAATACACCGGCCAGGAAGTAGGGGGTGGCGGTATAGGCGGCGAAGCCAATGCACTGGTTGACGGAGGGCCGCGCATCGAAGGTGCGGGACATCCAGCGGATGAACAGCCCCATGAGCACGATGCCGGCGACGATAGTCAGGTACAGCAGCCCGCACAGTTGCAGGGCACTGGCGCTGTTGAGCCGGACCGTTTCGTTTTCCGCCAGGCTCCAGCCGGTCCAGGTCACGCCGAAGAACAGGCAGACCGCCGGGATCAGGGCCAACAGCAGCAGGTGGCCGAGGTAGTGGCGCGGGTGCGCCTGTTCCTGTTCGCGGATGTCCTTCCAGGCGAACTCGGGGTTCGTGAACAGTTTGACGAAGGATGCAGACATGACGACCTCCTGATCAAGACAGCCTCCGCATGAGGCCCGTATGGTTTTGAGGCCCACGATTTGCCAGGGGTTTCATTTATTTGGGGGCGGGGGCCGCAGGGCGATCAAAGGGAATGAATCGACACCCCAAGGGTCAACCCTTCAGCATCCCTGAAGGACTTGTTGCCATGACTGTTGCCCAATCCCTGGTTGAATATCTGCGCGAGCATAAGCTGCGCCTGACCACGGCGGAATCCTGTACTGCCGGGCTGATCGTTACGCTGCTGGCCGAGGTGCCGGGCAGTGGCTCGCTGATCGAAAGCGGTTATGTGGTGTATTCCCCCGAGGCAAAGCAACGGCTGTTGGGGGTGAGCCCCCGGACCATCGATACCTTCAACCTCACCAGTCGCCAGGTGGCCGAAGAAATGGCCTTGGGCGCCTTGCACGACGCCGACGCCAACGTGGCAGTGGCGACTACCGGGATCCTCGGGCCGGATGACATGGATGGGATTCCCGCCGGCACGGTGTGTTTTGCCTGGGCATTCGATATCAACGGCAGGCGCGCGCTGTTCAGCCGCCGTGAGCGCTTTTTCGGCAATCGCAACCAGGTGCAGCGGTACGCCAGCGAGCACGCGCTGATGCAGTTGCGGCATTTCCACCAGCGCGCCCTGGCGGG
This sequence comes from Pseudomonas sp. RGM2987, assembly GCF_022952855.1. GTDB lineage: Bacteria > Pseudomonadota > Gammaproteobacteria > Pseudomonadales > Pseudomonadaceae > Aquipseudomonas. The sequence goes on along the minus strand of NZ_JALJDX010000214.1, from coordinate 118,366 downwards.
TGAATACAGTTGAGGCGATACCATGAGCCAAGACAGCGAGCCGGACGATCTGCACAACCGCGTGTTCCCGGTGCACGAGGACATGGCTTATCAGCTCAAGGTCTGGCGATTCGAGCGGGTGGGTTGGTACGTGCTGGTGCTGCTGGTGGTCCTGACGTTGCTGGGGTTGTTTTCCCGCGGGCCCTTGAGCAGTGCTGACGTGCAGAGCCGTGATGGCCGGCTCGGAGTCACGTACGAAAAATTTCACCGCAACGGTTCCTCCAATCCCCTGGTCCTCCACTTGAAGGGCCAGCCTAACGCGCTGCTGGAGGTCGAATTGGGAGGCGAGTGGCTGCAAGGTTTCAACGTTGAGGCCATGCAGCCTCAGCCGGTGCGTTCGGCCAGTGCGGGGCAGGGCATGAAGCTCTGGATCCAGGCTGACGCCCAGGGGCAAGCCAGCCTTTATCTCTCGTTGCTCGGGGAAGGATTGGGACGCTATGAGAGTCGCGTCGCCATGCCCGGCGGTTCCGCCGTCAGCTTCGATCAATTCATTTTTCCATAGGTGATGACGTATGGATTCCGTTCTGCGGGCCGCCGCGATGTACCTGGCACTGATGGTGCTGTTCAAGATCGCCGGGCGCCGTTCGCTGGCGGACCTGACTACGTTCGACTTCGTGTTGCTGATGATCATCGGCGAGGCCACCCAGCAGGCGTTGTTGGGGGATGATTTTTCGCTGACCAATTCGTTGATGGTGATTGTGACGTTGATTGCTATCGACGTGGGGTTGTCGCTGCTCAAACAGCGTTCCAGGTGGGTGTCGCAGTTGATTGATGGCGGGCCGACCGTCATTGTCGAGAACGGGCGGATTTTGCAGGGGCGGATGCGTCACGTGCGGTTGGTGGAGGCGGACATCATGGAAGCGGCCCGTTCGAGCCAGGGGATTGAGACGCTGGAGCAGATCAAGTTTGCGATTATTGAGCGTAATGGGAAGATTTCGGTGATTCCCAAGGAGTCGTCCTGAGCCGCCAGCGAAAGTTCCAGGTTGCTGAGGTCATTCCTTGTGGGAGCGAGCCTGCTCGCGATGGCGGCCTGGCAGGTAGTGTGTTTTTTGACCGTGTACATATCCATTGTTGCGGTAACGGCCACTTAGGGTTCCGCTCTTACAGCGGGTCACTTTCGAAAAGCGCGAAAGTAACCAAAGCGCTCTTGCCCCACCACTGGGCACCTCGCCAAGGCTCGGTGTTCCCTCACTCCGGCATTGCTCCGTGGGCACGCCGCGAAGGGCCATCCATGGCCCAGCGCGGCTATCCCGGCATCCATGCCGGGATGCCCACTGCGCAATGCCTGCGCTCGGCCCTTGTGGTTGATGGGGCGTCCAAGATCAAAAGCAAAAGCAAAAGCAAGGCGGCCTCATAGCCGACCTGTTTCTCCCGCCGTACCCTGCTCCAAACTGTGGGAGCGGGCTTGCTCGCGAAGGCGGCCTCACAGCCGACCTATCTCTTCCGGTTGTACCCGATCCAACTGTGGGAGCGAGCCTGCTCGCGATAGCGGTCGCATGGCCAAACCCGGTTTCAGGTCGGACACCCATTTGCCCAAAGGCTGGCAGTCAGACACGAGGTCCGCTGCGCAGCCCAGCGGGAGCAAGCTCCCTCGCCACGGGAATTGTGTGGGATCTAGAGGATGGGTTTGCCGCCGGTGATGCCATAGCGTGAGCCGGAGATGTAGCTGGATTCATCGGACGCCAGCAGCACGTAGATCGGTGCGACTTCCACCGGCTGGCCGGGGCGGCCCAGGGGGGTCTGGGAGCCGAAGCTCTGTACTTCTTCCTCGGGCATGGTGGCGACGATCAGCGGCGTCCAGATGGGGCCTGGGGCAACGCTGTTCACGCGGATGCCCTTGGGCCCGAGCATCTGGGCCAGGCCGCCGGTGAAGTTGGCAATGGCGCCCTTTGTGGTGGCGTAGGCCAGCAGGGTTGGCTTGGGCATGTCAGAGTTGACCGAGCTGGTGTTGATGATTGAACCACCGGCTTTCATGTGCGGCACGGCGGCCTGGCAGATCCGGAACATCGAGGTGATGTTGATATCGAAGGTGCGTACCCATTCCTCGTCGGGGATGTCTTCGAGGTTTTCGTGGGTCATCTGGAACGCCGCATTGTTGACCAGCACATCGATGCGGCCAAAGCGGGCCACGGTTTCGTCGACGATCTTGTAGCACTGGGCCTTGTCCGCCAGATCCCCCGGCAGCAGCAGGCACTGGCGCCCGGCTTGCTCGACCCAGCGGGCGGTTTCCCGGGCGTCGTCATGCTCGTCCAGATAGGAGATCGCCACGTCCGCGCCTTCACGGGCGAAGGCGATTGCTACGGCGCGACCGATACCGCTGTCGGCCCCGGTGATCAGTGCGATCTTGTTCGCCAGACGCCCTGAGCCGGTGTAGCTCTGCTCGCCGCAGTCGGGATACGGGTCCATCTTGCGCTGCGTGCCGGGCACCGGTTGGCTCTGTTTTGGGAAAGGTGGGGTAGGGTAGTCGACCATGATGGTTCTCCATGCAGTTTGTGAATGCGATGGAGGGTGGACCCTGGGGTTTGCGGCGGAGTTCGGTTGGATGTTTGGGGCGGTGGATGAGCGTGTCGGGCCAAAGAAACTGCAGCGCCATCATTCCCCTGTGGCGAGGGAGCTTGCTCCCGCTGGGGCGCGGAGCGGCCCCCTCACAGGAGTGTCAGCCAGGTACAAGGGGGCTGCTTCGCAGCCCAGCGGGAGCAAGCTCCCTCGCCACGGGGTGTCAGGAAATCAGCGGAGTGCCTTCAGGCTGCGTTCCATGCGTGCGATGCCTTCTTCCAGCAGACTGCGCGGGCAGCCGAAGTTCAGGCGCACGAATTGGCCGGCGTCATCGCCGAAATCCAGCCCGGCGCTGAGGCCGACCTTGGCTTCCTTGAGGAAGAACCGATGCGGGTCGTCCAGCCCGAGTGCCGAGCAGTCCAGCCACGCCAGGTAGGTGCCCTGAGGCACGGTCATGGTAATGCCCGGCAAGCGGGTGTTGACCGCGTCGACCAGATAATCGCGGTTGGCTTGCAAGTAGGTTTTCAGGGCTTGCAGCCAGGGGCCGGCTTCGCTGTAGGCGGCGCGGGTTGCTTCAAGGCCCAGGGCGTTGACGCTGTCGACCATGCCGGCGCGGGCGCTGTTGACGCGCTCGCGCAGCTTGGCGTTCTGGATGATGGCGAACGAGGTTTTCAAACCGGCGATGTTGAAGGCCTTGCTGGCCGACATCAGCGTGATCGTACGCTCGGCGATCTCCGGGCTCAGGGAAGCAGTGGGGATGTGCACGCGACCATCGAAGCACAGATCGGCATGGATCTCGTCAGAGATGATCCAGGCATCCTGCTCCAGGCAAATGTCGGCCACGGCCTGCAGCTCGTCCCGATCAAACACTTTGCCCAGCGGATTGTGAGGGTTGCTCAGCAACAACGCGCCACCGCCCTGCAGCGCATCGCGCAAGTCGGCCAGGGGCGTGTGGAACTGGCCATCGACCGGGTTGAACGGCAGCTCGACCTTGTTCAGTTTCCAGTGATCCGGGGCGTTGCGCAGCGGCGGGTAGTTCGGCACCTGCACCACCACATTCTGATCCGGCTCCACCAGCGCGTGCAGTGCCATGTTGAAACCCGGCTCGACACCCGGCAGGAACACGATCTGCTGGGGCTCGACGCGCCAGGCATACTTGTCCCACAGATCAGCCACCACCGCAGCCCGCAAGTTGTCCTGGGCCACGCTATAACCGAGCATCGGGTGTTCAAGACGCTTTTGTAGCGCCTTGATGACCGCTGGCGGGGCAGGGAAGTCCATGTCGGCCACCCACATCGGCAACACATCCGCCGGGTAGCGGCTCCACTTGGTGCTGCCGGTGCCGTGGCGTTCCAGTACCGTGTCGAAATCGAATGTCATGATGGGTCCATCAGCTGGGGTGGTGAGATGGCCGTCATGATAAAGCAAGTTGCAAGGCTGACCAGCGCCCGCTACGCCAGTTTGAACGGCAACTGACGCATCGGCTTACCCGTCAGGCTCGCGATGGCGTTCGCGAACGCGGGGGCCAGTGCCGGCAGGCCTGGCTCCCCCATGCCCGTGGGCGGTTCGGCGCTGGGGACGATATGCACAGCGATTTGCGGCATGTCGGTGATGCGCGGAACGCTGAAGTCAGCAAAATTACTCTGCTGCACCACGCCATCCTTAAGCGTGATTGCACCGCCCGGCAGGCACATCGACAGGCCCATGAGGGCTGCGCCTTGTACCTGGGCCTCGACGCTGCGCGGGTTCACCGCCAGATTGCAGTGCACCCCGGCGGTCACCTGATGCAGCACCGGCCGCCCCTCCTGCACCGAGGCTTCGACGACATAAGCCACCACCGAGCTGAATGACTCATGCACCGCGACGCCCCAGGCGCGTCCCGCCGGTAACTGACGCTGGCCGTATTTGCTTTTGTCCACGGCCAGTTGCAGCGCAGCCCGATGGCGCGGTTTTTGATCGGCGAACATTTTCATCCGGTAAGCCACCGGGTCCTGTCCGGTCGTACGGGCGATTTCATCGATCAACGTTTCCATCACGAAGGCGGTATGGGTGGAGCCGACGCTGCGCCACCACAGTATGGGTACGTTGAGTGTCGGGTGATGAACCGTCAGGCGCATCGGCACCGGGTAAGGATCGCGCATGCCTTCGGTCGCGGTAGGGTCAATGCCGTTTTTCACTCGTCCACCGAACAGGGTGCCGGTCAGGATCGATTGCCCGACCAGGACGTGATCCCAGGCCAGCACCGTGCCGTTGTCGTCAAAGCCGATACGCGCAAGGTGCAGGTGCATGGGACGGTAGTAGCCGCCCTTGATGTCGTCTTCACGGCTCCAGAGGGTACGTATCGGCGCCGTCAGCCCGACGGCGCGGGCGGCCTTGGCCACCTCGCACGCCAGCACGACAAAGTCGCCACTGGGCACACCCCGGCGGCCAAAACCTCCGCCCGCCGTTTGCACGTTCATGCGGATCTGCTCTGGCTTGAGATCCAGCACTTTGGCAGCGGCGGCACTGTCCCCACCCGGGAACTGCGTGCCGACCCACAGCTCGGCGCGCCCGTCGGCAACCTGTACGGTACAGTTCAGCGGTTCCATGGGGGCATGGGCGAGGTAGGGGAACAGGAACTCTGCCTCCAGTTGATGCGGCGCCCCGGCAAGTGGGGTCATGTCGGCATCGAAATGCACCGGCCCTGGCTGGCTTGCGAGCTCCCGGTACCGGATCACTTGCTGTTCGCTGTCCACTTTCTCGACAGCGGAAAGGTCCCATTCCAGCTTCAACGCATCACGCGCCAGTTTCGCCTGCCAGTAACCCTCGGCAATCACCGCCACGCCTTGCGCACCGCCATCGAGCGGCACGCGCAACACGGCCTTGACCCCTTTGGTCGCACGTGCCGCGCTGTCATCCAATGAGGCAATCCTGCCGCCGAACACCGGTGGACGAGCCACCACGGCGGTCAACTGCCCAGGCAGATGCAGGTCGATGCCGAAATCCTGCTGGCCGCTGCTCTTGGCTTTGGCATCGATGCGCGTGGTGGCCTGACCGATAAGGCGAAAATCCTTGGGGGCCTTGAGCGTGACCGTTTCCGGTACGGGCAGTGCCATTGCCGCCTCGGCCAATTCCCCATAACTGGCTTTGCGGCCCGCCGGGCCGAGCACCGTACCGGCCTGGGTGCTCAGGCTTGCGACCTCCACGTTCCAACGCGCGGCTGCCGCGGCGAGCAGCATGGCCCGGGCGCGAGCGCCGAGTTCGCGGTATTGGGTGTAGCTGTTCTTGATCGAGTTGGAGCCGCCAGTCAGGTGCAGGCCGAAGATCGGGTCCTGATAGGCCGCGTCGCTGTTGCCGTTGCGGCTGCGTACCAGGCTCCAGTCGGCATCGAGCTCTTCGGCGAGAATCATCGGCAGGCCGGTCTGCACGCCCTGGCCGAACTCCAGCCGGTTGATCGTCACGGTGATCTGGCCGTCAGGCGCGATCTGCACGAATGCAGAGGGTTGTTGTTGCGGCTTGAGCGATGCGCCGGCGGTGTCGTCCTGTTGCGCCAGGGCCAGGTGAGGAAATGCGCCCAAGGCCAGGCCACCGATGCCGACGATCTTGAGGAAGCTACGCCGGGCAAGCGTGGCGGGGCCGTCGATTGCATCGCGTTCATGCATGTGTCGCAACGCACCGGGAAGCTCGCCCGGGAAAATATCGTTCCACATGTCGGGCTCCAGTCAGGCAAGGGTTTTGGCAGCGTCAGCCACCGCAGCGCGGATACGGGCGTAAGTGCCGCAACGGCAGATATTGCCGGCCATGGCCGAGTCGATCTCGGCCGCCGTGGGTTGCTTGCCCTTGGGCTGGGCCTTGAGGAATGCGGTCGCGCTCATGATCTGGCCGCTCTGGCAATAACCGCACTGCGCCACATCGTGCTTGACCCAGGCCTCGTAGACGGCGGTGCCCTCCGGATCGCCGCCATCGGTGGCCGCCTCGATGGTAGTGATCTTCTTGCCTTCGGCCGCCGCGATGGGCGTTACGCAGGACCGGATGGCCTGACCATCCAGGTGAACGGTACACGCACCGCACAACGCCGCGCCGCAACCGAACTTGGTGCCGGTCATGCCCAGCGTATCGCGCAGGGTCCAGAGAATCGGGGTACCAGGGTCTACGTCAACCGTGTACTCACGGCCATTGATGTTCAGGGCGCTCATAGTCGGACCAGCTCCGGATGGTTTGGCTCAGGTTAACTATAGGAACAAATCCGTGGGGCCGATTGCACGATCCGGGTGGATGATTGCCTGATCATGCAATCGTTGAACGCCTGGCCCAGCGCAAGGAATCAAGCAAAGTGTTGCACGTCCTGCATGCCCATAGCCGTTGTGCGGCTGGTATTGCAGATGTATCTCTGTGTATCCAACCCATCCGCCGATACGCGCTGTTGCTTCACAGGCCATCGGTGACACATCCGCGATACCTGACCGGCGTCAAATGGGATCCATCGAGACAGCACAGGTCGTCTCACAGGCAAACCCACCGCCGGAGATATCGTCATGCAATGGAAGAATTTCAGTCGTGCGTCAGTGTTCGCGGTCATGAGCCTGAGCGCTGTGGCTGCCAACGTGTCCCAGGCCACGGCCGCCGACTTGCCGGCGAGCACCATCGGCGCCATCACGCCCGGCAGTCACACGTCCCTGGGCACGTTGAAACACATCAAGGCGGGGTTGCTGGATGTGTCCTATGCCGAACTCGGCCCTGCCGATGGGCCGGTGGTGATCCTGCTGCACGGTTGGCCCTATGACATCCACAGCTACGCCGACGTTGCACCGGCATTGGCCGAGAAGGGCTACCGGGTACTGATTCCGTCCGCCCGGGGCTATGGCGAGACGCGCTTCCTGTCTGCCAGGAGTTTGCGTAACGGCCAGCCTTCGGCGCTGGCGAGCGACCTGATCGACTTCATGGACGCGTTGCACATCAAGCAAGCGGTGCTGGGTGGCTATGACTGGGGCGCGCGGACTGCCGACATCGTTGCCGCGCTTTGGCCGGAGCGCGTCAAGGCGCTGGTGGCGGTGAGTGGCTACCTGATTGGCAGCCAGGAGGCCGGCAAGACGCCGCTGCCGCCGGCCACCGAATTGCAATGGTGGTACCAGTTCTACTTCGCGACCGAGCGTGGTCGCTTGGGTTACGAGAAAAATACCCACGATTTCGCCAAGCTGATCTGGCAATTGGCATCGCCCAAATGGAAATTCGACGACGCAACGTATGAGCGCAGCGCCGCGGCCTTGCAGAACCCTGATCACGTCGCCGTTTCGATCTTCAACTACCGCTGGCGCCTGGGCCTGGTCAAGGGCGAGGCCAAGTACGACGCACTGGAGAAAAAACTCGCGACATTCCCGGCCATCAGCGTGCCGACCATCACTATGGAAGGCGATGCCAATGGTGCGCCGCATCCGCCGGCCGAGGCCTACGCCAAGCGTTTCACCGGCAAGTATCAGCATCGCCTGATCGACGGAGGTATCGGCCACAACCTGCCGCAGGAAGCGCCGCAAGCCTTCGCCCAGGCGGTGATCGATGCCGACCACCTCTGATTTCGGCTCGAAAAGCAGAGCGACATGAGGGGATTCGCAGGTGATGGTTGCACCTGCAGCCTCTCAGCGGCAGATACACCGCTATCGCGAGCAAGCTCGCTCCCACAGGGGATCTGCGTTGAGCTTCAAATCCGCAGGCAGTCGAGAAATTGTGGGAGCGGGCTTGCTCGCGAAGGCTTCGGTACGTCTGACATTGATGCAAGCTGATCCGCCGCTTTCGCGGGCAAGCCCGCTCCCACAGTGGATCGCGTTGAGCTTCAAATCCTCAGGTACATCGAAAAATTGTGGGAGCGAGCCTGCTCGCGATGAGGCCGAACGTATCGGTCGCTGGACGCAAGCCTTGGAAGTCGAGGGGAAAACCGTACGCAGAAGACGATTGGTCAGTCCTCCACAGGCGGTACCAGCGATTCGAGAATCGCGCTGCGGCAGACTTCGAGGATTTCATCCGCCAGCGGTGAATCGTCCGGGCAGGCCCGGGACAGGATGATTGCGCCGACGGCCTGGGCCATCGCGCTGATCATTGTCGCTCGTACATGTGGTTGATCCGCGTCGCTCTGTTTCGCTGCCCCACGTTCAAGGGTTGCGAACATTTGTGCGAGGCCATCGCCAAATGTGCTTTTGACCTCTTGCGGTTGACGCGCAGCATCACCGCAAAGGGCGGACAGGGTGCAGCCGGTGCCGCGGCCATCGCGGTGTTCACGGGAGACGTAGTGCTCGAAGAACCCGGCAAGGCCAATGCCGGTGCTGTCCTGCAGCGACTTTGAAAGGCCGGCGGCGGAGGCTTCCGCCATCAGATCCGCTTTGGAGCCAAAGTGTTTGTAGAACCCGCCATGGGTGAACCCGGCGGCGGCCATCAGATCCGCCACTCCGATGCCATCGAAGCCTCGCTCACGGAACAGGGCGGAGGCCGTCTCCACGATGTGTGCTCGATTGGCCTGCGCCTGTGCTTTCGTGACTCTCATACCCTATGCCTCTTGTTTCGGACAACTGTGTGGGCCAGTGTACATTGATGTCAGACGTAATCGAAGTGACGGCTGCTCATTGAAGCCCGGCCCGGGCTGCCCTGGGCGAGGTTGGGCCATGCGCCCAGGGCTTGCCTCGCGCTCAGGCTTGAGGGCGATAGCGTTCGGCCGCGTGGGCCTGGCGAATGTCCGACATCAACCCTTGGCGGGCGCCTTCCAACGCGTCCCAGCGACCGGCCACGTGGAGCGGCGGAATGGTGACCAGTTCCCGGCGATCGAAGCCGACGAGCGCGGCATCGACCAACTCTTCAACGTCCATGACTTCAGGAAGCGCGTTGATGTCCATGCCCGCACGCTCCCAGATTTCCGTACGCGTTGCTGCTGGAAGAACCGCCTGTACGTAGACGCCCTTGGAAGACAACTCGACATTCATGCCCTGGGACAAGAACAACACGAAGGCCTTGGTGGCGCCGTAGACTGTCATGCCCAGCTCAGGTGCCAAACCCACCACCGAGCCGATGTTGACGATGGAGCCTTCACCCGCCTGCACGAAACGCGGCGCAACGGCGGCTGCCAGTCGCGTCAAGGCGGTGGTATTGAGAGTGATCAGGCGTTCGATGGCTTCGCCGGTCTGCTGGGTGAAGCCACCAGATTGAGCCATGCCGGCGTTGTTGATCAGGATGCCGATGCTGGCGTCGTCCCGCAGTCGGGTTTCGAGTACCGACAAGTCAGCGGATTGAGTCAGGTCAGCTTGCAGCACTTCGACGGCCACGGCGTGTTTGTCGCGCAGTTGCACTGCCAGGGCGTCCAGGCGGGCCTTGTCGCGTGCCACGAGCACTAGGTCGTGGCCGCGGCGGGCGAAACGTTCAGCGTAGACAGCGCCGATACCGCTGGAAGCGCCGGTGATGAGGACTTTCGAAAGCGTGGCCATGCTGGTTTTCCTGTATGGGGTAGACGTTGGGTTTGATCGGGAAGACGCAGCTATGATTACGGTTGAAATCTAAACTGTCAACGCTTTGATTATGATCGGCATCAAATATGCACAGTCCGGGGGCTGCGACTGATGCGCAGGGGCTTGAACAGGAGGGAAGGGGCCAGAAGCGTAGACGTCTGAGCGTCAGGGGCGTATTGCAATAATCTGGGTAAACAACTGGCGGCCTTGGACAGGCCGCCGACGAGTGTGATCTGAAGCAAGTGCAGGCAGATCAGAAAATGAATTTGAACAGCGCAATCACCACGATCAGGCCAATCAGGAAAATGATGCCAACGGTACCGCCAAGAAATTTCAACATGAGAACACTCTCTTCAGGTGGGCTTATTTTTCTAGACCACGGGTGAGACTGCTCGTTTCGTTGAGTTTCTGATGGGCAGGCAAGCGCGCCTCGCGGACGCTTCTCATACGTTTGCTATGCCGCCTATTCAGAGACGGTCACCTGATTACGCCCGGACTTCTTCGAGGTGTACAGCGCCTGGTCCGCCCAGGAAATCAGGTCAGCGTGGGTGATGGAGGGCTTGCCCAGGTCGGCCACCCCCAGGCTGATGGTCAAGCGGATCACCTTGTCGCCGTACGGCACGTCCATTTCTTCAACGGCTTTGCGCAGGCGCTCGGCAAACATCCGGGCACCGGCCTTGTCGGTGTCTGAAAGCACGACGCCGAACTCCTCACCGCCGTAACGCCCGGCGACATCGGAGTCACGTACGTGCTCGCGGATCAGCTCGGCGATCTGTTCAAGCACCTTGTCTCCGGCCGGGTGACCGTAGGTGTCGTTGATTCGCTTGAAGTGGTCGATGTCGAACATCACCAGGCTGGACATGGTGCCGTAGCGCTGGTGTCGGGCATAGGCGGCCTTCAAGGCTTCTTCCCAGTGGCCGCGGTTGTACAGGCCGGTCAAGCGATCGGTGCTGGAGAGTTTCTGCAATTGCGCGTTGGCGTTTTGCAACTGATGGCGGTTGGTGGCAACGTCCGTGACGTCGTAGATCACCAGGCAGATGTGGTTGATCTTGCTGTCCGGCGAGCGCAGCGGCAGCAGCGTGGTGTTCTGGTACATGAACTCTTCCTGGCCGGTGATCGGCTGGTAGCTCTTGAACCGCACCAGGTACGGGCGCTGTTCCCATACCGTGAACGCCGGAGTGCCCAGGGCCGCCACGCTTTCGACCTTGCGGCTGAACCATTGGCGGTCTACCTCGGGAAACAGGCTGAAAAAATGCTGGTTGTGGGCATCCTTGGGCTGCACCCCGGAGCGGTTCTCCATGAAGGTGTTCCAGACTTGGACACGATAATCGCGGTCGAGCACGACAACGCCGACATCAATGCTTTGGACGATGGCCAGCAACCAGTGGAACTCGTTCAGATCAACAGGATTGTGCATGGCTCAGCTCATCAGGTAGGCGAGTTTGTGGGTCAGGCGCTCGATGGAATCCTCCGTGAACAACAGCAGCAGGTCGAAGCGAATATCGTGGCCCTCCAGGCTGTAGCTGATCTCCACCGCCAGGGTCTTTTTCCAGTGTTTCTGGTTGACCCGGATCAGCTCATCAATGGCCGCGTGCTGGCCGAGGATCTGCGGGTGGCCCTGGGAAAACACCACGTCGATCTGTTCGGCGATGCTGCTCAGGCAAGCCCCGATCAGTACGCTGGAGAGGTCGAGTAGCATCTCAAGGTCTGAATAATCTTCGCTCTGGCGTTGCATCAACTGGGCGATGTCGGCCACTTCCGAGTCGTGGAACATCAGCAGCGCTTCGCCGGCGATGCCGCTGCCGATGAAGCCCTGGCAAATGGCAGTGAGTTGATCCGAGCTGCTGGCATCGCTCAATGCCATGTGCAACTCGCCGACCTCCAGGACGTTGACGTTCGGCACCGGCAGTTGCACGAAAACGCCCAGGACCTTGGCGATCAGGGCCGCCGCACGGCCGATGGCCACGTTGACGGTTTCGCGGAACGCGTCGTTGAAGTTGATGGCGGTGTTGGGTATCAAGCGATCAGGCTGCGGCGCCTGGCGGTGGTCCGTCAGCAGCCCGAGTCGATTGAGGGTCTGGCGCAGCTCGCTTTCGTCAAAAGGTTTTTTCAGGAAGGCCAGCGCGCCCAGCTCCAGCACGCGGCGTACGGCTTCTTCCTGGACGTCCCCGGAAATCACGATGACCTGCGCCTTCAGGCCTTCGTCACGCAAGGCGCCAAGCACCTGGTAACCGTCCATTTCCGGCATGGTCAGGTCGAGCAGCACCACCTGGCCCAGGCCCTTGCGTATGGCGTCCATGGCCTGGCGACCATTGCTGGCCTCGGTGATAGAGACTGCCCAGTCCGCTGGCAGCGCCCGCAACACTTGTTTGCGGGCCATGTTCGAATCGTCACATACCACTAGGGGAATCACTGACACAGACGCGGCTCTCATCAGGGAAAGTACTACGGGGCATCATGCCATAAGTACGCAAAGACTAGCCAAGGCGCAGCGGTTTTGCTGATCTGGAGTGCGCTGGCTGGAGGATCCAGTCTTGTTAATACATTGGAGGCATCCCGTTCTTCGGGAGTTCCGAAATGTTCCCGTCAGGACATGTGCGCGCGTCAGACAATGTCTGCGAGGAGAGGACAACGTTGCGCTATCGAGCATTGGCCATCGGTGCGCTCATGCGTCGATTACCCCGATGGCCGGAGGCTTCTGGCTGATTCAAGCCACGACTTGAACCGTATCATCCGATGCCCAGGGGAGCGGCTTTCTTGCGGGGGGCGACGGGGCGAGGTTGCTCACGGCATCAAGCCGATGGATCTGCTCAACCGACAACGCTATCGACAGCGCCCCCAGGTTTTCAGTCAGCTGCGCTTGAGATCGTGGGCCCAGGATCGGGATGGCGCCATGGGTGCCGGCCCAGGCAATGGCGACCTGGCCGGCATTGACGCCGACCTCTTGGGCAATGGACAACAGCGTGTCGAGAATCTGCGTACGCTGCGCGGAGTTTTCCGGCTGGAACACCCGACCGCCAAAGCCTTCGGCTCGACCTTTTTCTCCTGCCCGGTATTTGCCGGTCAGCATGCCGCCACCCAACGGTGACCAGGTGACAATGCCCAGGCCGAGCGCCTGGCTGGCCGGGAACAGATCGGCTTCGGGCTCGCGATGTACCAGGCTGTGCTCGAACTGTGCCGCCGCGATGGGGATCACGCGACTGAGTTCCGCCAGTGTCGCCGCCCGCGCGAGCCGCCAGGCGGGGAAGTTGGAGAGTCCGGCGTAGAGGATCTTGCCGGCACGCGCCAGATCCTCGAAACCCCGGACGATTTCTTCAGCGGGCGTCACGCCATCCGGATGGTGGACCCAGTACAGGTCGATCCGATCGGTTTGCAGGCGCTTTAGGCTGGCTTCCACGGAGGCCACCATGGCCTTGCGGCTGTTACCGGTGACAAGCCGGTCAGCGTTCGGCTGCGCGCCGTTGGTGTACTTGGTGGCCAGCACGAAGTTTTCCCGACGTCCCTTCAACAGCGTTCCGAGCAACTCCTCGGACTGCCCGAACTGATAGATGTCGGCGGTGTCGATGAAGTTACCGCCGGCCTGCGCATAGGCATTGAACACCGCCTCGCTCGCCTCCGGATCGGCGCCATAACCCCAACCTGTACCAAAGTTGCCAGTGCCCAATGCCACCTGCGAAACCCGCAGTCCCGTCCTGCCGAACGCTGTGTATTTCATGTCTGGCTCCTGGGCCGAGGGTTGGCTGCCTGAATGGTAGAGGCCCCTTGTCCGGCTGACGGTACTCTTGGTGAATCATTATTGCTATACGCAACATGAGTGATGCGCATGGCCGGTCGCCGTCTCTAGAACCGATACGTCAGTTGCGCCGCGAGGGCGTTGGCGCTGTTCCTGTACTTGGCACTGTAGGCCGGTTGCAGGCCAGATGTGTCGGCCTGGCTGACCGAGCTGCTGGTTTCCCAAAGGTAACCGTAGGCGACGTCAATGGTCATGTCAGCATCGGGTGAGTAACCGACACCCAGGGTCACTGAGCGGCGATTGCCCACTGGAATACGGACTTCGCGATCGGCGTTGGTGGTCGGCGAGGGGTCATAGGCGAAACCTGCACGCAGGACCCACTGCTTGTCCAGCTGATAAGAGGTCCCTACGGCAAACGATAGCGTGTCGTGCCAGTTCAGCTCCTCGCCGATGGTATTGAATCCCAGTTGCTGCCCGAGCGCCGGCACGCCTTGGTTTTTCGCCTCAAGCTTTGGCAGGCGGCTCCAGCGCGTCCAGGTTGAGCCCAGATAACCGGTCCAGCGCTCATTGAAACGGTGGGTGAAAGAGGTGTTCAGCGACTCTGGGAGCGTTGCATCCATGGACGTCTTGTATTTGCCGTTCAGGCCGAGTGCGCCCGGTGCATCGCTCACTTGCGTATGGCCTGTGAGGTGATAGTCGACCTTGGAGTGGTAGGCCAGGCCCCAAGTGGTGGCGTCGCTCAGATCGACCATCAGGCCGATGTTGTAGCCCAGCGCGGTGTCGTCGCCCTTGATCTGGATTTGGGTGTCTTTGCCGGCATTGAATGCGCCGGTCGCCAGGTTGTTGCGCAGATCGCCTTCTATGCGATTGATGGTCGGACCGCCCCCGATGGTGACGCGGTCGTTGATGCGATAGGCCAGCGTCGGCTGGAAGGTGACCACTTTTACCAGGCTATAACTGCCGTGGTATCGGCCCTGGAAGTTGCGCTCATAATCGTTGACCAGACCGTGGGGGACATAAACGCCCAAGCCAAAAGTGAAGTCCTCATTGAGCGGTGTGGAAAAATAGCCGAAAGGCACCGTAATCAGAGGCACTGAGTCGCCGTCGTTGCTACCCGAGGCGCCGCTCTGGACATCTGTGATATCGACCTTGGCGCTGACCACCGCGAAACCACCACTGACTTCGGTACGCTTGAGCTTGCTCAGGCCGGCCGGGTTGCCGTAGACCGTGCTGGCATCCAGTGCCGAAGAGGCCCGGCCAGCATAGGCAACGCCGGCACTGCTTGCGCTTTGCTCGTTGATTGCCAGGCCATTGGCGAAAGCAGTCAGCGAAAACGCACAGGCAGACAAGGCGAAAATACCTTGGAGAATAATCCTGTGGGGTTTAAAGGGCGTCAGGGACGTGAGCAAAGCGGAAGGGGTTACGAGCGTTGGTGCGTACATGAGAAGTCTCCGCAAGCGCCTGGATTATTGTGATTGCTATGGCGCTTTCGAAGTCGATGGTAGGGGCTGTCCGTAGTCTAAAACGTCTTCCAGGTTACATTGTGCGAGCTATTTTTCACTCGAGCGATGGTGCTCGCGCACGTAACGGTTCAAGCCTGGCCGGTCCTTGATAATGATCTTGCCGTACAGCGGTTCTATCAGGCCCAGCTCCCTTAATTCGTTGACCACCCGGCTGACGCTTTGTCGGGTGCTACCCACCATCAGGCCGATGTCGACCTGGGAGAGCATCAGGTCGACGCCGCGCTCCGAAGGCTTGCCCAGGTCGCTCAGTTGGGCGAAGCGCGACGCTATCCTGGCCGCGACCGGTAAGGTCAGTAGCTCCTCGATCAGCCGCAGTGCGTCGCGCAGGCGGCGGCTGATCTGGCAGGCGAGCGCCATGTCCACTTCTTGATGCTGGTCACGCAACTGTCTCAAGTCACTGGCCGACCAGACCCGCAAGCGGGTTTCGCCACGCGTCGTCAGCGTGACGGGGGATGACTCGTCGCTGGCCACCGGAGAGTCGGCGACGATGTCGCCGGGTCCATAGACGTGGAGCAGCACCTCTTGACCGTCCTCGGTGATGATGCATTTGCGAATCGCGCCAGAGACGATCTGGAAGATCTCCGTGACGCGATCACCGCTCTGATACAGGATTTTCGAATCGGCGACCGTCCTGGGATGGGCGCATCGCAGGACGGCGTCTCGAACGGTTGGCGTCAGTTCATCGATCCAGTTGTAGCTTCGCATTGTGTGGGCTACTCCAGCGCTGGCGGGACGTGAGCGGCAGTGCTTTTCAGCGAGCCAGGTGCCGGACCACCAGGCGGGTCAGCGCAAGCGGTGCCAGGCGGGCTGCCATAGACAACAGCCACGCCTGCATGCCGACTGTCCAGTGGGTCTTGCGGATGCGACGTTTGTCCGTGGCGCAGGCCCACACCGTTAATGCGACGTCAGCGGGGGTAAGGCGAATGCCAAGGGACTTGGCGCTGGCGATACCGGCGAAACCCTCGGCCATCGGCGTTCTCACGAAACTGGGCCAGATGTCACTCACGCGAATACCGAAGGCGTGCCATTCCAGGTCCAGGCCCTCGGTAAAGCCACGCACGGCGAACTTGCTCGCCGAGTAGGTGGCCAGTTCCGGCTGACCGTAGATCGCTGTGGCCGAGGCCATGTTGACGACCCGGGAGGCTGGGGTTTGCCGCAGATAGGGCAAGGCGTTGTGGCAACCGTTGATCATCCCTTGGACGTTCACCGCCAGCATCGCGTGATGGCGGGCCAACGGAACGGCGTCGAATTGCCCTGCGGTCAGAATGCCTGCGTTGTTGAGCAACACGTCAAGGCGTTGGCCGCTGTGGGACCAGAAATCCGCAAGCGCCCGTTGCCATGCTTGCGGATCGCAGACATCGAGTGCTCCGCAGATCGTGTTGCCGGCTCCCAACGTGGCCGCGACTGAAGCGACCCCCTCTGAGTCAACGTCGTATAGGCCGACGAACCAACCGCGTCGGGCAAACAACTCGGCACAGGCTCGCCCGATGCCTGAAGCAGCGCCGGTGATGAAGATGGCCGGTCTCGGTTGCGCCACCGAATCAGCAGTCGAATGGTCGATGCCTGGGTTGCTCGGTACCACGGTGACCTGCGCTTTCATTGTCATGGATCTTGTCCCGTATTGTTTTTAGTAGGGTCCGGCTTGGCCTGATTCATGTGTGAGGCTTGCAGTGAATGCCGCAAATGCAGTCACCCAGCGCACCGCATCATCAAGGCCGTGCCGGGAATGGGCGTATTGCGACCATACTATAACAGTGTTATGTTCTGCAAATAACAGCGTTATAGCCCGGATGGATGGTTTCCGCGCCCGGCGCAACGGATCGCTGTTCAACGCCGGACATTACAAATAAGGCGCAGAGAGCCTGGTGCGCTGATTACAAGAGGGTCCAAGAAATGACGACGATGCATGCACTGCCTGAGCGAATTGATGTGGAGCGGCAAGGCTCGGTACTGATTGCAAGGCTGTACGGTGGCCCACATGCTCTGATGGGCCTGAAGATGGCTGAAGAACTGGCGTCGCTGCTGGATAAGGTCGAGGCCGATACCTCTGTCAAAGCCGTGGTGCTGACCGGCACTCATCCTGAGCGGTTCATCGGCCATGCGGACGTGCGTTGGCTGCAGGAAGGCGGAAAGAGTATTCCGTTGGTGGGACGTGCGTCCGCCTCGGTGATTGCTCGAACTGCAAAGACCGTCAGGGGAGTCCCGCCGCTGGCGGCGGTTGCATCCTTCACGCCGCTGGATGGCGGCATGCAGTTGGACAAACTGCACGAGACCTTTCTACGAATGAACCGCAGCGGCGTCCTTTTCATTGCCGCGTTGAACGGGTCCGCCCTGGGGTTGGGCAGTGAATTGGCGCTGGCTTGCGACGCCCGTTTGATGGCCGCCGGGGACTTTTTCATTGGCCAGCCCGAGGTGCTTCTCGGCATCCTGCCAGGTGGTGGAGGCTCGCAGCGATTGCCGCGACTGGTCGGCAACCACAAAGCGCTCATGCTCATTCTCGAAGGCCGGCCGGTATCGCCTGAGAAGGCCCTGGAAATAGGCTATATCGACGAGATAGTGGCGCCCGAGGGGCTGCTTGAGCGGGCGGTCGAGATGGCACGCTACCTGGGTTCCCGTCACCGGGGATCCATCGAGGCAATCAAGCGCGCGGTGTATCTGGGCGGCTCAAGCTCTCTTGAAGAAGGGCTGCACGTCGAGCGTACCGAATTCATCAAGATTGCGCCGACCGAGACTGCGCAATCGTTGATGATCGAGTACCTCCAACGCACCGATCGCGACGGCAACACGCCGTTCTATAACCCGGACATTTTTGCGCAGACGTTCGACCAGGGTTCGTTGCCTCTACCGGGCGAAGGGAGCCGCAAATGAATCAGCCAGCAAGAACTCCGTACCAGGTCAGCCGGCAAGACGTGCACTTTGATTCGGGGGAAAGCTACTGCTCGGCCTGGCTCTACTTGCCTGTGGGCGTGGAGAAACCACCTATCGTGGTGCTCGGGCATGGGCTTGGTGCGATTCGCGAGATGCGCCTGGATGCTTTTTCCGAGCGGTTCGCCGCCGCTGGGATCGCCACATTGGCCTTCACTTACCGCTATTTTGGCGACAGCGGAGGCCAGCCCAGGCAGTTGATGTCGGTGAAGCGGCAGCTGGCGGATTGGGACGCCGCGCTGGACTTCGTCAAGCGTCGCGCTGATGTCGATGGGCGCCGGGTCGCGGTATGGGGCAGTTCCTTCGGCGGTGGCCACGCGATTACCGTCGCCAGCCGACATCCCGAGCTATTGGCCGCAATCAGCCAATGCCCCTTCACCGATGGCGTGGCCGCCGCCGCGGCATTAGGGGTCAAGGGTGCGTTGCAGGTCACCCCAGTTCTCTTGCGAGACTTTGTTGCTCAATTACTTGGACGCCCGCCCGTGATGGTGCCAATTGCCGCGCCACCCGGTAAACCTGCCCTCATGAATGCCCACGACGCGCTGCCGGGTTATCTGGCGCTGGTGCCGGAGGGAACGGTGTTCGTCAATCACGTCGCGGCGAGGGTCTTGCCGCAGATCCTGACCTATCGCCCCGGACGCGCCGCAAGGAAGGTGAAGTTTCCCATCCTGTTCTGCGTCAGCACGACGGACACCGTGACGCCCGCCGAACAGACGATTGCCCTGGTGCGCAAGGCGCCATTCGGCGAAACCCGGCTCTACGGCGCCGGACACTTCGAGTTCTACCTGGGCGAGGCGTTCGAGGAACTGGTAGCGGACCAGACCCGGTTCCTGGCCAAGCACCTGCTTGGCTCTGCTGCCCATTGAGTCGAGCGCTTCAGTCAATTTCACAGAGAGAACAACAATAATGAGTTTTTCCAAGCTACCCGATTTGCGCAGGGCCTCAGCAGCGGATGCGCTGTGCATCGCCGACGACAACGCCAGCCTGACCAACCGCCAGTTCCATGCCCGAGTGCTCTCGGCGGCGGGAAGATTGGTCGAGAAAGGGGTTGGCGTCGGGGATGTGGTGGCAATCATGTTGCCCAATCAGTTGGAGTTTGTCGTCGCGATGTTCGCCGCGTGGCGCTTGGGTGCTGCGATCACGCCGATAAATCCTGGCTTGACCCACAAAGAAGCAACCCACCAATTGGTCGATTCCAGGGCCAGGCTGCTGGTCAATGCCAGCGGTGAAGAGGTGGTCCCGAGTGTCCAGGCCTTGTCAGCCGATGACCTGGCAACTGGGTCGCCTTATACCGGCGAACCGTTCGATGATCCGGCTGCGCTGGCGCTGCTGATCTACACCAGTGGCACCACCGGCCTGCCCAAAGGCGTGATGCTCGACCATGCCAACATCATGGCCATGTCGAACATGGGGCGCGACTCGCTACACGTCACGTCTGCCGACCATTGTTTGCTGATCCTGCCGCTGTTTCACGTAAATGGCATTGTGGTGAGCACGCTTATCCCTTTGTTGAGCGGGGGGAGGGTGACGATTCGCAAGCGGTTCAACATCGACAGTTTCTTTGAGGATGTGGAGCTGCTGCGCCCCTCGTATTTTTCCGCCGTGCCGACCATCTACGCGATGCTCAACGCGCTGCCGGAGGAGGTGAGACCCGATACCTCCAGCCTTCGCTATGGCATTTGCGGTGCGGCGCCGGCGTCGGCGCAGTTGCTGGCCAAATTCGAAGCTCGCTTCGGTTTTGCGCTGCTGGAGGGATATGGGCTTTCGGAAGGCACCTGTGCCTCCACCATCAACCCCGTCGACGGGGTTCGCAAGGTCGGCACGGTGGGCCTGCCTTTTGTCGGGCAACGTATTGCCATCGCTGATCCGAACGGCCAGCACCTGCCGCAGGGCGCGGTCGGCGAGGTTTTGGTGCAAGGGCCGAACGTCATGCGCGGCTACCTCGGCAAACCTCAGGAGACCGCCAAGACCCTCATTAATGGCTGGCTGCACACTGGCGATATGGGGCGGATCGACGAAGACGGCTATCTGGCGATTGTGGGGCGCCTCAAGGAGATGATCATTCGTGGCGGCGAGAACATCTATCCAAAGGAAATCGAGGACGCATTGTTCCAGTTTCCGGGTGTGCTCGAAGCCGCGGTGATCGGCGCCCCCCACGAGACCCTGGGCGAGGTCGTCGTCGCCTATGTCGCCTTTCGCGCAGGTTGCAGCGCGACCCCGTCGGAATTGGACGCCCACTGTGCCGATCGCCTGGTCCGCTATAAGCGGCCCGCTACCCTCATCGTCCTTGCCAGCCTGCCAAAGAACGCAATGGGCAAGGTCGACAAGCTCAAGCTGCGGGCAATGTTGACCGAGTGCGCTCCCGTTGGCGGTTGAAAACAACCCGCCATCGCGGGCGGGCGTTGAAGAGGCAGGAGGTGACTCGATGAAAAGCACAGACTTTGACTGGCTGGTGATCGGCTCGGGATTTGGTGGCAGCGTATCGGCGCTACGGCTGGCAGAAAAGGGTTACCGCGTGGGCGTGTTCGAGCGGGGCCGGCATTATCGCGACGAAGACCTGCCCGAATCCGCGTGGCAGTTGAACAAGTACCTCTGGGCGCCGGCACTGGGGCTCAAGGGGATCATGCGCATGGCGCTGTTTCGCCATGTGTTTTTTCCCAGCCAGGCAGGTGTCGGCGGCGGTAGTACCGTCTACGGAGGGGTGTTGTACCGAGCCAAACAGGCATTTTTCGACAATCCACAATGGCGGACGCTGGGCCAATGGGAGAAATTGCTGAAGCCGCACTACGAAACCGCCGAGCGCATGCTCGGCGTAAAAACCGTGCCATTCGATTCCACCAATCAACAACTGGCTCGGGAAATGGCGCGACACTTCGGCACTGAAGACTCCTTCACCCGGGCCCCCATCGGCGTGTTTTTTGGGGAGCCGGGCAAGACGGTCCAGGATCCGTATTTCGGCGGGGAGGGGCCTGAGCGTACCGGGTGCGTACGGTGCGGCGCCTGCATGGTGGGTTGCCGTGTCGGGGCGGTGAATTCCCTGGTGAAAAACTACCTGTGGTTCGCACAAAAACGCGGTGTGCAGATACTGGCCGAGCACCAGGTCGTGGATGTGATGCCGCTCGGCGCCGCCGATGGCAGTGATGGGTATCAGGTCACTACCCAGCGTCCCGGTGCCTGGTTCGCCGCTGATCGGCGCACCTATACCACTCGGGGCGTAGTCTTTGCCGGCGGGTCTCTTGGCACCAATGAACTGTTGGCCAACTGCAAGCACGGAGGTTCGTTGCCGCGGATCAGTGAGCGCCTCGGTGAGCTGGTGCGCACCAACAGTGAATCGGTTCTGAATGTCCGCCTGCCCGAAGATCGCAGGACCTGGAACGATGTCACCGCCAGCAGCAGCGTCCACGTCGATCAGGACACTCATATCGAATTCCTCACCTATGGTCGCAACGCGGACTTCATGAGCCTGTTGTGCACGCTATTGGTAGGAAAGGGCAACCGTGTGACACGACCGCTGAAGTGGCTGGGCAACGTTGTATTGCATCCTGTGCAATGGCTCAAGTCCCTGTGGCCCCTGGGTTGGAGCCGGCACATGGTGATGCTGCTGGTGATGCAGTCGCTGGACAACGCCATCGCGCTGCGCCCCCGCAAGCGTTGGCTGGGACGCGGCTATCGCCTTGTCACTGAGCAAAATCTCGACAAGCCGAATCCGACCTACATCGAGATGGGCAACCAGGCCGCTCAATGGCTGGCCCGGCACACGGGCGGTATTGCACAGAGCAATGTGCTCGAAGCGCTGGGCAACATTCCGACTACCGCCCATGTCCTGGGCGGGGCAGTCATAGGCGCCGATGCGCGAAGCGGTGTGATTGACCGGAACCTGCGGGTGTTTGGCTACGAGAATATGCTGGTCTGTGATGGGGCCGCGATGCCGGCCAATCCCGGGGTCAACCCGGCCCTGACGATCACCGCCCTCGCCGAGTACGCGATGACGCAGGTGACCGACTTGCAGTAAAGAAAAAGGGCGGTGACGCAGCACCGCCTTTTATCCTGCCGAGAGGCTTTCCCACCGGGCGATGACGCCCGCAGTCGAAGCTTCGACTTTCTCACGCTTGGCCCCCAGCCCGATCGCGATGTTGTTGGTGGTCGCAACCATGATCTGCTGCACAGGGTTGTCCATGTGCGCGAAGTGCCCGGCGAGTTCGAGCATGATGAACCCATGCGCGACACTCCAGAGCTGGTGTGCGATGAGGGCCGGGTCGGTTTTACGGACGAATTTGCCGGTCACCAATCGGGTGCACGCCTCGATGACAATGGCATAGGTGGCCTTGAATGCCGTCGATTGGCCCTCGGTGATCGGCGTCATAGCGCCTCTTGAAGGGCTATACCTGCCATCAATCGAAAGGCCGAACATCAAGTCATAGAGGTGGGGGTTGCTGTGCGCGACATCTCGACAGGTCAACAGCATTGCGCACAGGTCCGCCACGGGATCATCACTGACGGGGACCCGTTTGAAGGCCTCGGTCAACCGTTTGAAGCCCTCATCGGCAACGGCCTGCAACAGCTCCGGCACACCGCCGAAGTGCGTATAGACTCCCATGGTCGACAAACCGGCCTCGCTCGATATCGAACGAGCCTTGACCTCGGAAGGGCCGCGAGTCGCAAGCACGCGAATGGTTGCCTCGACGAGGCGGGTAGGGGCGCTGGGAGGGGAATTATCAGAAGTCATGTTGCAATACTGCCATAACGACGTTATGTTTATCAAATAACACTGTTATATGCGGAAAGGGCAGCGTGCCCGATCCACCCTTATAGGCAATTGCGGGGATCCTAATGTCCATCACCTTCAAAAATCTGGCTGTTCTTACTGCGCTGCTGTTCTTCGCCCTGGCGTGCACCTGGCTGTTTGCGCCCGGCTTGTTGCTGGCGAGCTGGGGCGTTGAGTTTTCCGATGCCGTCGGGCTGGTGGGTCGCCGTGGGGCAGCGCTGTATGCGGGGATTGGCGTGATGTTTTTCGCGGCGAGAAATGCCGGGCCGTCGGTGGCACGTTCAGCGCTGATCGCGGGCTTCATCGTGACCTGCTCGATTCTGGCCGTCCAGGGCGTCGTTGAGCTTGCGATGGGCCATGTGAGTTCGGGGATTCTGTCCGCGGTTGTCGTTGAGGCCGCCCTCATCGTTGCGTTCCTGCATGCCTCCCGTGTGCCGGACAGCAGCGCCAAGCAACAGGGCATCATTTGACATGCCCTATCAAGGAGATTCAGCAATGCGCATTCGGAACACAATCAGCATCCTGGGCTTTTCTCTGGCAGCCGTCATGTCCCAGGCGATTTGGGCTGCGGACAATTCACCGGTCGGGCTGTGGCAAAACATTGATGACGCCAGTGGCAAACCCAGGGCGCTCATTCGAATCACCGAATCCAACGGCACGTTGGAGGGGCGAATCGAAAAAGTATTTCCCGCCCCCGGTGAGAACCCGGATCCCAAGTGCGATAAGTGTGATGGCGCCAACAAGAACGCTCCAATCGTGGGCTTGACCATTCTGACCGACCTGCGAAAGGACGGCGATGAATACACCGATGGGAAGATCCTCGATCCGGACAACGGCAAGGTCTACAGCAGCACGCTTCGCCTGGCTGAGGATGGGCGCAAGCTCGATGTGCGTGGCTATATCGGCCTGTCCTTGCTCGGGCGTTCGCAGACCTGGATCCGCCAGGAATAAACCTCCTGAACGAAGCCCCTCGCAGAAGCGCGGGCGCTTCATCAATTCCGCTGGCCCGGATCATAGATGTCATCTGTAATCAAATCGTTGAATATTAAGAGGTCGGTCATCATCATAAAGCTGTTATGCATGACGATTGCCCGAATGGCTCGGTGATCGGCACGCTCCGGACCGATCTGCGCGCACCACAAGAAAAGAATTCTGATTCCAGGAGTACCGAGTCATCATGAAAGCGTTCACCATCGATCGCTATGGGAAAAAGGTTGCATTACAGGTTACCGAAATGCCGGAGCCTGTTCTGGCCGACAACGATGTGCTGGTCCAGATCCATGCCGCCGGTGTGAACCCGCTGGATCTGAAGATTCGCGATGGCGAGTTCAAGATGATCCTGCCTTACCGCCTGCCGCTCATCATGGGCAATGACCTGGCGGGCGTGGTGGTCCGGGTGGGATCCCGGGTGCAACGGTTCAAGCCGGGAGACGAGGTGTATGCCCGTCCCGATGACAACCGCATTGGCGCTTTCGCCGAGTTCATCGCCGTCAAGGAAGGTTCTCTGGCGATGAAGCCCAAAGACCTCACCATGGAGCAGGCCGCATCGATTCCCCTGGTGGGATTGACCGCGTGGCAAGCGCTGGTCGAAAAAGCCAACCTCAAGCGGGGCCAGAAGGTGCTGATTCACGCAGGCTCCGGTGGCGTGGGCACCATGGCCATCCAGTTGGCCAAACACCTGGGTGCGTACGTCGCGACCACCACCAGCACCGCCAACGTCGAATGGGTAAAGCGCCTCGGCGCGGACCTGGTAATCGACTACAAGAAAGACGATTTCGAAAAGGTTCTGCACGGTTACGACCTGGTGTTGAACAGCCTGGGCACCGACACCTTGGAGAAATCGCTGCAGGTGCTCAAGCCGGGCGGGAAATTGATCTCGATTTCCGGACCGCCTGACGCAGACTTCGCCCGCAGTGCCGGGCTGTCAGGTTTCCTCAAGCTGGTCATGGGCCTGTTGAGTTATGGCATCCGGAAAAAGGCCAAGCGTCGCGGTGTGAACTATTCATTCCTGTACATGAGGGCGAGCGGTGATCAGTTGGACAAGATCACTTCTCTGGTTAACGCCGGCGCCATCGTGCCGGTGGTGGACCGGGTCTTTCCATTCGAGCAAACCCAGCAAGCCCTGGCTTATGTGGAAACAGGTCGGGCCAAAGGCAAGGTCATCGTCACGCTCAAGTGAGTGCCTGCCGGCAACATGTACTCACCTATACATTGACCGCAACAGGTCGAGGAGAAGAACCAAATGACATTCAAAGCGCTGCTAGCAACAAAGTCTGAAGGCCAGGTTTCGGCGTCGATCGTCGACCTGCAAGAGCAGGACCTCATGCCAGGAGACGTGACTGTCAGGGTCGAGTACTCAACGGTCAACTACAAAGACGCGTTGGCCATCAGCGGGCGCGCCGAAGTCATCAGACAGTTTCCGTTGATCGCCGGCATCGACTTCGCCGGCGTGGTCGAAGCGTCGCAGCACCCGGGTATCGCTGTGGGAGATCGGGTGCTCGCCAATGGTCGGGGGTTGAGCCAGACCCATCACGGCGGTTTTGCCCAGAAAGCCCGGGTCAATGGCGACTGGCTGGTGAAGATCCCGGAAGTGTTCTCGACCCAGGACGCCATGGCGATCGGCACGGCCGGCTACACGGCGATGCTGTCGGTGCTGGCCCTTGAGCACGGCGGGATCACCCCGGCGCGTGGGGATGTCCTCGTCACGGGCGCCAATGGCGGCGTGGGCTCCATCGCCATTGCGATTCTGTCAGGCCTCGGCTATCGCGTGGTGGCGTCCACCGGGCGTATCGATGAGCACGAGTATCTGACCGGCCTGGGCGCGGCACAGATCATCGACCGCCGCACGCTCTCCGAAAAAGGAGCGCCCATTGCACCTGAAAAATGGGCCGGTGCGGTGGATTCGGTGGGTAGTCATACGCTGGCCAACGTTCTGGCCCAGACCCAGTACCGTGGCGTGGTGACAGCCTGCGGCCTGGCTCAGGGCCTGGATCTGCCAGGGTCGGTCTTGCCTTTCATCTTGCGCAACGTGACCCTGGCCGGTATCGACTCGGTGAACGCCCCCCGCGAGGCCCGACTGCAAGCCTGGTCGCGACTGGCAAGCGACCTGGACCTGGGCAAGCTCGCCAGGACTACGCAAGTGGTCGGCCTCGCAGAGGTGCCTGCGGTGGCAGGTCGGATATTCGAAGGAAAAGTCCGCGGTCGCGTGGTGGTTGACGTCAACGCGTGACGGGATGAAAAAAGCCCGCGCGCTGTGATGAGTGCGCGGGCTTTTGACTGAACGAACCTGCGATCAGAACCGCATGCCCTGGAACGGATTCCAGCTTTGTTCGCCTTTTACTTCCTTGAGGTAATAGGCGTAGTTGGTCGCCAAGGCATACATGACGGAGGCCGCGCCGTTCAGGCCGGCGCTCAGCGCACGTGGAAACTCCATGCCCAGGATCGCGAAAATCACGCTCAACACAATGTTGATCCCCAGGAAGATGCCGAGCAGGGCAAGGTTTTTCTTCCAGAGCCCCAGGACGAACAGATAGATCGGGCCGAAGAAAAACGCGATGACGTTGGCATTGATCAGAATTTTTTCCTTGAAGCCTGGCAGCGCCTTGAGGGCAGCCTTGTGACGCGGGTCGTTTGGCGCGCCATAGGTTTCGAAGAAATTGAAGCGCGCCTGCCACTTGGCGCTGTACTTACCGCTGGCTTGGGCCTGCTCGGTGGTGCTCATTTTTGACGGCTCCTGATATTCCATGAGTTGCTGGTTGTTCTTCCGGGATGTCCCTGCGCGCCCGTGTTTTACATCCAGGCGCAATCCGGCGCGTTAGCGCTCGACGCTTTATAAAGGCTGGCCTGGATAAATGCCTGACTGGCGGCCGGTTCTGTGAAGCGCGTCACTGATGCTGGGTCAAAGCGTGCCGGTTTACTCCACCACCGCGTTGTAGACCACCGTCTGCGCACCGTCTTTCTTGATGGTGAGCTTGTTGCCTTGCGCCAGCGCCTCTACACCTTCGGAGCAACCTTCCACGACGCTCTTGCCGTCAACCTGCTCGGTCTTGGTATCGAAGGTGAACACATAGGTGGACGCCGGGCAGGCATTGCCGCCTTCGCCGGTGGAGATGACCAGGACATACTTGGTCGGGCCGAATTTGTAGGCCTTTTCGATGGCAACATAGCCGGTGTATTCGGGCTCTTCGACGATGGACTCCATCACGTTGACTACGCCCGCTCGGGATGGGTAGTTCAACGCGGTGCCCAGGTCCATGCTCTGGGTCGTGAAAGGACCGGCGCTGTCTTCGCCAACGGTGACCGTTTCGTAGGCGACGCCAGGCGCGGCGGGTTCCTGTTCGGTGTTGGTCAAGGGCTCAGCAGCGAAACCTTGCTGGGCAAAAGCGAGGAGGGCGACGGCAACCGCGTGTTTCATCAGCGAAGTCCTTTTCTTGAAGATGGGCAAGGGCCGACAGTATCGCCAAATCCTTGATGATTGTCTGCGCTTTGCACGGTCGTACACGATTGAACAGGCCGCCAGCGACTGATGTCTACGACTTCAAGACCCAGTGAATCCATCCGCCCTCAAGGACGCCTCATGCCTCATCCGAAAATCATCCACCATGGCGCCCATGAAGGCGTCACCGGTTCGTGCCACCAACTGTGGATGAACGACACTTGCAGTGTGTTGATCGACTGCGGCCAATTCCAGGGCGAGGATGAGGGACAGGGTAGCGACGACAGGCTCGCTCTGGATTTCTCCATCGAAGGCATCAAGGCCCTGATCGTCACTCACGTGCACATCGACCATGTGGGGCGGATTCCGAATCTGCTGGCGGCGGGCTTCGAGGGCCCGATCCTGTGCAGCGAACCCTCGGCCCGGCTGTTGCCGATCGTCTTGGAAGACGCGTTCCGCCTGACAATCAGCCGCGACCAGGAACAGCTGGAGCGCTACCTCAAAGTGGTGGAACAACGGATCATCGCCTTGCCCTACGGCAACTGGTTCACGCTGCACGAGGCCGATCAGACCGAGTGCAAGGTGCGCCTGCAGCCAGCGGGCCATGTACTGGGATCGGCCTATGTCGAATTCGAGATGAGCCGGCCCGATGCTGGCAGTCGGCGCGTGGTATTCAGCGGCGATCTGGGGGCGCCTCACTCGCCGATCCTGCCGGACCTGATACCACCCGAGCGTGCGGACCTGCTGATCATGGAAAGTACCTACGGCGACCGCCGCCACGAAGACCGCGTGCACCGGCGCGAGCGCTTGCAGGTCGCCATCGAGCGTGCATTGAGGGATCAGGGCACAGTGCTGATTCCGTCGTTCAGCATTGGCCGGACCCAAGAGCTGCTGTATGAGTTGGAAGAAATCCTCCATGAGCAGGACGCGGCCAGCACCAGCGAACCGGGCAAACGCAGCAAGGACGACGCGCTCGACATCGACTGGCCGCAGATCCCGATCATCCTCGACTCGCCACTCGCCGGCCAGTTCACCAGCGTCTACAAGGAGCTGCGCGGCTTCTGGGATGAAGATGCCCGGCTACGGCTGGAGGAGGGCCGCAAGCCGCTGTCCTTCAAGCAACTCATCACCGTCGACAGTCACGACGAACACCTGCGCATCGTCGACCACCTCACCCAGACCGCACGACCTGCCATCGTCATCGCCGGCAACGGCATGTGTTCAGGTGGACGCATCGTCAACTACCTCAAGGCCATGCTCGGCGATCCCCGGCACAACGTGGTGTTTGTCGGCTATCAAGGCAAGGGAACGCCGGGACGGGACATCATGACTCACGGGCCCGACGGCGGATTTGTGATGTTGGACGGCTGCCGCATCGACATCCGCGCGGGCGTCGATAACGTCGGCGGCTATTCAGCCCACGCGGACCAGGCGGACCTTGTCGGTTTCGTTACCCGGATGAAGGAGTGGCCCAAGGAAATCCGCCTCATCCACGGCGAAGAGCAGGCCAAGGAGCGCCTGGCCGAAGTGTTGGAGGCGCGCTATCGGGAAGCCGGGAAAGAAGGGCAGATAAGCATCCCCCATGCCGCCGAGGACTCAGGGGCATTTAAAGATTGATTTCGGTGAGTGCAACAGATCTGGGCATCGACATCGCCGACCAGCACCATCATGGTCTGTACAAATGGTTGCTCGCCAGTTTCCTGCTGGGCAAACGCATACGCTCGTCCGTCGCGTTGCAGGCCTATCGGATCCTGGTTGACCAGCATGGCCTGGATGCGCCTGCCAAGCTCGGCCAGTGTGCTCATCGTGAGCTGGTCAGGCTGCTGGGACAGGCGGGGTATGCCCGCTATGACGAATCAACGGCCCGACGCTTGCGAACCCTGGGCGTACGCTTGGCGGCTGAACTGCCCGCTCATTTGCAAGCGATGCACAACGGTACCGAAGGGCTGCCAGATGTGGAGCGATGGCTGTTGACGTTTGACGGGATCGGGCCCAAGACCCTGGAGATTTTCATGCGCGAGGCCAGGGCTGTGCTGGAAGCCATCGATCAGACCCGGTAAGGACGCTCGCAGGCTAAATGGGGCAACTCGATGGTCAGCCGGCATCGGTGAAGCTATCCACCGTAACCTCATCCTGGCCGGTAAGCCCCACGCTCGGCGACCTGCACACCTACGGCTTCGACATGGCGTTCGCCGCCGTGATGCTGGTGTTGCTGCGAGGCATGTGGCGGGGGGGTGTGCGGCAGTGCCCGGGCAATTCAGCCTGCTGACCGCCGCGGTGTTCGACTCCCTGGGGTGTGTCGCCCTGTGGAGGGACTTTCCTGAGCAACTGTGCCAAACCACCGGGCGGGAAGTAATCGCCTACGACCGGCTCGGCTTCGGCCAGTCCGATGCATACCCGGGTTCATTACCGCTGCATTTCATCCGCGACGAAGCCGAGCGGTTCTTCGGCTACATCAAGGCCGCGTTGCAAATCAGACAGTTCGTAGCCCTCGGCCACAGCGTTGGCGGCGCCATGGCCGCGGCTTGTGCTTCGTTGTATTCGCAGGATTGCCAAGCACTGATCACCATCGCCGCCCAGGCGTTTGTAGAAGAGCGCACCCTGCAAGGCATCCGCGCGGCCGAGTTGCAGTTTCAACAGCCAGGGCAAATAGCACGATTGCACAAGTATCACGGCGACAAGGCCGAATGGGTCCCAAGCGCCTGGACCAGGACCTGGTTGGCGGAGACATTTCGGGGATGGACCATTGAGGGCACGGTTGGCGAGGTACAGTGCCCGGTACTGGCGCTGCATGGGAACAGGATGAGTATGGATCGGTGGAGCATCCGGTGCGTATCGCCATGCTATCGACGAGCCGGGTAGAGTGCTTGATTGTTGAAGGGTATGGGCACGTGCCTCATCGGGAGAGGCCGCAGAGGGTATTGGCGGCTGTGAGTGGGTTCCTCGGCCAATAGCCATGTGGGGTAACGAAACGTAACCGGATCGCGTTCACGGGTAGCCAACTTGACGGCTGGTTCGAAAGAATTGATATTCCCGAAGCTATCATTGGCTTCATGGTTGCGCTGATTACGAATGATTCTATAGCTTTCGTCCCATAGGGCTCAATCTATAACATCAGCACTGTCAACGGGGAAAGAACAGATGCGCGCAAATGATCGCACTCATATAGCGGCTCCTGGTTCAAAAGGCTCATTTCAAAAAGAGTTAGAAGTAGCTATGCCGGGAGAAGTCGGCTCAGGTGATATTTATGTCGTGAGTACTTTGGACCAAGCTACCGCTATTTTTAATCCGAATTTCAGAAAATGAATAAGATTAAAGAATTGGAGGTTCTTTTTAAAGATGGATCGCTGCGGAAGTGTCTCGTAAAAATTGCCATCTCGGAACCATGGGCGGTTTCGTTCTCTCAACCGGATTTAGGCGAAACTTGTTATGAGTCTGATGACTTGTTTAAGGCATTGCTTCTCTTGAGGACCGCGCTTGAAGAGCAAGGGCATAAATTACTATGCAATGGCTCTCGTAAAAATGTAGTTGTATCAGGGATGTCGCGGGAAATGAGTGGTGGTCGTAAAGCTTATTTAGTAAAGCTTGGTAAGCAGGCGCGGCGAGATGATCTGGTGGATATATTTGATTGTGTAGACTCTTCCTTCGTTGGTACTGTTGGGCAGCAGACCGAATTTTATAGTGAGTGGCTGAGGTCATTGTGTAATGAATAATGTAAAAATACTGCCTGAGCCTCGCGAGGTTGAAGAGGCGACGCGCAATCCAAATGGTTGGGTATATCGAATATATGGTCACTACGGGGCAAACGACGCGGTCCCTCCGGAAGCTGTAGTCGGTGCTTGGAAAGTTAATGAGAAAGGGTTTATTGTGGGCAATTTTATTTTGAACCCAAAATTCTCTCCTGATAATAAATCACATAAGTAAACAGGAAAACTGGGGTGGGTTTTGAAGAAATAGGTGGAAGAAATTGGGACAGACCACGTTTTCTGTGTCCCAACTGTCTGATCAAGGCTGGCGCTGGTCTTCACACACGCATCCGGGATTTGAAGCTGGCGTGCTGCGCTCGTCACCCGCCGAACGGTGATAGCTTGAATGGGTGGAAGCCATGGTGACAAAGAAGTTGATGAGCTTGGATGAAATGGAGCCAATCGCTAAGGAGGCTATGCGTCTGGCGTTAAGTGAGTATCCGGAACCGTCGAAAGAGGATCAGTCCAATTGGACGCTGGGGAAATTCGAAACCGAGGGCGAGGGCGTGTTTGAGATATACATTCCTTCCGAGCAGCCGTTGTACGCAAAGGTGATTAGTCGAACCCGAGTTGATCGCAAGACTGGAGTGGTAAACGTCGAGGTCTTCCTGAAGAGTTAGGCACTGCATGAAAAGGAATGTCGCAACACCGCATGGCACAAGCTAACGAGGCCATCGCTGCATAACTTTTCTCGATCTTGTCGAAGCGTGTGACGATGCGGCGGCTTTCCTTCAGCCAGTCGAACATGCGTTCGATGATGTTTCGCTGCCGATATTTGGCCGATCAGACAAGCGAGGCAAGCCGGGCTTGGGTTTGCATTTCATGGATCGCAGAGGGACGACCGGCTGCATCCGTAACGGTCACAGTAGCGACGCAGAGCTTCAGCTTCGTAGGTTCTGTACGAAATCCTTTGAAGCCGCCGTCACCGCACTTGAACACTGATATTTGGTAGCGTTCGCGCCCATCGAAGGCAGGAGGCCACGATGGCGAAACGGTACGAAATTCCCGATGCAGCCTGGGAACTGGTTGCTGAAAGGGAAGGGGGACAGATCCTGAGGGAGTCCTCCCGAGTGCTGCGTCGAGCGCAAGTAGTTTCTCCAGCGCTCGTTCAAAGCTCATTGAAGAAAGCGCCTGAGGGCCTGAGGGGCATCCGTTTCCTCGGGCCTTGCTTCTCCGAATATTGGGCTCTCACGTAGGAAACTTCTGAAAATCCCACCAAAAGCACTATTCTGGCCCTAAGCCTCTCGCCGGAGGTTTTCTGTCGCGTTACGCTTTGGATGTCGCTGCACATTCAGCGACCGGGCTTGGTAACCCGGTGGAATAAGGCGTAACAGTGCACGGACAGGATTGCAGGCTTTCAGGCCTGCGATTTTGTTTTATGGCAGCTGTGCGTGGGACGTCTTTTGACGTGCCGGTTTCCTTGATTCCCCGGTTTACCAACCTGCGCACAGCTGCCACCCATTCGCTTGGTAACGGATACGGCAGCTCTTCGAATCAAGGGAGTTGAAAAATGCATATTAATAGATTAAGAAAACAGCCTCATCTGCTCCGCAGCTCTGTATCGCGGTCCCGCTGCATCTTAGTCAGTGGAGATAGCAAATGACCGAACAGGCAGATGCAAAAACCATTGGCTACACCCCATTCCATTATTGCTCCGACCGTCCGCTGTTCCGCGTTAACGGCGGTGTTCCGTTAAATGAAGCGTTGCAACAAGCATCAGATCTCCTGCATCTCGCCTACCGGCTTGCAGAGGACGCAACTTTCGAACGGAAAACGGATCGTCATGCTTGGGCCGCTCATTATTTAATGGAGATGAGCAAAGCAGTGATTGATGATGTGGTGAAAGTCATGACGGTTAGGCCTGAGGAATCAAAGCGCTCCAATAGCTAATGACAAACCGAGACAGCAGGTATTAGATTCGCCGGAACGGGGAGAAAACGGGGTAGACCACGATATGAGCGGACCGATACAGGAACTAAAATCGTGGTTTGTCCCCGCCCCCCCCCCGAGATTTGCGTAAAATACTTTCCGATCAGGCATCAAGGCATGTTAGGTTTGAAATCTGCAATACCAAAATCTTACAGCTCTGGGAAGTATGGATTCTAATAATTGAAAACTAAAATAAGCGTAACAGAAAAATTTGAGATGCTAGGCGGAGTTACGATTCTGGTGTGTAAAGGCTTTAGCTCAAATACCGATATCATAGGCAAACAGTTTTATCTGGTTTCCGGTAGTGAAGTTCGCCAGACTTTAACTATAATCGGCGTACGCGACATGCTAAATCAACAATCGAATCTTGACCAAAAAGCTCTTGAGACCAGGGACGTCATGAATTTATCGAAAGATGAGGCAAGAAGTGGAAGCTGGAAATTGATCTTAGGATAAATCACATACCTTAGCGAAAAAGGTGGAATCTATTGTCTGAAGCTATTTAATATAGAAAATTTTACAGCCCTGGGCGGGGGAGCAATAATGGACTGGTGCTGCTGTAGGCTTCTAACACAGCTGGATGTAAGTTTAGAGGAGGTGACTGTTGATTTCGTCAAATTTTTTGAGCTTAAATAAGGATGGTCAATGTTTGAGGTTGGTTTATTGTCTAAAGCGTGACTTGGAAGTGAATCAAGATAGATTGGTGCTGACTCAAAATTTGACATTGGATGAAAACAAACCACTTATGGGACTTAAAGGAACCTATGGGCTTTTCGGGTCATCGGCGTGGTGGGATAATCTCCACCAGCGAAGAATGCCACTCGTCTTCGTTTCTGGCATTGTTTTGCGGGTATATGTCGCAGGCCAAGATAAAATTGAGGCAAATAATATGCTTGATTTGAAGCTTGGTGATGGCACGGTAATCAATGTAGGCATCTATGTGAATGATAAGCGTGATGTTGAACTTTTTAAGATCGGCCGTAGAGCTAGTGTTGTTTATGCTTTAGATGAGTTAAAGCAGCAACCGGCTGCTGATGGCGGTGTGAATTATTCGAGAATTGCCTTGGAAATGGCTGTATCGCCTAGCACCGCTCAAGCTAATTCATTTGGTGTCTCCAGTAGCGAGACGTGACACAAAACATTCGAGATCATCTTGATAGGGTGGCGGCCGATTCCTGCATGTTCAGACTAATTCAGCGGGTCTTCCCAGGCGACCGCAAAGCCCCAACACTCGCCCCTATCACCAGCAAAGTCCCCAGGCACTGCAACCCTGACATCGACTGCTGCAGGATCAAGAACCCAGCCAATACACCAATCGCAGGCTCCAGGCTCATCAAGATGCCAAACGCAGAGGTGGTCATCCGGCGTAGCGCATTCAGCTCCAGCACATAGGGCGCCAAAGGAACCAAGAGAGCCAGAACGCTTACATAAAACAGTTGCTCCAACGGGACATGCCCACCACTTTCCATGAGGCCAAACGGCGTCGCCAGAAGCGCGGCGACGATGAGTGCGGTGGATAATCCCTCCGTTCCCTTGAAAAGACCTCCCACACGCTTCATCAGCAAGATGTAGCCGGCCCATCCCAATGCGGCGCCTGCCGCCAGCGTCAGGCCCAGTGTATCCGCCGTCCAATCGCCATTTTGTCGGGCGATAAGCACAATCCCGGTCGCCGCGAGAACGGGCCACAGCAGGCCCCAGCCCTTGCGCAGGCCTACGGCTGCTACGCACAGTGGTCCGAGAAACTCGATGGCAACGGCCAGGCCCAGGGGCACATGGGCGATGGCGGCGAAGAAGCAGAAGGTCATGCAGGCCATGGCGGCGCCCAGCCCGGTGGCTGCGATCCAGTGTTGCCAGGTGTAGCGCATGACCGAAGGGCGTACCACGACCGCCAATAACAGGGCGGCGATACACAGGCGTAACCAGGTGGTGCTGACGGACCCATAAGTTTCCATGACTGGCGCACTCAGGGCGGCGCCCAATTGCACAGAGCACATGGCAATCACCGCCATCAGCACAGCCATCAGATTGACTTTCGAAGCCTTGGCAGGCTGCAACGAAACCTTGTCCTCTACCGAGGGCAAGGGAGACGCTAGTGGGCCGGTCGCTGCGCTTTCGTTCACGTTATTGACTCCAATTGAAAACCTGACTCTAGTAGGATGGCGGCCATAAACAAATCTAATAGTATTTATGTTGGCTTAAGGGATTTTTATGCTGCGTGATCTGGATAGCCATCTGCTTAGAGCGTTCGTGACGGTTATCGAGACCGGCAGCGTGAGCGCGGCCGCACATAAACTTTCTCGGACCCAGGCTGCGGTGAGCATGCAATTGCGGCGGTTGGAGGAGCTGTTGGGGCAGCGTCTTCTGGAACGCTCCCCCAGAGGCGCCACGTTGACGGGGGCGGGCCAGATGTTGATGCCCTATGCGCAACGTATCCTCGAGGCGGGGGCGGATGCCCAGCGTCTGCTTAGCGACGGTCATGTGTCGGGTACGGTTCGCCTGGGATTGCTGGAGGACGTTGCTGTGGGGCGCTTGCCCGCTGTACTGCAACGCTTTTGCGCCAGCTACGAGGATGTGGTCCTGGAAATGATCGTGGATTCCAGCAAGGCGTTATCCCGAATGCTGACCCAGGGAGAGCTGGACATCGTGATCGGTGATCCGGGTGTGATAGACGCCTCTGCAGTCAAGACTTGGACTCAGCCACTGCGCTGGGTCGGTTCAAGAAACTTGAAGATCGACTGGCGCAAGACGCCTCTGCCGGTGATTGCATTTGTTGGCACGTGTGCATGGCAGGACAAAGCGTTCGCGGCCTTGAATCGGGCCAGGATCCCTTGGCGCATCGCGTGTAAAAGTACCAGCCTGTTGGCGATTCAAGCGGCGGTCGAGGGTGGATTGGGTGTGGCGGTCATGCTGACGGGGCATGTGCGCCACGATTCGATGAGGATTCTAAGTGCCAGGGAAGGCCTGCCGCCGGCGCCATACGCGGATTTTGGCTTGTTCACCTCCAACCTGGAGGAAGGCGAAAATTCGGCGCAGCGTGTACTGTTGGATTTTCTGAGCGAGGACATTGAAAACTTCCTCACACGGGAAGCGAACCAAACCTGAAGACGTTTTGCCAACACGCCTTCCGGTTCAGGCCGTTCGTGCTCTGCACCGTATGCTACGAATAAGCTGGATAATCCACATAGCCTCGCTCATCACCGCCAAAAAAAGTCGTCGGATCCGGCGTATTCAGCGTCAGCCCCTCACGAATCCGTCGTGGCAAGTCCGGGTTCGCCAGGAATGGCCGGCCGAACGCGATGATGTCGGCGCGGCCGTCCTTCAACGCCCGCTCAGCGGAGGCGGGGTCATAGCCGCCAGCGATGATCAGCACGCCATGCCATTGCTGGCGCAACTGGCCGATGATCGCATCCCAGCGTGGGTCGAAGTTCTCGTCCTTGACGGTGCCGACCACAGCCGGTTCGACCAAGTGCAGGTAGGCCAGTTTCCAGCGATTTAATTCGCCCACGATGTAGCCAAACGTAGCTTCCGGACTTTCGTCACCCATGCCCATGAAGCGGCCCATCGGGGTCAGGCGAACGCCCACACGTTCGGCGCCTATTTCATCACTCACCGCCGCAACCACTTCCACTAACAGGCGTGCACGGTTTTCGATGCTGCCGCCGTAGCCGTCCTGACGATGGTTGCTGTTGCTGTTGATGAATTGGTCGAGCAGGTAGCCATTGCCGGCGTGGATTTCCACGCCATCCATTCCGGC
Source organism: Pseudomonas sp. RGM2987 (assembly GCF_022952855.1). Classification (GTDB taxonomy): domain Bacteria; phylum Pseudomonadota; class Gammaproteobacteria; order Pseudomonadales; family Pseudomonadaceae; genus Aquipseudomonas. The sequence continues at coordinate 81,558 of NZ_JALJDX010000214.1, read as the reverse complement.
GCGGATTGCGTTACGGGCGGCGGTTCGGTAGTCACGGACGATCTCGACAATCTCTTCGGCCTCCAGCGCCCGCGGCACCGGTACATCGCCCCAGATGCCGGCGCCGTTTTCGTCGACGATGAAGGTCTTGCCTGGCACGGGTAACGCACTGGGCGCCACGGGCAGGGCGTTGTCGGGCTGGAAGCTGGGGTGCGAGACGCGGCCCACGTGCCAGAGTTGCATGAAGATCAGCCCTGCGGCGTTGTGCACCCGATCACTGATCTGGCGCCACGCCTGGACTTGTTCCTCGTTGTAGATGCCCGGCGTCCAGGCATAACCCTGGCCCTGTCGGGAGATCTGCGTGGCTTCGGTAATGATCAGCGCAGCGCTGGCACGCTGGTGGTAGTACTCGGCGTTCATGCTGGTCGGAATGTCGCCCGGTTGCCCGGCGCGGGAGCGTGTGAGTGGTGCCATCGCGACGCGGTGAGGCAGGGTGTAAGGGCCCAGGGCGATGGGCTGGAACAAGTGCTGAGTCATGGTGTTCTCCAGTTCGGACAGAGTGAGCGGTGCGGCGGTGCACCGGTTGGTCCCTAAGTTAATCAACATGGCGGCCTGTGATAATCCGAGCAAGACTCATCGCTGCATTGCGTCAAACGCAACGCCGCAGGTGCTTTCCTGGCATCAGGACGCTTGCTCGGCGCGAGTCAGTGGCAGGCTCAACCAGCGCCGACCGGTGGCGTTCGCCACGGCGTTGCCGATCGCGGCGGCCATGGGGCCCTGAACGATTTCCGCGGCACCGAGGAAGGGCTGCCCTGGCTGATCGAGCAGGTGCACATCGACCTGCCTGGGTACTTGGGTAAAACGCAGGATCGGGTAACCACTCCAGTCATAACTGCGAATGCCGCCAGCGTCGTAAGTGACCTGTTCATAGAGCGTCCAACTGGTGGATTGCAGGATGCCGCCTTCGACCTGGTTACGCAGGCCGTCGGGGTTGACGATCTGGCCGACGTCCACCGCCGTGACGACTTGTTCGATCTGCACTTCGCCGGTCTGTGGATGCACTTGCAGGCGAACAGCGAGGGCGCAGTAACCCATGATGTTTTTATAACGGGCGAAAGCGAAGCCTATGCCGGAACCTGGCTCGGGGCTTTTTTGCGGCCAGCCGATGGCGTCGCGAACTCGCTCGATCACCGCCCGGGCCCGAGGGTCTTGCAGATGCGCCAGGCGCAGGGCGACTGGATCGGTCCCGGCCTGGGCCGCCAGTTCGTCGATGCAGGCTTCGATGGCGAAGATATTGATATGGGCGCCCAGGGAACGCATCGCTGAGGTGCGAAACGGCATCGCGGTGACGAAGTTCATGTCGATGCGGGTGGAGGCCAACGTGTACAGCGGCACGGCATTGCGGTCGCCGTCGCCTTCGGGTTGGGCAATCGGCATCGATGGCGCGCTCACGAAGGGGCGGGGCAGCAGGCGGGCGGGGAGTAACCGGCCGGCGTTGACGATCCGTTCGTTGTGCGGTGTGGTCCACAGCTCATAGGCCCAATCCTGCAAGCGCCCGCGTTCATCCAGGTTGGCCTCGACTTGCGTCACCATTGCCGAGCTGTACGGCTCCCAGAGATGCTCCTGTTCACGCATCCACTGCACCCGCACCGGCGTGCCGGGCATGCGCATGGCGATCAGCGCCGCGTCCGCCGCCGCATCGTCCGCGCCGTTGTGGCCATAGCAACCGGAACCTTCGGTGTGGATGCAGCGCACGCGCTCGGGAGGCAAGTTAACCAATTCGGCAATACCGGCCCGTAGTGGGAAGACGCCTTGGGTGTGGGTCCAGACAGTCAGCGTGCCGTCCTGGAACCAGGCCACCGCGCAAGACGGGCCGATGGAGCCGTGCATCAGGTACTGCTTGGTGACCTGCGCCTTGTACTGTTTGCCCGTGGTGATGCTTGGCGTGCCCTGGGCACTGATGGGGTAACGGCGCGCCGGCAGTTTTTTCAGCAGGGCGTGGATGTTCTTCGAGTCGGGGACCGCTTGCCCACCGCTCCAGTGCGCCGACTCATAACCGCTGCGCATGGCCTTGATCGCTTGCCATTCATCCCGGGCCACCACGGCCAGGTAGTTGCCGTCACGAATGACCTGCATGACGCCGGCCATCGACTTGATCGACGCCTGGTCAAACGCCTCAAGGTGACAACCCGGGCGAGGCGGGCGGATGACGCGGGCATGGAGCATGCCGGGCAAGCGGATGTCCTGGACAAAAGCGGCGCCGCCGCTGACCTTGCTCGGAATATCCAGGCGCGGCACCGATTGCCCGATCAGTTTGAACTGCGCCGGCGGCAGCACGGGCGACTCGGCCTTGGCATAAAGGTGCAGATCGACGTTTTTTACCGCATCGGCGTAGCGCATGCGTCGACCGTCAGGTCCTTCGATCAGCCCATCGCGAGTGGTCAGCAAAGCCGCTGTGGTGTTCCAGTTACGTGCGGCCGATTCCAGAAGCAACTGACGAACCTGCGCCGCCGCGTTGAACAACGCAGTGCCGCTGTCGAAAATAGTATGGCTGCCTGCGGTGTAGCCCTCATTCGGGGACAACGCGGTGTCGGCGGTGAGCATGTGGATGGCCGACGGCGCCACATCCAGGCGCTCGGCGGCAATTTGCAGCAGCGCCGTTTTCACGCCCGTGCCCAGTTCGGCTTTACCGGTGTAGACGGTAATGCCTTCGGCATCGACCCGTATCCACGCGTCCAGGAACGGGTTGGTGCGCAGGCTGCCAGGGAGTTCGGGGGCCAGCACCACGGTGCCCAGCGTGTCGACTTCGGTGTCCGCCCAGGCCTTGCGAGTGACGGGCAACAGACTGAAGGCCACCAGCAAGGCGCCTCCACGCAGAAACGCCCGGCGCCCCAGATCGACTTCGGGATGGGGCTTCATGCTGCGCTCCCGTTTTGTCCTGAAACCAGGCTGATGGCTTCGATGATGCGCAGATGGGTGCCGCACCGGCACAGATTCCCCGCCATGTGCTCGCGGATGGTTGACTCGTCCGGCGTGGGGTTGCGCTCCAGCAGCGACTGGGCCCGCATCAGCATGCCGGCGATGCAGTAGCCGCATTGCGCGGCCTGCTTGTCGATGAACGCCTGTTGCAGGTCACCGGGCTGCTCGGCGGACCCCAAGCCTTCGACGGTACGGACTTTCTTGCCTTCAAGCCCAGCGCAGGGTGTCAGGCAGGCAAATACCGGACGGTCATCGACAATGACCGTGCAGGCGCCGCATTGGCCCAGGCCGCAACCGTATTTGGCGCCATTGAGCCCGAGGTGATTGCGCAGTGCGTAGAGCAAAGGCATGTCCGGTTCTAGATCCAGGGCATGGTCCGAGCCGTTGACGTTGAGCGTGACGTGGGTCATTTCGTCTCCTTGCGTATCGCGTCGACAGTAGAAGAAAGATCCGTCCAGGGCTGGCCGGGGCTGGCCTGGTGGCGCAGATAAGCGGCGAGGGCCTTGAGCTGGTTGTCATCGAGGTTGGCGGCGAAGGGCGGCATGACCGGGCCGGGCATTCCTGGATTGGCCGGCAGCCCTTCTAGGACGCTCTTGAGAAAGTTGCGCGAACTGGCGGCGCGTAACGCAGAGGTGCGCTCCAGCGCCGGACGCTCATCGATTTCGCGCATCGGAGCGGCCGGGCCGTGGCACCCGGCGCAGGCACCAGCAAATACGAGAGCGCCCGAGGCCTGCTCGGCAGCATCGGGTTCTACCGGTATCGACGAAATTTCCTTTACCGCTGGCTTGGTTTTCAGACTCAGCAGGTAGTTGGCAATCGCCTCGACATCGCTGGCCGGCAAGCGAGCCAGGCTGAGACTGACCGGGCGCATCGGGCCGGCGGCCGTACCATGACCACTCACCACTTCGCCGCGCAGGTAACGCACCAGTTGCTCGCTGTTCCAGCCATCGGCCTGGCGCGCCAAGCCCAGCAGTGATGGGGCATCCCAGCCGTCCACGCTGCCGCCTGCCAGGCTTTGGCCGGATTTCTCGGCACCAATCAGGTTCAGCGGCGAATGACAACCTGCGCAGTGACCGGGACCTTCAACCAGATAGCGACCGCGATTCCAGGCGTCAGACTGCTGGACAACAGGCGTCAACGGCTCGCCATGCAGGAACAGCAGGTTCCAGAACGACACCAGGGGCCGAATGTTCATTGGGAAGTTCATGCGGTTTTCCATCGCCGGGGCGTGCACCGCAGGGCCGCTCATCAACCAGGCGTAGGCATCGGCCAGATCGCCATCGCTCATGCGCCGGTAGTGCACGTACGGAAAAGCCGGGTAGAGGAAATGGCCGTCGCGGGATATACCTTCACGCATCGCCCGTTCAAAGGCTTGCAGGGACCATTGGCCGATCCCGGTTTGTGGATCGGGGGTGATGTTGGTGCTGTAGAGCGTGCCGAAAGGCGTCACCAGCGGTAGCCCGCCAGCCAGGTATTGACCGCCGGGGCGGGTGTGGCACACCGCGCAGTCGCCAGCTTCCACCACTCGGGCGCCGCGTTGCAGTTGCGCCCGGTCGAAGGTATGTGGGCGCTCGATGGGTGCCAATGCTGGACGCCACATCAGCAGCACCGCAGCAGTGGAGGCGAGCAGGGCGAGGGCGGCCAGTGCAGTCAAAACCTGCCTGGATTTCAACCATTGACTGTTCATGCGGATGTGCCACTGATGCAGGGGGGCTTTCCGGGGGAGGTGAAAAACGATTGATTCGAGATCACGGCAAGCTCCTTGAATGACCCTGGGGGCGAGGTGATCCAGAGTAGGGAAGGGCAGCGCAACCGAGTATCGGCACTTCGCGCAAAGGCCCGTTGCGCCAAAAGCAACGCCTGGATTCGTTGCGTGCGGCGCATCAGTCAGTTGCTCGAACCGTGGATTCTCCAACGCCGAGCGCGTGCGTAGCCTTGCAGACACTTTCTCCCATTGACGAGGTGTCATCATGCTCACGGGCAATCCTGCGGCCACGGCCGATCCCCAATCGACTGCTTCACTCTCCGGCCTGATGGTCGCGTTCCTGGCGTTTTGCTGCGGCGCGGTGGTCGCCAACCTTTACTACGCCCAACCCATCGTCGAACTGATCGCGCTGCAGATCGGCTTGTCCAGCGCCAATGCCAGCCTGATCGTCTCGCTCACGCAATTTGGCTACGCCTTGGGCCTGCTGTTGCTGGTGCCACTGGCGGACCTTTTGGAAAACCGTCGGCTGGTGGTGGGTTTCACCCTGGCGGCCAGCGCCAGCCTGCTGTGCGCCGGGTTGTCCCATTCGCCGTCGATGTTCCTGGTGTTTTCGCTGCTGATCGGCCTGACCTCGGTGGCCGTGCAGATCCTCGTGCCGCTGGCCGCGCACCTGGCCCCTGAAAAATCACGTGGCCGTGTGGTGGGCAACATCATGAGCGGCCTGCTGCTGGGCATCCTGTTGTCGCGGCCGGTATCGAGCCTGCTGGTGGAAGCGTTCGGTTGGCGCGGAGTGTTCTTCAGCGCCGCGGCACTGATGGCCGTCATTGCGCTGATCACCGCTGTGGCGCTGCCGCGTCGCGTGCCGACGCATCAGGCCAGTTATGGTGCGTTGATCGGTTCAGTGTTTGCCCTGGCCAAACGCTATGCAGTGCTGCGCGAGCGTTCGTTGTACCAGGGCCTGTTGTTCGCCAGCTTCAGCTTGTTCTGGACCATCGCGCCCATCGAGCTGATGCGCAACCACGGTTTCAGTCAGACCCAAGTGGCGATCTTTGCCCTGGTCGGCGCGGTGGGCGCCGTGGCCGCGCCGATTGCCGGTCGCTTGGCCGATGCCGGTCACGCTCGCATCGGCACCCTGGTGGCCTTGCTGCTGGCCCCGGTTTCATTGTTGATCGCCGCCTTGCCGGGCAGCGGTTATGTCTGGCTGGTGGTGTGTGCGGTGCTGCTGGACTTTGCCGTGCAGTTGAGCATGGTGCTCGGGCAGCGTGAGGTGTATGCCCTGGACCCACACAGCCGGGCCAGGCTCAACTCGGTGTACATGACCAGTATCTTCGTTGGCGGCGCATTGGGTTCGCTGGTCGCCACTGCGCTTTATGAACATTTTGGCTGGAGCCTGTCGGCGTTACTGGTGGCTGCGGTCCCAGCCCTGGCGCTGGTGATATTTCTTTCGCGTCAGTTCACAGCAGCGCCGGTTGATGGCCAATAACCCGATGACGTTGCATGGGACAAGACGACAAGCGGACGGTGATGCACAATCGTCACCGTTTGCTTTCGATCGGAATTCCCTTATGGACAAGTTGCTGGCACTGAAGATGTTCGTCGAAACCGTACGCTGCGGCGGCTATTCCTCGGCAGCGCGTAAACTCGGCCTGTCGACGTCTTCGGTGACGCGCCAGGTGGCGGGGCTGGAGCAGGAACTGGGCGCCAGCCTGCTCAACCGCACGACCCGCCACATCAGCGTGACCGCCGCTGGGCAAAGCTATTTCGACAAAGCCGTGGCGATCCTCGACGCCGTCGATGAGGCCGATGCCTTCGTCGCTGACCGTGGCAGCGAGGTGCAAGGCCGGCTCAGGGTCAGCGTACCGGTGGAGTTTGGCCGTCGCATCATCGCCCCGCACCTGAACCGTCTGCTTGAACGTTATCCAGGCCTGGAAATCAGCCTGTCACTGAGTGACCAAGTCAGCGATCTGCTCAGCGAGCAGATCGACGTGTCGGTGCGATTGGGCTCCACGGTGGTCAGCGAAGACATCGTCAGCAAACGGGTCGGGGCTTTTCAACGTTGGGTATTGGCAAGTCCGGACTATCTGAAGCACCACCCCGCACCGCGCCATCCCCACGACCTGCTGGAGCACCAATGCCTGCGCTTCGATTACAGCGGCTCGCACCTGCATTGGACGTTCCAGGCCGATGACGAAACCGTCCAACTGAATGTACAAGGGCGACTGCACAGCAACAACGCCGACATTTTGCGCGAGGCCGCTATCGCCGGCGGCGGGGTGACGCTGCTCGCCGACTGGCTGGTGCGTGATGACGTTGCCCAGGGACGGTTGGTTCGGCTGCTGGCGCAATACGAGGTCAACCCCGGCAGCGCCAGTGGATGCATCAATGCGCTGTATTTGCCGAATCATCGCGGGTCGAGCCGGATCAATGTGTTTATTGAGTTTTTGGAGGAGGTGCTCAGGGCGGGGTAACCTGGTCACTCAGTCGCTGCCCTGAGCAAAGATACACCCGCCATTGCGCACCAGCGCCTTCACCTCTTCGCTCACCTGTATCGGGTTTTCACTCAGTCGAGCGAGGAACTCCGCGCGGCGCAGTATGTACGACTCCGAATCGTGCTTGGCGCTCCAAAGAACAATGTTGAGCACCACCGGTATGAGGTCCAGGCCTTTCTCGGTCAGGGTGTAGAAATCCCTGCGCCCGTCGTCGGGGCTGGGCTTTCTCGAGAGGATGCCTTGCTCTTCAAGCAGAACAAGGCGGGACGCGAGGACATTGGTCGCGATTCGCTCTTCCGATTTCAGAAATTCCCCATAGGTCTTTTTGCCGACAAAAATCATGTCGCGAACGATCAGCAGCGACCATCGGTCGCCGAAAATCTCCACGCCATAGTTCACCGCGCAATGCGACCGGATGTCACTTTTACAGGTTTTTTTCATGGCGCGATCTTAGCATCACTTGCGTCAAGCAAGTAAATTTTTGCTTATCACTTGTATTTTGCAAGTAACAAGCGAAGGATAGCTCGTACGTCTTGGCTCGCGATCAGGTCGCCTCGACGGTCAACGAACTAATCTCTCAGCAAGGATACTCAAAATGAAAATCGGCTTTATCGGCGCTGGGCCTGTCGCCCAAACAATCGCCAAACACGTCCTATCGGTAGGTCACCAGGTTGTACTTAGCAACTCCCGCGGGCCTGAGTCGCTCGCCGGCCTTGTTGCGGAGTTGGGTTCCGGCGCGACGGCCGGTACGGCAAAGGAAGCAGCAGAACAGGACCTTGTCGTGCTTGCTGTCAAATGGTGGGATGTACAAAAAGCGTTGTTTTCAGTCGGCGACTGGAGAGGGCGCACGCTCGTGGATACCACCAACCGTGTCGCCAGTGTTGAGCCGTTGATGCTTGGCGACATCAGCGGTCGGACGTCGAGCGAGATCGTCGCCGATCTCGCGCCGGGAGCGAAGGTCGTCAAGGCGTTCAACACCATTCCGATGATCTGGATGTCGGATTTTTCGGCGTCGAAGCCCAAGACGGCGTTCTTCGTGTCCGGGGACGATGCTGGGGCCAAGAAAGTGGTGAGCGAACTGATCGAGGAGATCGGTTTCTACAGCCTCGATCTGGGTTCCCTGGCAGAGGGCGGCCGACTCCAGCAGACCGGCGGAGCGCTTGTCGGGGTCAACCTGACCTTCAGTGAACGGTTCCGCCTACCGACGATCGACTGACCGCAGGGGCGTGGCGGCTCACAATGACCTTCCTGGCGTTGTGGCCGTCGCGATGATCATGCCGGACGGCGCATGATCAGCACGTCAGTCTCGTAGGTCAGCACAGCGTTCTGGTCCTGATTGAGGACTTCGACTTTGAAAACCACCCAGCCGCGATCTAGCTTACGGGTATGCGGATAGGCCTTCAGGACCTGTGATATCAAACGCAGGCGGTCACCACTGAGAACCGGTCGAAGCAGCTTTAACGCTTCGAATTTTCCGCCGGCCACCAGGTTCGTCTTCAGGAAAAAGGCGTCGCACAACATCCTCTGCGCCATCGCGAACGTATGCACACCGCTTGCGCAATGTACGCCCAATGGAGCGCGCGCTGCTTGTTCGGGGTCGATATGGATATCCAGCGGGTCGAACATCAGGGCAAATTCGATTATTTCCTGGCGGCTCACCGGTTGTGGACGTTCGGCGGTCCATTCGTTGCCGGGGCTGAAATCTTCCCAGTAGAGTGCCTTCGTATTCATAGAAGCCTCTGGTCTCGCAGGTTTTTGATTTGAGTGTTTCACCAGCGGCGCTCGCCAGCAATGCTCAACGGCCTCACCACGGTTGATGCGTAAGGGCACCCAAGGACATTGGTTTTTCGTTGATTATTGGTGCGACTATAAAAACGTGCGACGCTGGAAGACCCGCTCGCGCAACACCGTGAAGGTGCGGACCCGGCATACGGAGACTTCATGTCGCTCTCCCCAGACAAGGGAACAACCTCAATCGGACTGGTCCATGAGGCACTGCTGGGGGCACGCTCCCGTGGGCTGGACGTGTCAGCGGTTCTGCAACAGGCCCAGATCGATCCAGAGCTGTTGCAGGCGCCCAACGCGCGCGTATCGGCGGCGGCGTTTTCGCGGCTGTGGGTGGCCCTGTCCGATGCGCTGGACGATGAGTTTTTCGCGATCGACAGCCATCCTATGCGGCGTGGCAGTTTCAAGCTGATGTGTCAGGTTTCGCAGAACTGCGAGACGCTGGGTCAAGCCCTGCGGCGGATGCTGGCGTTGCTGCGGGCGATTCTGGATGACGTGTATGGTGAGCTGATTTGCGACGCAGAGTCTGCGGTGATCGTCATCCAGGACCACGGCGTGGAACGGCGGCTTTTCTGCTACGGCACCTGGCTGATCCTGGTGCATGGCCTGCTGTGCTGGCTGGGTAATCGGCGCATCCCCATCCAGCAACTGGACCTGCGCCCGCCACGGCCAGCAGACGACAGTGATTACCGCATGCGTTTCTGTGACAACCTGCGGTTTGGCGCTCCAGTGTCCCAGGTCGTGTTCGAGCGCAGCTTTCTGGAACTGAAGGTCGCCCAGACGCCAGCCAGCATGGCGGCGTTCCTCAAGGAGTCACCGGCCAGCCTGCTTGTGCAGTACCGTAACGACGACAGCATCAGCGCCCGGATCCGCCAGCGGCTACGCGGGCAAAGCCCGGAAGAGTGGCCCGAGCTTGAGGCGATGTCCAAAGCCCTGCGAATCTCCTACTCGACGCTGCAACGCCGATTACAGGCCGAGGGCGTCAGCTACCAGCGTCTGAAAGACAATCTGCGCCGCGACATCGCAATCAACCTGCTGTGTCGGGCAGACCTGACGGTGACGGATGTCGCGGCCCAGACCGGCTTCCAGGAAACCAGCGCCTTCCACCGGGCTTTCAAGAAATGGACCGGCGTCAGCCCGGGCGCCTATCGCCGGACACTCGATCAGTAGCGTCAACGTCCAATACCCGGCGCCTGCCGGGCTTGTCCCTTTCCCTTCCCACGGCCCCCGAGACTGCCCAGAACGGTCATTCAAAACGATGTCCACGGGCATGGGCTGCGCGTGCCGCCAATCCTATGATCGCCACCAGCAGCCCATCCATCTTGCCTTGACTGGATGGCTGCGCGTTGTTGCGCCTTGCCAGTAGCTGGGCGCATGCAGCGACCCAAGTGCACTTCACAACAAAAACAAAATGAAGGGGACACGCTATGCAACCGGTGAACGTTTACGCCCTGGCGGGCGAGTCAAAACTGAATCGCTTTCACGGGCTGATTCTCTTCTGGTGTGTGTTGATCCTGGTGATCGATGGCTATGACCTGGCGATTGTTGGCGCGGCGCTGCCGGCCATCATGCAAGACATGAAGATTGACCCCACCAGTGCCGGCATCATGGCTGGCTCGGCGCTCTTCGGTACGATGCTCGGAGCGATTTTCCTCGGGACGCTGGCCGATCGCATAGGCCGTCCGAAAATGATCGCCTTCTGCGTGGCGCTGTTCAGCCTTTTCACCGCGGGAGCCGGCTTTACCCATGACCCGGTCAGCTTCAGCGTCATGCGTTTCATCGCAGGACTAGGCATAGGCGGGGTGCTGCCAGTCTGCACCGCGCAAATGGGCGAGTACGCGCCGTTGAAACAACGCACTCGCCTGGTAACCCTGGTGTTCGCCGGCTACTCCGTCGGCGGCATCCTGGTGGCGGTGACGTCCAAACAGCTGATTGAGAGTCATGGCTGGCAATGGGTGTTCTACATCGCTGCGCTGCCGGTGCTGCTGATTCCGTTCATCCTCAAAACGATGCCCGACTCGATCGGCTATCTGCTGAAAAACGGCCGTCAGGATGAGTTGCGCGCCATCGCCAGCCGCCTGGAACCGACGCTGCCTCTGAGCCAGCAGACTGAAATGGTCGGCAACCCGGCGGTGCTGGGTAAGCAGGACACACCGGTGCGAAACCTGTTCAAGGACGGACGGGGTCCCAGCACCGTGATGATCTGGGCTGCCTTCATGACTGGTCTGTTCATGGTCTACGCCCTCAATTCCTGGCTGACCAAGCTGATGGCGATGGCCGGGTTCAGCCTGGGGTCGGCACTCAACTTCGTGATCGTGTTCAACGTCGGGGCGATCGTCGGAGCCCTTGGTGGAGGCTGGTTGGGCGACCGGTTCAACATCAAGTACGTGCTGGTGTGTTTCTACATCGTCGGCGCGGTTGCCCTCACGTTACTCGGCTTCACGCGCTCGACGACGCTGTTGTTCGGGGTTGTGTTCGTGGTGGGGGCGTCGACCTTGGGCACTCAGTTGCTGGCCTACGCCTACGCAGGTGATTTCTATCCCTCGACCATCCGCTCGGCGGGCGTTGGCTTTGCCTCGGGGGTCGGGCGGATCGGCGCCATTGTCGCGCCAGTGCTGATCGGCTGGCTGGTGTCACTGAACCTGCCGCTGGAGCACAACTTCATGGCGATCAGCGTGGCCGGCCTCATTGGCGCAGGTGCTGTCACCCTGATCAACCAGTCACGTGCGGACTCAACCCAGGCGAGAAAGGCCCCAGTGCCGTCCAGTTGAACCCATGCTTCTTCGCTTCTCAAGAAAACGAGCCAGAAAGACATGACGATAAACCGCGTATTACCACCGCCGCTCTCGCCACAGCTATTGAGCCAGACGGTTGATTGGGCGATTACCACGCGTCGCAGTATCCGGGCTTTCCTGCCGACGCCGGTGCCGCGGTCCGACATTGAAGCGATCCTGAATGTCGCACGTTTTTGCGCCACCGGCGTGAACATGCAGCCGTGGCGGGTCCATGTGGTCACCGGGGAAGTGAAGGCTCGCCTGTCAAAGGCCATTGACGCGATCGACAGTGATCCGGCACTGAACGAACACCTGCAGGACGCCTATGAGTACTACCCCCGTGAGTGGGTCACGCCTTACATCGACCGACGCCGTAAGGTCGGCTGGGAACTCTATAGCCTGCTGGGCATCACCCGAGCAGACAAGCGGCGCATGCACCAGCAGCATGGCCGCAACTACAAGTTCTTCGATGCGCCGGTCGGCCTGATTTTTACCATCGACCGGGTGCTGCAGCAAGGCAGCCTGTTGGACTACGGGATGTTTTTGCAGAGCGTGATGATTGCTGCCCGTGGCAGAGGGTTGCACACCTGTCCGCAGGCCGCGTTCCTGAAGTATCACGATGTGATCGCGCAGGTGCTGGAGATTCCAGCCGACCAGATGCTGGTGTGCGGGATGAGCCTGGGTTACGCCGACGAAACGAGCATTGAAAACTCCTTGGTCACTGATCGAGAGCCGGTCAGCGCGTTCACCACCTTTCACCATAATAATAAGGAGACAGTCCTATGAAATCGGCTACCTACGACAGCGGGCTGGATCGCAGCGCGGCGAACCATCTTGCGCTCACGCCCCTTGGATTCCTCGACCGCGCGGCCCTGGTGCATCCACAACGGCACGCCGTCGTGCATGGTGAGTTGCGGCGAACCTGGGTCGAGACTCGGGAACGCTGTAACCGCCTGGCTTCAGCCCTGTCCAGAAGGGGCTTGGGGGAGGGCGACACGGTTTCGATCCTCTCGCCCAACACGCCCGCAATGCTCGAAGCGCACTACGGAATTCCCCTGGCAGGCGCGGTGCTGAACACCATCAATTACCGCCTGGATGCCGAGGGCGTTGCCTTCATCCTCCGGCATGGCGAGTGCAGACTGCTGCTGGTGGATCGCGAGTATGCAGCGCTGGCTAGCGCAGCCCTTGAACTGGTTGAACAGCGCCCCGTTGTGATTGATATCAACGATCACCTGGCACCGCTGGCGCCCGCCATCGGGGAAACCGACTACGAAAGTCTGCTGGCCGAGGGCGATCCCGATTTCGCCGGTGCCTGGCCCGTCAGCGAATGGCAACCGATCGCCTTGAACTACACCTCCGGCACCACGGGCGATCCCAAGGGCGTGGTCGCGAGCCATCGCGGCACCTATCTGATGAGCCTGTTGCAAATGACCAACTGGCCGCTGTCACGGGCGCCACGCTACTTGTGGACGCTGCCGATGTTCCACGCCAACGGTTGGTGTTTTACCTGGGCGATTACCGCGGCCGCCGGGACGCACATCTGTCTGCGCAAGGTCACCGCAGAGACGGTATTCGAGGCTATCGACAATCACGGCGTAGACCATTTCTGTGCCGCGCCGATTGTCATGGCGATGATTGCGAACACCGCCGGGCGCGCACCCTTGAAGACGCGGGTTCGGGTATTGACCGCCGGTTCGCCACCACCCGCCACCGTGCTCAAAGCGGTATTGGCGCTGGGCTTCGATGTGGATCATGTGTACGGCATCACCGAAGTCTCCGGGACGCCGGTCAGCTGTACCTGGCAGGACGGCTGGAATGACCTGTCCGAGACTGAACAATGCGCGTTGCGGGTGCGCCAGGGCGCCCGTGGCGCAGTGTTCGAAGACTTGATGGTCGCTGATCCCGAGACGCTGGTGCCGGTCCCGCATGATGGTCAAACCACCGGAGAGCTGATGATGCGCGGCAACACCGTGATGATGGGTTACCTGAAAAACCCCTCAGCCACCGAAAAGGCCTTCGCCAGCGGCTGGTTTCATACCGGCGACGTGGCGGTGGTTCACGACAACGGCTACATCCAGATTACCGATCGCTGTAAGGACGTCATCATTTCCGGTGGTGAAAACATCTCCTCCGTCGAAATCGAGGAAGCGATCCATGCCCACCCCGCGGTGCTGCACGCCGCCGTGGTCGCTCAACCGGACGACAAGTGGGGCGAGGTGCCCTGTGCGTTCATCGAGCTCAAGCCCGGGGTGCCTGCGCCAACGGAGCAGGAAATCATTGGCTTCTGCCAGGGCCGATTGGCCCGTTTCAAATGCCCGCGACGGGTGATTTTCATCGAATTGCCAAAAACCGCCACCGGCAAGATCCAGAAATTCCTGCTGCGCGAACGTGCCGGCAGCCAGGAGGCGATCATGCGCCTGGCTTCCGGCTGCTGAGTACGAGCGGGTAGGTCACCGACCTCAAAAAAATTGATGCCGCCTATTCAGGCGGCAGGCTTTCACGCACACAACAAAAACAAAAGGTGCCTGTATGTCGAAATCCCCTGTGGTGGTCCTGGTTGGAATATCAACACTTACATCAACCCCTTTGGTGTTCGCCGATTTCATCAATGATGCTAAAGGGAGCCTGGAGCTTAGAAACTTCTACTACAACCGCGACTATCGTAATGAGGGCGCTGCACAGAACAAGCGAGACGAATGGGCGCAGGGTTTCATTCTCAATCTCCAGTCTGGTTTCACCGAGGGCACGATCGGTTTCGGCCTGGACGCCCAGGGGCTGTTTGGACTGAAGCTCGACTCCAGCAGCGATCGAACCGGTTCGGGCCTGCTGGCGTACAACAGGCAGCGAAACGTCGAGGATGAATACGGTAAATACACCCTGACGGCCAAGGCACGCATGGGCAAGAGCGACTTGCGGATTGGCGGCCTCAGCCCGCTGATGCCGCTGTTATGGAGCAACAACAGTCGACTGTTGCCTCAGGTGTTCCGTGGTGGCTCGCTGGTGTCCAACGACGTCGATTCGCTGACGGTTTCTGCGATTCGGGTGAACGCCGTGAGGCAGCGCAATTCCACTGACTTTGAATCCCTCACCGCGTTTGGTTACCGCGCTGCCGAGGCCGATCATTTCGACTACCTGGCATTGGACTACAAAGTCCTCCCGACCCTGACATTGAGCTATCACGTCGCCGAACTGGAGGATCTCTATCGCTCGAACTTCTATGGATTGAAGCTCAATCAGCCATTGCCCACCGGCGCGATCATTTCCGACGTGCGCGTGTTCGATGCCAGGGAAAGCGGAAATGAAAGCCTGGGCGAAGTGGATAACCGCACATTGAGCAGTTACTTCGCCTACAGCCTGAAAGGCCACACCATTGGCGGCGGCTACCAGAAAGCTTGGGGAGACACGCCCTTTGCCTTCGTGAACGGCAGCGACACCTATCTGTTTGCCGAGTCGCTGGTGAGTACCTTCACGGCGCCGAATGAACGGATATGGTTTGCCCGCTACGACTATGACTTCGCCAGTGCCGGCATCCCTGGGCTGACCCTGACCCTGAGGTACGTAAAAGGTGACGACGTCGACCCCACGTTGCTGAGCACCCGGCAAGCGGCGGCATTGCGGGCCGAGGGACAGGACGGCGAGGAATGGGAGCGTGTAACTGATATTGCCTATGTCATCCAGAGCGGGCCGATCAAGGGCCTGGGGGTTCAATGGCGCAACTCCACCAACCGTTCGACCTACGCTGACAGTGCCAACGAAAACCGCTTGATCCTGCGTTATACGATGAGTTTCTGATCGCAGCACAGCAAGGACGAACGCGACGCCGCGGTGCCGGGCGTCGCGTCAGATAACGTAAGCGCTTGTCGGGGACTAGACTGATTCTCCCTGCGGTGATCAAGGCCGCAGGCCAATCCATCCGACCACCGCAACAGTTTTCAGGTCCTGCATGCCCGTGTCGACGGTGGCCTTCTCACAGGAGGGTACGTAATGGACGAGGCAAAACTTAATGAGTTCATGGGCAAGCTGGTGTCCGATATGGGCGCCTCGGCTATGCTCGCCAACGTCATCCTGGGCGATGAACTCGGGCTGTACAAGGCCATGGCCGATAGCCAACCGATAACGCCCCAGCAGCTCGCCGACAGGACCGGCTGCAACGGGCGGCTGATTCGAGAATGGCTCAGCGCTCACGTGGCGTCCGGCTACATGGAGCACCGCGACGGCCAGTTCGTGTTACCCGAAGAACAAGCGCTGGCCCTGGCGATTGAGGATTCGCCGGTGTACGCGGCGGGGGGCGTGATGGTGGTGGCGTCGATGTTCCACGACAAGGACAAGTTGGTGGCGGCCATGCGCGGTGACGGCGGACTGCCGTGGGGGGAGCACCATCCGTGCATGTTCAGCGGCACCGAGCGATTTTTCCGACCCGGCTACAAGACTTACCTGGTGTCGCAGTGGCTGCCGGCGCTGGAAGGTGTCGTGGAAAAACTCACCGCCGGCGCCCGCGTGGCGGACGTCGGATGTGGGCACGGCGCTTCGACCATCGTGATGGCGCAGGCTTTCCCGGCGTCGCGCTTCGTCGGCTTCGACTATCACGCACCGTCCATCACCACCGCCACGCAGCGCGCCCAGGAGGCTGGCGTCTCTGAGCAGGTTACGTTCGCCCAGAGCACCGCCAAGGACTTTCCCGGTGACGATTACGACCTGATTTGCTACTTCGATTGCCTGCACGACATGGGCGACCCGGTCGGCGCCGCGCAGCACGCCTATCGAGCCCTGAAGGCCGACGGCTCGGTGCTGCTGGTCGAGCCCTATGCCAAAGACACACTCGACGAGAACATAAACCCCGTCGGACGGCTGTTCTACGCCGCCTCCACGTTCATCTGCACGCCGAATTCGTTGTCCCAGGAAGTGGGGCTGGGTTTGGGAGCGCAGGCTGGGGAGGGGAGGTTGCGTGAGGTGTTTGATGCCGCAGGGTTCACCCAACTGCGCCGTGCGGCTGAAACACCGTTCAATTTGATACTGGAGGCTCGCAAGTAAAGGCTTGCTGGATTGTCGTGCACGGATTGGAAATCCGTGCACGTTCCCGAATGTAACTAGAATTGATAACTTGTTTTCAATGTATAAATCGTCATCGAGTTATCTCGATACTCGCCAAATACCGGACTCGACATATCCCCAAACTTGTTATAGGTCACCATGGGGGTGATATTAAAGCCGTGACCCACGTCGTATTTCAGTCCCAAGCTGAGGGCTTTGACGCCAGAGGTGGGGGCGAGTGGCGAGAATCCTTCGTTCTCTTTTTCATAGATAAAAGCGCCAATCAGTGTCGCGCTGTCGTTGATACGATATCCAGCGCCCAGCGTGTAGCGGATGGTGTTGTGCTCGAAAACCTTGACCGGCGCACCGAATGTCGCCGTGTACACCGGAGGAGCAAGCGATACCCCGGTCCATTTGGCCCAATATACCGACCCAAACAGCAGGGTATTCTGGCTGATTGGCATTTGCGCATCCAATGCCACTGACTCAGGCGTGCGTTGCCGGATGGTTGAATCCATTCCGTTCTCTGTACCGTCTATCTTGTGCTGGACCTTCGATTTGTAGGTCAAGGAGACGCGGGTAAACGGGGCCGGTTCATAGGCCATCCCCACGGTGTAGCCATAACGGGTATCCGGATCGGACTTCAGGGAGTATTCAATCCCGGTCAACTGCTGAGGAAGGTGGGCGGCAATCTCCAGGGATTGCGAGAATGGCCCACCAAATAGACTCAACTCGGGCGTCAGCTTGTAACGACCAATGATCGTCCAGTCGCGACTCTTATACGAAGCCTTGAGTCCCTGGGCTGGGCCTTCGCGATAGTAGGGACTGCGGGCATAAGGCTCGTCGGTCAACAGCGCCAGTGAAAAGTCATCATTGACATCGAATTTGAATGCGCCACTGGTGCTGTCCAGTCTCCTGACCAGATTCCCCGTCTTGTTGCCAGCGGGGTCGGTGCCTTCTATGTCGGGTCTGATCCAGTGGTGGGTCAGCTCGGCATAAGTGCCAGACTCAAATATCGGCGACACACCAAGGGCCAGTCCGTCAAACCCGCCGGCATAAACGGCGCCAGGAAAAAGATACAAAAACACGTGCACACAAGTAGAGCGTTTCATTTTTTCATTCTCTTTTTATGGTTATAAATGAAATGGGTCGGCTCAGAAAAAGTTCTGAACTTATTTATGGCTGTCTATTGATTGAAGATTTTTAACTGCAGCAACGCGTGTCAGTACTTTGATTTTGGCCGGTAGTTCATGTCCGCGTCCGTGAGCTGGGTTTGAAGCCAGTGTCTGCGCGCTGCGCGAACTTTTTCATCCAGTGCCGATGCATAGGCAGGGCTACGCAAGCGACGCAGATCCTGGATGCGATTTTTCGGAAACTGGGTGGACACATAAAGCGCTGCCCAGAACCACGGGTTGGGTGCCCCCATGGCCCTGCGAGTGTCTGGCGACACGAAAAACGCGGAGTGGGCAATGCCGATCTTGTAGTCGACCCATTGACGGGCGCGTTGTAGAAAGCCCGCATCTTTGTCGGGTTTGAAACTGTCGAAGAAAGATTGGCCGAGTCGAATGCAATCCGGGTCCTCGCTTGGAGGATTCAACAACAACGAGTCGTGCATGGCCTGCACCGCGCCATTGATGTCCGAGGGGAAAACATTGTCCTGCTGGTAGCCCATGACATACGCCACATACTGCCAGAGATGAATCACATCCTCGACTTCCTCATCAGTCACTTTGTAGCCCAGTATCTGCAAGGACTTACACATCATGACCGATGAAATCAGCGGCGCGGTCAACATGCCGCTCTGGTTGATCGGCATCCCGAACTGCTCGGGTTCCCAGCGAGGGGAGCCGAATACTGCGCGGCGAATCAATGTATGCAGCAAGCGTACTCTCAGTGTTACCTTCCAGCCCTCGCTGAATGTCTTCATGCCCTCAGGCTCGGAAATCTGAGTCCAGAAGTTGCATGTCAGCAGGTAGCGCTTGTAGGCAGTATCGTCGGCATATTGACCGGTTGACATCAAGGTTCTGGCAATCGACAGAACTCGGTACATATCCAATGACCCGATGCCCTGATACCTGTGGCCTTCCACGCCAAATCGGCGATATATCCTGGCTCCGTTCTCAATACGCTTCCAGTCGAGCCATTGGGGTGGCGTGCTGACTTGCTGCCAGATCTGTTCCAGCTCTTCGGGGGCATTGGCGACCCCCTTGATGCCCTCATTCAAAAAGCTTTGCATGACAGCATGTACATCGCGACCTTCCCGGCGAATCTTGAGGATTGCCGTGTCGGACAACGGATCTCCGACCCAGCCCGACATGGCAATCCTGAAGGCTTGCTTGTCGTCATAAGTGGCACTCACGCCAGTGACCATCTTGAAAGCCTTGCGCAAGTCGTTGCCGGCTTTGGCGCCGTACGCCTCCGGGTACAAAAAACCACCCGGTGGGGCTGTTCTGCCTACACCCATGGACAAGAATTTCTCATCCAAGGCGATTTCAACCTCACGATCCTTTTCTGCAAGCATGGACATGATCAAGTTCCTCAGTTGATGCGAGCGATAACGGACTTCGGTTCGAGAAAACCTTCGAGACCTTTTCTACCCAGGTCCCGTCCAACCCCAGATTGGCGAAATCCTCCGGTGGGAATATTGGCGGGCGGGAAGGCTGGGGAGTTGATGAACACCGTGCCGGTGCGAAGCCTTTTCGCGAGTCTCTGCACATTGCCGTGGTGGTTGCCCCAGATCGTGGCGCAAAGTCCATAAGCCGAGCGATTCACCTGTTGGATAACGTCACGCTCATCGGTCCAGGTTTCGACAGTAATCACCGGGCCGAAAATTTCTTCGTGCAACAACTTGGACTGTGGGGGAAGTTCCGTGATGATCGTGGGGCTAATGAAGAAGCCAGGGGATGTCGGCGGCTGTTGTGCGACAACTAATGTTCCTTCCTCTTCGCCCTGCCTGATATAAGCCATCACCCGATCGAATTGTTTTTTCGAACATACCGGACCCATGATGGTGTCAGTGTCGAATGGGGAACCCGGCACCAGCGTCTCCGCGAATGACGCCATTGCTTTAACCAGGTCCTTTGCAATCGAGGCGTGGGCCATGACTTTCGAGCCTGAAACACATATTTGTCCCGAGTTGGCGAAGGCAGCCATGCACAACGCCGGGGCGATCGCATTTATGTCGACATCGGGCAAAACGATAACGGGGTTTTTCCCGCCGAGCTCAAGGCTGACGCGCACCAGGCGGTCGGCTGCGGCTTTGTAGATACGCTTTCCAATGTCAGTTGAACCTGTGAACGCAAACTTATCGATTCCGCTGTTCTCGATCAGTGCTTGGCCCGTCACTGCGCCGCAGCCGGTTACAACATTGAGCACCCCATCTGGCAGGCCGGCGTTACTTGCCAGTTCCGCAAGTCGCAATATCACCAGCGAAACGTCTTCCGCAGGCTTGACCACCAGTGTGCAGCCTGCGGCGAGGGCTGGCGCTATTTTCCAAGCGCCCACCAATAACGGTGCATTCCACGGCAGGATCGCACCGACGACGCCGACCGGTTCGTGAGTGGTATAGGCAAAAAATTCCGCGTCCCCCATTGCCCGGTCGATATCAAGGGTTTCACCTGTGATCTTGCTGGGGAAACCGGCGTAGTAGCGGAAAACATCAATCACTTTTGCAACTTCAAACGCTAACGCGGCGCTTTTTGGCAGGCCTAGATCGATGGCGATAAGATCAGCCAGCGTATCGCGGTCTGCTGCAATCGCATCAGCAAGCTTGTGCAGAAGTATTTCGCGCTCACACGGCACTATTGTGCGCCACGCAGAACCCTCCTCAAACGCGGCGCTGGCTGCAGCTACTGCCTGTTCGACAGTATCGGCATCGGCTTCATACAACTGGCCAATTTGCAGCTCGGTCGAGGGATCAATAATTGCAAACGTTTCGCCGAGGCGATGCCAGCGACCATTAATGTAATGTCCTTTGGATGACTCGATAAAACGCCGGGATTCGGCGCCAATGGCATCGAGCGCACTACGCTCTATTTTCGTATTCATCGGATACCTCGCAAATCGTGGCGGTCCGCCCACGATGAAACACCGCGCCCATGCATATAAGCGCACTCAGCTAATGCCTATTTATTGCTGTCGGCGTAAGCGCACTGCTTCAGGAAAGCAGGTAATCGCTGGGTTCAATTTGATGGGTTCGCCGCCAAAACTCTGCCGCTTCGAAAGGAAAGTTCTGGGTGACTCGGCCTTTGCTGTTCTTGTACCAACTGTTGACTTTGGAAAAGCCCCAGGCCCGCAAGCGGTTTCCTTCATCGACTCGCTGATTGTAGGTTTCGAAGACGTGCTGCCTCACCTCCATGCTCTTGTGTCCACCTTCAAGTAACAGGCGAATCGCATCGGTGATATAGGTCGCCGTGAATTCTGAGAACTGAATGATCGTGCTATTGACCACCAAGCCGGTATTAGGGCCATACATGCAAAACATGTTGGGAAATCCTGGAACGGTCGTGCCCAGATAGGCGCGTGCGTCGTCGCTTTTCCATTCGGTGTGCAGATCGATACCGTCGCGCCCCGTCACCCGAATAGGCATCAGGAACTTTGAAGCTTGGAAGCCAGTGCCGTAGACGATCAGATCGAACTCATGCATTGTCCCATCGACACAGCAGATGCCCGTAGGATTGATCGATTCGATCGGTTCGCGGATGAGGCGTACGTTGTCGCGCTTGAGTGTCGCAATCCAGGTACCGTTGTCACGGATGATGCGCTTGCCGCCAACCGGCGAATCAGGGATCAAGGCATCACGCAAATCAGGGCGGTCGGCAATTTGCGCCTCCATCCAGCCGCCCAGTTCTTGACGCAAGTGTTCGTTAATCGCAGAGACCGCTTTTTCGGTAGGGGGGTAATCCGGGTCAACGGTGACGGCGTGAAGAAACCCGATGGATTGTGGCAGAATCGCTGTTGCCCGGAACCACAGGCTGTAGTTGGGCACGTTGTCCAGCAGCCACTTTGCTCCTGCGCAAACGCGCTCGTGTAAATCGGGCGTCGGCAACAACCAGTTGTTGGTGCGTGCAAATACCTTCAGGTCCGCGGCGGTACTAGCCAAGTGGGGAATGAACTGCACCGCGCTGGCGCCCGTGCCGATGACTGCCACGCGTTTGCCGGTCCAATCGGTGTCATGGTCCCATTGGGCCGAGTGAAATGCTTGCCCCTGGAAACTTTCGATTCCGGGTATCGCCGGAATCAACGGGCGGTTTAGCTGGCCGACGGCAAAAATCACCACGTTGGCCTCAATTTCCTGCGCTGCGTCTGGCTGGTTAATGCTGATGTTCCAATGCTGGCTGGCCTGATTCCAACGGGCATCGGTTACTTCAGCATTAAATACGATGTGCTCATATAAACCGTTCTGCCGAGCTACTTCCTGAAGGTAGCTCAAGACCTGTGGGGCAGGGCTGTAATGGTCGTCCCAAGTGGCTCGCGCGAACGCAAAACTATAGGCGACGCTTGGAATATCGACGCGGCACCCCGGATAGTTGTTTTCACGCCAGGTGCCTCCTACATCGTCTCCTTTTTCATAAATCACGAACGCAACCCCTGCCTGCTTCAAGCGCAAGGCTGCGACCAAGCCACTTTCACCGGCACCGATGATCACAACCTTAAAGTCACGCCCGGGTGCAACGTGTACTTTGTTCCAGCTCGGCGCACGCAGGTCTTCATCGGCGTTGACCATTTCCTCAGCCACTATCGGTAGATAGGCTTCCACCCCCGGTCCCATCAGCCAAGTGATCATGGTGAACAGTTCGTCATTGGTCGGGCGCGTTGGAACCGGACGACCGCTATCTCTGAACTCGATCAGTTTCTCCACGCACAGCTCACGCACTTCTTGCTCTTGGGTCTCGCTCAGTGCGCTTTGCGGGGCGCCCATTACCAACACAGGCTTCCATGCGGGCTTGAGCAGGCTCAGATCGCCAGTCAAATGAGCGACGCACATCAGCAGTGTTGGAAGGTCAGCCTCGCCCAGATGGGATCTCAGCGTTTGCTCATCAAGGGCCTGGATCGAAAGCGTTCGGTTGTAAATATTCATATCTGTACCTGGTCTTATTATTAGGTGGCGGTGCTCAACACCAGGGGGCGTTCAGAGCGCGTCCAGTCGCCGGCCAATCTGATCGGCGACCCAGTCGAGCGCCTGCGTACTGGCGCGCAATGTCAGGAACGTCATGAATCCATGCATCTGCCCATCGAAGCACTTATGGCTGACCTCGATGCTGGCTGCTTGCAAGTGGTCGACGTAGGCTTGTCCTTCTTCGCGCAGCACATCGAATTCGGCCGTAACTACAATCGCCGGTGGCAGTCCTCTCAGATCGTCTGTGGCGAGCGGGGAGGCGGCGGGGAGTGCACGTTGCCCGGCATCGGCCAAGTAATGGTTCCAAAACCAACGCATATCCTCCCGAGAGAGCAGCAACTGCCGGTCCGAGGCGTGGTAGCCGGGCATATCGAGATTCGACTGGGTGACGGGGTAGATCAGGACCTGCGCATCCCAGCGGGGCAGGCCACGCTTGCTCGCCCGTTGCGCAGAGACTGCGGCCAGATTACCTCCGGCACTGTCACCGGCGATGATCAGAGGAGGGCGATCCAGGCCGGTCAAATTGTGGCGTTGGTCCGTTATCCATTGGTGTGCGAGCTCAATGTCCAACAACGCCGCGGGGAATGGAAACTCCGGCGCCAAGCGATATTCAAGTAACACCACCGTGCAATCGGACTTTTTCGCCAGCAAGCGAGCAAAGTGGTCGAAGTCATCCAGCCCGCCCAATACCCATCCGCCTCCATGGATGTACAAAATCACGCCGCGAGTGACTTCAGTGGGGACATAGACACGCAAGCGGGCAGTGTCCAGCTGGACATCTTCAACGCGGTACATAGCAGGCTCTTGTGTAACCGAGCGGGCAAAAGCCATCACGTTACGCGCCTCAGCGGGGGTCATTTGATGAATAGGCTTTAGACCCAGCTGGATCAGCGAGTTTATTAATTCGGTAGATTCAATATCCAACGACATCACGTACTCCTTGGAACGCTTGCAAATACGAGTGCAATGAAAACAAATCGGTTACTTGTCGCTTGGGAAATGCCAACTAACGAAGTATTCAAATCGAATTACGCGGGGGATTAGGAGTTCGCTGATCGTCTGTTGTGAAAACGTAAGATGCAGTTGGAGTGGGGAAAGGAGGGCGTTCTGGTTTCATGTTAGTTGCCTTTTTGTTGTTGTCTGCACGCCCCTACGTTAGCGATTGCCGTGGCTTCGGAACAAGGCCAATCCAGGCGAAATGACTGTTCGCGAACCGCGAACAATGCCGAGGAGCTTGGGGCTGCAGACACGTACTTGCGCAAGGCTGCGCGGCCCCTGGAGGCACGCCGGAATCTGCGATGCCGATGCACTGTGATAGCCTTTCCCGAGCTTTTCGAGATAGATCGACCTAGGAGAACAAGAATGGATCGTCTGCTAAGCACTGAAGCGTTCGTGCGGGTAGCACAAACGGGGAGCTTCACCAAAGCCGCCGAACAGCTTGGAGTCACCCGGTCAGTGGTCACGCTCCGGGTGCAACAGCTTGAAAAGTTCATCAATGCAGCTTTGTTTCACCGAAGCACCCGTCAAGTTCGTCTGTCTGATGTAGGAGAATCATACTTTCAGGAGTGTGCAGACATGATCGCTTCCTTTCACGGCTTGACTGAAAAGATGCGTCACCAAAGCTCAAATCTCATCGGCCAGTTACGAGTGCAGGTGCTTCAGGGATTTGCAATCGGCCATCTAGGATCGTTGCTGGCGAAATTTACCAAGCAATATCCTGACGTTGACTTTGATGTTGTGGTTAATGATCGAGTCATAGGACCTATCGAAGAAGGGTTTGATGTCGCGTTCCAGCTATTTCCAGCAACCACAGAGCGCGTAGTGGTGCGGAAGCTTTTCACCGTTTATCGTTTGTTTTGCGCCGCACCCGAATATTTGGATATGCATCGAGCCCCGGAGCATCCTTCGCAACTTCATGACCACCCTATGGCGCTCTACGGTGGTTATGCGTCACGAAACCGTTGGCAATTCAGCCACGGAGGCGACTCCATTGAAGTCACTTTGCGCGGTCAGCTCCGGTCTTCTTCGCTTCACCTGATACGCGATTACGCGCTGAGTGGGGCAGGGATCACTTGCTTGCCCACGCTTATAGCAAGCGATGACTTGATCAATGGCAGGCTCGTTCCAGTGCTGAGCCAGTACAGATTACCGCCTTTGGACTTCGTGGCTGTTTATCCAGAAGCCCAGCGTGGAGCATTGAAAGTGGCCCGGTTGATCGACTTCCTGGCAGAACAGATTGGCAGCGAGCCGAAATGGGATCAGCCGCTGATAGAAAGAGGCTTGATCGGATAGACGCCCAGAGCTGTTGTTTACCGGATGGATGTTCCTCCCGAGTCAATGTCGACGCTAATCAAGCCAAATGTCTGCGGGATACAGATTGTGCAGCTAAGCTTGAACCCGGACGATAGCGGGGAGGGACTCCAGGTGGCCAAGAAAATGAGTGTAGGGCAGCTCACGATGTTGACGGCCGTCAACATGCTGGGCTCAGGCATCGTGCTTTTGCCTACCAAACTCGCCGAGGTCGGCGGCATTTCGATCCTTTCATGGCTGATCACCGCAACAGGCTCGCTGGCCTTGGCTTACGCCTTCGCCCGTTGCGGCATGCTCAGCCGCAAGACCGGCGGCATGGGCGGGTATGCCGAGTACACGTTCGGCAAATCCGGCAACTACATCACCAACTACACCTACGGCCTGTCGCTGTTGATTGCCAACGTGGCGATCAGCATTACCGCGGTCGGCTACATACAGACGCTCTTTGGAATCAAGCTTGACTCAGTGCAAGTCGGCCTGGCGACCATCGCGTTGCTCTGGATCACCACATTCGCCAATTTCGGCGGGGCGAGCATCACCGGCAAGATTGGCGCGGTCACGGTCTGGGGCGTTATTGCACCGGTGGTGCTGGTATCGACCATTGGCTGGTTCTGGTTCGACAGCAGCGTCTACGCCGCCGGCTGGAACCCCCACGATAAAACCTGGTACGAAGCGGCGGGGGCTTCGGTGGCGATCACGCTCTGGGCGTTTCTCGGGCTTGAATCGGCCTGCGCCAACGGCGATGCGGTGGAGAATCCCGAAAAGAACGTACCCATCGCGGTACTCGGCGGGACGTTGGGCGCGGCAGTGATCTACATCGTGTCCACCAACGTCATCGCCGGCATCGTGAGTAACGCTGAACTCGTCAGCTCCACCGCGCCGTTCGGGCTGGTCTTCGCCAAGATGTTCACACCCCTGGTCGGCGACATCGTCATGGGGCTGATGGTGCTGGCGTGCATCGGTTCGCTGCTGGGTTGGCAGTTCACCGTTGCCCAAGTCTTCAAGAGCTCGGCGGACACCGGGTATTTCCTGCCGATATTCGCCAAGTCCAACAAGCACGGTGTGCCGATTATCAGCATGCTGATTCTGCTCGCCATGCAAACGGCCATGGCGTTGTTGACGATCAGCCCCGACCTGGCCAAGCAGTTCGACACCCTGGTCAACCTGGCAGTAGTCACCAACCTGGTGCCGTACATCCTGTCGATGGCCACCTTGATGACCCTGCAGAAAGTGTCCGGTGTCCCGGCCAACAAAGCGCTCATCACCAACATCGTCGCCGGCATCGCGGCGGCCTACAGTTACCTGGCGCTGTACAGCTCGGGCGCCCAGGCGCTGATGCTGGGCGGCGTTGCAACCATTATCGGCTACACGCTGTTCGGTTTCGTCAACACGCGGTTGATCCGCCTGGAGGCCGTGAACAACAGCGTTCCGACCCAGACCGTGGCGGCGCAACACATCGTTGGCGAACCTGTCCCGGTGAATGACCTGCCGGCCAATCATTTGCAATCGGCCAGACTGGAGCCTCAATCATGACGCAAAACAGACACCTGCTCGGCATGCTCGCGTTGCTGGTCTGCAACCAGCCGGACAAACGCAGCGTGTTCGGCCGGGCGCTGATCCAGCTGATCAGTGATGTGGAAGAGCGCGCCATCAGCGTGCTGACGTCCGAAAGCCTGAGCGATGCGAAGTCGATCCTCAGCAGCGATCCGGCGATCCAGTGCGTATTGCTCAGCTGGGAAATGGACAGCAGCGCAGATCATCGCGAATGCATCGACCTGCTCACGACCCTGCGCGAGCGTAACACTCGCGTGCCTGTATTCCTGATCAGCGATCGCAGCACCGCGTCGAGCGTGCCGCTGATCGTCATGCAGCACGCCGACGACTTCATCTGGCTGCCCGAAGACACCAGTCGCTTCCTGAGCGGGCGGATCATGGCCGCCATCGAACGCTACCGCCAGGCAGTGTTGCCGCCGATGTTCGGCGCGCTGCTGAAGTTTGCCCGCAGCTATGAATATTCCTGGCACACTCCTGGGCATGCGGGTGGTACGGCTTTTCTCAAAAGTACCGCCGGCCGGGCGTTCTACGAGTTTTTCGGGGAAAACCTGTTGCGCTCGGACCTGTCGATCTCGGTGGGTGAACTCGGCTCGTTGCTCGATCATAGCGGCCCCATCGGCCAGGGCGAACGTTATGCGGCGAAGGTGTTCGGCGCCCATCGCACGTACTACGTCACCAACGGTTCCTCGATGTCCAACCGGGTAATCCTGATGGCGAGTGTCACCCGCGATCAGATCGCCTTGTGCGACCGCAACTGCCACAAGTCCGCCGAGCATGCGATGACATTGTCCGGCGCGATTCCTACGTACCTGGTGCCGACGCGCAACCGCTACGGCATCATCGGCCCGATCCTGCCGCAAACCTTGAGCGCCGAGGGCGTAAAGGCTGCCATTGCCGACAACCCGCTGGTCAAGGATCACATTGATCCAACGCCGGTACACGCGATCATCACCAACTCTACCTACGACGGCCTGACCTACAACGTTACGCGCGTCGAAGAACTGTTGGGGCAGAGCGTCGATCGCCTGCATTTCGATGAGGCCTGGTATGGTTATGCGCGTTTCAACCCGTTGTACAAGGACCGCTTTGCGATGCACGGCAGCCCGGACGATCACGATCCGAGCAAGCCAACCGTGTTCGCTACACAGTCGACGCACAAGCTGCTGGCGGCGTTGTCCCAGGCTTCGATGATCCATGTGCGTAACGGCCGCAACCCGATTCCCCACGGGCGATTCAACGAGTCGTTCATGATGCACGCCTCGACCTCGCCGAACTACGCAATCATGGCGTCCTGCGATGTCAGCTCAGCAATGATGGAAGCGCCCAGCGGGCAGATCCTGACCAATGAATCGATCGAGGAGGCCATTGCGTTCCGCCAGGTCATCTCACGCATGCGAAACGAGATCTCGGGCAATGATGATTGGTTCTTCTCGTGCTGGCAGCCGCCTTCGGTGCAGGTCGGTGAAACGGCGGTCGCGTTCCATGAAGTCGATCCCATCAGGCTCAAGACCGACCCGGACTGCTGGGTGCTGCATCCTAACGAGGTCTGGCATGGTTTCGGCAATATCGAAGACGGCTACTGCATGCTCGACCCGATCAAGGTGTCGATCCTCAGTCCAGGCATGGGCGACGACGGCAATCTGCTCGACTTCGGCATACCCGCTTGTGTGTTGAGCGCCTACCTGGGGCATCAAGGCATCGTCGTCGAGAAAACCACGGACTTCACCATCCTCTTCCTGTTCTCCATCGGCATCACCAAAGGCAAGTGGGGCACGCTGGTCAACGCGTTGCTGGACTTCAAGCGCGACTACGACACCAACCTGGAGCTCGAACTGTGCTTGCCGGATCTGGTGACTGCCAATCAGCAACGCTACGCCGGCATGGGTTTGAAGGACCTGGCGAAAGAGATCTTCACCGCAATGAAGAAAACCAGGACCACCGCGGCCATGTCCCGGGCTTTCGGTACGTTACCCAAAGCGGTATTCAGCCCGGTGGAGGCCTACGAGAAACTGGTCAAGGGCGAGGTCGAACCAGTCAGCCTGGAAGCCGCCGCCGGGCGCATCGCGGCCACCGGCATCGTGCCTTATCCGCCAGGGATTCCATTGTTGATGCCGGGGGAAGACGCCGGGCCTTCAGACGGGCCGCTGCTGGCGTATCTCAAGGCGTTGGAGAGCTTCGACAAATCGTTCCCCGGGTTCACACATGACACCCACGGGATTGAAAGCGAAGCGGGAGTGTATCGGATGCTGGTGTTGAAATGAGTTGATCAGGGCAGGGCGCGCATTAGATCAAGACCGTGGTCTGGTATTCATTGATCAATGCCGCCTTCCTCTAAACAGCT
Organism: Pseudomonas sp. RGM2987; assembly: GCF_022952855.1. Classification (GTDB taxonomy): domain Bacteria; phylum Pseudomonadota; class Gammaproteobacteria; order Pseudomonadales; family Pseudomonadaceae; genus Aquipseudomonas. Next base: position 52,493 of record NZ_JALJDX010000214.1, on the reverse strand, counting down.
TTTGTCGCGTTCAGTTCTCAGTAATGAGGCTTGTCTCCGACTCGCCCTCGGCAGCCATCTTCAAACGGTCAGCCTTGCTGATGTACTTGGGCTTCTTCGGCGCCAGCTTGGCGCTGGCCTTTTTGGCTTTCGCCTTGAATAGTTGTTGCAATTTTTTCTGACGATTCATGATCTCAACCAAGGTTCTGGATTTGCATGTGGGTTATCGAAGGGCAAGTTTACATCAGGTGCTCCGTCGTCCCACCAGTGCGCACCAGGTTCACCCAATTCCACCTTGGCTTGATTGACGGTCGAAGGCGCCAAGGCCAGCGCTGCGTCATCGGCGTCAGCCTTGGCGAGTTTGACTGAGCGTCGCGCGTCCATCAAAACCCATCCCGTGAGTGTTTATATGAGTACACATAATGTATATTATGTTAAACACGATAATCGATACTCGTCCGTTTAAGTAAGAGCTTCGTTGCTGAAGCCAATTCGGTGTTCAGCGCGAAGCATCAATCGGTATTTCGAGGATAAAGCTAGCGCCCTGTCCAACCCCGTCACTGTGCACCGTCAAGCTGCCGCCCATTTCCTGCGCCGCCAGCGCGCAGCTGTGCAGGCCGAATCCGTGACCCTCCTTGCGGGTGGTGAAGCCATGGGTAAACAGGCGTTTCAGATGCTCTGGTGCAATTCCGTTTCCGTTGTCAGTCACCGTAATACGCAACACCGAGCCTTCAACCAGAGAGGCGCCGAAAACGATGCACGGGCTTCGATCATCCACGCCCTGCAACGCCTGCTTGGCATTGCGGATCAGGTTCACCAGAATGAGCAGCACTCGGTGTCGATCCAGCGAGAGCAAGGGTAAGTCGGTCATTTCCTTGACCACCGCTATTTCCTGGCGCGTCGGTGATCCGGCGCTCATGCGCCAGGCATCATCGATCAGCTCAGGGATGAGTACGCTCTCGACAACACTGACGGTCACGGCGTAGGACTGCTGGGCGGCGACAATGGCTTTGATGTGCTCCACGCCCTTGGTGAGCTGCCCGAGTTCTTCGATGATGCCATGCTGCTCTGCCGTCACCGCCTCCGCCAGCTTGAGCAGGTAGCTGGGCAGCATCTTTCCCTTGTGGTCGCTGGTGAAAAATTCTCCCAGGTTGTTCACGTGCTCATTCATCAAATGAGCCACCTTGCCTAATCCCTGGGCTTTGGAGGCGCGCATCTGGCTGCTGACGGTTTCGGCCGACACGTTCACGCTATTGAGGACGTTGCCGACGTTGTGCAGCACAGCCGTGGCGATTTCGGCCATGCCGGCCTGACGGGATTTTGCCTGCAGTTCGGCTTGGATCTGGCTCATGCGTAGCGCAGCGCGGATGCGAGCCTTGAGCTCCAGCGGCGAAAAAGGCTTGGCGATATAGTCATCGGCGCCACTCTCGAGCCCGGAGACGCAAGCCTCGCTGCCACCGCGGGCGGTCAACAGGATCACCGGCAGATGGGCGAAACCGGCACTGGCTTTGATTCGGGCTGTCAGGCCGATGCCATCGAGCTGCGGCATCATCACATCCGAGACGATGATATCGATGGGTCGACGCTGCAACAGTGCCCAGGCCTGCTCTCCATCAGCGGCGGTAGCGACGGTGTAGTCATCTTGCAAGAGTTCGCTGAGGTAGCTGAGCATTTCCGGGCTGTCATCTACCACGAGCACCCGGGATTGCGAGGCGCGTTCCGGGTGCTGCTCGTCGTTTACTCCTGGCACCGACACTCGCTCGTGGCTGCTGCCATGATGGCCGTCGTCGAAACGCAAATGACGCTGTTCGGTTGTGCTCGGTGATGACTGCTCATGCACATCGCTGAGTTCGGTCGGCACCGTGTTGGGCTCAACCCCGAGCGGAAGCCGGACAAAAAAGCAGGAACCTTTTCCAGGTTCGCTGTTGACGCCGACTTCGCCGTCCATCAGTTCCGCCAGCTCCTTGACCAGCGCCAGACCGATGCCGGTGCCGCTGTAGTTGCGTGTGGCGGAGTTATCGATCTGGGAAAAACGCTGGAACAGCAGCGGCAGTTTGTCAGGCGCAATGCCGATGCCTGAATCCTGTACCGCGAATTCAAATCGCTCGTCTTCAAGTGCTGTCACCGCCAGGTGCACGGTGCCGCCAGCGGGTGTGAACTTGATCGCATTGCTCACCAGGTTGAGCACAATCTTCTCGAAGTGTCGCGGGTCCAGAAACACGGTAGCAAGCGCCGGGTCGATGCTCCAAGTCAAGGTGCAGCCTTTGCCTTCGGCCACCAGGGCGGCGTCCTCGGCTAATAGGCCCACTGCCCTGTTCAAGTCAATGGGCGCCGGATGTGACTCAAACTTGCCCGCTTCAACCTTGGAGAAATCGAGGATGTCATTCACCCGGTTCATCAAGCGCAGCGCGTTGCGTTGGGCGCGGTCGATTTGCACATGCCAGTCCGCCGGTGGCGTGGTGGCCGCCGAAAGCTGCTCCAGAGGGGCGAGAATGAGAGTCAGGGGCGTGCGCAGTTCGTGGCTGACCGTGGCGACAAAGTCGCTCTTTGCCTGGTTGGCCGCATCGGCCTGGTTGCGCGCCTGAATGAGCTCTACAGCTTGCGCCTCCAGCATCTCGGTCTGCTGGTGGAGCTTTTCGGTCCGTTCGGCGACCATTCTTTCCAACGAGGCCTGGACTTGCTGTCGTTCGGCTTCGGCCTCGGCCTCCAGCACTCGGATGCGCAGGGCATTCTCCTGGAACACCCGTACGGCGCGGGTCATGATCCCGATCTCGTCGCCGCGTCCGCCGTTGCTGATCCTGGCGTTCAAGTCGCCGGCGGCGAGCCGGCGCATGCCTGAGGCCAGCGCCACGATGGGCTGCGCGATAAACCGCGACGTGCTCCAGGCGATGGCGCCGGCCAGCAAGATGGCGACGGTACCCGCGACCAGGGTCGCCAGCATGCCGCGATCATTGTGGGCCACGGCGTCGGAGCGCGCCTGGCCAGCGAAGCGCGCTACCAACAGGCCGGCGCTGCGCGCCTCGTTGCGAACCTGATCGCGGGCATCGCCCAAGGCATTGCTCGCCTGTTGGAACCTGGCGAATGCCGCTCGGTAGCCGGCGATCTGATCGCTGACCGTCAGGGCCGTCGCCTTGTCTTGCAGGGCCACGGTCGAAGGAAGAACGCGAGCGAGACGCGAGAGCTCGTCCAGGATTGCGCCGACCGCGCCAGCGACTTCGGTCGACGGCGCCAGACGAAACGACAAGGTTTGCGCCTCCAGGGTGGCGACCCGCTCGGCAAAACGCTTGGACAGCGCAGCTGCATTGTGCAGCAAGCCGGTTGCGGCCTGAATGTCGCCGGCGGCATGGGCAACGCCCTCTTCCACCTCACCCAACATCGCCTCGAGGCGCTCGGCCGCATTCCCGACGGCGGCCAGATGCCGCAGAGCCTCGGCTCCCCGAAGCCTGGGCGCCTCGCCAAGATGTTCGAGCGTGAGGCTGGTAGCGGCGATCGCCGTATCCATCTGGTTCAGCGCCTCTAGCTGATGTGGCGCCACCATCATTTCGCGCAGTTGCTCGACCACGGGCGGGAGGGCCGCGCAAGCATTGCGCGCCGCCGTAGCGGCGGCGGCATCCACTGACACCAGCACCTTCGCCACATTGGCCGTGATGACCTGCTCGCCGTTGCGCAGGGTATCGAGGATACGATGGGCGCCTTCGACATCGTTCGCCCGCGCCTGGTGTTCAGTGGTTCGGGAATCCAGTCCCTTCAACCCATCGGCAATGCCCTGCTCGATGAGAAGCGTCGCCTCTCGCATCCGGCCGTAATGGGCCGTCATGTTGTCCGTTTCGCCATCCATGGTCAGGCTCGCCGCTCGCAAGGCTGCTATCGCCGCGGCAAGCCTCTGCAGACTGCCCTTGAGCGATTGCGCCTCTTGCGCCGGAATCGCAGTAAGACCAGCGATAGCGTTCGCCACCATGCTTTCGGCCTGGGACAGGCTTTGCTGGTCGCGGGTGGCGATGAAGTTTTCCACCCGCCCGGTGGCTCCGTTGACGGACGCCAGGATTTCCGCGGAGTGGCTGGAGGAGTCCACCGCACGGACCATGCCTCGCAGGCCATAGAGGTTCACCAGCGATACCGCCAGCATCAGGAACACCAGCGCGGCGACCGCCAGGCCAATCCTGACGGCAATCGGTGTGTCCCTGGCGGGTTTGAGTTTCAGCATGGCGCCTCGCCTCCTCGCCCGCCGCTATTGCTTCGTCACCTCCGGCACAGGCGTCGGTGGCGCTGTATTGTGGGCGGCTGCGTCAATCATCGCCGCCACGGACGCCTGGTCGTAGGAGGGATTGGCGGCGCCGCCCGCCGGCATGGTGGCGAGCCAGGCGTCCAGGTCTTTCGCATCGATGCGCACCAGCGGCACCTCGACGAACTTCGGCACCTGCTTGCCCGCCAGAATCTGCTGGGCCACCCAAAACCCTACCTGCGAGACGCTCGGGGAGGCAGAGACCGAGACGGTCTCATAGCCATTGGCATCGCGCTCCTGTTTCCACAGGGCAAGTTCGTCCTGGCGGTTGCCCATCACGATGATCGGCAGGGGGCGCCCCGCCGCCTTGAACGCCATGGCCGCGCCATAACCATCGCCCCCTTGAGTCGCGACGGCATCAATACCGGGCAGCGACGGCAGCGCCAGCGCCACCTCCTTGCGGGCGACGGAAGCCGTCCAATTCCCGTACACGGTCTTGGCGAACTTCAGTCCTGGATAGTCGCTGGCGGCCTTGCGAATACCGTCGCTGATGTTTTGATCAGTGGCATCGCCGGCGATGCCGCGAATCTCCAACAGTGTGCCATTGCCCTTGAGCCGCTTGGCGATGTAGTCCATTTCCACGCGGCCCATCGCGGACCAGTTGTAGTCCACGGTATAGACGCAGCGCTCGGTGACGAGGCTGGCCATGACCACCACCACGATGCCGGCGTTACAGGCATCGCGGATCACCCCATTGAGGGCCGTGTCGGACGCGGCCAGGATGACGATGGCGTTCACCCCCTGGACGATCAACTCCTGTATATGGGCCGCTTGTTCCGACGCTGAGTTATTGGCGCTGACCACCGGAGCCTCGCGGACCAAGCCATCCTTTTGCGCCTGGGTCGCAATCTCCTGCCAGTTGCGCACCATCACCTTGCGAAAGTCGCTGCCTGCGTAGGAATTGCTGAAGGCAATGCTCTGGCTGGCGGTAGGACCACGGGCGACGCCGTCGTCAGCCGCTTGGGCAGGATGGGAGGTAATCATCGCCAGCCAGGCCATACAACCTGCGAAGCGCCACAAGATTTTGTAATTGGACCGGGCCTGAAGACGCATGTGGACTCCTTTCCTTGACGGCTGACAATTGAAAACCAATACAATACCTGCTGTAACGATGAGCATAGTCATAATTCCGGCCTCATCGCCGCCGGTTTTGCCCACGCTGCGAACGTCAAACCCACAAGGATAAGAACATCCCGCCTCAAGCCATGGCGTTCATGGCCGAGCGTGCGCACTCCAAACAGACCGTGGTGGTGAAAGGTGCTTCCCACGTGGTGATGGTTTCCAACCCGAAGGTGGTGGCCAGCCTGATCGAGAAAGCCGCGCAGTAATTCAATCGGCACAACCCAGGGCCCGCACATGCGGGCCTTTTGTCTTGTCGCTGCGCTCAATCATGCAGCTCGATCAGCATCTCCAGAAATGCGCGCACCGCAGGATTGGTGCGACGACTCTCAGGCCAAACAGCCGTGATGTTGTGCCGCTCCACGGCGAACTCAGACAATACCGGTATCAGCTCATGACGCTGCACCCTGGGAGCCGCCATGAAACTCGCGGCGATTCCTATGCCCGCGCCCGCTGCCATTGCCGCCAGGACGGCCTCGCTTGCATCAACGATGACAGGCGATGACGGCAGGATCTCGACTTCTTTGTCCCCGATACGAAACGGCCAGCGTAAAGCCTTGCCGGAGCTCTGATAGCGCAGGTTTACCGTTTCGTGCCCCACCAGCTCATCCGGATGCTGAGGGGTACCGCACCTGGCCAGATACTCAGGTGAGGCGTAACAACCGAGGGTGTACGGCAGGAGTCGGCGAGACAGAAGCGAGGAATCCGCAAGCTCGCCGATTCGTATCGCAAGGTCTATGCGTTCCTCGACCAGGTCCACGATCTGGTCGCTCAGGCGCAAGTCGATCAGCACCTTGGGGTGGCGTTTACGAAACGCCGTGATGAGCGGCGCAATCAGGTGCAACCCAATCGGGAGTGGCGCTGCAATCCGTAACGTGCCAGCCGGCTCCGAGCGTGCGGATTTTGCCACCTGCTCGATTTCTTCTGCCTGTCGCAGCAACTGCAACGCGCGTTCATGAAGGTCGCGACCTTCAGGCGTGAGGGTGAGTGAGCGTGTGGTGCGCGTGAACAGGGAAACACCAAAATGACGCTCCAACCGCTGGATGCTCTTGCTGATCGCCGAGGGCGAAACCGATAGCGAGCGGGCTGCCGCCCTGTAGCTACCCAGGGAGCCCGCGCGGGCAAATGCAATCAGCCCGCTGAGTCGTTCGAATCCAATTGGTTCCTTCATGGCACCATTGAAACGAGTTCCAGCCCCATTATCAACCTGCCAGGCAAGGCTTACGCTAAGTCGTACTTATCAATCTGAACGAGGTGGTGATGAACGACACAATGAAAGCCGTGCGATTGCACGAATTTGGTGGCCCTCAGGTCCTGCGTTATGAAGATGCGCCCAGACCCAGCGCACAACGCGGCGAAGTACTCGTCCGCGTCCATGCAGCCGGTCTCAATCCGCCTGATCTCTATCTGCGAGAAGGCTACCGGGCACTCCCCCCTGAATGGCGACCCAACCCAACGTTTCCGTTGATCTTGGGCACTGACGTATCTGGGGAGGTTGCGGCCATTGGCGACGGAGCGTCCAGGTTCCGCGTCGGCGATGAAGTCTATGCAATGGTGCGTTTTCCGAAGGACCTGATGACCGGCAGCGGCGCCTACGCTCAATACATATGCGTCCATGAGGACGAGTTGGCTTTGAAGCCAAAGGGCATTGACCACATCCAGGCCGCCGGTGCGCCCATGTCGCTGCTCACGGTCTGGCAGTTGCTGATTGACCTGGGCCATGACGAGCCGAATCCGTTCCAGTCGTTTCGGCATGCGCCGGTCCCGCTTGCCGGCAAGACCGTGCTGGTGAACGGTGCGGGAGGTGGCGTGGGGCATCTCGCGGTACAGGTTGCCAAATGGAAAGGCGCGCGCGTGATCGCGGTCGCTTCCGGCAAACACGAGCGCCTGCTTCGCGACCTGGGCGCCGAAGAGTTTATCGACCACACAAAGACAGCAGCCGAAGCAGCGGCCACGGATGTGGATCTGGTGATTGACGCTGTAGGTGGCGCGAACATGGAACGCTTCCTGAGCATCATCAAGCCCGGCGGCGCGCTCTTCCTGGTCAACCCGTTGGGGTTCTCGGGGAATGAAGAAGCCGCGGCCCTGGGGATCACGGTGTCCTCGACGCAGGTGCGCTCCAACGGTGCCCAACTGGCAGAAGCCGGTCGCCTGCTGGACGACGGTATTGTTCGCGTGGTGATCGATAGTACTTACGCGCTGGAATGGGCGTCGGATGCGCATCAGCGGGCTTCGCGCGGCAGTCTGCAGGGTAAGATTGTGCTTATTGTTTGAGGCGGTCGCTAGCGGGGACCCTGGAATTGCTGATCGAGGGCAATCCCTGCTTGATGGCTTAACGCTATCTATCGATAATCACGCCCTTCAAAAAAGCACATAAGGATTTGCTGTGAAGAAGCTCTACCTGGCTCTACCGTTCTGCGCATTGCTGCTACAAGGCTGCGGCGTGACCATGACCCGCTATGAACCAAGTTACCAAAACGTCCAGCAGCTCAAGCAAAACGCGCCGATGCAGGCTCTGCGTGAAGCGCAGGTGGATGCGGATTCAGGTCAAGGATCGTTGATGGTGCGCCTGAACCCGATTTCGTCACCTGCGGGCAGTGTGCCGCTACACATCCAGGCTGCGATCAACGATGAGCTGCGTCAGGCCGGTTTGTTGGACCCTCGTGCCGACCGCCAGCTGCAGGTTCAATTGGTCAAGAGCCAGCTCACCGCAGGCATGGGCACCGGCCATGGCGAACTGGCAGCACGATTCACGCTGCGTAAAGGTGACCAGGTCCTGTACGAGAGCACTAAAGACGTGCAGCGTGAATGGGACAGTAGCTTCTTCGGCCCGATCGCCATTCCGGCTGCCGCAAACAACTACAACCCGATGGTACTGGACCTGCTCAAGAGCCTGTACAGCGACCCGCAGTTCACTCAGGCGTTGAAGTGATCAAAAAAAAAAGAGCCGCGATTGCGGCTCTTTTTTTATCGGCTGTCAGCCCCGAGGAATGCGGGCGTCGATAGCGGAGTATTTCATGCGGTTGTTGTCGACCCAGTTCTTCAACAGCGCATTGACCTGCCGGTTGAAAGTATCGGTGACGGCAGCCTTGGGCGTATTACCGGCCAGCGGCAGGAACCAGATGCCGATCCACGTGTTGATCGCATCATGGTTGCTGTTCTTGCTCAACGGCTGACCATGCTCGTCCAGGGTTTCCAGGCTCATAGTGTACTGGTCGGTTCCCAGCGCCGGAATAATCGTGAAAGTAAGGCCACTGATGAATGCCATGACCATTTGCCCACCACCTGGTGCATGGTTATAGACTTTCAACCGAAGGTTGTAGTCGCCCGGTTGCTTCTGGAACTCGTCGAACACCACGCGCCCAAAAAGCCCTGATTCGTCGAAGGCTCGCTTCAGGTCCGGCTTGAGCATATCTCGAGCCTGCGGCACCTCGGTAGCCTTGGCATTGTCGGGGTCGCCCTGATAGAAATCGAAGTCGACATAGACGTTCGGCTTGTTCGAGTAACTGGCCATTGAAGGCAGGTTCACGGGGGCTACTTCATCTTTGGTGAAACTGGCGCAACCACTGAGGCTCAAGGCCAAGGCGAGGCCCAAGGCTTTTCCAAATTGCATATCGACTTCCTTGCGTAGTTTCTACAGGCCGCTCACAGAGAGGGGTGTGGATTCTAACGGGAATCGATTGAAATCAAAAGGCCATCACTCAAGACCCACATCCATGCCTTCAAATACCTTAGATAGCCAGTTACGAAAAAGGGCGGCTAAGAGATCCGCCCAGGAGAGCACCGAAGTCGAAGTAATGCCGTCTACACTGGCAACTCGCGCAGCGCTCCCCCTTCCCGTTCAAGACGCTCCAGATACGCGACGTCGTCCAGCAATTGATAAGGAAAATAAAGCCCCGGCGCAGTAGGCGCACGCTCGTCCAACCCGAGCAACCGCTCCAGGATCATCGCGACGCTGAGGCCGGTCAGCGGCGCGGTGCCGGCGGGATGAACCACCGCGTGGCGTGTGCGCAACGCTTCGCCATTTTTGCCCTCACCCGCCAGCTCGATGATGATTTCAGTGGACATGGGCTCGCCCCGGCGACGGCTGGAGCTGGTCCCGATAGCCATGTTGAACTGCACGTCAGCCGCACCCGTGGCTGCCGCCAGCCCGACGACGTCTATGGAGGAAAAGCCGCTGGCTTCGATCTCCCTGCCGTCCACTGCACGAAAAGTGGCCTTGGCGCCCTCTCCTTCACGCCAGATGTACACCCCGTCGCGGCGGGTCATGGCAGCGGGGAGCATTTTGTTCAGATGTTCAAAGTCGCTGGCAACAGTCGGTCCCCCGGTGTCCTGTTCATCGATCAGCGCGCCGATCTTGATGTCGCGTACCCGAGAATAGGCCTTGGCGATATTCAGCGTCGCCACGGTGGTCGCGCCAGCCATCCATTCGTATCCGAGGACGATAGGCGCCGCATTTGGCTGGTGCATGAAGGTCGCGATTTCCGGGGCGATCTCAAAAATCCCGGAGGATATGCTCAGATGCGGCACGCCCCGCATCTGGGCGAAGCGCAGCCCTGCGAGGGCATGGTCCATGTAAAACACCACCACGCCGCTGACTGGGCGATCGCCGAGTCCGAGGTCGTTGGCAGAGGTGTCCACCAGCACGCCCTGCGCCCCGCCGATTTGCTCGGCGACGCGTTGGGCCTTGGCGAGGTCGCGGCCGCCGATCAGCAACGGTACGTCGGGGTAGCCCGCCCGCAGCGCCCGGGCGCTGTGATGGGCGATGGCGCCAGTGCCGCCCATGAACAAGATAGGATTAACAGACATAAGTGTGTTCTCCTTGAGGGGAATTAACCTACTCTTGGTAGGTGACAATCAACATACACCCGATAAACCTACCGATGGTAGGTTTATCGGGCTGGAGCGACGAAATGCCTAAAACTCCCGAACCCCTTACCCCGACGCGCCGACTCTCGAAAGCCGAACGACGCAGCCAGCTACTCGATACGGCATTACTGATCGTGCGCGAGGAAGGCGCTGACCGCCTGACCCTCGGCCATCTGGCTGTTCGCGCCGGTGTGTCCAAACCGGTGGTCTACGACCATTTCGAGACCCGGTCGGTCCTGTTGATCGAGCTTTACCGGTGGATCGATACCGAACGGGTCAATGCCTTCCGTGACGCGATGACCGGAACTGCCCGGAACCTGGAAGAAACCGCCCAGCTACTGGCCAGCACCTACATTGAATGTGCAGCGGACCACACCGATGAGTTCTTTGCAGTCGGCGCGGCCTTGGCGGGAAGTGAGGAGAAAGCGGCAGTTTTCCAGGAGCTGCTGGATCACTGTGTGCAGATGTTTGTCAGCGTGCTCAAGCCTCACGCGACCTTGCCTGTGGCTGAGTTGGAAAGCCGCTGTACCGGCCTGGTGGGTGCCGGTGAAGCACTTGCAGGGGCGTTGGCACGGGGGCGATATCGCCAGGAAGTAGCAATCAGCGCATTTGCCTCCTTGATCAAGGGGGCTTTAGGTGATGTTGATCCTGGCTGACAACGAAGGGGCTGTTCAGAACACTCTTGGTTATTCTTGTTTTCGCCAGATCGGCCTTGTACCACTGCTCATTTCTTAAAAATGACGCCGTTCATGTACTGATTCAGATCGCGAAAATCCTGAACCCTCCAAGCGTAAGGCTCCAGCTTCACGCCGTTCTCTTTCAGGGTTTTGGGGATCAAATCTCCATTGGGTCGAAGAATGATCGACGAGACAATAACGCCGGGATAATCACTCAGGCGTTTTTTGAAGGCGGCGCTTGTAAGGTCAGGAGCAGGAGGAGTGCTTTTATGGGCCAACGGTCCTGTTCCCTTGATGTCTGCGCCGTGGCACATCGCACATCGCTGTTGGTACAGGTTCTTTCCATTCGCGTTGTCCGCGATGGATGGCGCTATTTGAGCGAACGATAATATTGCTGGCAAAACAATGAATAACAGCTTCCTTTTCAAGCAATCTCTCTCCGTGAGTCAGAACCGAATACAAGTCCGCTGTGGCTTATAGACGGGTCAATGGCGCAAATCAAGATCGGCGTTGGGCAATTGAAATCTGGCTCGATAAGCCCCCGGGGTGAAGCCCACGCGCTCGCGAAACAATCGGGTAAACGAACTGAGGTCGCTATAGCCTACGTACTGAGCAATTCGCTCGGTGCTCAGGTCCCCTGCTTCGAGTAATGCCCGCGCCGTATCGATGCGCAAGTTCTGCAGATAGGTCAGCGGCGACTGCTCGAGCGCCTTGTTGAAACGGCGTATCAGAGTACGTTCACTCACGGCCAGTTGCGTCGCCAGGTCCTTCATGCGTATCGGTTCAGCGAGATGATCCTGCAACCACTTCTGCGCCCTTTGGATCAAAGGGTCGTTGTGGGTGCTGTCGGCGATCAGCGGTTGCAAGGGTGTCTGGGTCGTCTGGGTCAGATCGATCAGCATGCTGCGGGCACACTGCATCGCTATGGCCTTGCCCGCAAACTGCTTGAGCACATGCACCGACTGCAACAGAAAGGTCGCATGTGCACCGCCACACACCAGCCGCTCGGCCTCAGTGACCAAAGGGCGCATCTGTAGGTCGACCTTCGGGAATCGCTCGCGAAAGTGCTCCTCCAGCCACCATGTGGTGGTTGCGATACGGCCGTCAAGCAACCCTGTGTCCGCGAGCAAGAACGTGCCCGTGCAATTGGCGCAAAGCCACGCACCCTGCTCCCACTGCTTGATCAGCCACTTGCGAACCACAATCTGGCTATCAAGAAACTGGCAGAAAAGCCGCCAGCCCCGGTAATGCAGGCTGGGAATCAAGACCAGGTCGTAAATCCGATCACGGGGCAAGGGCCGCATCGAAAGCTCAAGCCCGTTGCTTGTGCGGACCGCCAACCCACTCTGCGATAAGAAATGCCACTCAAACAGCCCGGCCGACGGCATGCCCTGCTTGGACATATGCGCATTGGCGACCTGAAGCATGTCGGCAAAGCCGCCAATGACGGAAGCATATGAGTCGTCAAATCCGAGAATCGCAACGGTAGGCATGGCGGTATCGTTCCAGGAAAGTTTGGCGATATTCGCATATTTACAGTCGTTATTGCCTATTACCGCATCCCAACCGTCTCTCTAGAGTTCTCGGCACATCATTTTTTCGGATTGCGGACGACAAACCATGACTCAAACAACCATTGCGCGGTATCAGGACACGCTCTATCACGACCTCGCTACACCGGAGGAAATCCTTGCCATCCGCCGGGAAGTCCGGCGCTTCGCCGATGAACATGTCGCACCGGCGGCGTATGCCATTGGCCACACCGAAGAGTCCGTGGGTGCTTTTCCGCGCGAGCTGTTCGCCAAGATGGCACAGGCAGGTTTGTTCGCCATTCCCTTTGCGGCCGAGGTTGGCGGCCGTGGACTCCAGTACCCCTGCACGGCCACCGCTGTGATGATCGAGGAGCTGGCTTACCATTCGAACTCAGTCGCGGCCATTGTCGATGTGCATTGCATCCTGGCGGGTAACGCGCTGAAACACGGCTCGGATTCAATCAGGGAGCGTTATCTCACTCCATTGCTCAAGGGTGAGAAGATCGGCAGCTTTGCCACGACCGAACCCGACGCCAGTACCGACTTGAGCGTTAACGCCATGAGCACCCATGCCAGGCGGACCGAAACCGGCTATGTCATCAATGGCCGCAAGCGCTTCATCTCCAACGCCCCCGTCGCTGATTTTGTCGTAGTGCTCTGTGTGGATGCAGGGCGCATGACCGAATTGGTCGTCGAATTGGATTGGCCGGGCGTACGTGTGGGTGAGCCCGACAAGAAGATGGGCAACCATGGCCAACTGACGGCGGACATCTACTTCGATAACGTCGAGGTTCCACTGGAAAACGTCGTCGCAGAGCCGGGCCAAGGGCTCAAGATCGCCCTGCAAACACTGACCTACGGGCGCGTTGGAATTGCCGCGAGCGGAACCGGCATGGCCCAGGCCCTTTTCGATCTGAGCGTGGAACGACTCAAGAGCCGCCGGGCGTTTGGCAAGGTCATCGCTCAGTTCCAGCATTGGCAGTTCAAAATCGCCGAGCGTGCCACTGAAATCGAGAACGCCCGCAATCTCTACCTCAAGGCAGCGCTGCGCATGGATGAAGGCCACGCCTTCGCCGATCCGGAAGCGGCCATGGCCAAATGGTACGGGACCAATCTTGCCGGTGAGTTCGCCCGCGACGCCGTACAAATCTTCGGTGGCTATGGCTTCATGCGTGAACTCGCGGCAGACGGGTCTCACTACCGTGTGGAAGAAATCTACCGTGACTGCAAGATCGCCGAAATTTATGAGGGCACCAATGAGATCCAGAAGCTGGTGATCGCCCGCGGCATCTTCGGTAAAGACATTACGGGCTGATGGACTTGCCGGTCGACCTGTGAACCAGTTCTCTCGACTGGGCGAGTTATAAGAGCCGGGGCATATGGGACGATGTTACGCTACCCTTCCCCCCGGCTCGTCTGGCTTGCGAGGAATGCCCTATGGAATTGGTGGTTCATAGTTATTGCCTCAAAGGCGCGCGCCAGGAGCCTTTGCTTCCCCCTGTCACCGTGGCACCGACCTCATCGACGCTGACGGTCGCCGAGCTCATTCGCCTCACCGTTGCCGAGCAGATCGCCGCCCTCTCGGTGCAGCACTGGCTGGAACAGGTATCTGTGCGCGAGGTGCTTGATCGCCAGTACCTGAGCGAGCGGGACATTCGTCAGCAAGCCAGCGAAGGTGCAATCGTCATGCCGCAGGCCAGCGCCGCCCCAGAACTGGATGTCGGCGTTGAATGCGAACGAGCCCTGAAAGGCTTTGAAACCCGTGCATTCCGCGTTCTGCACAACGGCGTCATGCTGCAGAACCTGGATGACATCATCGAATTGAGTCCCCCGTCCACGCTTGCGTTTATCCGGCTGATGCCGCTGATTGGCGGTTGACCCTCGCCGTTCATTTCTCTTCGGAATCCCTCCATGCAAAAACGCCTTCCCGTGCCTGAACAAGCCACACGCCTCGCGGCACTGCGAGCATTCTGTGACAGAGCCCTGGACACCTATCCCGAGCTCAGCGGGTATGAGGAATACGAGCACGATTTCTGGGACGGCATCGACTTTCTGCGCATCGCCGATGACTGGTTCAGGCAGCATCCAGAGGAAGGCGCCAGGGCATTGGCGGACGGCTTTGTGTTCCCGATCGTCTGGGACGACCTGGAAGACCGCCGCGATCAGCAGCGCTACGGCCTGCAATATCGCCTCTGCGATGCGTGGATCACGGCTCACCCGGATGCCTATGCGCTGGAGCAAATCTGCGCGCGATTGCAGCACATGCTGCAATTTGCCTTCGAGGACAGCGACTATCCACTGCCCACTGACGACGACAGTCCCGCCTACTATCGACGAAGTCCGGTACACGCGTGGGCCTTCCCCGACATCCCGGCTTGTATCAACCGCCTGAGCAACTACCCGGCTACCCCGGCCTGGCAGACCTTCGCCGAATGGTTGCTGGACGGCAGCTGGAACCGAGTGCAGCCCCCGTCCTCGCCTGAAGAAGGGCAAAGGAAGGTGGCCGATGCGTATATCTACGTGCACCAGGACATCAGGCGGATCGCCCTGGGCCTGCTGGAAGCGGGCCGCCTCGATTACCCTCGCTTCGTTCGGGCGGCCAATACCTGGGGCCGCGCCATGATGTTCTACGCCGACGACGCCGGCCTCGACAGTGATGATGTGGACCTGAATCGGTATGCCGATGAAGCGTTCGACGAGGATGATTCAGACGACGAAGACCTTGACGACGAAGGCCTCGAGGAGGAGCAGCCCCAAAGCGAAGAGGCCCTTACTGAAGAACCGGCCGACACACCTCCTGAACTGGTGAATTTCACCGTCCGTTATGCCGAGGACGCCCTGGCTGGACTGCCCGATAACGCCGCGAAGCTGGCGGACACCTTCCGGTCGGTAGAGGTCTATCAGACCCGCTGGGTGCTGCTGGCCCTGGCGGCCATCGAGCGACTGGGCATGACGCCGGAGACTTTCATCGCCGACTTCGGTGATTGCCCCGCGGTGCTCGAACGCTTCCTGCTGCTTCAGCAATTGCCCAAGAGCCAATCGGCAGAGCTGCTCGCCGCACTGACCGGATTTTCCAGAGATACCCTGCTGACTGCCCTGCCGTACGCCGGCGACGCCAGCCGAGTGGTACTCGATGCCCTCGGCTGGAGTGACCTGCAAGCCTTCCAGCGGGAATACTTGAACATTGCCCTCGCACCCCGGTCCGGTCGGGGCAGTGACCTGCCCAATACGCTGGATGAAACCGTGGGTGTGGTGGACCGCTACCTATTGGACAAGGCGCTGGCCGAGGCCGACCCGCAACACCTGCGTGAATACCTCGCCGCACTCAAACCCTCGCAGTGGGCGTTCCCCGAGACGCGTGCACTGCTCGACGCCTACCAGGGCATCGGCCGGCCGGCGCTGGAAAAGAAGCTGGCCCGCCACGCACAGGCGGCCATGCGCATTTATGGTGTACTGCCCGTCAAGGATGCGGACGACGTCCGCCAGCGCTATCTGATGCTCAAGAAACTGCACAAGGAGGTGCGCAAGTACGGCGCGCAACGCCAGGCCAACTCCCAGGCGGCGGTGCAGGCCGGGCTGGAAAACCTGGCGCGGGTCGCCGGCTATCCCTCGGCGATACGCCTGGAATGGGCCATGGAATCGCAGATCGCCGAATCCGCCCTGACGACGGCGACCATCGATGGCTACGACGTCACGCTGGTGATCGACGGCTTGTCGCCAGCGCTGCACATCAGCAAAGCCGCAAAGACGCTCAAGACCGCGCCACCGGCGATTCGCAAAAGCCCAGCCTTCGTCGCCCTGAAAGCGCAGCAGGCTCAGCTCAAGGAGCAGATTGCGCGCTTCTGCCGGACCCTGGAAGCGATGATGAGCAGCGGCGAAACCCTGGCGCTGGATGCCCTTGAACCGCTGTTGAAGATGCCCGCGGTTCGCCTGCTGCTGGAACAACTGATCGTGCAGACCGACGACGCGGCCCTGGGCTGGCTCGATAGCGCAACGCTGACCGTGACCGACCTTGAGGGCCGCCGGCACGCCATCGAAAAAAACCTGCGCATTGCCCACCCTTTTCACCTGTTCACGGCAGGCCAGCTTTCAGCCTGGCAGAAAGAAGTGGTCAGCCAACGCCGCGTGCAGCCGTTCAAGCAGGCCTTTCGCGAGCTGTACCTACTGACGCCTGCCGAGCGCGATACGCGCCTGTGGTCCAATCGATTTGTCGGCCACCGCCTGAAGGGCAAGATCGCCGCCCGGTTGCTGCAGGTCCGCAACTGGTCGACCTCAAGCGTCGAGGACGTCTATTACGAGAGCAAGGAGCATGGCATTTACGCCATGTTCAACTTCCTGGATACCGGCCATTACCTGTCGGAAACAGAACACTTCACCTTCGACACGATTGCGTTCTACCGCGACCGCAAAGCCCTGCCTCTGGATGAGGTGCCGCCGCTGCTGTTCTCGGAAGTCATGCGCGACGCCGACCTGCTGGTCTCTGTGGCCCATGCCGCAGACGGCTACAGCACCAGCAACGAAACCCTGCAACGCCGCGCAGAGCTGGTTGGCGAGTTGATTCAGGGAATGGGGCTGAAAAACGTCAGATGCGAAGGGCATTTTCTGCACGTTACCGGCCAGCGAGCGAACTACCGCATTCACCTGGGCAGCGCGGCCATCCACATCGAACCCGGCAACTACCTGTGCATCGTGCCTGCTGGCGGCAGCCCCAGCGAGTTCTACCTGCCGTTCGCCGACACCGACCGGAAAATGGCCGAAGTGCTGAGCAAGATGTTTTTGCTGCAGGATGACATGAACATCACCGACAGCCAGATACTGGAGCAGATACAGCGGGTGGGCTAAATCATCACTTTCTTGAATCGCCCGCCCATCTATTGATGGCTGGAACACCAAGTCGGCAGGTAGAAATCCTCCGGAAAAAGTGTTTGAGAAAATGAGTTCCTGATCTATCAGTAACCCGCCTCCCTCTGATGTCGGAACGCCAACAAGTACACGGCTTCTTCTGCCGGAACATAACGATAAAGCGCGACATAGCCCGCGTCACCAAAAGCAATGACCAGCTCACGCAATTCAGGTAACTCTATATAGGGCCGACCTATTTGAGGATCAGCCTCCAAGCGCAGCAACTGCTGCTCGATAGTTTGAGCAGCCCTACGCGTCACTTGCGGATCTTTTTCCAACAAGAAACGGCGGCAACGCTCCAACCCTTGCCCCGCACCTGCGGTGACAATCAGTCGTGGCACTTAGGAAGCTCCGACTCGTCCTCGGTTCCCCAGGTTCTAAGCCAGTCTCGGGTCTCGGCCCCGGTCAGGTGCTGACCTGACTCTTGATAGGCCTTCCAGGAGGCCAGCGCCTCTTGCTTGAAGTTTTCTCTCGCCTCCTCCCGCACTACATACTGAGAGAGGGCTTCGCGCATGATCCAGTGGGCCGAACGTTGCCGGGCATTCGCTAGCTGCTGAATGCGGTATTTCAGGTCCTCATCGATCTTAATCGACGTCGCCATGTTAGCCTCTCAATATTCAAAGGTATTACCTTTTAATACGTTAGCAACCATGCCAGCGCCTGTCCATCCCTACTCCACCGCCTCAACCACTCCGCGATCCTCTCCCAGGAACCCACCACTCTGATGCTGCCACAGCCGCGCATAGGTACCGTTTTTCGCCAGCAGTTCAGCGTGGGTTCCCTGCTCGATGATCCGTCCTTCATCCATGACGATGAGTCGGTCCATGGCGGCGATGGTTGACAGCCGATGGGCAATGGCGATGACCGTCTTGCCCTGCATCATCTCATCGAGGCTTTCCTGGATCGCCACTTCAACCTCCGAGTCCAGGGCGCTGGTGGCCTCGTCAAGCAACAGGATCGGGGCGTTCTTGAGCATCACCCGGGCGATGGCGATACGTTGGCGCTGGCCGCCCGAAAGCTTGATGCCGCGCTCACCGACCAGCGTGTCGTAGCCGCTATGGCCCTGGCGGTCGCTCAATTGGCTGATGAACCCGTCGGCCTGGGCGTTGGCCGCAGCCGTGCGGATGTCCGCGTCGGTCGCGTCCGGGCGACCGTAGGCGATGTTGTCGCGAATGGAGCGGTGCAGCAGCGAAGTGTCCTGAGTGACCATGCCGATGGCACTGCGCAGGCTGTCCTGGGTAACGCGGGCGATGTTCTGCCCGTCGATGCGAATCTCACCGCTGTCTACATCGTAGAAGCGCAGCAGCAGATTGATCAGCGTGGACTTGCCGGCACCGGAGCGACCCACCAGGCCGATTTTTTCCCCTGCTCGGATGTGCAGGCTCAACCCATCGAGCACCTGGCGTTCGCCGTTGTAGTTGAAGCTCACGTTGTCGAACGTGACCGCGCCGCCAGTGGGCACCAGTACGCCGGCGTTCGGCGCATCCTGGACTTTCGGCCCTCGGGTCAAGGTATCCATGCCATCCTGCACGGTGCCGATGTTCTCGAACAGCGACGTCATCTGCCACATGATCCAATGGGACATGCCGTTGATCCGCAACGCCATCGCGGTAATCGCCGCCACCGCACCCGTACCGACTTCTCCCAGGTGCCATAGCCACAGCGCGTAGCCGCCTGCGCCGATGATCAGCGCCACCACCAGCGCCTGGTTAACAATCTCGAACTGGCTGACCAGGCGCATCTGGCGAAAACCCGTCTGCTTGAAATCCTCCATCGCAGCACGGGCGAAGTGCGCTTCGCGTTTGGAGTGGGAGAACAGCTTCACGGTGGTGATGTTGGTGTAGGCGTCCGAGATACGTCCGGTCATCGACGACCGCGCGTTGGCCTGTTCCTGCCCTACCTGCCCGAGGCGCGGCACGAAATAGAGCATCGCCAGCCCGAACAAGGCGACCCAGGCTATGAACGGCAGTATCAGTTTGAGGGCGAAGCCACCGGCCAGGGCGATGATCGCGATGAAGTAAACGCCGATCCCGGGGGCGATTTCGATGACGGTAAACAGGACTTCGCGCACAGCCAAGGCCGTCTGCATCACCTTGGTCGTGACCCGGCCAGAAAACTCATCGGAAAAGAACGAAAGGCTTTGTCGCAGCATCAGCCGGTGGAAATCCCAGCGCAGCCGCAGCGGCAGATTGATCGCCAGGATCTGGTGCTGCACCATGGTGCGCAGTGCCACCAACCCGATGCTGGTGAGCAGCACGATGCCGATCCCCCACAGTACCCGACGCTCTTGCGCGCCTTGCGCCTCACCGCCTGTCTGCCAAGCTGCGAGCAGGTCGACCACCTGTCCCAGGAACGAAAACAACCAGGCCTCATAAATCGACACGGCGGCACTGAGCAGCGCCAGCGCGAGGATATAACCGCGAGCGCCTCGGGTGCAGGCCCACAAGAACCGCGCCAGGCCAACCGGTGGCGGCGGTGCTTCATCGGGCGGGAAAGGGTCGAGTCTTCGTTCAAACACACGAAGCATTGCGGCCTCCGAAAGGATAAAGGAGATAGATTCTGCCATTGAACGAGTGTTTTGAGGGGTTTGCGACGCGGGGGTTCAGAGCGATTGGCGTGTTTGCGCTTGGGCAGCAGGCCTGGTTCGCGCAATACCAGGAGGCAGGGAGACTTCCTATTCGCTTTACTGAATATACGGGAAATCGTATATTCATTTTTCCGTATGTGCAGCCCTGGTCATGAACCGGGCGTACAGCCATTCTCATTGCTGGAGCTGCCTATTCTCCCGCCGACCTACGCGCCCTGGCATTTGGCCTCAGCTTGCAGACCAAGGAATCCCCCAATGAAAGTCCTGTTCATGTGCACCCACAACAGCTGTCGCAGCATCCTTTGCGAGGCGATGTTCAATCATTTGGCACCGCAAGGCTTGGAGGCAGGCAGCTCGGGAAGCTTTCCCAGTGGACGTGTCAACGTACGCGCCTTGCAAACGCTGGCGGCGGCAGGTATTTCCACGGCTAACTTGAGTAGCAAGGCTTCAGACACTTTTCAAGACGCACCACCGGACATCGTCATTACCGTCTGCGATCGGGCGGCCGGTGAGGCCTGTCCAGTGTTTTTCGGACCTGCCCTGAAGGCGCATTGGGGCTTGGTCGATCCATCAGAAGCAACCGGATCCGAGGCCGACATTACTGCGGCGTTCGAGACTACCCTCGCTAAAATCCGGCAGCGCTTGAGCGCATTCTTCGCCTTGCCTCTCAAGACGATGAGCACCGACCAACTTCAAGCTGAGCTGAATCGTATCGGTACGCTTTGAAGCATCAAGCAAAGCCCTGCATGGCATGGCTGAAGGAGTTTGTATGCAAGACACATTGCCCAACGTACAGGTCGGTTTGATTGACATCCCCACCTTGGAGCAACTGAACCCGTCCACCCCGCGCCTCCATAAGCCGCGAATTCTTCTGCTGTATGGATCGACACGAGAACGCTCTTTCAGCCGTCTGGTCACCCAGGAAGCAGCGCGTCTGTTGGAAGAATTTGGGGCGGAAACGAAAATATTCGATCCTTCGGGCTTACCGCTGCCGGACGACGCTCCTGACACCCACCCCAAGGTTCAAGAACTGCGCGAATTGATGCAATGGTCGGAGGGACAAGTGTGGTGCTCTCCTGAGCGACACGGCTCCATGAGCGCGGTATTCAAGGCCCAGATCGACTGGGTTCCGCTGGCGCTGGGCGCCATACGGCCTACGCAGGGCAAGACCCTTGCCGTGATGCAAGTATGCGGCGGTTCGCAATCGTTCAACGTGGTCAATCAGCTACGGGGTCTGGGCCGATGGATGCGAATGTTCACCATCCCGAACCAGTCTTCGGTGGCCAAGGCGTTTACCGAGTTTGATGAATCAGGCCGCATGAAGCCATCAGCGTATTACGACCGATTGGTAGATGTGATGGAGGAACTCATGAAGTTCACACTGTTACTGCGTGATCGTCAGGAATATCTGGTGGACCGCTACTCGGAGCGCAAGGAAACGGCCGAGCAGTTGTCTTCCAGAGTGAATCAGCGCTCCATTTGATGCCATCGCAAATCCATATCAGTGGGAAGGGACAGTTCGCCCGCAAACATCTCGAGCCTCTTGGATCGGGATGAAAAGCCCTTACAATCGTCCTCCCCTTTATCTGGACTACCACCATGCCGCGTCTTCTTTCCCTGGCGTTGTTGTTCCTTACCGGCCAGGCCATGGCGTACCCAGCCCTTCCGGACACTGAGCTCTACACCCAAAAGACCACCGATTGCAGGGATGTCGACCTGGCCACCTGGCAGCACCCTGCCCGCACCGTGCTAGAGAAAAACGGCATCAAGCTGGAACGGGTGCAGTTGTGTAATGGTGGACGTTATCCGATCTTCCAGGGCGAAGTCCCGTACGATCCACAAGGTCAGACCAAAGACTTCTTCCTACCTTTGTACGAGCAATTGCGAAAGGCAAACGGCAAGTGGCCCTACGTATTGGTGGCCAGCAACTACGGGGAGATGGTGTACGTCAGCTATCCGCAGAGCGACTCGATCTCCCTGGATTATGAGAATTTCGAGGTGCCCTAGCGCTGGCCGATTATCCAGCGACCGATTCTTGATGGCAGACATTGCACTTATTGGGCGCAATGATCTTCGCGGCACTGGTGGAACGCCCCGAAGTTCGCCGTTAACTGCTCCATTGCCAGAGTTGAAGTTGCACGCCGGGAACGCCATTGTGAACTTCATTGTGACGCTTTCAAATCCACCCCAAGCGCTTGGGCGAATGCCTTGACCAGCGGGCTGCGAACCGTGTTGTGCCGCAAGATCAGGTTGAAAGGCGTGACGATACTAATCAAGTCCGGACGTACAGCGCGCATAAGGCCCTGCTCCACCATTGCGGCGGCGTAGTGTTGCGGTAAAAAGCCTACGAAACGGCCCGTCTTGACCAGCAGCGCAACTGCTTCCACCTGGGTCGCCGAGGCAGAAAAGCTGTCGTAACGGGCGAAATTCTGTTTATCTCGGTGAATCGCATAGCGATGGTTGACGCATTCATATTCCTTGAGCATCTCGCTATTGATCTGCGTCTCTGGCACATCGAATAACGGATGCCCCTGCGCGCAATAAACCAGCGAGCGCTCCTGGTACAAAGCGTAGTAGTCAAATTCCTCCCGCTGTTGGTAAACCGGGACGATCCCGGCCACTAGTCGGCCCTCTACCACCCCACGCTCCACTTCATCCAACTGCGACGCTTGAAGTTGCAGCCTTACTTTTGGCGATTCTTCGTTTATTCGTCTAAGGGCTGAAACTAACGGTGAGTCAGGGTCGGAAATAGTATTGTCAATCACTCCCACCCCAAGGTCGCCGACAAGTTCATTCTGAGCCGAACTAAGCCGGTCTCGAAAGTTGTCGACCGAGGCAAAAAGATCAATGGATGCCTGATACACCAACTTGCCTTCTTCGGTCAGGTGAAACCCCTCGCGGCCTCGGGTACACAAGCGCATGCCAATCCGGATCTCCAAATCGGAGATCTGTTTGCTGATCGCCGCCAATCCCACGTTCAGCTCGTTCTGCGCAGCGCTGAAACCTCCGGCCTCGACCACTGCCTTGAAGACTTTGAGCAGTTTGAAGTCCAGGCCGCTGAGCGCCAGCGGAGCCCGGTGAGGCGGTTTAGGCGGCGGGTTTCCGGAATTGGAAAGTGGGGTTTCCATAATGCTTATTTACCTCTGGCGCCCTATTCAACACTCTGTGCCCAACAACAAAAACAACGCTGGCTAATAATAATGATCACAGAAAACCAAGCTTGGCAACCGTTAATATTTTTCGCACCCAAGTGCCAACTCACTGATTTTTCGACATTAAAAGCTGACACTTTGATCAGCCCTTTCCGCTTCCAAACTGCGCTTGTCCCCTGCCCTTGATGACTAACTAAGCCGAGCCACGCCGGGTGGATTTCCACCGTCCAGGGGCGAAAGTTCCGGGCCAGGCACAACGCTTGAAGTTCGCTTTACCGAGAAGGAAAAAAAATGTCTCAAACCACTGATCGACTCTGGGGTGCACGTTTCAAAAGCGGCCCGTCCGAGGCACTGGCGGCCCTGTCGCGTTGCCCTGAGCGCTATTTTCGCCTGACCCCTTACGACCTCGCCGGGTCCAAGGCCCATGCCGGGGAACTGCAACGCGCCGGTCTGCTGAGCGAAGAAGAAACCCGGACCATGCTCGCCGCCCTGGACCAGATCGGTACCGACTTCGCTGCCGGTAGCATCGCCCCGACCCTGGACGACGAGGACGTCCATACCTTCATCGAGCGCCTGCTGACCGAGCGTCTCGGCGCCCTCGGCGGCAAGCTGCGTGCCGGGCGCTCGCGCAACGACCAGACTGCCAACGACCTGCGCCTGTTCCTGCGCGATCACGTCCGAACCCTGGCCGTCGAAGTGCTGGCCTTGCAACAAGCGCTGGTGACCCAGGCCGAACAACACGTCGAGAGTATTTGCCCGGGTTTCACCCACCTGCAGCAAGCGCAACCGATTGTCTTCGCTCATCACCTGCTGGCCCACGCCCAAGCGATGCTGCGCGACGTGCAACGCCTGGTGGATTGGGATGCGCGCACCTCGCTGTCGCCATTGGGCGCAGCAGCCATGGCCGGTTCCGCCATCGCTCGCCAGCCCGAGCATTCGGCCAGGGAAATGGGCTACAGCGGGGTGTGCGAGAACTCCATCGACGCCGTCGCCAGCCGCGACCACGTCGCCGAATTCCTGTTCATCGCCAGCATGCTCGGGATCAACA
Organism: Pseudomonas sp. RGM2987; assembly: GCF_022952855.1. Classification (GTDB taxonomy): domain Bacteria; phylum Pseudomonadota; class Gammaproteobacteria; order Pseudomonadales; family Pseudomonadaceae; genus Aquipseudomonas. The sequence continues at coordinate 28,346 of NZ_JALJDX010000214.1, read as the reverse complement.
TTTCCCGCCTCGCTGAAGAGTTTTGCTTGTGGTCGTCGCGGCAATTTCGCTGGGTCACGCTGGACGATGCCTACGCCACCGGCAGTTCGATCATGCCGCAGAAAAAGAACCCGGACATTGCCGAACTGGCGCGCGGCAAGGCCGGTCGCTTGATCGGTAACCTGACCGGCCTGTTGTCCACCCTCAAATCGCTGCCGCTGTCCTACAACCGCGACTTGAGCGAAGACAAAAGCGGCGTTCTGGACAGCGTCGACACGCTGCTACTGGTACTGCCGGCAATGGCCGGAATGGTTGCGACCATGCAGGTCAATGTCGAGGAACTGCGGCGTCAGGCGCCGCTGGGCTTCACCCTCGCCACCGAGGTCGCCGATTGGCTGGCCATGCGCGGTGTGCCGTTCAAGGAAGCCCACGAAATCACCGGTGCGCTGGTCAAGGCCTGTGAGCAACACGACATTGAATTGTGGGATGCCTCCCCGGCGCTGCTGGCCGAGATTGACCCGCGCCTGACGCCAGAAGTGCGCGAAAGCCTGACCCTGGAGGCAGCGATTGCCGCTCGCAGTGGCCATGGCGGCACCGCCCCGCAGCAGGTGCGTGAGCAGATCGGCCGCCTGAAAACCGCCCTCGCCGCGCAGCAGGAGTGGACCGAGGACTACCAGGGGTTCCGCCTCTGAATCAAACACTCCTGTGGGAGCGGGCTTGCTCGCGAAAGCGGTGGGTCAGGCAATCGAGTAGCGACTGATCGGACGCCTTCGCGAGCAAGCTCGCTCCCACAAGGACCAGGTGTTTGACCCGAATAAAGTGTACGGAGAACCAACATGAGCCAGACCCAGGCAGAACAACTCCAGGCGGAGCGCAAACTGGCGGAAAACCAGTTCGACATAACCCAGTACCAGCATGTGCCACGGCGCTATTACGGGCGCATCTTCTTCGCCACGGTGATCGTCGTTGCGCTGCTGGGCCTGGTGCGGGCCTTCGCCGAAGGCAAGATCGAATGGTCATACATCGGCCAGTTCCTCACCTCCCAGGCCATTCTGTGGGGCTTGTTCAACACCATCGTCATGGCCGTGCTGGCCATGGCGCTGGGGATCGTGTTCGGGGTGATCACCGCGATCATGCGCATGTCGGCCAACCCGGTCCTGCGCTACGTGGCGTTGACCTACACCTGGTTGTTCCGCGGTACGCCGCTGATCTTGCAACTGCTGTTGTGGTTCAACCTGGCGCTGATTTTCCCCACCATCGGCATTCCCGGTCTGTTCGAAATAGACACTGTGAGCCTGATGACGCCGTTCGTGGCGGCCCTGCTCGGCTTGAGCATCAACCAGGGCGCCTACACCGCCGAAGTGGTGCGCGCCGGCCTGCTGTCCGTGGACACTGGCCAGTACGAAGCCGCCAAGTCCATCGGCATGCCGCGCCTGCAAGCCCTGCGCCGGATCATCCTGCCGCAAGCCATGCGGATCATTATTCCGCCGGTGGGTAACGAGTTCATCGGCATGGTGAAGATGACGTCGCTGGCGAGCGTCATCCAGTATTCGGAACTGCTCTACAACGCCCAGAACATCTACTACGCCAACGCCCGGGTCATGGAGTTGCTGATCGTCGCGGGTATCTGGTACCTGGCTGCGGTCACGGTGCTGTCCTTTGGTCAAAGTCGTCTGGAGCGTCGTTTCGCTCGCGGCGCCGGCAAGCGTTCGTGAGGGAAGCGACATGAGAAGCATCGTCAAGGCCGTGAGCCTGAACAAATACTACGACCAGTACCACGCCCTCAAAGACATCAATATCGAAGTCGAGCAAGGAGAAGTGTTGTGCATCATCGGGCCGTCCGGCTCGGGCAAGAGCACCTTGCTGCGCTGCGTCAACCAACTGGAAAAGATCGACAAGGGCGGTCTGTGGGTCGACGGCGAACTGGTGGGTTACCGCGTGGTCGGCAACAAACTCCACGAGCTCAACGAGTCGCAGATCGCCCGGCAACGCCTGGCCACCGGCATGGTGTTCCAGCGCTTCAACCTGTTCCCGCACATGACAGTGCTGCAAAACATCATCGAAGGCCCCTGCCAGGTGCTCAAGCGCTCGCCCAAGGAAGCACACGAAGAAGCATTGGAGTTACTGGCGCGGGTCGGCCTGGCCGACAAACGCAACAGCTACCCGATCGAACTGTCGGGCGGCCAACAGCAACGGGTGGCGATCGCCCGCGCCCTGGCCATGCGACCCAAGCTGATGCTGTTCGATGAACCCACTTCGGCACTCGACCCGGAACTGGTCGGTGAGGTGCTGTCGGTAATGCGCGATCTGGCGCAGACCGGCATGACCATGATCGTCGTCACCCATGAACTGGGCTTCGCCCGCGAGGTTTCCAATCGCATGGTGTTCATGGACGGCGGGCAGATCGTGGAGGCTGGAAGCCCCGAAGAAATCCTAATAAGTCCACAAAACCCGCGCACCCAAAGCTTCATTTCTGCCGTTCGAACCTAAGCGCCGTCTGGCGCCACAACACTCATAAGAGAACGACCATGAAGAATTTCGTAATCCCAGCAGTACTCGCCGGCCTGATGGCTTCCAGCGTCAGCTTCGCCGCCGATTTACCCGCGAGCATCAAGGACAAGGGCGAGGTTGTCGTGGCGATCATGCCGAACTACCCGCCGATGGATTTCAAGGACCCGGCCACCAACACCTTGACCGGTCTGGACTATGACCTGGGCAATGCCCTGGCCGAACGCCTGGGCGTGAAGATCAAATGGCAGGAAACCGGCTTCGAACAGATGATCAACGCCCTGACCACCGACCGGGTGGACATGGTGCTATCGGGCATGACCGACACCGCCGAGCGCCAGGCCAGCGTGACGTTCGTCGACTACTTCACCAGCGGTCCGCAGTTCTACACCTTGCAGAAAAACAAGGACACCAACGACGTCACCGACCTGTGCGGCAAGAAAGTCGGCACCAGCCGCCGTACCACCTTTCCGGCGGAAATCGCCGAGTTCAGCAAGGCCAATTGTGAGGCGGCCGGCAAACCGGCCATCGTCGTGATCGGTACCGAAGGTTCGGCGGACGCCCGTGCACAGCTGCGCCAAAGCCGTATCGATGCGGCCATGCAGGGCAGCGAAACCTTGTCCTACCTCAAGACCCAGGAAAAGGACATGTACAAGAGCGTCGGCCAGCCGATTTCCGTGCAGTTCACCGGCCTTGGCGTGAGCAAGAAAAAGCCTGAGCTGAGCGAGGCTGTGAAAGTGGCATTGCAAAGCATGGTCGATGACGGCAGCTACCAGGCCATCTTGAAAAAGTGGGACCTGGAATTGGGTGCGATCAAGACAGTGACCATCAACGCCGGTAAATGACCAGGGCCGGGGTGTACGCAGAACCCGCAAACACCCCCGGCGCCCTGTGGGAGCGGGCTTGCTCGCGAAGGCGTCCGATCAGTCGCTACTGGATTGCCTGGCCCACCGCCTTCGCGAGCAAGCCCGCTCCCACCCGATGGGTGGCGACTTATTGATTGCTGGAGCACAAAGATGTCTCAACCCACCTGGCCCGATGGACACAAAGCCTGCCTCGCGCTGGCCTTCGACCTCGACGGCCCGACTGGCGACGCAATGCTCAACGGCTCGATCTGGCACAAGCCCGAGTACTTCGGCTTCGGTGGCTATGGCCCCTATCGCGCACTGCCACGCCTGCTCGATCTGCTCGACGCGTTCCAGATCCCGACCACTTTCTTCGTCCCGGCCTGGGTCGTGGAAAACTGGCCCAGGCAGTGCCAGGCGATCATTGAGCGCGGACATGAGGTGGCGTACCACGGTTACAAACACGAATCTTTCTACGCCCTGACGCTGGACCAGCAGAAGGCCGTGATGAACAAATCCCGCGAGGTGTTCAGCAACTATCTGAACATCCGCGCAGAGGGCTTTCGCACCCCGTCCGGGGACTGGCGCGCCGAGACCCCGGCCATGTTGGCGCAGGCGGGAGTGATCTATTCCAGCAGCATGCGTGGCGATGACCGTCCCTATCTCGTTAATGTTCCTGGCGTTGATACACCCCTGGTGGAAATCCCCGGCCGCTGGGAGATGGACGACTACGCCTCCCTCGCCTACACCCGTGGCCCGGACTTCCCTTCGGGACTGGACCGTACCGCCAGTTACCAACTGACACTGGACAACTGGTGCCGCGAGTACGACGGCGCAATGAACGAAGGCCTGTGCCTGACCACCCTGTTCCACCCCAAGATCATCGGCAAACCGGGCCGCATCCTGTTGCTGGAAAAACTCTTCGAACACATGCGCCAGCGCGATGACGTGTGGTTCGCCACCTGCCGCGATGTAGCCCGTTGGTGGCTCAAGGAGCATCACCATGGCTGATTCCAAAGTCTGGCCCGACGGCTACCGTTGCGCGGTGGTGGTGACCGTCGACTACAACGACATCCATGGCATTCTTACCCAGGCCCCGGAAGTGGCCGGGCGCGACAAGACCCTGTCGGTCTGGCGCTACGGCAGCCAACGGGGCGTAGAGCGTCTGCTCGGTTTGTTGGCCGAGCTGAAGGTGCCCAGTACCTGGTGCATTCCCGGCATTGTCGGCGAAGAAAACCCCGGGCACATCCAGGCGATCCAGGCCGGTGGGCATGAGATTGCCTGCACCGGTTATCGCCATCAAAACTACGACAACCTGACCCTCGCCGAGCAAACCGCCGACATCGCCAAGGGTTGTGAAGCCTTGGCCCGGCTCACCGGCAAGCATCCGAGCGGTTTCCGGATTCCTGCGGGGAATGGCGCGCCGGGATTCATCCAGGCGCTGCACCAGCAGGGTATCCGCTGGTCTTCGTCGTGGCGCGGCGACGACTTGCCCTTTGCGCACCCAACCGCGCCCGAGGTGATCGAGTTGCCGCTGCACTACGAACTCGAAGACGAACCCTACTTTGCCTTCAACCTCAGCCCCGCCGTGCCACCCGGTCAATCGCGGATCGCCTCGTACAGCCACACCCTGGGCAACCTGCAAATGGACTTCGCCGGCTTCCACCGATTCGGTCTGTGTTATGTGCTGCGTCTGCACCCGGAGATCATCGCTACGCCCGGGCGCATCGGCCTGTTACGGGAACTGCTGGAAGGCATCCAGCAGCATCCGGACGTGTGGCTCGCCACCGCGGGTGAAGTTGCACAGTGGTGGGCAACTGCGGCGGGGGCTGTGACCGAGGACCACCCGGCAGCCGTGTACGAGCGCCATTATCGGACTCAGGGCGTATGAGCACTTGGCAAGGCGTGACGCCCATGGAGCGCTTGGCACAGTTCTGCGTGATGACCCGCTTCGAAGATCTCCCCGCAGCACTGGTAAGCCAGGCCAAGCGGCACATCCTCGATACCTTCTGCGCGGCCCTCGCCGGGGCCGGCAGTGAGGTGGCCAGACAGGCCCAGGCGGTGTTTGCCGCTGAACCGGGCGACACGCCGATCTGGGGCACAGATCGGCGCACCGGCGCTGCCCAGGCTGCGACACTCAATGGCATCGCCGCCCACGCCCTGGAGCTGGACGACACCGGAGGCTGCGATCACTCCGGAGCCGTGGTGTTGCCGGCGGTCATGGCGGCGGTGTCGATGGCTGGCCGCCCGGTGAACGGCCGGGAGTTCATCACGGCAGTGGTGATTGGCTACGAGATCGCCCGCAGGGCGCTGGAAGCCTGTGGCAGTTATTCAGTGCATAACGGCGCCGGCTGGCATTCCACCGCAACCTGCGGCGTGTTTGGCGCAGCGGCAGCCAGTGCACGGATCCTCGGCCTAGACACAGCGCAAACCGTGTCCGCCCTGGGCATCGCCGGCAGCTTCAGCGGCGGCCTGTGGGCTTTTATCCATGACGGCTCCCAAAGCAAAAAACTCCACAGCGGGCGCGCTGCCGAAGGCGGCTTGCTGGCCGCCCGGTTCGCCCAGCAGGGAATCACCGGGCCGAGCCAATTGTTCGAGGACGTCTGGGGCGGGTTTCTCAAGACCCTGGCAGGTAGCACTGCCGTACCTGAGGCACTGGATAAGGACCTGGGCCTCGTCTGGAAACTTGCGCGGTGCTCGATCAAACCCTACGCCGCTTGTCGTGGCACCCACTCGGCGATTGATGCGTTGGGGCTGTTGCTGGCCGAATTGGATGTCGGCGCCGGGCAGATCGAGGACATCCAGGTCACGCTCTGCCAGTTTCTCCAGGACATGTGCGGCGGCCAGGATGTCGCCAGCCTGGCCGCCGCACAGATGAGCCTGCGCTACGCCCTCGCTGCACGATTGGTGCTGGGACATTGCCGCCTGGAGGCCTATGACGATGTACCGCGCAGCGATCGGCGAATAGCGCAGTGGGTTTCACGGATTCGCCTTGAAGTGGACCCGACGTTATCGCAGGATGGCGAGCCCATCGTGAGCGTGCGGACCCAGGACGGTCGGCAAGCCAGCCTCTGCGTGGACATCCCGCTGGGCGCGCCGGGCAATCCGCTGAGCGACGCAGCACTGGAAGAGAAGTTCTTCAGCCTGGCCGGGCGGACTATCACGCAACAACAGGCCCAGGCGTTACTGGCCCGGCTGCAACGTATGGAAACCCTGGAATCAACGGCAGAGTTGCATCAATGGCTGACGTGAACCATCGGCCGCCGGTACAGGCTCTGCCGGCAAACGCTAGCGCATTCGAATAAGGACATTTGTTTCCCGTGGCCACCTACTCCCTCGTGATCCGCCGCTTGATGATCTGCTCGCTGACCATCGTTGTCAGCCGAGCCATTACCAGCCCGTTGCTCACGCTGTTCCTGAGCACCAAGCTGGGCCTCAATCAGCAGGATGTCGGTCTGCTGCTGGGTATCGCGGTGTTCATCGCCACCTTGCTGGCGCTGTATGGTGGCTACGTCATCGACCGGCTGGACAAGCGCCGGTTGCTGATCCTGGCCATGCTTTCCAGCGCCATCGGTTTCGTGCTGCTGACCTTCGCTGAGAACCTCTACCTGACCACCGCCACCCTGGTAGTCACTGAGACCGCCTCGGCGTTGTTCCTGATCGGCTCCAAGGCGATTCTCAGTGAGCAACTGCCGGTGGGCCAACGGGCCAAGGCGTTCTCCTTGCGCTACACCTTGACCAACATCGGCTACGCCACCGGCCCGATGCTCGGCGTGGTGATCGCCGGGGTCTACCCGACAGCGCCGTTTCTGATGGCCGGCGGCATCGCGTTCCTCAGCATTTTCCTGATGAGCGCCATCCCGAAGGACGCCGATCCGGTGCCCGTCATCGGCCAGCCGCCGAGTTTTCTAAAGACCCTGACCACCCTCAAGAACGACCGTACCCTGATCATGTTTACCTGCGGCTGCCTATTCAGCACCGTGGTCCACGGTCGATTCACCCTGTACCTGTCGCAATACCTGCTGGTGACCGAAGACTCGCAACGCGCCCTGCAAACCATGGCCGCCCTGCTCGCCTGCAACGCAGTCAGTGTGATCCTGCTGCAATACCAGATTGGTCGTTTCCTCAAGCGCGAGCAACTGCGCTACTGGATTGCCGGCGGCACCAGCCTGTTCATCCTCGGCTTGATCGGTTTCAGCCTGGCCGATGGCCTGGTGGGCTGGTGCGTGGCGATGTTCATTTTCACCCTGGGCGAGATGATCATCTACCCGGCGGAATTCCTGTTCGTCGACACCCTGGCCCCGGAAGACCTGCGCGGCAGCTACTACGGCGCACAAAACCTGGCGGCCCTCGGCGGCGCCTTGAGCCCGGTGATCTGCGGCTTCCTGCTCCTGCATACCCCCGCGCCGACAATGTTCTATGCCCTTGGCTTGCTGACGGCGATGGGCGGGACGCTGTGTTTCATGGCGGGTCGGCGGGTGACGATGCTGCGGGGATAACACTGCAGTCGACTCACGTCGCCCTTGTCTCATCGCAAGCCTGCCGTTAAAGTCCGACCCTCGGCGTTCGCTACGCCCGCGGTCCGCGCGAAGGGGTTACCCAGGCAGGCTTCCAACATTTTCCGTTCCAGCTCCCGGCTTGTCGGCGGACCGAGCCTCTTGAGGAGTTGGTATGCCCGCTACTTATGCATCACGCCGTGATGGTCTTCTGGATTTATCCGCACTGCGAAAACGTGCCAAACGCCTGCTCAAAGCACTCAAGGCCAATGAGGCTGACGAGACACGCCTACAGCTGCGCGCGCTCGGCTTGCCGGGCCCCGACTATCGCCTCGTCGACACTCAATGGCTCGTCGCCCGAGAGGCCGGTTTTGCCAGTTGGCCCAAGCTGATCGCTCATACCGACGCAGTCTCGTTCGCCGCACGTCACCCAACGTTCGCCGCGACGGGCGAAAGCACCGTCCAGCACTGGCGCTGCGGCAACGACATCGAGCACAGCCTTCGCATCGCAGGCTTCTCAGGCGCGTTTCATATGTTTGACGACCCGATGGTCATGGGGCCTGTGCCCGCGGTGCCTGAAGCTGAGTATTGGTCAATACGCGCCGCTTACCTGCAACAGGCCTTCGGGCTATCCGCGCGCGATATCGAACAGCGCCAGGCGCTGCAGCGTGCGGCACTGTCCCGCTTGCACGGCGATAGCGAACTGGTGTTGTGGTGTGAAGGCGATGCCTATGATCAATTGTTTCTGATTCGAGTCCTGGCGAGTCTCTCCGCCTTGCCCCGTCGGCTGGAACTCATCGAAATAGCCCAGGTGCCGGGCGTGGAGCGGTTCATCGGGCTTGGGCAGCTAGCACCGGACCTTCTCGCCTGGCTGTGGCCACAACGCCGTCGCTTGGGTGACGATGCCTTGGCCCTGGCACGCCTGGCATGGGCTGCCTTCACTGCATCGGACCCAAGCGACTGGGCAACCCTGGCTCGCCAGCATCACCCAGCCTTACCGCTACTTGGGCCCGCCCTTGCGCGGCAGTTGCAGGAGCTTCCGGGCGCTGCCGATGGCTTGAGTCTCACCCAGCGCCTGGCGCTGCGCATTCTCGCCGACCACGGCGAATTGCCCGCTGGGAAAGTGTTCGGCCATCTCATGACGAGTTATGAGCCGCTGCCCTACCTGGGTGACCTGATGTTTTACGCGCTCCTGCGCCCCTTGATCGATGCACCTCGTCCACTGATCACTGAAAAGCCAGGGGACGATTGGCACCAGCGCCTCCTTGAGCTAACGGCCTTGGGTGAGCAAATCCTGCTCGGCCAGTTCAATTGGCTCGATCAGAATCCAACGCCGCGATGGGTCGGTGGCGTGCGTATCGTCGCCGATCAGGCGCCTTGGGTGGTGAGCGTGGATGGGCAGGTCTGGCAGCGTCGTCGATCACCAAAACCGCACGTACACACCGATGTCTCAGGCAGGTAAACTGCGCGCCCGCTGAATATCACACTCAGGATGGACCCTATGAAATCTCGTCTTCTAGGTATGGCCATGGCCGCACTGCTGACGTCTGCTTGCTCGAACTACCAGTACAAATCTTTCGTCGGCAGCGTGGATGATCCGGCGATCCGCGTCCTGGACTTGTCCGATGGAAAGCTGGACGCTCCTGTTGTCTACTTTGACACGACTCAATATCGGGATCTTGGAATACCTTTCCATCGCCTGCTGCTGGCTGTCCGCGTGGATGGTGCCCCGCTACCTTATGCCGGGAAGTATTCAATCCTGGATTACTTCGGCTATCAGGCCATTCGCCTGACTCCAGGTCGCCACTCCATGGAGTGGTGCTGGGTCTCGATGAACAAACTGGGCACCGGTGGAGGTAAATGCGGCTTTGGTGCGCCGGACATCAATTTGGAAGCCGGCAAGCACTATCTCGCGACATGGTCTTCTTCGACATCTGTAAAAGGTGTCTCAGGGTACGAGCAAATGCAGATCAGCATTACCTCCTACGTGCTCGACCGAGACACCAAGACGCAGGTCTATCCCTGAACGCTTAAGGACGCTGCCTGGGCAGGCTTTGAGCCGTGTAACCCTCACGGCGAACAATGCCCTGCCTCATAGCGTTCAATCACTCCATCCATCAGATCCGCCAATATATTGGCGACATTTTTTGCCTGGCAAATAAAAATCCAAATAGTGACGGTTTTCCGACAAAAGGCATCAGTGCGCCATTGCTGGCAATTTGAAGAAAGGCTCATCATCCGCCTGTCATTGCTACTCGTTCAAGCCCGCCAGGGCTGACGCAGGATGCATCAATCGCATCGTTTCGATGGGAGCAAGCCAGGATGATGACCGTCTACATAATGGTGATGACCATTTGCACCGGCGGCGAGGGCTGCATCGAGGAACGCAAGCCAGAACCAACCTATGCGACTAAGGCACTGTGCATGGAGCAGGCTCGGGGCATGGCGCCGCGCAAGGGTGTGAAGTTCAAATGTCGCACCCAGCGGTTGCTGGTTCCTAATCAGACGCCGACCGCAGAAACGGTGGTTTCAACCGGAGCCAAAGGCCCACCCTAGGCGTTTCTTACAGAGCCTGGTCCGAACCGGCAACAAGCCCGCCTTAACCATTGGCAATCAAGCCAACCAGGCTTTATGCCACCGATATAACGTGCCATTTGCGCCACTGCCTTTTCACGATCGCCTCGAAGACATGATGTCTGATCGTGCCTACTTCGGATGCCACCGGAGGCGCTTTACCTTTGGGGCACTTTTCGCGACGAGGACGGCGAGATCTATACCGCCATGCGCCGCATCCCCCTCCTCTACGCACTCAGCCGCGCTCTCTATGTTCGTACCGCGCTTCGTCACCAATCAAAAAACTATACGTTTTATATAGCAACAAAGACTATACGAATAGTATAGTGACCGGGAATTGCACTTCTCATCCAGCGATCGGTAGATGAAAATGGTCGTTACCCCGGCACAGGAAAAGTTCTGCGCGACGCAGCCAGCAATGTTGCCGGCGCCTGGAATATCCATCCATTCCTGCAATCCGACTCTGGCCGGCAGCCCATCCTTTCCCGCACGTTCCGACCGATCCCAATACAGTACAATTGCGCATGACAAACAAAACCTATGGTCAACTTTGCCCCATCGCCCGGTCGCTGGACATTCTGGGCGATCGCTGGACTCTGCTGCTGATTCGCGAGTTTCTATTGGGTCCGAAGCGGTTCAAGGAACTGCTCGCCATCCTGCCGGCAATGGGTACCAATCGACTGTCCGAACGCCTGGCCATGCTGGTACAGAACGGCATCATCCAACAGGTCGCACGCACACCTTCATCCCTACCCGCCTACGAGCTGACAGACTTGGGCGAGCAGCTGCGCAAGCCGATTCTCGCGCTAGGGTCCTGGGGGTTGAAGCTTCCGATCGACGAGCGTATCGATCCGACCAGTGCCCGTGCGGAGCTCATAGCCTTGTGCCTGACAAGCGCGGGCGATCCGAAAGCGAGCGCAGGCTTGCGCGAGGCATACGAATTCCAGGTCGATGCAGAGGTCTTTCACATCCAAGTGAACGACGGCAGCCTGCTGGCACGCTCCGGCCCCAGCGCCGAGCCAGTCGCGGTCAGGGTCCAGTGCGACATGGCAACGTTTCTCGCCTTGGTCCAAGGCCAGGACACCCCGGCCCGGGCGCTACGCGAAGGAGACATCAAGCTGCTGCTGGGCGATCGGCAAGCCTTCACGCGAATGTTCAAAGTTCTCGAGTACAAGCCCTAAGGCTTCAAGCCGTTCCTGACGCGTCCCCACAGCGCGCAAATCGATATGCCCCGGTGAGCGGGGCTTATCCGATCGTACATCCCGATAAAAGACACAGCGGCCCCAAACCTCGCATGCCAGCCCGCCAGCGCAGGTTCGGCCGCCTGTTGCTGCCCGTTATCCAACCTTGATACAGCCCTGAAAGAGAAGTCGCCATGACCGCGTCCGCGCCTGAAGCCAATCTGCTGAGCCAGCCTCTACACCTGCCAAACGGCAGCATCCTTCGCAACCGCCTCGCCAAGGCGGCCATGAGCGAAGTGCTGGGGACCTATGAGAATCGCCCGACCCTGAAGTTGGTCGAGTTGTACCGTCGCTGGTCAGTCTCCGGCATTGGTTTGCTTCTCACTGGAAACGTGATGATCGACCGGCGCGCACTGGGTGAGCCAGGCAACGTAGTGATCGAGGATGAAAGCGACCTGCCCTTGTTGAAGCAATGGGCCAACGCCGCCACCGGGCAGGGAGCGGCCATCTGGGTGCAGCTCAATCACCCCGGCAAACAATCGACCAAAGGCCTGAATAAAAGCAATCTGGCGCCATCGGCTGTTCCTTTTCGCGAGGACATGGCGGCACTTTTCGAGACCCCGCGTGAAGCCACCACGGACGAGATCGAAGAGATCATCCAGCGCTTCGGGCGCAGCGCGGCGATCTGTAAAAAGGCCGGCTTCAGCGGGGTCCAGATCCATGGCGCGCACGGTTATCTGATCAACCAGTTCCTGTCACCGCACCATAACCGACGCACCGATGAATGGGGCGGCAGCGCGCAGAAGCGGCGGCGTTTCGTACTGGCGGTGTACGCAGAGATCCGGCGTCAGGTGGGGGCTGATTTCCCCGTCGGCATCAAGCTCAATTCCGCCGACTTCCAGCGCGGGGGCTTTACCGAAGAGGAGTCCATGGCGACGATTCATGCGCTCGCCGAAGCCGGCATCGACCTGATTGAAATTTCCGGTGGCACCTACGAGGCCCCAGCCATGAGCGGCACCCTGCAAGAAACCAAGAAAGCCTCCACAGTGGCCCGCGAAGCTTACTTCCTCGAGTTTGCCGAGAAGGTCCGCGCCTCGACCCAGGTACCGCTGATGGTCACCGGCGGCTTTCGCAGCGCCGCGGCCATGAACACCGCGCTGCGTTCCGGGGCGCTCGATGTCGTTGGTCTGGCGCGGCTGCTGGCCATCGACCCCGATGCCCCGGCGGCGCTGCTGCGTGGACAAGACAGCCCCCAGCGCGTACGGCCGATCACCACAGGCATCAAGCAGGTCGATCAGATGGGCGTCATGGAAATCTTCTGGTACACGCTGCAACTCAAACGAATTGCCAATGGCGGGGATCCGCGTCCTGACGAAAGCGGGTTATGGGCATTTGTCAAATCCGTGATGAAAAGCGGCTGGGGGACTTTCCGTACGCGACGCCTGCGGGCATGAGCCGATATCCCCAGAAACTGACCCTGACCCTTTGGAAGACGCCAACATGACCGATACCCACCTCACCGCTCCGACCCGTTTCGTGGAGGTCAATGGTGACCAATATGCCTATCGTCGCTTTGGCAACGCAACGGCTGGCCAACCCCCTCTGTTTCTCCTCCAGCATTTTCGCGGTGGCATGGACCATTGGGACCCACTCATGACCGACGGCCTGGCCGCAGGGCGCGAGGTGATCCTCTTCAACGGTCGCGGGATTGCCTCTTCCTCCGGCAAACCACGGACGCGGATCGAGCACATGGCCGACGACGCGGCGGCGGTCATCCGCGCACTGGGCCTGTCTACGGTCGATGTCCTGGGCTTCTCGCTCGGTGGCTTCCAGGCCCAGGACCTGGCGCGGCGCCATCCCGACCTGGTCCGTAAACTGCTGTTGCTCGGCACGGGGCCGCGTGGTGGCAACCCTGATTCAGACCCTGGTGTGCTGCAGGCTGCACCGCGCCCCGTGCCGGTCCTGGAGGACTTTCTATTGCTGTTCTTCGGTCGCTCCGAGGCCGCACGGCAAGCCGGGCGTGAGTTCTGGGAACGTCGCCATCTGCGTGTCGAGCAAGACCCACCCAGCTCCCCCGAAGTGATACAGGCGCAGATCGAAGCCAATATGCATTACCTGCCCAAGCTCGACCCTGACGCTCCGTTTAACCATCTGCGCGAGATCAGGCAGCCGACGTTCATCCTCAACGGCACGAACGACATCATGATCCCCACGGTGAATTCCTGGTACATGGCGCAGAACATCCCGAACGCACAGCTTTTCCTCTACCCCGATGCCGGGCACGGGGCTCAGTTCCAATACCCAGAGCGCTTCCTGAAGCACGCCATTCAATTTCTCAACGAGTAACGACTCGCGCAGCGAACAATGTCGCTCCACAGCGCAAGGTGCCTGCGCACTGCCAAAGGAAGCCTGTCATGCTGAAATTCAAGTTCCTGTTATGGGCGTTGACCAAACTCTTGCAAAAAGCGGTCAGGAACAAGCCTGGTTGCGCCAGCTACATCACCGGCAAGCAACTGATCTTTCAGATCCGGACCCACGACGGAATCGGCCGCTACTTCACCGTCAAGAACGGCGAGATAACGTCTTCTGCCGGCGTGACCCGGAATCCACAGTTCACCCTCTCCTTCCGAAACGCTGCGAAAGGTTTCGCCATCTTGTCTGCAAAGGACGGTAAAGATGCGTTCCTGACAGGACTGCGCACCGAGGATCTGGTGGTCAGCGGTGATTTTGTCGAAGTGATGTGGTTCCAGGGGTTGACTGAATATTTGCAGCCTGGAGAGAGGCCGCAAAAACCAGCCGACGTCTTGATGTAAAGACCTGCGTGATCCGGTGGTCGCTCGTCTTCCACGGGTGGCCACCCGTACAACAAACCACACTCATCTGCCCGGCACATCCAAATCCAACAACGCCGCCCCCAACGCCTTCCCATGCGCATCGAGGGCCAGCGAGCGGGTCACCCCACCGCGCAATACGCCGGGCAGGACGAAATTAAGCGCGTTCACGCCAGGTAACTCATAGCGGCGTATCGTCGGCCCGTGCGGGTCCAGCAGCTCGGCAAAATGTTCGGCCACCCGCTCCACCGTCAACCATTCACACAGCCGTGGATAGTCGTCGGCCTTGAATGCGATCACTGAAATATTCGAGGTATCGCCTTTGTCCCCCGTGCGGGAATGGGCCAGGTTACGCAGTTTAAGTTGGCTCATGGCATGTCCTCCGAATGGATCTGTACGTTGACCGCTTCGCGCGGCAGTAACAGCGAAGCCACCGCCACCACCTGGCGTACCGATTTGCTCGCGCCGCCCCCGCCATAGGGGCCGTTGGTGTAGAGGGTTTCCACTTCGTTGCCGATGCGCACGGCTTCGGCGCGATCGGCGCAACGGGCGGCCACGCGCAGGCGCACTTCCCAGGGTTCACCGCTCGCCCGCGAGCCCAACTCGCTGCCGTGCAAGGCATCGACGCCGATCAGTTCGGCGCGCAGGTCTTCAAACACCACGCCGATCAGTTTCAAGCGCTCCAGCACCACCTCTCGCGCCAGCCGTCCCCGCGCCAAAGCGCCCGGTCCGCCGTAGGACATCTGGCCTTCGCCGATCCAGCCATCGAGGTAACCCACCGACACCTTGAGCGATGCCGGCCGCTCCCGGCCCTCGGCGCCTTGGGCCAGGACCTGGTCCGGCCCTTGGAGCGTGAACGACACGCCGGAAAAATCCGCACTGACATCCGGTGTGAGGTACGCGGCCGGGTCATGCACTTCATAAATCAATTGCTCGGTACAGGTCGCCGTATCGATGCGCCCACCTGAGCCTGGGACCTTGCTGATCACCGCACGCCCCGTTGCGTCCACTTCGGCGAGGGGAAAGCCAAGGCGCGCCAGGTCCGGCACGTCCTTGAACCCCGGGTCGGCAAAGTAGCCACCGCTGATCTGGCCCGCGCATTCAAGCAAGTGCCCGACCAGTGTGCCGCGCCCCAACAGCGTCCAATCGTCCACAGCCCAACCGAACTCAAACATCTGCGGCGCCAGGAACAGCGACGGGTCTGCTACCCGTCCGGTGATCACCACGTCGGCATCGGCCTGCAAGGCTTCGATGATACCGTCGACCCCTAGGTAGGCATTGGCAGAGATCAAACGCTCGCCCAACGCTGCCAACGTCATGCCGTTATCCAGTGTCTGAGTCGGATCATCCAGCAGTCTCGCCAGCACATCATCACCTGTCACAGCGATCACTTTAAGCCCCGGCAAGCCCAGTTGGCGGGCGATGCGCCGCACTTCCTGCGCCGCGCCCTGGGGGTTGGCCGCGCCCATGTTGGTGATCACCCGCAAGCGACGTCGCCGACCATCGGCACCACGCCCGACAAAGGGCAGCACCCGACGCATGCGCTCGCTCAACAGTGGATCGTAGCCCGCCTGCGGATCGAGCAACCGTGCCTGCTGCGCCAAGGCAATGGTGCGCTCGGCCAGGCATTCGAACACCAGGTAATCCAGTTCGCCGTGCTCGGCCAGTTCGATCGCCGGCTCGATGCGATCGCCGGAATAACCGGCACCGGAGCCGATGCGTAAGGTTTTCATTCAAAAGACTCCAATGAGCAGCGCCGTCAGCGTCATCAATACCGAGGCGGCGAACAGGAAAGGAATGGTGAAGCGCTGGTGGTCGGCCAGTTCGATCTTGCACAGCCCAACCAGCAGGAAGGTCGCCGGGGTCAGCGGGCTGACCGGGAAGCCGGTGGTATGCACGCCCAACAACGAGGCCTGGGCCACTTGCAACGGGTCAACGCCCAGGGAGCGACCGACTTCAGCCACCACCGGCATCACGCCAAAATAGAAGGAGTCCGGATCGAACAGCAGGCTCAGGGGCATGGAGATGAAACCCACGACCATCGGAATCAACTTGCCGTGCCCAGCGGGAATCTGCGCTACAGCCACCTCGGCCATGGCCTTGAGCATGCCGCTGCCCTGCATGATCCCGGTGAACACCCCGGCGGCCAGGAGAATGCTGGCCATCGTCAGAGCGGTTTTTGCGTGGGCGTCGATACGTGCCCGTTGCGCGTCGACGTTCGGGTAGTTGATACACAACGCCAACACCGTACCGAGCATGAACATCACCACCGGATCGACCACCCCGGCAATCATCACGCCCATGACCACGACAGTGAGCACCAGGTTGACCCAAAACAGGCGCGGCTTGCGCAGGGCGACTTCCGCCTCGGTCAGCACCCGTTGTGGCATCACTTCCACCGCTGCGCCAGCGCCCAGGCCCAGGCGTTTTTCTTCGCGACGGCCAAGGAACCAGGCGCAGGCAAAGACGAACGCCAGGCCAAAGATCTGCACCGCAATCAACGGCTGGAACAACTCGGCCACCGGCACGTGCAGGGCCGCCGAGGAGCGCAGGACAGGGCCGGTCCAGGGCAGAAAGTTGACCCCGGCGGCCATCGCCGTGACACAGGCCAGGATCCGCTTATCCATCCCCAGCCGCGTGTACAGCGGCAGCATGGCCGGAATGGTTACCAGGAAGGTCACCGCTCCGGAACCGTCCAGATGCACCAGCAACGCCAATAGCGCGGTGCCCACGACAATGCGCGTCGGGCGGGTACCGACGCGTTTGAGAATGCGGTCAATGATCGGGTCAAGCATGCCGGCGTCGGTCATGACGCCAAAGAACAGAATCGCGAACACGAACATCCCGACCACTGGGGCGACGTTCTTGATGCCGGTAATGATGAATGTACTGGTTTGCAGACCGAAACCGCCAAGCAGCGCGGCAATGATCGGCAACGCGATCAACGCGACCAGGGGTGACAGGCGCTTGCTCATCACGCAGGCGAGCAAACAGAGGATGGTGACGACACCGAGTGTGGCAAGCATAGGGAGGTCCTGTTCGGCATCTCTGTTCGCGGTGGCGATGAAATGCGCTGTTGTTGTTTTCACCGAGTATTGGAATTGCCGGTATTCTTTGTAAATTGAAATGTTCGGCGGTCTGTATTCGGAAAAACAAAATGAAGAACTCTATCCAGCACATTCGCGCGTTCCTGGTCGTGGCGCAGACCGGCAGCTTTGCCAAGGCAGCGGCGGCGCTGAACCTGTCGCCTTCAGCGCTGACGGTGCAGATTCAGCAATTGGAAGACTGGCTTGGCGTCGCCCTGCTCGAACGCAGCCCGCGGCATGTGGCATTGACCAGCGCCGGGCAGAACAACCTGCTGCCCATGGAGAAACTGCTGCTGGACCTGGACAACATCGTCAGCGCCTCCCGGGACCTGGCGGCGTTGAGGCGGGGCGTGGTGAGCATCGCCGCCCTGCCCTCGCTGTGCGCCGGCGCGCTGCCGCCGTTGTTGAAAGACTTCCGTGAGCAGTTTCCCGGGATTGAAGTGCGCCTGCGGGACGTGGTGGCCCGGCGCATCGACCTGCTGGTGCGCGACGGCGAAGTGGATTTTGGCCTCGGCGTACAGGCTCGGACCCATTATGGATTGGAGTTCCAGACGGTACTGGAGGATCGGCTCTGCCTATTCGTCCCCGCCGATCACCCGTTGGCCCGGCTCCGCACGATCAAGCTGAATCAGCTGACGACTCAACCGATCATCCTCACCGGGCGTGACAGCAGCGTTCGAGAGTTGGTCGAGCAACTGTTCGCCGACGCCAGCCTGCAGCTATCGCCTGGACTTGAAGCCAACTACATGTCGACGGTCCTGGCACTGGTGCGCCAGGGCCTGGGGGTGAGCTTGCTGCCGGAGTCGGCGGACGATGCCCGGGAGGGGCTGGTCAAAGTGCCGGTGGACCATCCGGGCGTTACCCGCCAGATCGGCTTGATCACCCGCACCGGCCAGACCCTGTCGCCGGCCGCCGAGCAGTTCATCGCGATGCTCAAGGATTTTTTCTGAGGGCTTGGCTCAAGGCTGCTTCCTATACGTTCCGGTGAAAGCTTCTTGAGCGTCCGACCTGTTCACCACCCACCCCGTGGCGAGGGAGCTTGCTCCCGCTCGGGTGCGCAGCAGCCGCAAAAAAGCGGGGCCGCTACGCAGCCCAGCGGGAGCAAGCTCCCTCGCCACGGAATCAGCGCGGTGCGTATGTTCACCCCTGCGCAACGGACTGCAACGCCCCACACGCTTCAGGCTTTTTTGCAAAGAGCCGCTCAGGCAAAAGGAAATACGCCAACGCAGGGAGCAGGATCAGCGCACCCAGCATGTTCACCAGGAACATGAAGGCCAACAGAATACCCATGTCCGCCTGGAACTTGATCGGTGACCAGGCCCAGGTTGCTACTGCGATCGCCAGGGTGATGCCGGTCAGCAGCACCACCTTGCCGGTGAACAGCAACGCCCGGTAATAGGCCTCGGACAGCGAGGCACCGGCGCGCATGTGCGCCAGGATGATGCTCAACACGTAGAGTGCGTAGTCCACGCCGATCCCCACGCCCAGGGCGATGACTGGCAACGTCGCCACCTTGACGCCCATGCCGAGGCCGACCATCAGCGCCTCGCACAGAATCGACGTCAGCACCAGCGGTAACACTGCGGCCAAGACCGCGCGCCAGGAACGGAAGGTTACCCAACACAACAGGATCACCGCCCCGTAGACCCAGAACAGCATCTCGCGCATGGCCTTTTTCACCACGATGTTGGTGGCGGCCTCGATCCCGGCGCTGCCGGCCGCCAGCATGAACTTGACCTCAGGCAAGTGCTGCTTGGCGATGAATGCCTCGCTGGTCTCGACCACCCGCTGCAACGTGTCGGCCTTGTGGTCGGCCAGATACACATACAGCGAGAGCAATGAACAGCCCTGGTTGAACAGCTCTCGCGGCGCACGGGTTTGCACCGCGCCCAAGGCGCCATCGTTGGGAATCAGTTCATACCACTTGAAGTTACCCTCGTTATAACCGGCGGCAGCGATTTTGCTCAGGGCCGCCATGGAGTTGGTGGATTCGACGCCCGGCAGTTGCTCCAGTTGCCAGGCCAGGGAGTCGACCGCGGCCAGGGTCGGATAGCGCGTGCACTGGTCTTCCGGGGTCTTGACCATGACCACGAAGATGTCCGAGCTGGCCGCGTAGTTTTGCGTCATGAACGCCGCATCACGGTTGTAGCGTGAGTCCGGGCGCAGCTCCGGCGCACCGGGATCCAGGTCGCCCACCTTGAGATGCAGGCTGACGGCAAAACCGCCGACCGCCAGGGCCAGACCGACCAGGCAAGCAGCCGTCGCCCAGGCGCGCCGGGTAAACAGATCGAGAAAACTCCACAGCGGATGCTTGACGTTTGCGGTCAATTCGGCGGTTTCCGCCCGCAGGCTGCGTGCGGCGGCCTGGGCGCCTACGCCGATATAGCTGAGCAGGATCGGCAGCAGGATCAGGTTGGTGAAAATCAACACTGCCACGCCGATGCTGGCGGTAATCGCCAGGTCCTGGATCACCTGGATCTTGATTACCATCAGCACGGCGAACCCCACCGCGTCACAGAGCAGCGCGGTCATGCCAGCGGCGAACAGGCGGCGAAAGGTATAGCGTGCGGCAACCACCCGATGGGTGCCGCGACCGATGTCCTGCATGATCCCGTTCATCTTCTGCGCACCGTGGCTCATGCCGATGGCAAACACCAAAAACGGCACCAGCGCCGAGTACGGGTCCAGGTCGTAACCCAGGGTCGCGAGCAGGCCGATTTGCCAGAGCACCGCCACCAGGGAACAGAGCACCACCAGTGCAGTGCTGCGGGCGCAACGGGTGTACCAATAGAGCACCGCCACCGTCACCAGCACGGCGATGACGAAGAACAGCAGCACCTGGGACAATCCGGCGATCAGGTCGCCGATGATCTTGGTGAAACCGGTGATGTGGATCTGGATCCGCTCGCTCTGGTATTTGTCGCGCAGTGCCTCCAGTTGCCGGGAGAATTCGCCAGCGTCCAACGCCTTGCCGGTCGCCGGATTGATTTCCAGCAGCGGCACGAAGATCACGCTGGATTGGAAGTTGCCGGCCACCAGTTGCCCGATCTCACCAGAGCGCGCGACGTTGGTGCGCACCTGTTCCAGGCTGGCCGGCGACCCGTCGTAGCCGTCCGGAATCACCGTGCCGCCATCCAACCCATCCTCGGTCACGGCGGTCCAGCGCGTGGTCGGCGTCCACAGAGATTTCATGTAGGGTTTGTCGACGCCCGGCAGCAGGTAGATCTCGTCGTTGAGCTTGGCCAGGATGTCCAGATAGTCCTTGTCGAAAATACTGCCGTCCTTGACCGCCACCGCGATGCGGATCGAGTTGCCGAGACCGCTCAGCTCACTGCGCTGCTCAAGGAAGTTGGCGACGTAGGGATGGGAAGTCGGAATCGTTTTTTCGAAACTGGCGTTGAGGCCGATCTTGCTGGCCTGGAAGCCCAGCACCAGGGTCGCCAGCAGACACAGGAGAATGACCCATGGCCGGTGGTTGAAGATCGCACGTTCACCGAGGTTGCCGGAGTGCGAATCGAAATCTTCCAGGCGGGCGATCACGACTTGCTGTTCGAGGGAGAGATTAGGGTTATTCACGTCATGCTCCGCATACGGCCCGCGAGGGCTCAGGCAAGTTGTTCAGCGTTGCGCCGAGAAAAGATCGGGATTGAGCCGGTTCAGTCCGCTCAGTCCGACGCAAATCAGGCTGCCATCGGGCGCGGCCGCCAGCCCGGCAATCGAGGTGCCGATCGGAGCGGCCAGGGGATGGAATCGGCTTCCCCGTCCGGCGCTGAGCAGAAGGTCACCGGCCTGGCTGGCCAGCACCAGCGCGCCATCGGCCAAGGGCGTCGCGGCTGACATCGCCACCTCCAGGCCCGTGTCGATGGACCGCCAACTGGCGCCCTGGTCACCCGACCAGAACACATTGCCGCGCAGACCGAACGCCACCAACTCGCCGCGGGCATTGCCTTGCAGGCCGAAGAAACTGCCGGCGTAGGGTGAGTCGAGCGCTTGGAAACTGTGCCCGTTGTCGCTCGATCGCAGCAGCAAACCACGCTCGCCGACTATGAACAGCCCACTGCCGGCAGCGCGAATGCCATACAGGTTCAGGCCCTCGGGGTTGTCCAACTGATGCATCCAGGGCTGCCAGCTCAGGCCGCCGTCCGCCGTGCGCAGGATCAAGCCGTAGGCACCGACCACGTAGCCGTTGCGCAGGTCGCTGAAGTACAGGTCGAGAAATGGCTTGTCGGGGCCGTCAGCTACCAGCCGTTCGGCGTCGCTGAGGCGCTGGGCGTCACCGCTTTGCTGTGCCAGTCCCAACGCCAACTGCGCGACCTCGATGCCGTCGAGCTGCTTGCCCCAGGTTTCGCCGCCATCGGTGCTGTGCAGCACCACGCCCATGTGCCCGACCGCCCAGCCCTCTTCGGCGCTGACAAACTGCACGGCCGTCAGGCTGATGCTGACCGGAACCTGGGCTTGGCGCCAGGTCTTGCCCGAGTCATCCGAGAGCAGCACGATGCCTCGCTCGCCCACGGCCACCAACCGTTCTCCGGCGCGGGTTACCGCCAGCAACACTGCATGGCGGGCCTTGGCGCTCTGCATGGCCGGCTGGTCGAGCAGCGCAATCCCCGGATTGGCCACGGCCGCGCCGCACGCCAGAAGAAACGTCAGCGCTAGGGCCGCCGACAGGGCCCGTGCGAGTGAAAATTTACCGATCATGTGCGCTCCAACCCACCAGGAAATTTAGCCAAACGCCACGCGCCGATGCCGAGCCCGGCGCGTGGTACGGTGCCTCAGCGCAAACTGTCGTTAGCCATGGCATCCGGCGTGAAGAACGACGCCGGCGGACGCGGATAGCTCTGGTACTGCACGTCCAGGTCGTTGGCCGAGGAGTTCAGGAAGTACGCGCCGGTTTCCAGGTTGTAGCTGCCCCACGACATCTGTGCGGTGAGCACGGGCATTTCAGGCGCCAGCAGAGTCAGCGAGTAGTTGTGGCGCCCCAATTTGCCCTGGGCGTCGTAACCATCGACCAGCAGCACTTGCCAGGAGTCCTCGTCCACGTAATAGGTACGCTTTGGCACCACATGACGCTTGCCATCCTTGAGCGTAGCGCTCACCACCCAAACCCGGTGCTTCTCCCAGCGCACCAGATCGGGGTTCAGGAAGCCCGGTTTAACCAGGTCATCGCTCTTCGCCGCGGCCGCACGGTTGTTGTTGTAAGGCACCAACAGCTCTTTCTTGCCCACCAGTTTCAGATCGTGTCGGTCGGTCGGACCGAAGATCATGAAAGCCTCGTCGAAAAAGCCGACGCCGGAGGTGACGAAGTCCGGGGTGTCGTAGGCAATGTTCGGCGCACGGCGCACCCGCCGCTGGCCGACCAGATACTGCCAGGCGGCGCGTTTGCCCGGATCCATGTCCCAGTGCGTCATCAGGCCCTCACCGGCCTTGGAGGATGGCAGCTCGGTGGCCAACTTGCCGATCAGGAACTTGCCGCCGAACGTCTCGAGGCTGCCCTCTTTGAAGTAGTAAGGAGCCTGATACCAGAAACGTGCCCGGGTCGCCTGGATCTTCTTGCCGCCAGCGGTCATCAACCAGGTGTCGAACGGCGAGTAGAACGTATCGGCGCCCTGCCAGGACAGCCGATAGTTCCACAGCGCCTCGGTGCCGTTCTGCGGCAATGGGAACGGAATCCCGCCATAGGCACCGTCGACTTTCTCGGTTTCCACATCCACCGTGGCACGGGTCGCGTTCTTCAGGGTGTTGTCATATACCCATTGCGGCGCCGCGGCACTGCGGTGGGTCGGATAGACGTCCAGGCGATAGCCCGGATACTTCTGCATCAAGGCTTTGGTGCCATCGGCCAACTGGTCGGCATACTGCGCCATGTTTGCAGCGCTGACCGTGTACAGCGGCTTGTCGGCGGCGAACGGATCGGCGCGTTTGTCGCCGTTCTTGTAGCCGGCCGGCACCTGGGTATAGCCGCCGGTCCATGGCGGGATGCTGCCGTCCTTGTTGCCGGCACGCTCGGCGCCCATGGGTGTCAGGTCTTTGTTCAGCCGTGCGGCCTGCTCAGGCGAAACCGCCGCCTGCACGAGTCCAGCACTTAGCAACGCAACGGTCAGGGCCGAAATACGCAAGGAAAATTGGCTTTGCATAGAGAATGAAGCCTCTTATTAGAATGTGGTTTTCACGTACATGGAGACGAAGTCACGGTCGGCCAGGGACTGCGCATAGCTGAAGTTGCCGTCCTCGCGCAGGCCTGCCGCGGTCTTGCCGAAGAAATTCACGTAGTTGATGCCAAAGTCCCAGCGTTGCAGGTAGGTGGCCTTGACCCCAACGCTCCAGTCGCCGGCGTGGGAGTTGCCGAAACCACCCTTGCTGACGGCCGAGGAGCGACCGTCGAGGCCTACGCCAAAACCCACTGGTACGCTCAGGTCGAGACCGTCGGCCACCTGGAAGTACGCAGGTTCTGCCAGCACTCGCAGCGCAGTGGCATCGCGGGTGGTGTTGGGGTCCAATGCGCCAGGGTTGTCGGTCACGCTGAGGGTGCGGTTCCAGGCCAGTTCGGCGAGTACCGAGCCACCGTCCCACAGTGAACCGGGCGACAGCAGGTAAATCGTCGACAGGTTGACGTGCGCGGTCTTGCCCTTGGCGTAGAGCGCATCGCCGCTGTTGTCCGCCGCGGTGCCTGGCGTCACTACCTGCAGGTTGCTCACCAGAGGCGCATCCCAACGCACCGAGGTTTCGCCAGCGAAGTTGAACGGGCCGTAGGCCGTGGAGAAACTGGCGCCAACGGTTTTGATGTCTTCGGCGTAGACCTGGCGATAGGCACTCAGGATCGGCAGTCCGGTGGCGGCCGCCGCCGCACCGTCCAGGTAGGCATACAGCGCACTTGGCGTCTTGTCGTGATACTTGGCGGCGTAGAAGCCCAGTTCCACTTCAGTGCCTTCAGGCTTGAAGCGCAATTGCATGCCGCCTTGCCCCGAGTTCCTGGCCTCGATATCGGACGCATGGACGGTGGTGTTGCCAAACACTTCGGTCCAGTCGCCAGCCCCTTTGCCGATGCCATCGTTATCGCTCAGGTAGCTGCCCGCCCCCGGCACGTTGGAACGTTCCCACTCGAACTGATAGTAGGCGCCAACGGACAACTGCGGGTTGATCTGCAACTGTCCGGACACCTGGTTGACCGGACGCAGGATCTCCTTGAACTGGGTCCCCGGCACGCTGAGCAGCTTGACGACGTCGGTGGGCCCTTGCGCAGCGGCAATGCCGTTGCTGCCGTAGAACAGGCTCTCACCGTAGATCAGGCTGTGCCGCCCCAGGCGCACGGTGCCCTGGCTCGCATCGCCGACATTGCCACGCAGAAACACAAAGGCATCCAGCAGCTCGGCGTCGCGCCCATGCAGTTCGCGGGTATCGTCGAGAAAATGCGGGTTCGCGCTGTCGTCGGTGTCCCTGTTATAGACATCGTCGTACCACGCCGCGCCGCTGAGGCGCAGGCCGTAGTTTTCCTTGCTCAGGTCCATCTCACTGAACAGGTCCAAGCGGTTGGAGACCAGGCCACGACTGAAGTTCTTGTCACCCTGGCTCTGGATCGATGGATACAGGCCGCCCGCCGTCGGCGCGTTGGTCAGGTGGTCGTCGGCGCCCTGCAGACGCCAGGCCTGGCTGTACTTGATGGTGTTGTCCCAGCGCAGGCGCCAGTCACTGTCGCCCAGGTCGATCTGCGCGGCCTGGGCCTGGGAAGCCAGGCCAGCGAGGCAAGCCGAAAGAGCCAAGGCGGAACGCTTGAAGCCCGGGTAGCATCGAGAGTTGTGCATGGTGTTCCTCATTGTTCTTGTTGTGTGGAAGCAGCTTTTCTTGCAAAAATCGATCGGCAACGAGCCGCCCGCAAAATGCGCAGGCGATGGTTCCTTGTTCAGATGTAGGTAGAGGCCAGCCCCCCATCGACCGGCAGGTTGATGCCATTGATCCAGCGCGACTCATCAGCGCACAGGAAAGCAATGGCGACGGCCACTTCATCGGCGTAGGCCGGGCGCTTCATGCGGTGGGCATCGGCATCGACGCGCTCCTGGCCGAGCATGCTGACGAAATCACCGAGAATGGGCGTGAACACCGGCCCCGGCGCCACGCTGTTCATGCGCACCGACGTTTCCATGAACCAGGGCTGGGCCTGCAGATAGGTCCAGACGATCAGGGCTTCCTTGAAATACTGATAGCAGCTCTCCGGGGGCACCGGGTGCTGGGCCAGCCATGCCTGGCCCTGGAAAAAGCCCTCGATACGGGCCAATTCCTTGTGCAGGTCCAGGCGCTGCGGCCATTGCGCACCGAGAATCGACGTCACGTTGACGATGCTGCCACCCTCGTTGATCCGCGGCAGCGTCGCCGCGCAGAGATGGCGCAGGCCCAGGTAATTGACGTAGGCAACGAGCCGCGGATCGGCCGTGCCGGGCACCCCGGCAATATTGCACAGCCCGTCGATATGTTCCGGCAGCTGGCGCACCGCCTCGTCGATCGCCTCGGGATGGCTGAGGTCGGCCTGGATAAACCCGTCCAGGCTCAGGCTGGGTTCGTTGCGGTCCATGCCGATCACGATGGCTCCGCGAGCACGCAGGGCCCTGGCTGTTTCGGCGCCGATACCCGAGGAGACCCCGGTCACGACGATCTTCTTATTGGTCAGCTTCATACGGGTTTCCCGGTTGGTGCTTGTGCGACCCCGCACGAGGGCTGCCAAGCCATATTGTTATTTGCCGAATTAGTTAAGCTCGGTAACTAGTTTTAGCAAGCGATATGCCATCTATCGGCAATAGCCCGTCAACCGCTCAAGCACGCGGCATGCAAACCATTTCGGTGATTTCCCTGCTGGCAATGAAGGATCTGACGTGCAAAAAAAGTGATGATTTGATGAATTTCATGCTGCACTATGCGGACTATGGTTACTTCTCTTAAGGATTCCCCATGGCAGATAAGTTGATTTCCCTGGCCGAACTCGCCGGTGGAGTCCCGAAGAAGCCCGTGCGTGGCGCCAGCGAGCAGTTACCTCCGGGCGCCTCGCCGACCTTGCAGGATCTGACCGAGTGCCTGATGTTCAGCCCCGGCGACGGGCGCATCTGGCTGAACGGCGCGCGCATGCTGCTGATGCACAGCAGTGGGATCGGTGCGCTGCGCCGGGAATTGATCGAAAGCATGGGCCTGGCCCGCGCCCGCGGCATCATGCTGCGCACCGGCTACCATTGCGGCGCCCGGGACGCGGCACTGATCAAGGAGCGCTTCCCCGAAGCCGACTTCCTGGCGCTGTTCGCCGCCGGCCCGATCATCCACGCCATTGAAGGCGCGGTGAAAGTCGAGCCGGTGCACTTCGAATTCGATATGAACCTGGGCACCTACTACGGCGAATTCCTCTGGCACCACTCCAGCGAGGATGATGAGCACATCGCCCAGTTCGGCATCGGCACCGAACCGGCCTGCTGGATGCAGACCGGCTACGCCACTGGGTACACCTCGGCCATGGTCGGCCGGCTGATTCTCTATCAAGAGGTCGAATGCCGGTCCACCGGATCGAGTATCTGCCGGTTGATCGGTAAGCCCGCCGAGGAATGGGACAACGCCGAAGAAATCCTCGCTGACCTCAATGCCGAACCCTTTGTCAGCAGTGGCGGACATGGCGCCACCGCTCGCAGCCAAGGCGACAAAGGCGCGCTGCCGGCTGATCTGCAGGCTTGCAGACCGGCCCAGGACGGCGACATGGTTGGCATCTCGTCGGCCTTCAACGCGGCCTGCCACATGCTGCGACGGGTCGCGCCCACCCAGGCGACGGTGCTGTTCACGGGTGAGTCCGGGGTCGGCAAGGAAATGTTCGCCCGGATGCTGCACCGCATCAGCCCGCGTCACGACGAGCCCTTTGTCGCCATCAATTGCGCGGCCATTCCGGAAAACCTGATGGAGTCGGAACTGTTCGGGGTTGAG
This sequence comes from Pseudomonas sp. RGM2987, assembly GCF_022952855.1. Lineage (GTDB taxonomy): Bacteria > Pseudomonadota > Gammaproteobacteria > Pseudomonadales > Pseudomonadaceae > Aquipseudomonas. The sequence goes on along the minus strand of NZ_JALJDX010000214.1, from coordinate 901 downwards.
CGCGGGGCCTTCACCGGCGCCACGCAATCACGGGCCGGACGCTTTGAGCGCGCCGACGGCGGCACGCTGTTTCTCGACGAAATCGCCACCCTCAGCCTGGTCGCCCAAGGCAAATTGCTGCGAGCCTTGCAGGAAGGCGAGATCGAACGGGTCGGCGGCAGTCGCACACTGAAGGTGAATGTGCGGGTGGTCGCGGCGACCAACGTCGATTTGCGTGCCGCCGCCCAGCGCGGTGAGTTTCGCGAGGACTTGTTCTTCCGCCTGAATGTCTTTCCGATCCACCTGCCACCGCTGCGCGAACGTAAGGAAGACATTCCACTGCTGATGACACATTTCCTGCAGCGCTTCACCCAGCTCCATGGCCGCCATATCAGCGGCTTCACTCCCCGCACCGCCGACACCCTGCTGGCTTATGACTTCCCGGGCAACATCCGGGAATTGCAGAACCTGGTGGAGCGTGGCGTGATCAGCGCCCCCGATGGCGGAGCCATCGACCTGGCCCACTTGTTCACCAGTGGCGAACGGTTGGCCCAGCCGATGTTCTCCATCGGCAATCGCGGTCAACTGGCGGCGGCAACCAATGACCCGGCACCGGACACCCGCACGCCCGCGGCTCCAGGCAATGACGCCATCCAGGCGTTGTTCGGTGGCAGGGACCTGAGCCGGTTATCGCTGCAGGAGATCGAGGACACGATGATCGATCATTGCCTGCGCGAAGTGAAAGGCAACGTCTCCGAAGCGGCCCGGCGCCTGGGCCTGACTCGTGCGCAGCTTTCGTATCGCCTGTCACGGCGTTTGGATGCTGAATAACGCGAATAACCCACGATCCCCTGTGGGAGCGGGCTTGCTCGCGAAGGCGGTGTGTCAGTCGATACCATCAATAGCTGACCGATCGCTTTCG
>NZ_JALJDX010000124.1 GCF_022952855.1 Pseudomonas sp. RGM2987 | reverse complement strand
AGCCAACTTAAATCTTGAATGTAAGTCCGCATTCGCGAGCAAGCCCGCTCCCACAAGGGAACTGCATTCAGCCTGAATTTATTTATCTGCCTTTTATGGACTACACATGGACCTGACTCCACGCGAAAAAGACAAGCTGCTGATCTTCACCGCCGGCCTCGTGGCCGAACGACGGCTGGCTCGTGGCCTGAAGCTCAATTACCCGGAGGCCATGGCCTATATTTCCGCGGCCCTGCTCGAAGGTGCCCGTGACGGCCAGACCGTGGCCGAGCTGATGCATTACGGCACCACGTTGCTGACCCGCGAACAGGTAATGGACGGCATCCCGGAAATGATCCCGGAGATCCAAGTGGAGGCGACGTTTCCCGACGGCACCAAACTGGTCACCGTCCACCAACCCATCGCCTGAGGCCGCTCCATGACTTATCACGTTCGTGATGCCCGGCACACTGACCTGCCGGCGATCCGCGATATCTACAACGACGCCGTACTCAATACCACAGCGATCTGGAACGAGCAGGCCGTGGACCTGGGCAATCGCCAGGCCTGGTTCAGCGCCCGGCAAGCCCAGGGCTATCCGGTATTGGTGGTGGTCGATGCCGCCGAAAACGTCCTCGGCTACGCTTCATTCGGCGACTGGCGGCCCTTCGACGGCTTCCGCCACACCGTCGAGCACTCGGTGTACGTGCGTAATGACCAGCGCGGCAATGGCCTCGGCCCGCAGCTGATGAGCACGCTGATCGAGCGCGCCAGAAGCTGCGACAAACACGTCATGGTGGCCGCCATAGAAAGCGGCAACGCGGCCTCGATTCGCCTGCACGAGCGGGCCGGTTTCGTCACCACCGGGCAAATGCCCCAGGTGGGCACCAAGTTCGGTCGCTGGCTGGACCTGACCTTCATGCAATTGAACCTCAATCCCGGCGCACCTGCGCCTGCCGTCAACAAGGAGTGAACCCCGATGAACGCCGCCCAGTTGCGTCGAGTCCACGCTGAGAGCTTTGCGCATTATCGCCAGGGCCTGATCGATCTGTTGCTCGATGCTGTGGGGTACGGCGCCAGCGTCGGCTTCATGGCCGATCTCGACGCGGTCCAGGCCCGTGCGTACTTCGACGAGGTCCAGGCCAGTCTCAACCAGGGCAGCCTGTTGCTGTGGGTAGTGGTCAAGGATGAGCAAGTCCAGGCCAGCGTCCAGCTTGGCCTGTGCCAGAAACCCAACGGCCTGAACCGGGCCGAGGTGCAGAAGCTGCTGGTGCGCGGCGATGCCCGCCGCCGCGGCCTGGGCCAGCAATTGATGAACGCCCTGGAACTCGGCGCGCGCCAGCACAAGCGCGGCCTGCTGTACCTCGACACCCAGGCCGGTTCCGAAGCCGAAGCGTTCTACCGTGCCCTGGGCTACACCCGCGTTGGCGAACTGCCGGACTACTGTCAGAGCCCGGACGGGACCTATACCCCGACCGCCATCTACTACAAGATTTTGGGGCAACCGCAATGATTCCAGGCCAATACCAGGTCCAGCCCGGCGAGATCGAACTCAACGCCGGCCGCCGCACCCTGACGCTGAACGTCGCCAACAGCGGCGACCGGCCGATCCAGGTCGGCTCGCACTATCACTTCTTCGAAACCAATGACGCCCTGACCTTCGACCGCGCCGCCAGCCGTGGCATGCGCCTGAACATCCCGGCCGGCACCGCCGTGCGCTTCGAACCGGGGCAGAGTCGCGAGGTGGAGCTGGTAGACCTGGCCGGGCATCGCCGGGTGTTCGGGTTCGCCGGACGGGTGATGGGCGATCTGTAAGTCATAGGGTGTCTGCACTGGCCCTTTCGCGAGCAAGCCCGCTCCCACAGGTGCCCGCATTCCAATGTGGGAGCGGGCTTGCTCGCGAACTGTGAGCGACAGCGAACAGCCTCAAACTCAATTGAATTCCAAGGCGAGCACATGAAGATTTCGAGACAAGCCTACGCCGACATGTTCGGCCCCACCGTCGGCGACAAGGTGCGCCTGGCCGACACCGAGTTGTGGATCGAAGTGGAAAAAGACTTCACCACCTATGGCGAAGAAGTGAAATTCGGCGGCGGCAAGGTGATTCGCGATGGCATGGGCCAGAGCCAGCTGCTGGCCGCCGAGGTCGTGGACACCTTGATCACCAATGCGCTGATCATCGACCACTGGGGCATCGTCAAGGCCGATGTCGGCCTCAAGGACGGGCGCATTGCGGCCATCGGCAAGGCCGGCAACCCTGACATCCAGCCGGATGTGACCATCGCCATCGGCGCCAGCACTGAAGTGATCGCCGGCGAGGGCATGATCCTCACTGCGGGCGGCATCGACACCCACATCCACTTCATCTGCCCGCAGCAGATTGAAGAGGCGCTGATGAGCGGCGTCACCACCATGATCGGCGGCGGCACGGGGCCGGCCACCGGGACCAACGCCACCACTTGCACCTCCGGGCCATGGCACCTGGCGCGCATGCTCCAGGCCGCCGATGCCTTTCCAATGAACATCGGCCTGACCGGCAAGGGCAACGCCAGCCTGCCGGAGCCGTTGATCGAACAGGTCAAGGCCGGCGCCATCGGCCTGAAGCTGCACGAAGACTGGGGCACCACGCCGGCGGCCATCGACAACTGCCTGAGCGTGGCCGACCAGTACGACGTCCAGGTGGCGATCCACACCGATACCCTCAACGAATCGGGCTTCGTCGAAACCACCCTGGCCGCGTTCAAGGGCCGCACCATCCACACCTACCACACCGAAGGCGCCGGTGGCGGTCACGCGCCGGACATCATCAAGGCCTGCGGCTTCGCCAACGTGCTGCCCAGCTCCACCAACCCGACCCGGCCGTTCACCCGCAACACCATCGACGAACACCTGGACATGCTGATGGTCTGCCATCACCTGGACCCAAGCATTGCCGAAGACGTGGCGTTCGCCGAGAGCCGCATCCGTCGCGAGACCATCGCCGCCGAAGACATCCTCCATGACCTCGGCGCATTTTCGATGATCAGCTCCGACAGCCAGGCCATGGGCCGGGTCGGCGAAGTCATCACCCGCACCTGGCAGACCGCCGACAAGATGAAGAAGCAACGCGGTGCCCTGCCCGGCGATGGCGAAGGCAACGACAACTTCCGGATCAAGCGCTACATCGCCAAGTACACCATCAACCCGGCAATCACCCATGGCATCAGCCATGAAGTGGGCTCCATCGAAGTCGGCAAATGGGCCGACCTAGTGCTGTGGCGCCCGGCGTTTTTCGGCGTCAAGCCGACGTTGATCCTCAAGGGCGGGGCGATTGCCGCCAGCCTGATGGGCGACGCCAACGCCTCGATCCCGACCCCGCAGCCAGTGCATTACCGGCCGATGTTCGCCAGCTTCGGCGGCTCACGCCACGCCACCAGCCTGACCTTCATCAGCCAGGCCGCCGCCGATGCAGGCCTGCCCCAACAGCTTGGGTTGAAGAAGAAAATCGCCGTGGTCAAAGGCTGCCGCGATGTGCAAAAGACCGACCTGATCCACAATGACTATCTGCCGGACATCGACGTCGACCCGCAGACCTATCAGGTCAAGGCCGATGGGGTGTTGTTGTGGTGCGAGCCGGCTGAAGTGCTGCCGATGGCACAGCGGTATTTTCTGTTTTGAGGTGAAAGCTGATAGACAAATGACCTTGTGGCGAGGGGATTTAGCGAAACGTCGCACCGCCCCGCTCGGTTGCGCAGCAACCGTAAGAAAAGCAGGGGCTGCTACACAGCCCAGCGGGGATAAATCCCCTCGCCACAGGTCAGCGTGTTGCCTGAAGGATTCGCTTCACTCCACCAACCGCCCCAACCGCTGCTTGAGCATGCGGTTTTCGTTGCGCAGGTGCTGCACTTCCTCCAGCAGGTCTAGCGCCAGGGCGACGCCTTCCCATTCCAGTTCCAGCTCGCGGCGCAGCCTGGCGGCGCGGCGGGCCAGGACCAGTTCGTAGTCGGTGAAACGCCAATCCTTCGGCGCCGCGCCGTGGGGTTCGAGGATGCCATGGGCGACGATTTCGATGACATGGACATCCTGCAACGCGGCGGCTTCGCAGAATTCGCTCAGGTTCAGTTCAATGATCGGGTTGTTCATGGTCTGCTTCTCCCAATGCTCAACTGTCGAGTCTAGCCAGGATTGTGACAAATCCGACCGTGGCGAGGGAGCTTGCTCCCGTTCGGCTGCGCAGCAGTCGTAAAACCCTGCCAAGCGGTTTTTCCGGGTGCACCGTGTTGAATGGTTTTGGGGCTGCTTCACAGCCCAACGGGAGCAAGCTCCCTCGCCACAGGTTGTGTATTCAGCCGGTCAAAAATTCTCCCGCGGGTCGAACGCGGCTTTCTTCGCCAGCTCCGCCCACAGGCCCTTGATCGTGTCGTCGCTGGCCTTGGGCATCACCGCCTTGAGCTGCACGAACAGGTAGCCACGCTCACCGGCCTTGTTGCGCAAGCCGTGGCCCTTGGCGCGCATGCGCTGGCCGTTCTGGCTCCCGGCCGGGACCTTGAGGTTGATCTTGCCGGTGAGGGTCGGGACCGCCACTTCGGTGCCCAGCGCCAGTTCCCAGGGTGCCAGAGGCAGGGTGATGATCAGGTCCTGGCCCTCGACGTCGAACTTGGGGTGCGGCGCGAAACGGATGGTCAGGTACAAGTCGCCATTGCCACCGCCACCGATTCCCGGCGCGCCCTGGCCTTTGAGGCGGATACGTTCACCGTCGGTCACGCCCAGCGGGATCTTCACGTTCAGGCTTTTGCTGGTGTTGCTCACGTGCTGACCCGCCGCGTTGTATTGCGGCACCTGGTAGCTGACTTTTTTCGACTCGGTCGAGAGGGTTTCTTCCAGGAAGATCGGTAATTCCAATTCCACGTCTTGTCCCCGACGGCCGGCGCTGCGACCTGACTGTCCACCGCCGAAACCCGGCCCGCGATTACCGAAAATCGAACTGAAGAAATCCGAAAAGTCGCCAGTGTCCTGGCCGCCAAAACCCCCGCGGCTCTGCCAGCCCGGCGGGCCCTGGAACGGTTGGCCGTGCTGGCCGTAGCGGCGCAGGTCGTCGTATTCGGCGCGTTTGTCAGCGCTCTTGAGCGCTTCGTACGCTTCGGAGACGTCCTTGAACTTGGTCTCGGCGTCTTTTTCCTTGCTCACGTCCGGGTGATATTTGCGCGCCAGTTTTCGATAGGCGGCCTTGATCGTGGCGTCGTCAGCCGTCGGCTCGACACCCAGGATCTTGTAGTAGTCTTTGAAGTCCATCTAAGCATCACCATCCGTTATCGATGTCGCACCGCCACGCACAGCATGCCCGGATGACCGGACACCGGGTTGACCGGCCTCAATGTTGGGACCGGGCGGCACGTCAGAAGTTTATTGGCAGCCGGTGGCGGTTCTTGTAACCGCCCTATGCTGCCAGACCCATGCCAGCAAGTTTGGGGACAAAACCGCGTCTTTCAAGGCCGATGTTCAGGAATTAGCAGATCACCGGCCTTCGAATCCGCGCCGCACTGGCATACACTGCGCGGCCGTTTTTTCACCCGGAACCCGAAAGACATGAAAAACGCATCCCCGGCCCGTGCCTGCGGCATCGACTTCGGCACGTCCAACTCCACCGTCGGCTGGCTGCGACCCGGCATGGAAACGCTGATCGCGCTGGAGGACGACAAGATCACCCTGCCCTCGGTGGTCTTTTTCAATCTTGAAGAACGCCGCCCGGTGTACGGCCGCCTGGCCCTGCATGAATACCTGGAAGGCTACGAAGGCCGGCTGATGCGCTCGCTCAAGAGCTTGTTGGGTTCCAAGCTGATCAAGCACGACACCAGCGTGTTGGGCACGGCAATGCCATTCAAGGATCTGCTGGGGCTGTTCATCGGCCAGCTGAAAAAACGCGCCGAAGCCACCGCCGGTCGGGAGTTCGAAGAAGTGGTGCTGGGCCGTCCGGTATTTTTCGTCGACGACGATGAGCTGGCCGACCAGGAAGCGCAAAACACCCTGGCGGACGTGGCCCGCGCCATCGGTTTCAAGGAAGTCTCGTTCCAGTACGAACCCATCGCGGCGGCGTTCGACTATGAATCGACCATCGAGAAAGAAGAGCTGGTGCTGATCGTCGACATCGGCGGCGGTACGTCGGACTTTTCCCTGGTGCGCCTGTCGCCCGAGCGCCGCACCCACGACAACCGCCACGCCGACATACTCGCCACCGGTGGCGTGCACATCGGCGGCACCGACTTCGACAAGCAGCTGTCGCTGGCCGGCCTGATGCCGTTGTTCGGCTACGGCAGCCGCATGAAGAGCGGTGCCTACATGCCCACCAGCCACCACATGAACCTGGCGACCTGGCACACCATCAACGGGGTGTATTCACAGAAATCCACCCTGGCCCTGAGCAGCATGCGCTACGACATCGAAGACACCGGCGGCATCGACCGGCTATTCAAGTTGATCGAGCAGCGCGCCGGGCACTGGTTGGCGATGGAAGTGGAAGAAACCAAGATCCAGCTGACCCACACCGACCAGCGCCACGTAGCCCTGGACCGGATCGAACCGGGCCTGAGCGTGGACCTGAGCCGGGCGCTGTTCGAGTCGGCCATCGACGGTCTGCTGGAGCGAGTGCGCACCAGCGTCACGCAATTGCTGGGCGATGCCAACGTCGGCGTCGATCAGGTCGACACGGTGTTCTTCACCGGTGGTTCCAGCGGCATCCCGGCGCTGCGCAACAGCGTCTCGGCCATGCTGCCCAAGGCGCGGCATGTGGAAGGCAACATCTTCGGCAGCATCGGCAGCGGGTTGGCGATCGAGGCGATGAAGCGCTATGGGACTGAGGTTTGAGCTGATTTGTGTGGTGCGGCCTTCGCGAGCAAGCCCGCTCCCACAGTTGACCGAGTTTCTTCAGAAGAATACGGTTCAAATGTGGGAGCGGGCTTGCTCGCGAAGACGCCAGATCAGACGCCACAACTGTCAGATCAAACCATCCCGATCTGCTTCAACTCACTCTTGAGATACGCATAATAGATCGGCCCCGCCACCACACCCGGCAAGCCGAACGCGGCTTCGAACACCAGCATCGCCATGAGCAGCTCCCAGGACTTGGCGCTGATCTGCCCGCCAACGATCCGCGCATTGAGGAAATACTCGAGCTTGTGGATCACGATCAGGTAACCCAGTGCCGCAACCGCCACCCAGATCGACAGCGACAGGCCGACGATGGTGATCAGGGTATTGGAGAGCAGGTTGCCGATGACCGGTAGCAGCCCCAGCAGGAAGGTCATCACGATCAGGGTCTTGGTCAACGGCAGCTTGATGCCGAACAGCGGCAGCACCACCGCCAGGAAAATCCCGGTGAAGAAGGTGTTGAGCAGGGAAATCTTGATCTGGGCGAAGACGATATTGCGAAACGCCTTGACCAGCAGGTTCAAGCGATCGAACAGCGCGGCGGCCAGGGGTTTGCGCTTGGTCAGGTCGGGGATGCGTTGCAGGGCGACGATGGCCCCCAGGACCATACCGATCAGCAACGTCACGAACATATGGGCCGCGTCCTTGCCCACCAGTTGCAGCTCACTGAGGTGCTTGCTCATCCAGTCGCCGATGGCCACCCGGAACTCGGCGGCACTGGCCGGCAGGTAGGCGTCGATGAACGGCGGCAGTTGCCCACGGGCGCGGTCGACCACGCCCATGAACTTGTCCAGGGACGCGCCAGGGTTTTCTGCTTCGTGCAGGAGGAAACTGATGGCTCCGGCGAAAATCAGCGACAGCACACTGACCACCAGCGTGCCCAGCAGCGCCACCGCCAGCCAGCGGGCCCGCCGGCCTTCGATCAAACGTTGCAGCTGGGGCGTGAGCATGTTGACCAGTTCGAACACCAACAACCCGGCCAGCAGGCTCGGTAACAGGCGCAGCGGCAGCACCAGCAACAACCCACCGAAAATGATCACCCAACTGATCACCAACAACACATGACGCTGAGAAAACGTTGGCATACAGCCTCAAGAACGAACGGCGTGAAAGGATTGGCAGTCTGCCAGCCTTCCACCAGCAGCACTAGAGATTGTATCGGCCGACCTTGGCCAGGGCTCAGGATTTTTTGCAGCGCTTATGAGGCCCTAATCGCGAGCAAGCTCGCTCCCACAATGGAAAGGACCATGCGAATCTACTGTGGGAGCGAGCTTGCTCGCGATGGCACCCCTGCGGGCGCCACAAGAACCCAGGCGTCACTTGTTCTTCAGGCAATCACTCATGAACGCCTTGCGCTCATCACCCTTGAGCGCCTTGGTGGTGGCGTCGGCGTTGCAGGTCTTCATGCGCTCCTGCGGCGTGCCGCCCCGCACCTCTGGCGGCTTGGTCTTGAGGCAACTGCTCATGAACGCTTTGCGTTCGTCGCCCTTGAGCGCCTTGGCGGTGGCGTCAGCGTTGCAGGTGGTCATCTTGGTTTGTTGCGCCGTCGCGGCAAAGCCTTGGGAGCACGCCAGCAAACCGATCAGCAACAACGGGACACGCAACATTTTCATGGGGGTTTCTCCTGATTGCCGCCCGAAAGGTACGGCGATGTGTTGCAGTGTAGACAAACCCTGTTACACCTTCCTCAGCTGGAAAAGACTGTCCCCAAGGCCGGATTTTTTAGCGCCGGATAGATCGCTTTCGCGAGCAAGCCCGCTTGTGTCTTGCGCTGCGATTAGACTGAAAGTGAGAGCGGTGGGTGGCAAGCTGAATGCCCGGAGTGCTTAAAGCACGTGTGGGAGCCCACGCTGCCACTCACCTCTCCACTCTGGTCATTGAGCCCGAACAGTTGAACGAGCCCACCTCGAACAGTTACAAGCGTGGGCCAAGCCAGAGCGCTCTCACCTTAAGTGTAAGAGGGTTTGGCGATGTTTTCCTATCCAGCAGGTATTGATGTTTCCAAAGGCAGTCTCGAGGTTCGGGTTGATCTGCTAGAGACTGGGGTGAGTTGCCCCAACGTTGAAGGTGATTTTCCTGGATTGATTGGATGGCTGCTGCTCCACCAGGTCGGCCGCGTGTTGCTGGAGGCCACAGGTGGTTATGAGCGAAGCGTCATGAAAGCGTTACAGGCCGCAGGCTTTGAGGTCATTCGGATTAACCCTCGTCGAGCCAAGAGCTTTGCCGAAGCGATGGGGCAAAAAGCTAAGACCGATCCGATAGATGCTCGCCTTCTTGCGCAATTTGCAGCGGTCATCAAATCGCCTGACAGCCGAATCACAAGTGTCGAACAGGACGATTTGCGCGCATTGGTACAGCAGCGGGAGAACTTTGTTCAGCAGAGGGATGACGACAAGCGCAGACTCAAAACGGCCTCGTCTGAAGCCGTCAAACCAGCCTTGAACAGTCATATCGACTACCTGTGCAAGGCCATTAAATCGATAGAAAAATTGATCCGTCAAAGTACTGAAAGCGTGGACAGCGAAACGATCACACGTTTGTGCTCGGTCAAAGGGATCGGTCTCATTACGGCAGCCAGTTTAATGGCCTATCTTCCAGAACTTGGTGAGGTTGGCAGGCATCAGATCGCTGCACTAGCAGGCATTGCCCCCTACAACGACGATAGCGGCACGCACGAAGGTCGGCGCCATATCAGCGGCGGCAGGTTCGCTGCACGACGCTCGCTGTACATGGCCTGTTGGTCAGTCATCAGACTTCAACCTGAATTCAACACCCGGTATCGGGCATTACGGGAGAAAGGCAAATGCGCCAAGGTGGCGCTTATCGCATGCATGCGTGTTTTGCTGATACGCCTAAATGCGATGATCCGTGACGGCACTGAATGGAGAGGACACGCGGCCTAATTTGGCGAGGGTGTTTTCTCTGGCAATCACACGGACTTGAGCTGTGGGAGCAAAGCTGTCTTTGAAAAGGACGGCTAAAAGAAGCTATCAAGACAGTTGCTCCCACAGTTACCGGGTTTTGTCAGGAAGAACCCGGTCGACTGCGGGAGCGGGCTTGCTCGCGAAGAACGATTACGCCGTGTTCCTGGATGATCTAAACCCCAGCCGCCTTCAATCGCTCTGCATGCTCGACAAACAACCGGATCGGCTCCGCCCCCTTGCCCACCAGCCCCAGCGACTGATTGACGATGTCGAAATGATCCAGCGGATAATCGTCGCGAATGACCGTGCCCAGGTGCGAGCTGAACCGCCCGACCATGCCGTCACACTGCCCCGCCTCGCGCACGAACGTGCGAGCGAACAACCGGCAACTGCGGTTGGTGCCGTCGAACAGGTTGCGGCCCTTGTCGGTCTTGCCCGGCTGCAAGGTCCCGGACCAGGAGTAATAGCGCACGCCATTGACCTCTTCCGGCCCATGTCCCCCCCAGTCCTGGGGCAGCCCCTGCGGATAACGCTGGTTGAACAGCGCCACCCCGGCCGTAGTGAGGGAGGCGTGGGAGGCCTGGATATCCACCGGCAGCCGGGGCCCGCGATAGCCGGTGTCCAGCAGGCTCATCAGGGCGTTGACCAGGCGCAGCACGGCACTGAGCAGGCGGCCCCTGGCGCTGTCGGCCGGGTAATGGGTTTGCAGGTAATCGGCCAGTTCGGAGCCGTGATTGGTGCCGGCCACCGAAGTGACGGAGGCCACCAGGTCCGGGCGTTTGGCGGCGGCATAGCGGGCAGTGAGACTGCCCTGGCTGTGGCCGATCAGGTTGACCTTCTGCGCGCCGGTCTGGTGCAGGATCTCCTCGATGCGCGTCAGTAGCTGCTCGCCACGCACCTCGGACGAATGCAGCGGCGAAACTTTCACCTCCACCAACACCGCGCCACCTTGGCGCAATGCCGAGACGATCCCATACCAGTACGGGTACAGCACCAGGCGAATGAACCCGAGCATGCCCGGGACCAGTACCAGCGGGTAACGAGTGGCGCAGCGTTGCGACATGGCAACATCCTTGTGATCAAGAGGTGGTCAGCATCGACATCGATGATGACCAGTCTATGACACCTGCGTCACTTCGGCCCGGCCATGCCCGCCACGAGCCCTCTGGCGGTGATCAGAACAGGCGTCCTGTCCTTCATCAGAAGCTGCGCGCCAGCTCAAGCAAGCGCTGCTCGGCCTCGGCGCAGGACAACGCAAAGCTGCGCTCGGCCGACTCCTCGCCCTCGGCGGCAACCACCGTGACATCGGTGATGCCGATAAAACCCAGGACCGTACGCAGCAGCGTGTCGGCGTGGTTCATGCCCTCCAACGGGCCGCCGGGGCCGAAGCCAAAGTCGCCACGGCTGGTCACGATCAAGGCCTTCTTGCCCAGCAGCAACGGCTCGTAGTGCGATACGCCATTGTCCAGGCTGTGATTGAAGGTCAGGCCGATCCGCACGATCTGGTCGATCCAGGCCTTCACGCCGCTGGGCACGCTGAAGTTGTGCATGGGTGCGGAAATCACCAGTCGGTCGTGGGCTTGCAGCTCCGCGACCAGGGTGTCGCTCAGGGCCAGATCCGCCTGCATGGTCAGCGGTCGGGCCTGGGGCTCGGGGTAGAACGCGGCGGCGATGAAGGCTTCGTTGACCGGCGCAATCACCGTGCGTCCCACTTCGCGGCGGGTCGGCAATACGCCTGGGTGAACCGCCTGCCAGGCCGAAAGAAACGTCTCGGCCAAACGCCGTGAATGGGAACGCTCGCCACGGGGGCTGCCATGTATCACAAGAATATTGCTCATCTGAAGCTCCTGTTGTTCAACTACACTCAGAACTGCCTGGAGCCTTCAGATTGATGACCAACTGCATTTCCCGGCAAATGAACACTCATCAAGCTGGATGAGATTTTCTCATCCACAACCGAGCGCCGCCGATGTTTTCTGCCCTGCCTCTTAACGCCTTGCGTGCCTTCGAGTCCGCCGCGCGCCTGCTCAGTTTCAAGGCGGCCGCCGAAGAGTTGTCGGTGACGCCCACGGCGGTTTCCCATCAGATCCGAGCCCTGGAAACCTGGCTTGGCGTGCAACTGTTCGAACGCCTGCCGCGCCAGGTGCGCCTCACCGACGGCGGCCAGCGGTTGTTTCATAGCCTGCACGGGGCCTTGCTGGACGTGGCGCAAAGCGTCGAGACCCTGCGCCCGCAACGCAGCAACACGCACCTGACTCTCTCCACCACCGCGGCGTTTGCTGCCCTGTGGCTGGTGCCGCGCCTGGGTCGATTTTATGCGCGGCATCCGAACATCAATGTGCGCCTGGACACCCACTGCGAAGTGATCGACCTGCATCAGGACGCCAGCGTCGACCTGGTGCTGCGCTATAGCCTGGACAGCTACCCGAACCTCTACGGCCTGTGCCTGTTCGACGAACATTTTGGCGTCTACGGCTCGCCCGGGCAGGTGACCCTGGCGGCACGGCAGCCACCGACACTGATCAGCGTGCACTGGCACAACTCCAAGCTCTATGCCCACGGTTGGGACGCCTGGTGCGCCCAGGCTGGCGTGCACTGGCTTACCCGAGAACCGTGCGTGCGCGAGTACGACGAGGAGCATTACGCCTTGCAGGCGGCGATTGCCGGACAGGGCCTGGTGCTGGCCAGCAACATCCTCGTCTCTGAAAGCGTCGCCAGCGGTTTGCTGGTGGCTTACCGCCCCGAGATCCAGGTCAAGGGCGCCGGCTACAGTGCCCTGTGCGTACCGGGGCGCGAACGCCATCCGCCGGTGCGCGCGTTCTTCCAGTGGCTTGAGGAAGAGGCACGCCTGTCCGCCGTGTGATCGAGGCGCAGGTAAGGTGGCAGCTGAAAGATCCGGTAAAACTTTTCCAGGCACATGTCACTCAGATTTAGAGCGATCGCGCCAGCAGAGCGCGACACCTCAACCGGATCAGCCTCCAGGAGAACGAGATGAACGACATGCACTTGACCGATGTAACCACCCTGCGCGAACGCGCGCGGCAGAACGTGCAGAACGGCGCGGTGACCGAGGGCTACGGTGCCGACCGACAGGAAGTCATCCGCCTGCTCAACGAAGCGCTGGCCACTGAACTGGTGTGCGTGCTGCGCTACAAGCGCCACTATTTCATGGCGACCGGCCTCAAGGCCGGTGTGGCGGCCGGAGAGTTCCTCGAACACGCGAACCAGGAAGCCGAACACGCCGACAAACTGGCCGAACGCATCGTGCAACTGGGCGGCGAGCCGGAATTCAATCCCGACCTGTTGACCCGGCATTCCCACGCGCAATACGTGGCGGGCAATACCCTCAAGGAAATGGTCTACGAAGACCTGGTGGCCGAACGGATCGCCATCGACAGCTACCGGGAAATCATCCAGTACATCGGTGAAAAAGACCCGACCACCCGGCGCATCTTCGAAGACATCCTGGCTCAGGAAGAAGAGCATGCCGATGATATGGCCGATATCCTCGCTGATCTCTGAGATCTCCGTGGCCCCCTTCGCGAGCAAGCCCGCTCCCACATTCAACCGTGTTTCTTCTGGAAGAACGCGGTCATCTGTGGGAGCGGGCTTGCTCGCGAAGAGGCCAGTTGCCTCAACACACATCCATGAGTGATCAACGCGTCGGCTTCACCGTCACCGGCGCCTTGCCCGCCTTCATCTGCTCCAGCAGCGGCGCGCATTGGTTCGGCTCACCACCGCTGGGCGCGACCAGCGCCAACAACCCGGCCGCCGGCGCGGCGATCACCCCCAAGGCCACCATCCCGGCACCGCGCAGCATCAGCGGCACCGCCTTGACCCCGGCGGCGGGCTTGGCGAACGTGCCCCGCACGTACAACGGCGAGCGCAGGGAAATCAGGCGCCAGCCCTTGGACTCGGGGGTCACGGTCAGGTCCAGTTGTTCGGTGGCCATGTTCGCCGTGCCGTCGATGTAGATGATCGCGTTCTCGGTGTCGAACACGAACAGGCGGCTGGTTGCCAGGCCCGTCTTGATGTCGAAATCCGCCGCCGCGCAGTTGATCTTCACTTCCTTGTCGCCAAAGATTTTCCCCACCACATAGTTACCGACGTTCAGTCCCGCCAGCTCCATCAGTTCGCGACTGATGGCGCCATCGTTGATGAGCATTTTCAGGGTGCCGTTGGACGTGCCCAGCAGCGCCGCCACCGAATTGCCGCGTCCGCTGATATCGGCATCGCCGTTCAACTCGCCGAAGCTGGTTTTCATCGGTTCGAAACCGGGGAACAGCTGCTTGAGCTTGAAGCCCCGCGCCGTCAACCTGGCCTGGCCCTCCAGGGGCTGGGTGTGGCCGTTGAGGCGAACCTGCGCATCGAGCTTGCCACCGGCCACGCCAAAGCGCAGGGGTTCGAGGCTCAACTGACCGTCGTTGAGCACCAGGTGGGTGTAAAGATCCGTGAAGGGTAACTGCTCGCTATGGACGATGCGTTTACCGGTGAATTCCACATCGGCGTCCATCGCGCTCCAGCGCTCGGTGCGAAACTCTTCCACCGGCAACACCTTGTCGCTCGGCTGCTTGCTCGCCGCGCCACGGGCTTTTTGCTCAGCGCTGGAGTCCGCGCCGATCAGCGGCGCCAGGTCGCTGAACAGCAGTTGATTGGAGACCAGCGCACCGCTGAGTTTCGGCCGGGGCTGGCTGGCGGCATAGGTCAGGTCGCCATGAATGTCGCTGTCGCCGATCTTGCCGTTGAACCCTTCATAGCGAAACAACGCCCCCGTCGGCTCGTGGAGCTTGGCGATCAGGCGGCCATCGGTGGCATAGGGCGGAGAATCCGGCAAGGTCACGCCGGTGAGCGGGTACAGGTGCGCCAGGCTCTTGCCGGCCAGTTTCAAGCGCAGGTCCAGGGCACCGAGGTTCATTGGATCGGTGAGGGTACCGGCCAGCTCAATACGGGTCTCGGCGATCCGGGCCTGGGCCTGCAACGGAAAAGGCCGGGCCGCGTCCTGCAACGCCAGCAACCCGCCGACCTTGCCGGAGCCGCTCAGGTCCTGCCCGTGATACTGGCCGTTGACCTTGAAGGCGAATGCGTAGTCCTGAGGGGCCGCGCCCTGGTCCTGGACTTTCTTCGCGGCCTTGTCACCGACAATGTCGCTGAAGGGAATGGGTTTGCCCAACGGGTCGATCATCAGGTCGAGCCGGGTCTTGAGCGTCTGGTCGTCCAGGGTGACGTGACCTTTGTCAAAGCCGATCGCGCCAATGTCCACGACCCAACTGGAGGGCTCGGCGTCGGGATCCTTCGGGTCGAACCGGAAGGTCCAGTTGGCGCGCCCATCGGCAAGCCGTTGCAGGTTGGCGTTGGGCTCGGTCAGGTCAATGCGTGGGATCGACACCCGTCGGGCCAGCAGCGCCAACGGCGAAATGCGCAGTTCGACACGCTTGAGCGTGGCCATCTGCGGTTTTTTCGACCAGTCCGGGTTACCCAGGCTCATGTCCTCGGCCACCACATGGGGCCACGGCAACCAGGCTCGCCAGCCGCCCTCCTCCGGCTCGCGCTGCCAGACCACCGCCAGGTTGCCGTTGATGGCGAACGGGCGGTGCAATTCCTCGGACACCTTGGCGTTGAGCGTGGGTTTGATCCGGTTCCAGTCGAAGAACGCGATGACCACCACCAGCACGGCCAGCAGAACGAAAAGACTGGCAAGGCTCCAGGCGAGGATTTTTGAGGTGCGCGTCATGCACAAGGCTCCTGATGACAAAAATGGCGTCCAGACCGCGACGCTTGGAGAGACGAGCCTGTGGTCGGCCCGTTCGTAAGAAATTGGACTGGCGAAACGGCCAACTGGTTTAACCCCAGGGCCGATGAACGGCATAGAAACACCGCTGAATCCTGACCAACTCGACAGCTACCTGTTACCGTCCCCGCACATTTGCGAGGCACAACTGAGTACAAAATACCCACTCCCGTGCAAAACGATACCGCTGAAAGGCCCGATCTAGAGCCTTCCTACGGAACAATCAATTCGGTTGATTATTACCATTGCGTTTATGAACTTTTATATCGACTTATCGAGAGTAGCATTGCCTCCGTACCCACTTTATCGCCCTCCCAAGGAGCACTGATCATGAAACGCCAATTACTGATGAGCCTGTCCCTTTCACTGCTGGCTTCCACCGCTTTCGCGCTGCCAGCTTCCGAACAAGCAACGCCACAAGCCAAAGACAGCCATTCTGCCTACAGCCAGACTGTTGCAGAAGGCGGCCGTGACCGCCTGGAAGAAAAAGGCCTGGTTGAAGGTGGTTCCGACCGCACTCGCTTGGGTGAGACCCTGGCAGCCGATGGCTCTGAACGCACCCCTCAAGGCCAGACCCTGGCAGCTGACGGTTCCGAGCGCACTCCACAAGGCCAGACCTTGGCAGCTGACGGCTCCGAGCGCACTCCACAAGGCCAGACCTTGGCAGCTGACGGCTCCGAGCGCACTCCACAAGGCCAGACCTTGGCAGCTGACGGCTCCGAGCGCACTCCACAAGGCCAGACCTTGGCAGCCGATGGTTCCGACCGCACTCCACTGGGCGAAGCCCTGGCCGAAGGCGGCGGTGACCGTGTGATCGAACGCAACAGCACAGCGAGCTGAGCCCATGGTGGCCCAGAAAAAAGCCCGATTCCTGCAATCGGGCTTTTGACTTTTCAGAAGCCTCGTTTTCCTGCTTAGCCCCTCCTCCCGTTCGACGCCTGCAAAGCCGATTTGCTAAAGTGCATCGCTCCCGTGAACCAGAAGCCAGCCTATCGATGCTGCCCCGCGCTGAACAGAAGCAACAGACCCGAATTGCCCTGATGGACGCTGCCCGTCATCTGATGGAGTGCGGTCGGGGGTTCGGCAGCCTGAGCCTGCGGGAAGTTGCCAAGACGGCAGGTATCGTACCCACCGGGTTCTACCGGCACTTCGACGACATGGACCAACTGGGCCTGGCACTGGTCTGCGAAGTCGGCCAGACCTTCCGCGAAACCATCCGCCTGGTGCGCCATAACGAGTTCGTCATGGGTGGCATCATCGATGCGTCGGTGCGGATCTTCCTCGATGTCGTGCAAGCCAACCGGTCACAGTTCCTGTTCCTGGCCCGTGAACAATATGGCGGCTCCCTGCCGGTACGCCAGGCGATTGCGCGACTGCGCGAAGGCATCAGCGCGGATCTGGCCGCTGACCTGGCCTTGATGCCCAAGCTCCAGCATCTGGACCTTGCCGGCTTGAGCGTGATCGCCGATCTCATCGTCAAGAGTGTGTTCGCCACGCTGCCCGACATCATCGACCCTCCCGCCAAAGCCCTGCCGGAACACCTCACGCCCCAGGCGAAGATCACCCAGCAACTGCGGTTCATCTTTATTGGCCTCAAGCATTGGCAGGGGCTGGGAAGCGTCGAGTAGCGGCTAACACAGGTCTTTGTGGGAGCGGGCTTGCTCGCGAAAGCGATTTCTCATTCAGCATCAACATTGCCT
>NZ_JALJDX010000125.1 GCF_022952855.1 Pseudomonas sp. RGM2987 | reverse complement strand
ATCAGTTACCTATTCGTGACTGACACACCGTCATCGCGAGCAAGCTCGGCTCCCACAAGGGACTCATGGTGGATTGTATTTCTGAGAAATCCCCAGCTCCCCCCGTCGTTCGCGGCTCAACTGCGCAACACAAACGAAGGAAACAACGCCCGCATCTCGCCCCACAGCTCAGGTTGCAAAGTATGGGCTGAAACCCCGGAAAGATGAGGGTCGAGCATTCGCGCCGTGCGCACCAATTGCACCGCGAAACGCCTGACACCACGCTCGCTGAGACGCCGAGCCAGGGCCAGCAAACGTTCGGGCTCGAACAGGTGCCAATGCACCGTGGTGCGGCATTCATACTCCACACCACTGGCCAACAGATGCTCGAGGCTGCGCCAGTTGGCAGCGCCGCTGCCCTCGACCCGGGTCACCTCCAAGGCGTCCTCGGGCAAGGCCTTGATGTCGAACCCCACCCAGTCCGCCAGCCCGACCACTTTGGCAAAGGCCGCCGGCTTGATCCCGGCACTGTGCAGGCCGATGCGAAAGCCCATCTGCCGCACCTCCTCCATGGCCGCCGCCAACCCCTCCTGCAAGGTCGGCTCACCGCCACTGAACACCACGGCATCGAGCAGATCCTGACGGCGTTGCAAAAACGCCAGCACCCGACACCAATCCACCTCCTCGCTACCGCGCGGCGGGATCAGTTGCGGGTTATGGCAGTAACGACAACGCCAGGCGCAGCCCTGGCAAAACAGAACACAAGCCAACTGACCGGGATAATCGAGGGTGGTCAGGGGCACCAGCCCCCCGACCCGGAGCACTCGGCTCACGGACGCCCAGCCGCGCGTTCAGTGAAGTGCACCCGTTCGCGATGCTCGGATTGCTTGCCCGGGTTGAAGGCTGCCACGGGACGGTGATAGCCCATCACTCGCGTCCAGACTTCACAACGTTGACGCTGTGCCTGCGGAAGAGATTGTGCTGCGCTCATAAGGTGAAGCTCCTTGCGGTCGATGGATCGGATCAGTGGACGCTGCCGGCAAGCTGCTGTTGCGCTAGCAAGGCTTCGTCGCATTTCGGGCAGAACTCGTGTTCGCCGGCCAGGTAGCCGTGCACGGGGCAAATGGAAAAAGTCGGCGTGACCGTCAGATACGGCAGGCGGAAACGCCCCAATGCCTTGCGCACCAGTTGCTTGCAAGCCTGGGTCGAGGAAATCTGCTCGGCCATGTACAGGTGCAACACGGTGCCGCCGGTATATTTGCATTGCAGTTCGTCTTGCAGTTCCAGGGCCTCGAACGGATCGTCGGTGAAACCCACCGGCAGTTGCGAGGAGTTGGTGTAGTACGGCGCCACCGGGCTGCCGGCCTGCAGGATGTCCGGGAAGCGCTTGAGGTCTTCCTTGGCGAAGCGGTAGGTGGTGCCTTCGGCGGGGGTGGCTTCGAGGTTGTAGAGGTGGCCGGTTTCTTCCTGGAAGCGCAGGAGCGTGGCCCGCACGTGGTCGAGCAATTTCAGGGCGAATTCACGCCCCTGCTCGGTGTGCAGGCCCTGTTGGTCGTCAGTGAAGTTGCGCAGCATTTCATGCAGGCCGTTCACGCCGATGGTGGAGAAATGATTGCGCAAGGTGCCCAGGTAGCGCTTGGTGTAGGGATACAAACCAGCGTCCATGTGGTGCTGGATCACCTTGCGCTTGACCTCCAGGCTCTCCATCGCCAGTTCCATCAGCGTATCCAGGCGTTGCAGCAGCGCACTGGTGTTGCCCTTGTACAGGTAGCCCAGGCGCGCGCAGTTGATCGTCACCACGCCCAATGAGCCGGTCTGCTCCGCCGAGCCGAACAACCCGCCCCCGCGCTTGAGCAGCTCGCGCACATCCAGTTGCAGGCGGCAGCACATCGACCGCACCTGATTGGGCTGCATGTCCGAGTTGAGGAAGTTCTGGAAGTACGGCAAGCCATAACGGGCAGTCATTTCGAACAGCCGGTCGGCGTTCTCGCTGTCCCACGGGAAGTCATGGGTGATGTTGTAGGTCGGAATCGGAAAGGTGAACACCCGCCCTTTCGCATCGCCGGCCTGCATCACTTCGATGTAGGCGCGGTTGAGCAGTTCCATTTCCGCTTGCAGGTCACCGTAGGCGAACGGCATTTCCTCGCCGCCGATCACCGGGATCTGTTCGCGCAGATCCTGAGGGCAGACCCAGTCGAACGTGAGATTGGTGAACGGCGTCTGGGTGCCCCAGCGCGACGGGACGTTGAGGTTGTAGATGAACTCCTGCAACGACTGGCGGACCTCGTCGTAGCTCAGCCGGTCCTTGCGCACATAGGGTGCCAGGTAGGTGTCGAACGAGCTGAACGCCTGGGCGCCGGCCCATTCGTTCTGCAGGGTGCCGAGGAAATTCACCATCTGCCCCAGGGCGCTGCTCAAGTGCTTGGGCGGCCCGGCCTCGACCCGCCCCGGCACGCCATTGAGGCCTTCGTGCAACAGCGTGCGCAGGGACCAGCCGGCGCAGTAGCCGGCGAGCATGTCCAGGTCGTGGATATGCAGGTCGGCCTCGCGGTGGGCCTGGCCGATGGCCTGGCTGTAGACCTCGTCCAGCCAGTAGTTGGCGGTGACCTTGCCCGACACGTTGAGGATCAACCCACCGAGGGAATACCCCTGGTTGGCGTTGGCCTGCACGCGCCAGTCTTCACGGTCCAGGTATTCATTCATCGAAGTGGCGACTTCCACCAGGGTGCGGCGGTCCCGGCGCAGGCGTCCATGTTGCTCGCGGTAGACGATGTAGGCGCGCATGGAGAGAAAGTAACCGGCGTCCATCAACACCCGTTCGACGCGGTCCTGGATCTGCTCGACGTTCAATCGTGATTGCCCTTCCAACCGGGTCAACACAGCTTTGAGCAACTCCTCGGCCTCGACCTCGGCGTATTCACCGGTGGCCCTGCCGGCGGCAATCAGCGCCTGGCGGATCTTGTCCGCATCGAAGGCAACCACACTGCCGTCGCGCTTGTGCAAGCGGTTACAGCCTATTGAGATCAATGTGCTCTGCATTTGGGCTCCAGACACTACATATAGGGATTTATAGATCTTTAAACACAATATGCAGTAAAGGGTACGGCCAAAGGGGTGGGTTGCAATTGATCGATATCAAGAATTGGGGGTGGGTCTGTTGGGGGGATGGTGACGGCGGGGCCGTCATCGCGAGCAGGGCTCGCTCCCACAGGGATTTGTGGAAGGCCGCAAATTTTGCCCGCACCAAAATCCACTGTGGGAGCGGGCTTGCTCGCGAAGGCGGCGAATCAGTCGATGAAGATCTTGACTGGCCTGACGTCTTCGCGAGCAAGCCCGCTCCCACAAGGTGTTGTGGTGTTGCTGATAGGCTGCTCACCCCCCACTCATGTTCATGAACCGCACAATCTGCACCTCCCCGCCAGGATTGAAGTCATGGCGCAGGGGTTTGCCGCGCAGGGCTTGTTTCACGGCGTGGATCAGCGGTTGGTCATCCAGCGGATAACGCCGCAGCAGGCACCGCAGGTCGAGGGAATCGTCTTGCCCGAGGCATAGCAGCAAGCGCCCCTCCACCGTCATGCGCACCCGGTTGCAACTGGCGCAGAAGTTGTGGGTGTTGGGCGAGATGAAGCCGATGCGAGTCTGCGGATGACGTTCCAGGCGCGCATAGCGCGCCGGCCCGCCGCTGCTCTCGGTGCTGTCGAGCAGCCCATGGTGACTGGCAATCAGCGCCCGGACCTCATCACTGGAACAGAACGACTCCCCCCGCGAACGCCCAACCTCGCCCAACGGCATTTCCTCTATGAAGCTGATGTCGATGCGTTGCTCGACGGCGTACTGCACCAAGGCCGGAACCTCATCGAAGTTGCGTCCCTTCATCACCACGCAGTTGAGCTTGATCCGTTCGAATCCCGCCGCCGTCGCCGCCTCGATACCCGTCAACACCTGGTCCAGATTGCCGTTACGGGTAATCGCCCGAAAGCGCTCGCCGTCCAGGCTGTCGAGGCTGATGTTCATGCGTTTGACACCCGCCTCGACCAGCGGCCGGGCCAGGCGGCCCAGCTGCGAGCCGTTGCTGGTCATCACCAGTTCCCGCAGCCCGGGCAATGCCGCAATCTCGCGACACAGCCCGACGATGCCCGGCCGGATCAGCGGCTCGCCACCGGTCAGGCGAATCTTCTTCACCCCCAGCCCGACGAACAACCGCGCCAGCCGCTGCAATTCCTCCAGGGTCAACACTTGCTGGCGCGGCAGGAACGTCATGTTTTTCGCCATGCAGTACACACAGCGAAAATCACAACGATCGGTCACCGACATCCGTAGATAATCGATCTGGCGCCCAAATCCGTCCCGCAACACCGCGTTCATGCATACCCCCTGGTTGACCCGATGCTCACTGCACCAGCGGCGAGTCGGCGCCCTGCAGATGAATGCCGCGAATGTCCGCCGCACCGATCAGGGTTTGCAGGTACTGCACCAGCGCTTTCTGCCAGACGCCCTGTTGCAACTGGGTGCGGATCGCCGTCGCCACCGCCTCGTAAGGCAGCGGCTGGCCGTCGATGCGCTGGTCGATGCTGATCACGTGCCAGCCGTAGCGGCTTTCCAACGGTTTACCCGCCAGCCCCGCCGGCAGTGCGAACAACTGGCGCTCCAGCTCGGGCACGGTCTGGCCCTTGCTGATCTGGCCCAGCGAGCCACCCTGCTCCTTGGACGGACACGCCGAATACTGCTGCGCCAGCTCAGCGAAACTGCCTGGAAACTGCTCCAGCCGTTCCAGCAGCAACTCAGCTTGCACCCGCGCCACGCTGCGCGCCTCGGCATCGTCCGGCGCGCATTCGAGCAGGATGTGCCGCACCGCCAGCAACGGGGCGCTGTGAAAGCGCGCCCGGTTGCTTTCGAAGTAGCGCAGACAGGTCGCTTCGTCACATTGCGGCACCTGCACTTCACGTTCGAGCAACAGCCGCGTCGCCGCCTCCTCTTCGTTTTCGCCGGCGCCGACCTGTAACGCCAGGCCCAATTCGGCAATCCGTTGCTGGAGCAATTCACGGATCACCAAGGCCCGTGCCGCCTGATAGACCGCTTCCTCGCGACTTTCGGCCGGGTGGTATTGCAGCTCCAGAGCCATCGCCTGCGGGCTGATCGACACCCCGTTGACGCTGATGATCGGCCATTCCTGTTCACTGCTGGCGATCAATTGCGGCGGTGCTTCATCAACCTCCACCGGCTCGAACTGCACCGCGCCAGGCGGCGCGACATCTGCCTCTGGCGCCGCTTTTGCCGAAGAACCACAACCGCCACCGCCGCCATTACCGCCGCCACATCCGCATCCACTGGTCATGATCGTCTCCTCAGAACTTCTGCCGAACGATTTGATAACGCCGACCCAGGTACCAGACCGGCGCGCTGACGATGTGCACCAGACGAGTGAACGGGAACAGCACGAACAGCGTCAGGCCCAACAGCACGTGAAGCTTGTAGACCAGGCCCACCGGAGCCATCGAGGTCGCGGCTTCCACCGGACGCAGCAGCACGGTGTTCTGGGCCCAGTCGGCCAGCATCACCATCACCGAGCCGTCCATGTGTGCGGTCGACGCAACGATGGTCATCAGGCCGAGCACCAGTTGCACCAGCAGCACCACCAGCACCAGGATGTCCGAGGTATTGGAGGTGGCGCGAACCCGTGGGTCGGTCAGGCGCCGGTTGAGCAGCATCAGCAGCCCGATCAGGCCCAGCACGCCGAAGAAGCCACCGGAGACCATCGCCAGCAATTGCTTGTTCTCGGTGCTCAGCACGTGGTGGTAGATCGCCGACGGCGTCAGCAGGCCGACGAAGTGCCCGGCCAGCACGAACAGCACGCCGACGTGGAACAGGTTGCTCGCCACCCGCATGCCGCGATTGCTGAGCATCTGGCTGGAGCCGGCCTTCCAGGTGTACTGCGACAGGTCGAACCGCGCCCAACTGCCGATCAGGCAGATCGCCAGGGCGACATACGGGTAGACCCCGAACAACAACAGATCCCATTTAGACATTGCCCACCTCCCCGGCAAGCGCAGCGGCCCGCCCTTCATGCTGAAAATCCACCCAGTGCAACGGCACCGCACTTTCTTCCCGGGCCTTGCCCGGCGCACTCGGCATTGAGCTGCAACGGTCCTGCTGCTCGGCCTTCATGAAATCCACCGCCTCTTCTTCCCAGACCCGGTCCAGGGCTTCCAGGGAGTCGTCCCGTGGCTCGGCTTTGACTTGCTCGCGCAGCTCGGCAACCGCGCCCTGGGGTTCGGCCCCGGCGATTTGCAGCAAGGCCCGGAAGCAACTGGCATAGGCGCTTTCGCGCTCCTCCAGGCGCGCAGCGAGCAAGGCCAGCAAGTGCGCGACGTCCGCCAGGCCCTCGCGGGCCTCCAGATCTTCGCGGGTGGAGAGGTACTCCAGGTACAGCGGGATGTAGTCGGGCAGTTCCTTGACGCCTATGGCGAAACCGGCCTCTTCGTACTGGGCCATCATGTCCACCATGGCCTGGCCACGGTCGCGGGATTCGCCATGGACATGCTCGAACAGCAGCAGCGACAGCGAACGCCCGCGGCCAAACAACGCGCCGTAATGCTCCTGGCCGTCCATCAGATCCTTGCCACAAATCACCTCCAGCAGTTCGAACAGCCCCGCTCGTTGGTTCGGGCTGATTTCCCGTGCCTGGAGAATCGCTTGTTCCAGCTCGTCACGAGCGGCCACCAGGGTCTCGGTCGGGTAGTCGAGCAGCAACGAAATCACCTTGAGAATGCGCATGGTCAGTCCTCCCACAACTGCACGGTCTTGATCACGTCACGCCGGTTGGCCTTCTTGCCACCGAACATGTTGGTGTCGGAACTGCCGCTGCAACCACTGCCGAAGCTGAAGCCGCAACCGGAACGCTCGGCGAACGCATCGCTCATGGCGTCTTCGCGGTGGGCGCTTGGCACAACGAAACGGTCCTCGTAGTTGGCGATTGCCAGGTAGCGATACATCTCTTCCACCTGATTCACGTCCAGGCCGACGTCGGCCAGCACTTGCAGGTCCTGCACGCCATCGACCTGTTCGGAACGCTTGTAGGCGCGCATCGCCAGCAGGCGCTTGAGGGCACGCTTGACCGGTTTTTCATCGCCGGCGGTGAGCAGGTTCGCCAGGTAGCGCAGCGGAATGCGCAGGCTGTCGACGTCCGGCAGGACCCCGTTCATGCCCACGGTGCCGGCGGCAGCAGCGTTCTGGATCGGCGACAGCGGCGGCACGTACCAGACCATCGGCAAGGTACGGTATTCCGGGTGCAGCGGCAGTGCGAGTTTCCAGTCCACCGCCATTTTGTAGACCGGCGAACGTTGCGCCGAGTCGATTACCGATTGCGGCACGCCATCGGCCAGGGCCTGGCGGATCACCGCCGGGTCGTTCGGGTCGAGGAAGATCTCCAGCTGTTTCTCGTACAGGTCATGCTCGTTGGCGGTACTGGCCACTTCGCTGATGCGGTCGGCGTCATACAGCAGCACACCGAGGTAGCGAATACGGCCGACGCAGGTTTCAGCACAGACGGTCGGCATCCCGGCTTCGATACGCGGGTAGCAGAAGATGCATTTTTCCGACTTGCCGCTCTTCCAGTTGAAATAGATCTTCTTGTACGGGCAGCCGCTGATGCACATGCGCCAGCCGCGGCATTTCTCCTGGTCGATCAGGACGATACCGTCTTCCTCACGCTTGTAGATCGCCCCGCTCGGGCAGGACGCCGCGCACGCCGGGTTGAGACAGTGCTCGCACAGGCGTGGCAGGTACATCATGAAAGTGTTTTCGTATTCGCCGTAGATGTCCGCCTGGATCTGGTCGAAGTTCTTGTCCTTGCGCCGCTTGGCGAACTCGGTGCCGAGGATTTCCTCCCAGTTCGGGCCCCACTCGATTTTCTCCATGCGCTTGCCCGACACCAGCGAACGCGGGCGTGCGACCGGCTGATGCTCGCCCAACGGTGCGGTGTGCAGGTGCTGGTAGTCGAAGTCGAACGGTTCGTAGTAGTCGTCCAGGCCCGGCAGGTCCGGGTTGGCGAAGATGTTCGCCAGTACGCGGAACTTGCCGCCGATGCGCGGGTTGATCGAGCCATCGGCGTTACGGATCCAGCCGCCCTTCCACTTGTCCTGGTTTTCCCACTCCTTGGGATAGCCGATGCCAGGCTTGGTCTCGACATTGTTGAACCAGGCATATTCCATGCCTTCGCGGCTGGTCCAGACATTCTTGCAAGTGATCGAACAGGTATGGCAGCCGATGCATTTGTCCAGGTTCAGGACCATGCCGATTTGTGAGCGGATCTTCATCTCAGTTCTCCTCGATATCGGTCGGCAGCGGGCGCGGCAGATCATCGCCACTGGAACCGTCGAGCCAATCGACCTTGGCCATCTTGCGCACCACGACGAATTCGTCGCGGTTGCAACCGACCGTGCCGTAATAGTTGAACCCGTAGGCCTGCTGGGCGTAGCCACCGATCATGTGGGTCGGCTTGAGCACCACGCGGGTCACCGAGTTGTGGTGGCCGCCGCGGGTCTTGGTGGTTTCCGCACCGGGCACGTTCACGATCCGTTCCTGGGCGTGGTACATCATCACCATGCCTTCCTTGACCCGCTGGCTGACCACCGCCCGGGCCGTCAACGCACCGTTGGCGTTGAAGCACTCGACCCAGTCGTTGTCCTCGATGCCGGCGCGCCGGGCGTCGATTTCCGAGAGCCAGATGATCGGTCCGCCACGGCTGAGGGTGAGCATCAGCAGGTTGTCGGTGTAGGTACTGTGGATGCCCCATTTCTGGTGCGGGGTGATCCAATTCAGGACGATCTCGGTCTCGCCATTGCTGCGCTTGCCTTTCACGCCTTCAATGGTGCGGGTGTTGACCGGCGGCCGGTAACTCATCAGTTGCTCGCCGAATGCCTGCATCCACGGGTGATCCTGGTAGAACTGCTGGCGGCCGGTGATGGTGCGCCACGGGATCGACTCGTGCACGTTGGTGTAGCCGGCGTTGTAGCTGACGTGATCGTCTTCCAGGCCGGACCAGGTCGGGCTGGAAATGATCTTGCGCGGCTGGGCCTGGATGTCGCGGAAACGAATCGCCTCGTGCTCCTTGGACACCGCCAGATGGCTGTGGTCGATGCCGGTGAATTGCGACAGCGCGGCCCAGGCTTTCACCGCGACATGGCCGTTGGTTTCCGGCGCCAGGGACAGGATCACTTCGGCGGCGTCGATGGCGCTGTCGATTTTTGGCCGCCCTTGGCTGATACCCGCCTCGACTTCCTTGTGGTTCAGTTCGCCGAGGAATTTAACTTCAGTATCAGTGTTCCAGTTGATGCCCTTGCCGCCGTTACCGAGTTTTTCCAGCATCGGGCCCAGGGACGTGAACTGCTTGTAGATGTTCGGGTAGTCGCGCTCCACCACTTGCAGGTTCGGTGCGTTCTTGCCCGGTTGGGGCACCTCGCCGGCGGTTTTCCAGTCGGTACCGCCAAAGGGTTGGGCCAGTTCACCGACGCTGTCATGCATCAGCGGCACGGTGACCAGGTCTTTCTCCACGCCCAGGTGCCCGACCGACATGGCCGAGAATGCCTTGGCGATGCCCTTGTAGATTTCCCAGTCCGAACGCGACTCCCACGCCGGGTCGATAGCCGCCGACAGTGGGTGGATGAACGGGTGCATGTCCGAGGTGTTCATGTCGTCTTTTTCGTACCAGGTGGCGGTCGGCAAGACGATGTCGGAGTACACGCAGGTCGAGGACATGCGGAAGTCCAGGGTCGTCACCAGGTCGAGCTTGCCGATGGCGCCCTCGTCCACCCACTCGGCTTCGGTAGGCTTGCAGGCGCCGACCTTGCCGATGTCTTCGTTCATCACACCGTTCTTGGTGCCCAGCAGGTACTTGAGCATGTACTCGTGCCCCTTGCCCGAGGAGCCCAGCAGGTTGGAGCGCCAGATGAACATGTTGCGCGGGAAGTTCACCGGGTTGTCGGGCTGCTCGCAGGCAAAACGCAGGGAACCGTCCTGCAGCGACTTGACCACGTAGTCTTTCGGGTCCAGGCCCGCCGCGGCGGCTTCACGGCAGATGTGCAGCGGGTTGGTGTTGAGTTGCGGCGCGCTCGGCAACCAACCGGCGCGTTCGGCGCGGATGTTGTAGTCCAGGGCGTGCTCGGGGAACTGCGACTTGTCGGCCAGTGGCGAGAGCACGTCGTGCATGCTCATCTTCTCGTGACGCCATTGCGAGCTGTGGCCGTAGAAGAAACTGGTGCCGTTCATTTGCCGTGGCGGACGGTTCCAGTCCAGGCCGAAGGCCAGAGGCAGCCAGCCGCATTGCGGACGGAGTTTTTCCTGGCCGACGTAGTGCGCCCAGCCGCCGCCGGTCTGGCCGACACAACCGCAGAGCATGAGCATGTTGATCAGCCCGCGGTAGTTCATGTCCATGTGGTACCAATGGTTCATCGCCGCACCGACGATGATCATCGAGCGTCCACGGGTCTTGTCGGCGTTATCGGCAAACTCACGGGCGATCTGGATCGCCTTCTCGCGGCTCACGCCAGTGATCTGCTCCTGCCAGGCCGGCGTACCGGGCACCGAGGCGTCGTCATAGTCCTTGGCAACGTTGGCGCCCCCCAGGCCACGGTCGATGGCCAGGTTGGCCGCCGACAGGTCGAACACGGTGGCCACCTTCGCCACGCTGCCATCGGCCAGCACTACGCTGTGCACCGGCACCCGCCGGAACTGCACCGCGTCACCCGCCACGTGCTGGAAGTATTCCTGGGATTCACCGGCAAAGTACGGGAACGCCACTTCGGCGACGTCGCCGCCGATCAGGCTGAGCCTGAGGTCGATCTCACGGCCCTCGCCGCCTTCACGCGGCAGGATGTTCCACTTGCCCTTCTCACCCCAGCGATAGCCGATGGAGCCTTGGGGCGAAACCAGTTGGCCGTCGGCATCCAGGGCGATGGTTTTCCATTGCGGGTTGTTGTCCTGGCCGAGGTTGTCGGTCAGGTCGCTGGCCCGCAGGAAGCGGTCTGGCTGGTAGCCTGAACCGGGCGCCGCGCCGAGCATCGGCTTGAGCACCACCAGCACCGGCAGGTCGGTATAGCGCTTGGCATATTCGGTGAAATAGGCGCTGGGCTTGTCCAGGTGGAATTCTTTGAAGATCACATGGTTGAAGGCCTGGGCCAGCGCGGCGTCGGTGCCCTGCTTGGGGTTGAGCCACAGGTCGGTGAGCTTGGCGACTTCCGAATAGTCCGGGGTGATCGCCACGGTCTTGGTGCCCTTGTAGCGTACCTCGGTGAAAAAGTGCGCATCGGGGGTACGGGTCTGCGGGACGTTGGAGCCCCAGGCAATGATGTAGTTGGAGTTGTACCAGTCAGCCGATTCCGGCACGTCGGTTTGCTCGCCCCAGACCATCGGCGAGGCCGGTGGCAGGTCGCAGTACCAGTCGTAGAAGCTCAGGCACGCGCCGCCGATCAGCGACAGGTAACGGGCGCCGGCCGCATAGCTGACCATCGACATGGCCGGGATCGGCGAAAAGCCCACCACCCGGTCAGGGCCGTGCTGCTTGACGGTGTAGACGTTGGCCGCGGCGATGATCTCGTTGACTTCTTCCCAGTTGGAACGGATGAAGCCACCCATGCCGCGCTTGCTCTTGTACGAGTCGGCCTTGGCCTTGTTCTCGACGATGCTGGCCCAGGCCTCCACCGGCGGCAGGGTCTGCCGGGCCTGGCGCCAGAGCTTGAGCAATGGCTTGCGGACCTTCGGGTACTTGAGCCGGTTGGCGCTGTAGATGTACCAGCTGTAGCTGGCGCCCCGAGGGCAGCCGCGAGGCTCGTGGTTGGGCAGGTCGTTACGGGTGCGCGGATAATCGGTCTGCTGGGTTTCCCAGGTGATCAGGCCGTTCTTGACGTAGATTTTCCACGAGCAGGAACCGGTGCAGTTCACCCCGTGGGTGGACCGCACGATCTTGTCGTACTGCCAACGGGAACGGTAGACGTTCTCCCAGTCCCGGGACTCCTTGCGAGTCTCGCCGTGACCTTCGGAAAACTCGCCTTGCTTGCGGTTGAAGAACCGCAGTTGATCCAGTAAATGACTCACAGTGTCTTCCTCTCAGGCTTGCTCCGCGGGGTCTGCGCCCCGCCCACGCAACAGATAATTCGAATCAGCAGGGGGTCGCCGCGCCTTTGCGGGCGTACCACCACCAGGTCACCCCGATGCAGCTCAGGTAAAAGCCGACGAACATGTAGAAGGCCATCTCCGGGCCGCCGGTCAGGGCCATCGAAGTGCCGAACGATTTGGGAATGAAGAACGCACCGAAGGCGCCCATGGCCGAGCTGAAACCCAGCACCGCAGCCGATTCCTTGCCGGCATCCTTGAGGGCTTGCTCGCGCTGCTCGGGCTTTTTGCCCAAGGCGGCTTTTTCATGCAGGGTGCGGAAGATCACCGGGATCATGCGGAAGGTGGAGCCGTTGCCCACGCCGGTGGTGATGAACAGCAGCATGAACATGCCCAGGAAACCGTAGAAGCTGCCGCCCTGCCCGCCCTGAGGAAGAAAATGCAGGACGCCGAACACCATCGCGATCATCAGCACGAAGTTCCACAGGGTGACCCTGGCGCCGCCGAGCTTGTCCGCCAGCCAACCACCCAGCGGGCGCACCAGCGCCCCCACCAGCGGGCCGAGGAAGGCGAATTTCAGGGCGATGACTTCCGGGAACGCGGTTTTGATCAACAACGGGAACGCGGCGGAAAAGCCGATGAACGAGCCGAAGGTCGCCAGGTACAGCCAGCACATCAGCCAGTTGTGCATGCGCTTGAAGATCACCGCCTGCTCGCTGAATGAAGCGCGGGCGCTGGACAGGTCGTTCATACCGAACCAGGCGATCAGGGTCACGGCGAGGATGAACGGCACCCAGATGAAGCCGGCGTTCTGCAACCACAGCGAGCTGCCGTCGGCCAAGACTTGCGGTTGGCCGCCCATGAAGCCGAACACCCCGAAGGAGATCACCAGCGGCACGCTGAATTGCATCACCGACACGCCCAGGTTGCCCAGGCCGGCGTTCAACCCCAGGGCGGTACCCTGTTGCGACTTGGGATAGAAGAAGCTGATGTTGGACATGCTCGAGGCGAAGTTGCCGCCCCCGAAACCGCACAGCAGTGCGATCAGTACGAACACGTTATAAGGCGTGGTCGGATCCTGCACGGCGAAGCCCATCCACAGCGCCGGCACCAGCAGCGACGCGGTGCTCAGGGCGGTCCAGCGGCGGCCACCGAAGATCGGCACCATGAACGAGTAGAACACCCGCAATGTGGCCCCCGACAGCCCCGGCAATGCCGCCAGCCAGAACAACTGGTCGGTGCTGAAGCTGAAACCGATGGCGTTCAGGCGCACGATCACCGTGCTCCAGACCATCCACACCGCGAAGGCCAGCAGCAGCGCCGGGATCGAGATCCACAGGTTGCGCCGTGCGGTCTGTTTGCCGCTGCGCCCCCAGAACGCAGGGTCTTCCGGGCGCCAGTCATGAATCACCGGGCCTTTGTCAGGCGTTTGTAGAACGGACATGTTCTTCTCCTTGGGCAATGCTGGAAAACGGCGGTTGGCTGGTCGGCGAGGGTTTGCCCAGCAACGGGCGCTGGCGCATTTCGCTGAAGTACATCCAGATCAGCGAGACCCAGACCACGCCGTACAGCAACATGAAGCAGGACGAGCGCACGCCGGTGAGGTCCACCAGGGCGCCAAACATGATCGGCAGCACGAACCCGCCCAGGCCGCCGGCCAGGCCGACAATGCCGGACACTGCGCCCATGTTTTTCGGGTAGTCATTGGCGATGTATTTGAAGACCGAGGCCTTGCCGAATGCGAAGGCGATGCCCATCACGAACAGCAGCACGGTGAACAGCGTGGCGCTGAGGCCGATGTGGAAATCGACCACACCGTTGACGGTCTGCACTTGCAGTTGCGTTTGCGGGTACGACAACAGAAACAGGCAGATCCAGCTGACCCACAGCACCCACCAGGTCACGCTCTGGGCGCCCCAGCGATCCGACATCCAGCCACCGACCGCGCGCAACACGCCACCGGGCAGCGAGAAACAGGCCGCCAGCAGTGCGGCGCTTTGCAGGCTGAAGCCGTATTCCTGCACGTAGTACTTGGTCATCCACAAGGCCAGGGCCACGTAGCCGCCGAACACGATCGAGTAGTACTGGCAGTAGCGCCACACGGCTGGTTCTTTCAGCGCCTGGAGTTGCTCGCGCAACGTCGCGCCACCGACGCTGCGGTGTTCTTTTTTCTCGGCGGTGAGAAACCAGAACAGCAGCGCGGTGATGAACAGGATGGCGCTGAACACCTTCGGCACCAGGTGCCAGGTGCCGAATGCGATCAAGGCCGGAGCGAGGAATTTGGTGACCGCGGAACCGGCGTTGCCGGCACCGAACACACCCATGGCAAAACCCTGGTTCTGTTTGTCGAACCACTTGGCGACGTAGGCGATGCCGACCGAGAACGAACCGCCGGCCAATCCGACGAACAGGCCCAGTACCAGGAACTGCCAGAACGCGGTCGCCAACGTGATCAGGTACAGCGGCAGCACGCAGGCGAGCATCAGCAGGAAGAACACGATCCGCCCGCCGAAGCGGTCAGTCAGAAGCCCCAGGGGCAGGCGCACCAAGGATCCGGTCAGCACCGGCGTGGCGGCCAGCAGGCCGAACTGGGTTTCATTGAGGGCGAGCATTTCCTTGATTGGCACGCCCAGCACGGCAAACATCATCCAGACCATGAAGCACACGGTGAAGGCCAGGGTACTCATCCCCAGTACCAGCCCTTGTTGCACTTGCGCTCGCATCACGACGCACCCCAGTCAATTCGATGAGCGCAGACTAGTGATGCCTACCCCGCAAAAACTTGACCTGGGTCAACGAGCCCCCGGGGGCCCCTGGCCTATGCTTGGCCCGCCTACCTCCAAGGGGGTAGACCGGGATCCTGATCAAACCCTTTGTTTATCAATGTCCTGAACAGGTTGGCCGAGGCTTCCAGGGAAACGGAGCGGCCGACAACTCTTTAGAGGTAGTGCGCCCAGGATCGGCTGCAACACCCCAATTCCAGGCGCCGCAGCATGTCCGGGTTGCAGAATTTCTCGCAGGGCCAGCCACAATGATGCGCTGGCTGCGCAGCTCCCTGCCCGCTCGCGCCGGGCTGGCGGTGATCCTTATCGCTATCCTTGCCCTCGCCAGTTCCTTGAGCGCCGGATTGATCGCCTGGTTCAGCCAGGGCGACGCCTCGGCCATCAATACCGCCGGCTCCGTGCGCATGGAGACCTACCACCTGAGCTGGAAACTGGCGGCGGGCGATGGCACCGAGATCCCGGCGATCATCGCCAGCCTGCAACAACGCCTCGACAGCCCTGCCCTGCGCGCCGTGCTGGAAGACGGGCCGAACACCTCCCTGCATCAGAGTTACCAGAACCTTGTACAACGCTGGAACCAGACCCTGCGCCCGGCCATCGAGCGCGGCGACGGGGTATTCTTCCAGGCCAGCGCCAACTCTTTCGTCGAGCAACTGGACCGGTTCGTCAACCTGCTGCAACGCCAGAGCGAGCACAAACAGGGCTGGCAACAGGCGATCCAGGGCATTGCACTGTTCAGCACCATGATCATCCTGTTGTTCGGCCTGTATGAATTGCAGTACGGGGTGGTCTCGCCCCTGCAAGAACTGGTGGACGCGACCCAGCGCTTTCGGCGTGGCGAGTTCCAGGTGCGGGTCAATCATCAGTCCGAGGATGAACTGGGCCAACTGGCGACCAGCTTCAACACCATGGCCGAGACCATCGAGCAGTCCCACCGCACCCTGGAGGATCAGGTCCGGCAAAAGACCTTGAACCTGCAACAGGCCAATGCTGCCCTGGAGTTGCTCTACCAGAGCAGCCGCAGCCTGGCGACCCGCCAGGCTAACGCCGAGGGCCTGGATGAACTGATCGGGCGCTTCCAGCAGCAGTTGCCGGGCCTGCGTTTGTCGCTGTGCCTGCAAGGGCAACTGCAAACCCCCGCGCGGCAACTGCTGGCCCTGCATGGCGCCAACAACCGCCAAGTATGCGCCAGCAGCGACTGCGCCACTTGCGACAGACATCACGCCGTTCGCCCGCAGGCCTTCAGCATCAGCAACCAGGGCAACGAGCTGGGTGAACTCAAGGCGCATTTTGTCGACGGACATCAGGCACAGCCCTGGGAAACCGAACTGATCCAGGCCCTGGCCAACCTGATCGGCACCTCGCTGTCCCTCAAGCGCCAGCGCGAACAGGACCATCGCCTGCTGTTGCTCGATGAACGCACGATCATTGCCCGGGAACTGCACGATTCCCTGGCCCAGGCCCTGTCGTACATGAAGCTGCAAGTCAGCCGCATGCAGACCCTGATGCGCCGCGGCGAACCGGTGCAGACCCTGGAAACCGTCACCGGCGAACTGCGTGAAGGGCTGAACAATGCCTATCGTCAACTGCGGGAATTGCTCACCACGTTCCGCTTGCAGATCCACGACGATGGCCTGGTGGAAGAACTCAAGGACACCGCTGAAGAGTTTTCCAACCGTGGGGATTTCCAGGTGCACCTGATCATCGACAGCCTGGCCTTCGAACTCTCGGCCAGCGAACAGATTCACATCCTGCAAATCACCCGCGAAGCGCTATCCAACTGCCTGCGCCACGCCCATGCGCAGAACGCCTGGCTCGAACTGCGCCAGGAAGGCGAGACCGTACGGCTGTCGATCGAAGACGACGGCCGCGGCTTCAGCGGCGAGGTCGACCAGCGCGAGCATCACGGCCTGAACATCATGAACGAACGGGCCCGCAGCCTGTGCGGCCAATTGCAGATTCTCTCCCGAACACCCCAGGGCACCCATATCCAGGTGCAGTTCCAACCGGAATTCCTGGGCCAACACTCTGAAGGCATCGCCCTATGAACGCGCCGCTGCGCCACACCCTGCTGTTGGTTGACGACCACCCGATGATGCGTCGCGGGATCCGCCAGATGCTGGAGCTTGAAGACGACCTGCAGATCGTCGGCGAAGCCAGCCACGGCGAAGAAGCCCTGGCGCTGATCGAACCGCTCAGGCCTGACCTGGTGCTGCTGGACAACAACATGCCGCAGATGAACGGCATCGAGACCCTGCGCCGGCTGCGTGCCATGCACTACACCGGCAAGGTGTTGCTGTTCACCGTGTCCGATGCCGAAGACGACGTCCGCGACGCCTTGCGCCTGGACGCCAACGGCTACCTGCTCAAGGACATGGAGCCCGAGTTGTTGATCCAGTACATCCGCGACGCCTTGAACGGCGCCCTGGTGATCAGCCCCGGCCTGACCCGCGTCATGGCCCAGGCCCTGCGCTCCCCGCCGCGCCAGGCCGAAGTGGAACTGACCGAGCGCGAACGCCAGGTCCTTAGGACCATCGCCAGTGGCTACAGCAACAAAGTCATCGGCCACAAACTCGGCATCACCGAAGGCACGGTCAAGGTCCACGTGAAAAACCTGCTGCACAAACTCGGCCTGCGCTCCCGGGTCGAAGCCGCGGTGTGGGCGATGGAACATTTGCGCGGCGCGGGCTAGCCAGCACTCCACCTATCCCCAGTGGGAGCCAAGGTGAATGCAGGGTCCATAGACACCATTGAACCTATGTGGGAGCGGGCTTGCTCGCGAAGGCGGTGTGTCAGCAGAGTTGATGTCGACTGACACAC
>NZ_JALJDX010000126.1 GCF_022952855.1 Pseudomonas sp. RGM2987 | reverse complement strand
GTCCAGCGGGAGCAAGCTCCCTCGCCACAGAGTCCGAATCAGTGCTTGCTGCCACCGGCACAGGTCGGCGAGGCCGGGGCTGCGTCGACCTGTGCCCATTCTTCGGGGGTATAGGTGTGCAGCGCCAACGCATGGAACTCGCCCATCAGCTCGCCCAGCGTGCCGTAGACCTTCTGGTGACGCTTGACGCGATTGAGCCCCTCGAACTGCCGGCTGACGATCACCGCCTTGAAGTGGGTCTGTAGCCCACGACTGTGCATGTGGCTTTCATCCAGCACTTGCAGGTGCTCGGGTTGCAGGAGCGCGAGAGTCGATTCGATGCGTTGTTGCATGGTCATACCGGGCTCCGCCTACGGCTTTTTCTTGGCAGGGGCGGCGGCTTTTGGCTCAAGCTCGGCGGTCATGTCGGCCAGCAGCTTGTTGACCACCGGCACCGCGCTTTCAAGCTTGGCCTGGGTCAGTTGGGCGGATTGCTGGGTCAGCTGCGGCATTTTCTCCAGGACTTTCTTGCCCAGTGGCGACTGGTAGAACGCCACCAGGTCCTTGAGCTCCGATTCGCTGAAGTTGCTGGTGTAGAGCTTGACCATGTCTGGCTTGAGCTTGTTCCAGCCGATGGCTTGGTCCAGGGCGGCATTGGCCTTGGCCTGGTAGGTTTCCAGGGTGGCTTTCTTCGATTCGGGGGCCTTGGTCTGCTCAAAGCGCTGGGCAAACATCTGTTGCACTTGCATGTACACCGGGGTGCCCAGCTTGTCGGCATGCGCCAGGGTCAGGAACGCTTCGGCGCTGGCGTTGTGGCTGGCGGTATCGGCGAAAACAGGGCCGCTGGCACACACCAGAGCAACTGCGGTACAGATGGCACGAAGACGGGTCATCGAGTTTCCTTTCATTACAGGCGAGGTAAAACCCCAAGGGCGACCATTCTGCGCCTAAAAAACGCCGGGCCTCAACCCTTAGGCTTACCGGGCCCGATTGACGGGCCCAACCCGCCACTCCTAAATTGAGGGACGATTGAAGGAACCGGTGCCGCCCGCCAGGGCCTAAACTGCGCATTCAGCCCTTAAGGAGTTTGACCCGATGAGCCGTATCGAAACCGACAGCCTTGGCCAGGTTGAAGTCCCGGAGCAGGCCTACTGGGGCGCCCAGACCCAGCGCTCGATGATCAACTTTGCCATCGGCGACGAACGCATGCCGCTGTCGGTGCTGCATGCCCTGGCGCTGATCAAGAAAGCCGCCGCCCGGGTCAATGACCGCAACGGCGACCTGCCCGCCGACATCGCCCGCCTGATCGAACAGGCCGCCGACGAAGTGCTCGACGGCCAGCATGACGACCAGTTCCCGCTGGTGGTCTGGCAGACCGGCAGTGGCACCCAGAGCAACATGAACGTCAACGAAGTCATCGCCGGCCGGGCCAACGAACTGGCAGGCAACCCCCGCGGCGGCAAGAGCCCGGTGCACCCCAACGACCACGTCAACCGCTCCCAGAGCTCCAACGACTGCTTCCCCACGGCGATGCACATCGCCGCCGTCCAGGCCGTCCATAAGCAATTGTTGCCGGCCATCAGCGAACTGTCCGGCGGGCTGGCGGAGCTGGCGGCGCGCCACCTGAAACTGGTCAAGACCGGCCGCACCCACATGATGGACGCCACGCCCATCACCTTCGGCCAGGAACTGTCGGCGTTCATTGCCCAGCTCGACTACGCCGAACGAGCGATCCGTGCTGCGTTGCCAGCGGTCTGTGAACTGGCCCAGGGCGGCACGGCGGTGGGCACCGGGCTCAATTCGCCCCACGGCTTTGGCGAAGCGATCGCCGCCGAACTGGCAGCACTGTCGGGCCTGCCGTTCGTCACCGCGCCGAACAAGTTTGCCGCGTTGGCGGGCCATGAGCCGCTGACCGCATTGTCCGGCGCGCTGAAAACCCTGGCCGTGACCCTGATGAAAATCGCCAACGACCTGCGCCTGCTGGGCTCGGGCCCACGGGCCGGGTTCGCCGAAGTGAAACTGCCGGCCAACGAGCCGGGCAGCTCGATCATGCCGGGCAAGGTCAACCCGACCCAGTGCGAAGCCCTGTCGATGCTCGCCTGCCAGGTCCTGGGCAACGACGTGACCATCGGTTTCGCCGCCAGCCAGGGTCACTTGCAGTTGAACGTGTTCAAGCCGGTGATCATCCACAACCTGCTGCAATCGATTCGCCTGCTGGCCGATGGCTGCAGCAACTTCCAGCAGCACTGCATCGCCGGCCTCGAACCGGACGCCGAGCAGATGGCCGCACACCTGGAGCGCGGGTTGATGCTGGTGACTGCGCTGAACCCGCATATCGGCTACGACAAATCGGCCGAGATCGCCAAGAAAGCCTACAGCGAAGGATTGACCTTGCGCGAAGCGGCGTTGCAGTTGGGTTACCTGACCGATGAAGAGTTCGATGCCTGGGTGAGGCCGGAGAATATGCTGGAGGCGGGTAGCCAGGGCTGAAGATTTGCGGTGACTGACGACCCGTCTTCGCGAGCAAGCCCGCTCCCACATTGGTTATGTGCCCGACCCAAATCCATTGTGGGAGCGGGCTTGCTCGCGAAGAACGATAACGCGGTCTATCGCTCTGCAACCATCCGCTGCCGCCGGGCCCTGAGCCCGACGATCAGCGATGGCCCCAATGCAACCAGGGCCGACCCCAGCACCACCAGCACCGCCCCGCCATACCCCAACAGGTTGATCTGCTCGGCATGGACGTAATCGGGCCACCACCAGGCCGCGATCGCCACGGCGGCGAAGGTCACCAGCGGCGTGATCGCCAGCGTTGCGCTGACTCGCGAAGCTTCCCAATGGGCCAGGGCCTCGGCAAATGCGCCGTAGGCAATCAGGGTATTGAGACAGCAAGCGAGCAACAGCCAACCTTGCAATGGGCTCAGTTGCAAGGCCTGAAGCGGATGCACCCAAGGCGTGAGCAGCAAGGCGCAGAACAGGTAGATCACCATCATCACCTGCAATGAATTCCACACCGTCAGCAATTGCTTCTGGCCCAGCGCGTAGAAGGTCCAGACCGTCGACGCCAGCAACACCATCAAGACTCCGGCGGTGTACTCGCTCAGGGACGTCAGCAACTCGCCGAGCCGCTGGTTGAAAAACAGCGCGAATCCAATCAACAACACCGCCAGGCCGATGCCCTGCCCGACGCTGAAACGCTCCTTGAACACAAACAGACTGGCGACCAGCAGCATGATCGGGCCCATCTGCACCACCAGCTGCGCCGTGCCCGGGCTGAGGCGATTCAGGCCCATCAGGTACAGCACGTAGTTGCCCACCAGCCCGAGCACCGCCATCACCACCAGCCATCCCCCGCGAGGCCCCAACACCTGGCGGCTGGGCAAGCGCCGGGTGGTCGCCAGATAGATGAACAACAGGCCGCCGGACACCAACAGGCGAAACCAGGTCACGGTGACTGGATCCATCACTTGCAGCACTTGCTTGAGCTTGATTGGCAGGATGCCCCACAACAAAGCGGTCAACAGGGCGAGAAACAGGCCGTAGACCCAGCGACCGGACGAGATGTGCATGCAATCCTCGAAGCTCAAGACATGAGCGCCCATTCTAGGCATGGATCCGCAGGCTCCACAGGCACAGCTGGCGATTAAATTCGAAACCACGATGGCACATTGCCGCCTATCGGTTGGATAAGCAGCAATCGATACCAGCGTCTAAACTCCACTCAGCCCGACTCAGCCGCTTTTTCTGGAGCCCCTCTCATGATTGGCAAACGTGCCCAGGACCCCGTCTCCGCGATGGTCTTTCCCAGTGACCGAATTTGCCGGATAAACGGCGAATTTTATTTCAGTACCCGCGAAGGCACCCAGGAAGGCCCGTTCGTCAGTCGTGAAGTTGCCTTGCTCGAAATCGAGGCGTACATCAAGCGGATGTTGCAGCTGGATAAAGTCGCCAGCTAGCCTAAAGGAACGCCCCGTATCCTGTGGCGAGGGAGCTTGCTCCCGCTGGATCGCGAAGCGGTCCCCCGTCACCTGAGACACCGCACCGAACATGCAGGCGACTGCTTAGCAGCCGAGCGGGAGCAAGCTCCCTCGCCACAGTGACCGCTAGCCACAGCAATCAGTGGCTATCGCAATAATCAGCTCGCCGTTACCTCACCGCCTCGAACAACCCCGTCGCCCCCATCCCGCCGCCCACGCACATGGTCACGATGCCGTAGCGCAGGTTGCGCCGTTGCAGTTCGCGCACCAAATGCCCGACCTGCCGCGAACCGGTCATGCCGAACGGGTGGCCGATGGAGATCGAACCGCCGTTGACGTTGTACTTCTCCGGATCGATCTCCAGCCGATCACGGCTGTAGAGGCACTGGGAGGCAAACGCCTCGTTGAGCTCCCACAGATCGATGTCGGCAACCTGCAAGCCCTTGGCCTTGAGCAGTTTCGGCACCGAGAACACCGGGCCGATGCCCATCTCGTCCGGCGCGCAACCGGCCACGGTAAAGCCACGGAAGAACGCCTTGGGCTTGAGCCCCAGCGCCAGGGCTTTTTCCAGGCTCATCACCAGGGTCATCGAAGCCCCGTCGGATAATTGCGAGGAGTTACCCGCCGTCACCGAACCGTCTTCGGCAAACACCGGTTTCAGTCCGGCGAGGCTTTCATAAGTGGTATCCGGCCGATTGCAATCGTCGCGATCCACCACGCCATCGAGTACCTGCACCGCGCCGGTGTTTTTATCCTCGACTTTGTACTTGACCGTCATCGGAATGATTTCATCATTGAACAGGCCAGCCGCCTGGGCCTTGGCGGTGCGTTGCTGGCTCTGTAAGGCGTAACGGTCCTGCTCCTGGCGACTGACCTGATAACGGCGGGCGACGATTTCGGCGGTCTGGCCCATGGGGAAATAGATCCCCGGCACCTGCTCCTTGAGCAGCGGGTTGATCAGGTTGTCGGTGTTGACGCTTTTCATGGTCAGGCTGATGGATTCCACGCCACCGGCAACGATGATGTCACTGCAACCGGAGGCGATCTGGTTGGCGGCGATGGCGATGGCTTGCAGGCCCGAGGAACAGAAGCGGTTGAGGGTCATGCCGGCGGTGCCGGTGCCCAGTTGCGAAAGCACCGCCACGTTGCGACCGATGTTGTAGCCCTGGGCGCCTTCGTTGGACCCGGCGCCGACAATGCAATCCTCGACGCTGGCCGGATCCACGTCATTACGCGCCAGCAGCGCGTTGACACAATGCGCCGCCATGTCGTCCGGACGAGTGATGTTGAACTTGCCGCGAAAAGACTTGGCCAGGCCGGTTCGCACGCTGTCGACGATTACCACTTCACGCATGGCTGTTCCTCATTGTTGGGTCGGTTAAGTGGGATCGAGCATAGATCCACCGCATAACCGACCGCGACGATCATTCACCCCGCGTATGCGTGCCCATCGCCTCAGTGTTTGCCTTTGCCTTTACGCGCCTGTTTCTCGCTGCGTTCAAAAGCCGCCTCCAGCGCCTGGTTGAGGGTGCGCAACACCTTGACCCGGGCCCAGCGCTTGTCGTTGGCCTCCACCAGCGTCCACGGGGAAATCTCGGTGCTGGTGCGGTCGACCATGTCGCAGACCGCCGACCGGTAGGCGTCCCACTTGTCGCGATTGCGCCAGTCGTCTTCAGTGATCTTGAAGCGTTTGAACGGGACCTCCTCGCGCTCCTGGAATCGCTCCAACTGGGTCTGCTTGTCAATCGCCAGCCAGAACTTGACCACCACCACGCCGGCATCGGCGATCTGTTCTTCGAAATCATTGATCTCGCCATACGCTCGCTGCCAGTCGGCCCGGCTGCAAAACCCTTCGACCCGCTCCACCAGCACCCGGCCATACCAGGAACGATCGAACACCGTGAACTTGCCCCGCGCCGGAATGTGCCGCCAGAACCGCCACATATACGGGTGGGCGCGCTCCTCTTCGGTGGGTGCGGCAATCGGCACGATGCTGTACTGGCGCGGATCGAGGGCTGCCGCAACCCGGCGGATCGCCCCGCCCTTGCCCGCCGCATCGTTGCCTTCGAACACCGCCACCAGGGCGTGTCGGCGCATGCGTTTGTCCCGCAGCAGCCCGGCGAACCGCGCCTGTTCGGTGATCAGTTGTTCTTCATAATCGTCCTTGTCCAGGCGCAGGCTCATGTCCAGGCTGTCGAGCAACGTGACCTGGTCATCCAGCGGCGGCAGCGGCGCCGCGCTGGTTTTTTCCGGCTTGATCTTCGCCCGGTCCAAAGCCTGGCGCAGGCCTTCGAGCAGGATCCGCCCGACCGTCAGGCTGCGATAGCAGCTGTCCACGCCTTCAATCACATGCCACGGCGCGTAGTCGCGACTGGTGCGGCGCAATACCCGCTCGCCGTACTTGACGAACTTGTCGTAGGTCTGGGACTGCTGCCAGTCCAGCGGACTGATGCGCCAGCTGTGCAGCGGGTCATCCTTGAGACTCTTGAGCCGAGCCTTCATCTGTTTCTTGGACAGGTGGAACCAGAATTTGAAGATCAGCGCGCCTTCATCGCAGAGCATTTTTTCCAGGCGCTCCGCCGCATTGATCGCCTGGTCGAGCCGCGGGTCCTTGAACTCGCCATGGACCCGTCCCTGCAACATCTGGCTGTACCAGTTACCAAAGAAAATCCCCATGCGGCCCTTGGCCGGGAGCATCCGCCAATAGCGCCACGCCGGTGGCCGCGCCAGTTCTTCATCGGTCTGCTGATCGAAGGTGCGCACTTCGATAAGCCGCGGGTCCATCCACTCGTTGAGCAATTTCACCGTCTCGCCCTTGCCCGCCCCTTCGATGCCGTTGATCAACACAATCACCGGAAACCGTCCCTGCTGCTGCAATTCGAACTGGGCTTCGAGCAGTGCTTCACGCAATGCCGGGACCTCGGCCTCGTAGGTGTCTTTATCAATGAAATGACCGATTTCAGCGGATTCGAACATAGACAGCTCCTTCCAGGGAATGGGGCAAGACTAGCGGATTGGACGCGGCGCGGTGCAGCAGATTCCATCCGGATCCACGCTCTCTTGGGTTGGATCAGGCAAGCGCAGACTGATCGGCTAGAATGGCCTCCCCGTTTGCACCGAGCCCACCATGCCGCCCATCCAGCACCACGCCCAACTCGACTGGGACGAACACGGTCGCCCGCGCTCGCGGGTGTTCGACGATGTGTATTTTTCCGACCAGTCGGGGCTGGAAGAAACCCGTTACGTGTTCCTTGCACAGAACAATCTGGCCGAGCGCTTTGCGGCGTTGCCGGAGAATGGACGGTTGGTGATCGGCGAAACCGGGTTCGGCACCGGCTTGAATTTCCTCTGCGCCTGGCAACTGTTCGAACAATGCGCACCGGCCGGCGCGCGGCTGCATTTTGTCAGCGTCGAGAAGTTTCCCCTGACCCCGCAAGACCTGCAGCGGGCCCTGGCCCTGTGGCCGGAACTCAAGCTGCAAGCCGACCAATTGCTCGCGCAGTACGTGGCGATCCACCCGGGTTTCCAGCGCCTGACACTGGCCGATGGCCGAGTGACGCTGACCCTGCTGATCGGCGACGCCCTGGAACAATTGCCGCAGCTGGACGGCCAGATCGACGCTTGGTTCCTGGACGGTTTCGCCCCGGCCAGGAATCCTGAAATGTGGACCGCCGAGCTGTTCGCCGAACTGGCCCGGCTGGCGGCGCCCGGCGCGACTCTCAGCACCTTCACCAGTACCGGCTGGGTGCGGCGCTTGCTGAACGCGGCGGGTTTCAAGATGAAGCGCACGCCAGGCATCGG
The DNA here is from genome assembly GCF_022952855.1 of Pseudomonas sp. RGM2987. Lineage (GTDB taxonomy): Bacteria > Pseudomonadota > Gammaproteobacteria > Pseudomonadales > Pseudomonadaceae > Aquipseudomonas. Next base: position 11,653 of record NZ_JALJDX010000126.1, on the reverse strand, counting down.
CCATAAATGGGAGATTCTGCGCGGCGTGTTTCTCGGCTGGCCGGAGCAGACGCCATCGCCCGTCCCGGCAAAGCCTTGGTACGCGCGCCCCGTCCCACCGGGCGGCGAACGCCGGGCATTGGTAATCGGTGGCGGACTGGCCGGTTGCGCCAGTGCGGCGAGCCTCGCGGCCCGGGGTTGGCAGGTCACGTTGCTGGAACGCCACGCCGGTCTGGCGCAAGAGGCATCAGGCAATCCCCAGGGCGTGCTGTACCTCAAGCTGTCCGCTCACGGCACGGCGTTGTCGCAGATGATCCTCAGCGGCTTCGGCTACACCCGACGCTTGCTGGAGCATCTGCAACGCGGCACTGACTGGGACGGCTGCGGAGTCTTGCAGTTGGCCTTCAACCACAAGGAGGCCGAGCGCCAGGCGCAACTGGCTGCGGCATTTCCAGCCGATCTGCTGCACAGCCTGGATAAACCTGAAGCCCAAGCCCGGTCCGGAATCGGCCTGGCTTGTGGCGGGTTGTTTTATCCCGAAGGCGGTTGGGTCCATCCGCCGGCGTTGTGTGCCTGGCAGGCCTCGGGCCCGGCAATTGAAGTGCGTCCTCACCATGAAGCCCTGGAGCTGCGCCGCGTGGATGGCCAGTGGCAGGCCTGGGACAGCGAACGCTGCCTCGCCAGCGCGCCCGTGGTGATTCTTGCCAGTGCCGCCGAGATCAAACGCTTCGAACCGGCCGCCGACCTGCCGCTCAAGCGCATTCGCGGGCAAATCACCCGCCTGCCACAAACCGCTCGCAGCCAGGACCTGGCGACGGTGGTCTGCGCCGAAGGCTACGTGGCCCCGCCACGCCTGGGCGAGCACACCCTGGGCGCGAGCTTCGATTTCCACAGTGACGACCTGACGCCCACCGCCGCCGAACACGCCGGCAATCTGCAGATGCTTGAAGAGATTTCGCTGGATCTGGTGAAACGCCTGGACGCCAGCGCCCTGGACCCGCAACAGTTGCAAGGCCGGGCGGCATTTCGCTGCACCAGCCCGGACTACCTGCCGATTGTCGGCCCTTTGGCTGACCGTCAGACCTTCACCGATGTCTACTCGGCCCTGAGCAAAGACGCCCGCCAGGTGCCAGACCAACCCTGCCCCTGGCTCGATGGCTTGTACATCAACAGCGGCCACGGCTCCCGCGGCCTGATCACCGCCCCATTGTCAGGCGAACTGATCGCCGCCTGGCTCGACAACGAACCCCTGCCCCTGCCCCGCAGCGTGGCCGAAGCCTGCCATCCGAACCGCTTTGCGTTGCGGTCGTTGATTCGGGGCAAATGACCCAACTCGCTGACACACCACAAAACCTGTGGGAGCGGGCTTGCTCGCGAATGCATACTGCCAGCCAGTACATCAGTGCCTGACCCACCGCATTCGCGAGCAAGCCCGCTCCCACATGGGCACTGCTTCTCCTGGTTTGTGCTGCGGAGCAAACACCCCCACCTGTCGGCTTATAACGCATCGATATAAAACTCGCAGCAATCCTCTCGGTCAGTTCCAGAGTACCCGCCATTTCGACGCGGGTGTCTGACCCCTCCCCAACGGAAAAACCGGTAAGGACTTATGTGCGGATTAGCTGGCGAGTTACGTTTCGATCAACAACCTGCGGACCTTGCGGCCGTAGAGCGAATCACCCATCACTTGGCCCCACGCGGCCCCGACGCCTGGGGTTTTCATAGCCAGGGGCCGATTGCCCTCGGCCACCGTCGCCTGAAAATCATGGACTTGTCCGACGGCTCGGCGCAGCCGATGGTCGACAATCAATTGGGCCTGTCCCTGGCCTTCAACGGCGCGATCTACAACTACCCGGAACTGCGGGCTGAACTCGAAGGCCTGGGCTACAACTTCTATTCTGGTGGCGACACCGAGGTGTTGCTCAAGGGCTATCACGCCTGGGGCGAAGCGCTGCTGCCCAAACTCAACGGCATGTTCGCCTTCGCCGTCTGGGAGCGCGACGCCAAGCGGCTGTTCATCGCCCGTGACCGCCTCGGCGTCAAGCCGCTGTACCTGTCGCGCACCGGCCAGCGCCTGCGCTTTGCCTCAGCCTTGCCGGCGCTGCTCAAGGGCGGTGACATCAGCCCGATGCTCGACCCGGTGGCCCTCAATCATTACCTCAATTTCCATGCGGTGGTCCCAGCGCCGCGCACCTTGCTGGCAGGCGTTGAAAAACTGCCACCGGCGACCTGGATGCGTATCGAAGCCGACGGCACCACCGAGCAGAAAACCTGGTGGACCCTGCCCTACGGCCCTCGCGCCGATGAACAGAACCTGAACCTGGAAGACTGGATCGACCGCGTGCTGGACAGCACCCGCGAAGCCGTCGCCATTCGCCAGCGTGCCGCGGTGGATGTCGGCGTGCTGCTTTCCGGTGGCGTGGATTCGAGCATGCTCGTGGGCCTGCTACGTGAAGTCGGTGTCGAAGACCTGTCGACGTTTTCCATCGGTTTCCAGGATGCCGGCGGCGAGCGCGGCGACGAGTTCCAGTATTCGGACCTGATCGCCAAGCACTACGGTACTCGTCACCATCAGTTGCGCATCGACGAAAAAGAGATCATCGAACAACTGCCGGCGGCGTTCCGCGCCATGAGCGAGCCGATGGTCAGCCACGACTGCATTGCGTTCTACCTGCTGTCGCGGGAAGTGGCCAAGCACTGCAAAGTGGTGCAAAGCGGCCAGGGCGCCGACGAACTCTTCGCCGGCTACCACTGGTACCCGCAAGTCGACGGCGCCAGCGACCCGTACGCGGCCTATCGCGCGGCGTTCTTCGACCGCAGCTACGAAGAATATGCCGCCACCGTGCAGCCCAAATGGCTGACAGACCATGACGCCGCAGGCGAATTCGTCAAAGAACATTTCGCCCAACCGGGCGCCGACGCGGCGGTGGACAAGGCCCTGCGCCTGGACAGCACGGTGATGCTGGTGGACGACCCGGTCAAGCGGGTCGACAACATGACCATGGCCTGGGGCCTGGAAGCGCGCACGCCCTTCCTGGACTACCGGTTGGTGGAGCTCTCGGCCCGGGTCCCGGCGAAGTTCAAGCTGCCCGACGGCGGCAAGCAGGTGCTCAAGGAAGCCGCCCGACGGGTAATTCCCGGCGAGGTGATCGACCGCAAGAAAGGCTATTTCCCGGTGCCGGGCCTCAAGCACCTGGAAGGCGACACGCTGGCCTGGGTCCGCGAACTGCTGCTGGATCCGAGCCAGGATCGCGGCTTGTTCAACCCGGCCATGCTCGACCGCCTGCTGTCCGACCCCAACGGCCAACTCACGCCATTGCGCGGCTCACGGCTGTGGCAACTGGCGGCGCTGAACCTGTGGCTCAGCGAGCAAGGAATCTGATTGATGAAACCGCACCCAACCGTTCACAACCAACGTCTGCTGCGCGGCCAGGCGCCGTCGTATGAACGTTTACAGGCACGCCTGGCCGAAGACGGCAGCGAACTGGGCACCGACCCGATCGTGGTGCATTGCGGCTGGGGCCGACTGCTGGTCGGCCACACCTTCCCGGACCCCGCGACCCTGGCCGGGGAATTGCTCAACGAACAACCCGGCGAGCGCGACATCGCCCTTTATGTGGCCGCGCCCCAACAGGTGCTGGGGCTGGAGCCGATGCATCTGTTCCTCGACCCTTCCGACACCCTGCGCCTGTGGTTCAGCGACTATCGCCAGGCCACCCGGGTATTTCGCGGGTTTCGAATTCGCCGGGCCCAGAACGAAGTCGACTGGCAGGCGATCAACCAGCTGTACCAGGCCCGTGGCATGTTACCCATTGATCCGCAGCGACTGACCCCACGCCATGAGGGCGGCCCGGTCTACTGGCTGGCCGAAGACGAAGACACCGGCGCGGTGATCGGCAGCGTGATGGGCCTCAATCACCGCAAGGCCTTCAACGACCCGGAAAACGGCAGCAGTCTGTGGTGCCTCGCCGTCGATCCGCAATGTTCACGGCCCGGCGTCGGCGAAGTGTTGGTGCGGCATCTGATCGAGCATTTCATGAGCCGCGGCTTGAGCTACCTGGACCTGTCAGTGCTGCACGACAACCGACAGGCGAAAAACCTCTACGCCAAGCTCGGCTTTCGCAACCTCTCGACCTTCGCCATCAAACGCAAGAACGGCATCAACCAGCCGTTGTTCCTGGGCCCTGGGCCCGAGGCGCAGTTCAACCCCTACGCGCGAATCATCGTCGAGGAAGCGCACCGTCGCGGCATCGAAGTGCAGGTGGACGACGCCGAGGCCGGTCTGTTCACCTTGGTTCATGGCAGCCGCCGGGTCCGTTGCCGGGAATCCTTGAGCGACCTGACCAGCGCCATCAGCATGACCCTGTGCCAGGACAAAAGCCTGACCCACAAGGTGCTGAAGAACGCCGGGTTGAAGCTGCCGGTCCAGCAACTGGCGGGTAACGCCGACGACAACCTGGCATTCCTCGATGAGCACGGGCGGGTGGTGGTCAAGCCGCTGGACGGTGAACAGGGCCAGGGCGTGGCGGTGGACCTGCGCACCATTGAGGAAGTCCAGAGCGCCATCGAGACCGCCCGGCGGTTCGACAGCCGGGTGTTGTTGGAGAGCTTCCACGAGGGGCTGGACCTGCGGATCCTGGTGATTGGCTTTGAAGTGGTGGCAGCGGCCATCCGGCGCCCGGCGGAGGTGATCGGCGACGGCCAGCACACCGTCGGCCAGTTGATTGAAGCCCAGAGCCGTCGACGCCAGGCCGCTACCGGTGGCGAAAGCAAGATCCCGATGGATGCCGAGACCGAGCGCACCCTCAGCGCGGGGGGATACACCTACGACAGCGTGTTGCCGGCCGGGAAGCACCTGTTCGTCCGGCGCACGGCCAATCTGCATACCGGCGGCGTGCTGGAGGATGTCACCGGCATCCTGCACCCGACCCTGGCCGATGCGGCGGTGCGCGCCGCCCGGGCGCTGGACATCCCCATGGTCGGGCTCGACCTGCTGGTGCCCGCCGCCGACCAGCCGGAGTACGTGTTCATCGAAGCCAACGAACGCGCAGGCCTGGCCAACCACGAACCGCAACCCACTGCTGAACGCTTTGTGGACCTGTTGTTTCCCCATAGCCAGGCGGTGGCCTTGTAGAGAGGGAGTGCTTAGCGGGCCTCATCGCGAGCAGGCTCGCTCCCACAGAGATTCTGCGAGCACTCGGCCCCTTGTGGGAGCGAGCCTGCTCGCGATGAGGCCCTGAAAAGCACCGACACTCCAGAGCCAGACACTCACCAGGAGTTTCCATGATCAGCAAAATCCCCGAACCGAATCTCGAATACCTGCAGAAAGTCCTGCTGGAGATGCTCGCCATTCCCAGCCCCACCGGCTTCACCGACACCATCGTGCGGTATGTCGCCGAGCGGCTGGAAGAGTTGGGCATTCCTTTTGAAATGACCCGGCGCGGCACGATCCGCGCCACCCTCAAGGGGCGCAAGAACAGCCCCGACCGGGCCGTGTCGGCCCACCTGGACACCATCGGCGCTTCGGTGCGGGCCATCAAGGACAACGGGCGCCTGACCCTGGCCCCGGTGGGCTGCTGGTCCAGCCGGTTTGCCGAAGGCAGCCGGGTCAGCCTGTTCACCGACACCGGCGTGATCCGTGGCAGCGTGCTGCCATTGATGGCCTCCGGGCACGCGTTCAACACCGCCGTGGATGAAATGCCCATCAGTTGGGACCACGTCGAACTGCGCCTGGATGCCTACTGCGCCACCCGCGCCGATTGCGAGACCCTGGGCGTGGGCATCGGCGACTACGTGGCCTTCGATCCGTTGCCGGAGTTCACCGAAAGCGGGCACATCAGCGCCCGTCACCTGGACGACAAGGCTGGCGTCGCGGCGCTGCTGGCGGCGCTCAAGGCGATTGTCGACAGCGGCGAAGAACTGCTGATCGATTGTCACCCGCTGTTTACCATCACCGAGGAAACCGGCAGCGGCGCGGCGGCGGCCCTGCCCTGGGACGTCAGCGAATTCGTCGGCATCGACATCGCGCCGGTCGCGCCCGGCCAGCACTCGAGCGAACACGCGGTCAGCGTGGCGATGCAGGATTCCGGTGGTCCGTATGACTATCACCTGTCCCGGCACCTGCTGAAACTGGCCAAGGAGAATGAACTGCCGGCACGCCGCGACCTGTTCCGCTATTACTTCAGCGACGCCCACTCGGCCATCACCGCCGGCCACGATATCCGCACCGCCCTGCTCGCCTTCGGCTGCGACGCCACCCATGGTTATGAACGCACCCACATCGACAGCCTGGCCGCCCTCAGCCGCCTGCTCGGCGCCTACATCCTCAGCCCACCGGTGTTTGCCAGCGACGCACAACCGGCCCAAGGCTCGCTGGACCGCTTCAGCCATCAGATCGAGCACGATGCGCAGATGGAAAGCGATACCCGCGTTCCGTCGGTGGATAGCCTTCTGGGGCAACGGTCGGATAGTTGAACCTGCCCGTAGCCCTTGTGGGAGCGGGCTTGCCCGCGATGGCGGACTGACATTCAAAGAATGTTGACTGATCCAGCGCCTTCGCGAGCAAGCCCGCTCCCACAAGGATCCGAGAGCCAAACAGGCTAGCCGCAACAGCCCATTGGCCGTAGCATCGCGACACTGCCCAACCCGAGATGCCCCATGCTGATTCCCCACGACCAACTCGAAGTCGACACGCTCACCCGCCTGATCGAGGATTTCGTGACCCGCGACGGCACCGACAATGGCGACGACACGCCCCTGGAGACGCGCGTATTGCGGGTCAGGCAGGCCTTGACCAAAGGCCAGGCACTGATCGTCTTCGACCCTGAAAGCGAACAGTGCCAGCTAATGCTCAAGCACGACGTGCCCAAGCATCTATTCGACTGAACACGCCGCCTTGCGAGCGACATTGGCCTTTTTCCTCTGGATTTTTTCGTAGATTTCGGAGCGATGAACATCGACGTGCCGTGGCGCCTCCACGCCAAAACGCACGGTGCCGCCGGTAATCGACAGCACGCGGACGGAAATATCATCACCAATGGAAATCAGTTCACCCACAGCGCGGCTAAGTACGAGCATGGTCCTTGTCCTTAAGAATGTCTGGACCTTGACCATGCCCGGCCTGCCCACGGTTCTCAATAGAGCCGCGTGAATTCAGTAAGGCCCTACAAGCAAAGCTCTGACGACTGACGGAAACGTCCTGCAAAATCCGCCCAAACCGCAATACCGCTCACTTAAGGACGTCACCACCCCGTGGCGAGGGAGCTTGCTCCCGCTGGAGCGCGCAGCGGTCCCAAGCTTTTTGGGGCGGCTATGCAGCCCAGCGGGAGCAAGCTCCCTCGCCACGACAAGTGATAAACCTTAAGTGAACACCATTGCGCCCAAACCGGGCTTTTTCATGAGGTCCAGAGGCGCGGCCCGAACAGAATCACACTCGCTCCCAGAACACAGAGTGCCACGCCGATCCAGTCGCTACTCAGCGGCCGCACCCGCTCGACCAACGCCAGCCAGCCGATCGAAGCGATGATATAGATGCCGCCATAGGCGGCGTAGGCGCGACCGGCATAGGTGGCTTCGATGCGGGTCAGCAACATGGCGAAGAGCGTCAGGCTGAGCAGCGCCGGCACGATCCACCAGGCACTCTTGCCCTGGCGCAACCACATCCAGAAGGCGTAGCAGCCGGCGATCTCAAACAACGCAGCGAGAAAGAACCATAAGTAATTGAGCATCCACATGTCCGTCAGGAAGGCCGAAAGGCGCCATCCTGAGGGTGCGGGTCACACAGGTCAACTTCGCGGGTCAGGCCGGATTCTGCCGGGCCTTGGCGCGCATCTTGTCGGCCATGACGGTCATTTCGTCGTACAGCAATTGCGGATTCTTCTGCTTCATGGCCCAGGCCATGCGGCCCTGTTCGTGAGGCAGGATCATGAATTGGCCTTCGCCGACCTGTTGATAGATGTAGTCGGCAATATCAGCGGCGGTGATCGGCGAGCTTTCCAGCAACTTGCCGACCTGGGCCTTCATCGCCGGGGTCGGGCCACGGAAAGAATCGAGCAGATTGGTCTGGAAGAACGACGGGCACACCACATGCACGCCAATTTCCTGCTGCGCCAGCTCTACCAGCAGGCTTTCGGACAACGCCACCACGCCAGCCTTGGCGACGTTGTAGTTGCTCATGGCCGGGCCTTGCATCAGGGCGGCCATGGAGGCGATGTTGATGATCTTGCCGTGGCTTTTTTCCAGCAGTGGCAGAAACGCCTTGCAGCCTTTGACCACGCCCATCAGGTTGATCGCGATCTGCCAGTCCCAGTCTTCCAGGGAAAGCTCGCTGAAGAACCCACCCGAGGCGACTCCGGCATTGTTGACGATAATGTCGATGCCGCCGAGTTTCTCTTCACAGGCCTGGGCGAACGCGGTCAACTGGCTGTAGTCGCGTACATCGCAACGCTGGATGAAGCCGTCTCCACCGGCCTCGCGGACCAGCTTCAGGGTTTGCACAAGGCCAGGCTCGCCGACATCCGACAAGGCCAGTCGCCAGCCTTCGCGGGCCCAGCGCAGCGCGATTTCGCGACCCAGGCCAGAGCCGGCACCAGTGATCATCATGCGATTTTGCATAGCAGACAGCCTTGTTGTTCCGGGAGAGATGGGCGAAGTGTAGCGAAGGCGCCTGCCCGACCCACGCTCCATCAGATTGCTGAATGGCGGGGGCAAACCGCGACAACCTTTGATGCCTGGGCTGGCTCCTTGTGGCGAGGGAGCTTGCTCCCGCTCTACCGAGCTGGCGCTCCAGGGCGCAGCGCTCGCAAGCTTTTTTGCGGTCGCTGCGCAACCGAGCGGGAGCTAGCTCCCTCGCCACAGGATATTCGCGGTGTAAGTGCACTTTCATGGACCACAAAAAACATTGAATTTTTTACAGGACGTTACGGTCGGACTTATTAAGCCGCCCGGATTGAATGCATGCGCGCTGGCAGTCAAAAGTTATATCAACCCAAAACTGACCAATAAGGAAATCTCCCATGGGCACAATTCTTATCATTATCCTGATCCTCCTGCTGATCGGTGGCCTGCCGGTCTTCCCGCACTCCAGAAGTTGGGGTTACGGCCCGTCCGGTATCATCGGTGTAGTGTTGGTGGTGCTGCTGGTCCTGCTGTTACTGGGCAAGATATAAACCACTAAGCAAAAAAAGAGGCCTTTTAAAGGCCTCTTTTTTTGCTTGCCAACTGTCAGTCCGGCTTGCCGTCAACAACGCCTGCGGTGTTATCCAGCAGGCTCTTGGTGGCGGTTTGCAGGAATGACTCCAGCTGCAGTTTCATCTGCGCGGTATCCGGTGCATCCGGGATAACTTCGGCGTGTGGATTGGCCCCCAGTTCATAGCGGTACATCTTGGGCGGCATGTCCTTTTCCTTTTGCAGGACCAGGACGCGGTCGTCGCGCAGGATGGCTGTGGTCTGGTCGCTGCCCGACGGTTTGATCACACCGAAACCGGTGTCCCCTTGCGGCAGGTTCAGCAGGTCACGCCCCCAGCATTGGTGGCGCACTTGCCCACCGATCCGGCCCATGATGGTTGGCACGATATCGACCTGGGTGCCGATGGTATGGCTGCGCTGGCCGAATTTTTCCTGCACGCCCGGGCCAATCAACAGCATGGGGACGTTGAAGCGGCCCAGGTCCATCCCGGTGATCTGCCGTTCGTTGCCAAAGCCATGGTCGCCGACCACCACGAACAGGGTTTCCTTGAAGTAAGGCTCCTTGCGCGCCTTCTCGAAGAACTGGCCCAGCGCCCAGTCGGCGTAGCGCATGGCGGTCAAGTGTTCGTTCAGGTTGCCACGGTCGGTGACCGGCTCCACCGGCAATGGGGTCGGCAGAGCATACGGCGTGTGATTGGACAGGGTTTGCAGCAAGGCATAGAACGGCTTGCCGTTTTCCCGCGCCTTGAGCTCGATCAGGCCACGGTCGAACATGTCCTGGTCGGACACACCCCAGGTCGGGTCGGAGAACACCGGGTTGACGAAGTCGTTACGCCCGATGAAGTTGGTCATGCCCTGGCTGCTGAAGAAACCCGACTGGTTATCCCAGGCAAAGTCGCCGTTGTAGACATACACGTCATCGTAGTCACGGGCACTGAGCAGTTGCGGCAGGCCGGACAGTTTGTGACTGCCTTCCGGCGTCTGCATCAGGTATTCAAAACCCGGCAGGTTCGGGAAGCACGCCATGGTGGCGAACATGCCTTGGTGGGTGTGAGTGCCGTTGGAGAAGAAACGATCAAACAACAGGCCTTCCTTGGACAGCTTGTCCAGATAGGGCGTGATGTTGCCCGGCGCGCCCAGGGCACCGACCGAGTGACCCGCCATGCTTTCCATGAGGATCACCACCACATTCTTGATCGGCAGTGTCTTGTCGGCGGGCGGCGTGTAATCGCGACGCACAGCAGCAGTCCCGGCATCGACAAGTTTGTCGTCGGGCATCACCAGCATGTCGCGCACGGTCTGCTGTGCCAGAGGCTGCTCGAGCGTTGCCTTCCAGATATTGTCGCGATCCTCGGACATCCGGCTCTTGGCCGCTGCCACCAGCGACAGCGTGCCGTTGAGGCCCAGCTGGTTGGCGAAGTTCGAGTCGGTGGTATAGACGTCACCCCAACGCAGCGGCGGACCCTGGCGCAAGGTGCCACGGGCGGCCACCACGGCCACCAGCAGGCAGACGATGAACACCGCGACGCGCCCGTACCACGGGGCGATCTGACGCGTGCCGATGCTGCCACCACTGAAGGGACCGCGCGGGCGAGTCGCACGGTCGGCCCCCTTGAACGCCAGGCTCAGGATCAGGGTGCCGCCGGCCCAGGCCAGCAGGTAGCGCACCACCGGAAAACCGTACCAGAGCATGCTCATCACGGTTTTCGGATCTTCCTTCACGTATTGGAAGACCAGGCCGTTGAGGCGCTGGTGGAACTCCCGGTAAAAGTCCATCTCCATCAAGCCGAGGAACAGCGCAATGCTGGAAGTGACGGTCAGCCAGAAGCGAAAGAACCCGCGTGCCGCCATGGCCCGTGCGCTGAACAAGGCCAGCAGCAGCGGGATGCTCAGGTAGACCACCAGGCGCAGGTCGAAACGCAGGCCGTTGGCGAATGCTTCGACAAAGGTCGAGGCCGGGGTGTCGAGGATCATCTCGCGGTTATAGACCAGCAGCGCCAGGCGCAGCAGGCTGAACATGACCATCATCACCAAGGCACAAAGCAACGTGTAGGCCAGGTGCGATTTGACGGTCGGTTGCAGCAGGCGATGCGTAGTGCGCTGCTGACTCAGGGCGTCCGGGATTGCCATGTCGTTTTAGGACCTATTGGAGTTTGAGTGACAAAAAAAGAAACAGCGGCGCGCCCTCTATCGACCCATGCCAGGCCCGGGGCTTGCGCGAAAGCGCAAATGTTGCACGAACGGCCACGGCATTGCCATTAAATAACCGGCTGCAACTAGAGCGCGGGGGATTGTCCGCAAGATTTTGTGAAAAATTTGTTCAATGAATATCCGGAAACACAAAAAGCCCGGGACCGCCGAGAAGTTGTGGCAAGCCTCCTTGTGGCGAGGGAGCTTGCTCCCGCTCGGCTGCGCAGCAGTCGTATCCTGGTCGATTCATTGCGGAATGATTTAGGGCGGCTTCGCAGCCCAGCGGGAGCAAGCTCCC
>NZ_JALJDX010000127.1 GCF_022952855.1 Pseudomonas sp. RGM2987 | reverse complement strand
GACGGCCCCTGTGGCGTGGGAGTTTGCTCCGGCTGGGTTGCGAAGCAACCCCAAAACCATTCACCCCGATGCATCAGGCGTACCGCGTCGGTAGGTTTTACGACGGCTTCGCCGCCGAGCGGGAGCAAGCTCCCTCGCCACAGGGTTCAGCGGTGCTGCTAGACGGCTCCGGAACCGACTCGCCCTTTGCGCAATGCCTCGATGACCGCGTCTTTTGGTCCATCGGCGACGATCCGGCCGTTGTCCAGCACCACCAGCCGGTCCACCAGGCTCAACATCGAGGTGCGGTGGGTAACCAGCAGCATGGTCTTGCCCTGGATTCGGCTCTCCAGGTTCTGGCGCAAGCTGTCTTCACTGCTGTTGTCCATCGCGCTGGTGGGTTCGTCCAGCAGCAGGATCGGCGGGTCGAGCAGCAGGGCCCGGGCCATGAGCACGGCCTGGCGCTGGCCGCCGGACAGCAACTGGCCGCGCTCGCCCACCGGGCGGTCGAAGCCTTGCGGATGCTGGCGGGCCAGTTCGGTGACGCCGGTCAGTTCCGCCACTTCGAGCATGCGCGCGTCGCTGATGTAGCGGGCGCCGAGGGTGAGGTTGTCGCGCAGGCTGCCGGCCAGCAGTGGCAGGTCGTGGGCGACGTAGCCGATTTGTTGGCGCAGGTCGCCGACGTCCAGTTGCCGCAGGTCCAGGCCATCGAGCAGCAACTGGCCTTGCTCCGGCGTATAGAAGCCCATCACTAGCCGCGCCAGGGTGCTTTTGCCCGAGCCGCTGCGACCGATGATCCCGACTCGTTCGCCGGGCTTGAGGCTGAAGCTGATATTGCTCAGCGCCGGAGTGCTCTGGCCGTTGTAATGGAACGTCACGCCGCTGACGTCCAGCGCGCCCTGCAATTGGGTGCGCTCCAGCGGTCGTTGCTTGGCGTCGCGTTCCTGGGGCAGCGCCATCAAGGCGTCGGTGCTACGCATGGTGAGCTGGGCCTGCTGGTAGCGGGTGATCAACCCGGCGATCTGCCCCAGGGGCGCCAACACCCGGCTACCAAGCATGTAGGTCGCCACCAGCGCGCCGACACTGAGGTTGCCGGCAATGATGCTGTAGACCCCGGCGACGATGGTCGCCATGCCGGCCAGTTGTTGCAGGAACAGGGTGCCGTTGGTCGCCAGGGCCGAGAGGTTGCGTGCATGGCTGTCCAGACGGGTGAGGGCGCCGTGGGTACTTTCCCATTGATGCTGGCGCTCGCTTTCGGCGCTGCACGCCTTGAGGGTTTCCAGGCCGCCGAGGGTTTCGATCAACAAGGCCTGGCGTTGGGCACCGAGGGCGAGACTTTTTTGCACGGTGTCGCGCAGGCGTACCTGGATGATCATGGCGAAGACAATGGTGATCGGAAACGCGATCACCGGAATCACCACCAGCCAGCCGCCCAGCAAGCCAATCACCACCAGCATCAGCGCGGCGAAGGGCAGGTCGATCAGGCTGGTGAGCGTCACAGCGGTGAGAAACTCCCGCAGGCCCTGGAAATCATGGATGCTTTGTGCGAACCCGCCGATGGTCACCGGTTTGGCTTTCATGGCCATGCCGGTGATGCGTTCGAACAAAGTGGCGGAGAGGATCACATCGGTTTTCTTGCCGGCGGTGTCCAGCAGATGGGCGCGCACTACTCGCAGCACCAGTTCGAAACCGGTGCCGATCAGCAATCCGACGGCCAGCACCCAGAGGGTCGACGTGGCCTGGTTTGGCACCACGCGGTCATAGGTCTGCATGACGAACAGCGGCACCATCAGTCCGAGCAGGTTGATCAAAAAACTTGCCAGGACCGCGTCGCTGTACAGCCAACGCGACAGTTTCAAGGTGTCGCGAAACCACGCCTCGACTCGCGGCACCAAGGGCGAACGCAAGTCTTCCAATTCATGCCGCGGCCGGGCAAACAATGCTTGGCCGCTGTAATCCACGGTCAATTCCTCGCGGCTGACCCATTGCTCGCCGCCATCGGCTTCGCTGGGCAGGATCAGCGCCTTGCCGTCCTCGCCCCACCGCCGCAACACCGCGCAGCGCCCTCCGGCCAGCATCAGCAGCACCGGCAGGTTCAATGGTGAAATATCAGCCAGCTCGCGCCGCAGCACGCGTGCCTGCAAGCTGGCCCGGGCCGCTGCGCGTGGCAGCAGGTCCGGGCTCAGGCGTTGGTGCGCCATAGGGAGCCCGGCGCTGAGGCTGGCGCGACTGGCCGTCGCGCCATGGAGTTTGCAGAGGATCAACAGGCCGTCCAGCAAGGGATCATCGAAGTTCAGGCGCGGGTCGGCGCCGGGGGTTGCAGGTTCCATGCTGGTCATGTCGATCGCTCTCGTGGGGGCTACTTCAATTCAGGCAGCCGTGCTTCGCTCTTGACCTCGGTCTGGGCGACCGCGTCGGCTGGCAGCACCACCCGCTGTTTGTTCAAGAGCACGCCCATGTTCGCCAGCACCCGGTACATCGAGTATTCCTCGGTGTAGCGCACTTCGGTGTAGCGACGGTTGGCGTTGTACAGCTCGTTTTCACTGTCGAGCAGGTCGAGCAAGGTCCGCTGGCCGAGGCCGAACTGATCCTGGTACGCGGCGCGTACGCGGGCGGTGGTGTCGGCGTATTCCCGGGCGGTAGGTGTCTGTTTGCGCGCGTTGGTCATGGCGTTCCAGGCCAGGCGCGTGTCCTCGTTGAGTTGGCGCAGGGCATTGTTGCGGATGTCCATGGCCTGGTTGATCTGGTGGGCGTTGGACGCCAGCCGGGCCTTGTCGCTGCCGCCGCGGAACAGGTTGTAGTTCATCACCACGCCGACGCGCCAGCTGTTGTCGTGGCCTTCTTCACCGCCAATGTTGTTATTGGCGCCGACGGCCGCTTCAGCGTCGAAGCGCGGGTAGAAGGGCGACTTCGCCACTTCGTACTGGCTCTCTGCCGATTGAATGTCGGCCTGGGCGGATTTCAGGTACGGGTTGTTATCCAGCATGCTTTGCTGGGCTTCGCGCAGGTCGGCGGGGACTTCGCCTTTGGTCGAGGCCGGCATTTCCAGTTCATCGGGCATGCGTCCGACCACGCTGTAGAAGTTCGCCTCGGCGTCGGCCAGGTCCACTTCGGCGGTGTCGAAGTTGTTTTCCGCCAGCGCCCGGCGGGCATTGGACTGGTCGGAGTCGGCGGTGCTGCCGACCCCGCGTTGGGTGCGCAGGCCGATCTGGTCGTTGACCCGCAGGTGCGCCTGCATGTTGTTCTTGGCCAGAGTCACCAGTTCGCGGCGCTTGAGCACTTCCAGGTAAACCTCGATGGTGCGCAGCGCCAGGTCCTGGGCGGTGCCCTGGGCGTAATAGGCCCGGGAGTTGACCACGCCCTTGGTGCGTTCCACTTCATTGGCGGTGTTGAAGCCGTCAAAGATCATCTGCCGCAGGCGCAGCTCCGATTGGGTGTAGGTCAGGATATTGGTGTGGTGGTTGCCCAACGCCCGAGTGTTGGTGTTGTCGCTGTAGCCGCGGCCGTAGCCTGCGTTCAAATCCACCGACGGGTAAAAGCCCCCTTTGGCGACCTTGACGTCTTCGTTGGCCGACAGCCGACTGTCCACCCGTTGTGCCAGCTCCGGGTGAGTGGCGATGGTGCTCTGGATCGCTTCGGTCAAGGACATGGCCTGCGTCTGAGAAGAGCAGGCCATGGCCAGCAAAACCGCGCTGCAGAGGGGGGTTAGAACGCGCATGGGGTGCATCTCCTGAGGTCTGTAGTGCTTGGCTGTCGCCAAAATATTGACGTATTAAAGATCAAAACCGTTTCAACCTTGTAACAACACAGCTAAGAACATCCTGCGCAAAACCTAAGAAGAATTTCTCATAACGATTATTCCAAAAAAAACTTATGTGGTTGCCCGAATCCGGCACATTGTTCAGAGCGAAAGCCTTTGAATCTGCGGGTTCTGACGGCTTTCAGGCGTCAAGAAAGTTCCATGCAAATTTTTGAACGACGTGAAGAAATACCGAAAGGGCGAGAGGCGAGGCGATTTTAGATGACGGTTTTTTGTCGTTTTGGCGAATGGCCAGCACCTTGGATCCCCGTGAAAGCTGGCAGATTTTCCAGCTTTGCCGGCCGCCCATTCGAGGACGGATTCTTCACCCACACAGGTGCCGACTGCGGTCGGCAACGGAGGAAGGCACATGGCAGCGCTCATCGGTACCGTCAGCAAAGTGGTAGGGCAGGTCTTCGCAGAAACAGCAGGCGGCCAGCGGCGGCCTCTGGTTGAAGGCGATCGGCTCTATGCCGGTGAACATCTGGTCACCGGTGCCGAAGGGGCCGTGGCGGTGCATTTGCAGAACGGTCATGAGTTGACCCTGGGGCGTGAAAGCAACCTCACCCTGACCCCGCAGCTGCTCGCCAACCAGGCGCCCCACGTGGATACTCCGGAGGCGGCGACACCGAGTGACGCGCAACTGACCGATGTGCAGAAACTGCAACAAGCCATCGCCGCCGGCGCCGACCCGACCCAGACCGGTGAAGCCACCGCCGCAGGCCCGGGTGCCGGTAACGCGGCGGGCGGCCTGGGTGGCGGGCACAGTTTCGTGCTATTGGAAGAAGTGGGCGGGCGGGTCGAACCGCTGATCGGTTTTCCTACTGCCGGGTTCAACGGGATCCCCGAGTTTCCTCAACTGCGCCTGGCGGCTGAGCCGGACAATAACGGCAATAGCGACGGGACCGTGCCGCCGGTAACACCTCCAGACAACCCCGTGACCCTTGACGGGGTCGATACGCAAGGCGGCGAACTCACCACCGACGAGGCTAACCTGGCCGATGGCACCGCCGCCAATCCTGGCGCGTTGGTGCAAAGCGGTACCTTCACGGTTTCCGCTCCCGATGGGCTGAGCAGCCTGAGCATCGGCGGTATCAGTGTAATCACCAACGGCGTGCCAGCAGGCTTCCCTCAGACCATCACTTCGCCGCTGGGTAATACTCTGACCATCACCGGCTATGACCCCGCCACCGGGGTGGTCGGTTATACCTATACCCTCACCGACAACGAAACCCATCCTGCCGGCGGCGGTGCCAACAGCATTACCGAGCAGTTCCCGATTGTGGCGGTCGACACCGACGGTGACACCGCCACTGGCACCCTCGACGTCAATATCACCGACGACGTGCCGCAGGCGGTGGACGACAGTCATCCGAATACGGCGTCGGAAACCCTGCTCACCCTTACGGGCAACGTGTTGCCCAATGACCTACAAGGCGCCGACCGCATCCCCACCGGCCCCGACAGCGGGCCGATCATTGGCGGTACGTTCACCGGCACCTACGGCACCCTGGTGCTCAATCCCAACGGCACGTACACCTACACCCTGAACACCAGTGCCCCGCAATTCGTCGCGTTGCACGGCGGTGGCAGTGGCACCGAGACGTTTGCCTACACCCTGACCGATGCCGACGGCGACACCAGCACTGCGAACCTGGTGCTGCAAGTGCACAACAACGATGATCCGGTGGTGTTGGTTGGGCTTGATGCTGAAGGAGGGGAGTTGTCATTGCAGGAGAAAAACCTCAGTGACGGCAGCAGCCCGGATGCGTCGGCACTGACCCAAAGCGGTACCTTCACCATCACCGCGTTGGACGGTGTGCAGACGTTGAGCGTTGGTGGCATCAACGTCGTCACTGGTGGCGTGACAGCTGGATTCCCGCAATCCATCACCACCGCATTGGGCAACACCCTGACCATCACCGGCTTCAATGCGAGCACCGGCGTGGTGAGCTACAGCTACACCTTGCTGGACAACGAAACTCATCCGAACGCCAACGGCGCCAACAGCCTGAGCGAGCAATTCGCTGTCGTGGCGACTGACGATAACGGCACCACGGCCAACGGTACTCTGGACGTCAACATCGTCGACGACCTGCCAAAAGCCGTGGATGACAGCAACGCCGGCACTGCCTCGGAAACCAACCTGACCCTGACCGGCAGCGTGCTGACCAACGACACCCAAGGTGCCGATCATGTCGCGTCCGGCCCGATCACCCCCGGCACCTTCACCGGCACCTACGGCACGCTGGTGCTCAACGCCGACGGTTCCTACACCTACACCCTCAACACCGCCGACGCCGATTTCAAAGGGTTGCACGGCGGTGGCAACGGCAGTGAAACCTTTACCTACACCCTGACCGACGCCGATGGCGATAGCAGCACCGCGAACCTCGTATTGCAGATCCACAACAACGATGACCCGGTGATCATCAATGGCCTCGACACTGAAGGCGGTGAGCTGACGGTTCAGGAGAAAAACCTTAGCGACGGCAGCAGCCCTGATGCGTCGGCACTGACCCAAAGCGGTACCTTCACCATCACCGCGTTGGACGGTGTACAAGCCTTGAGCGTTGGCGGGATCAACGTGGTGACGGGTGGTGTGGCGGCGGGTTTCCCTCAGTCGATTACCACGGGGCTGGGCAACACCCTGACCATCACCGGCTTCAACGCGACTACCGGCGTAGTGAGCTACAGCTACACCCTGCTGGACAATGAAGCTCATCCAAACGGCAACGGCGCCAACAGCCTGAGCGAGCAATTTGCCGTCGTCGCCACCGATGACAATGGCACCACCGCCAACGGTACCTTGGACGTCAACATCGTCGACGACCTGCCCAAAGCGGTTGACGACAGCAACGCCAACACCGCGTCGGAAACCCATCTGACCCTGACCGGCAGCGTGCTGACCAACGACACCCAAGGCGCCGACCATGTCGCGTCCGGCCCGATCACCCCCGGCACCTTCACCGGCACCTACGGCACGCTGATCCTCAATGCCGATGGTTCCTACACGTACACCCTCAACACCGCGGACGCAGACTTCAAAGGGCTGCACGGCGGTGGCAGCGGCAGTGAAACTTTTACCTACACCCTGAGCGATGCGGACGGTGACACCAGCACTGCAAACCTGGTGCTGCAAATCCACAACAATGACGATCCCGTGATCATCACCGGCCTCGACACTGAAGGCGGTGAGCTGACGGTTCAGGAGAAAAACCTCAGCGACGGCAGCAGCCCGGACGCCTCGGCACTGACTCAAAACGGTACCTTCACCATCACCGCGTTGGACGGTGTACAAACCTTGAGTGTCGGCGGCATTAACGTTGTTGCGGGTGGCGTGGCCGCCGGTTTCCCTCAGTCGATCACCACCGCATTAGGCAATACGCTGACTATCACCGGCTTCAACGCCGTCACTGGCGTGGTGAGCTACAGCTACACGCTGCTGGACAACGAAGCTCATCCGAACGCCAACGGTGCCAACAGCCTGAGCGAGCAATTTGCCGTCGTAGCCACCGATGACAATGGCACCACCGCCAACGGTACCTTGGACGTCAACATCGTCGACGACCTGCCAAAAGCCGTGGATGACAGCCATTCGGGCACCGCCTCGGAAACCAACCTGACCCTGACCGGCAGCGTGCTGACCAACGACACCCAAGGCGCCGACCATGTCGCGTCCGGCCCTATCACCCCTGGCACCTTCACCGGCACCTACGGCACGCTGGTGCTCAACGCTGATGGTTCCTACACCTACACCCTCAACACCGCTGACGCCGATTTCAAAGGGTTGCACGGCGGTGGCAACGGCAGTGAAACCTTTACCTACACCCTGACCGATGCCGATGGCGATAGCAGCACCGCGAATCTGGTGCTGCAAGTGCACAACAACGACGACCCGGTGATCATCACCGGCCTCGACACCGAAGGCGGTGAACTGACGGTTCAGGAGAAAAACCTCAGCGACGGCAGCAGCCCTGATGCGTCGGCACTGACCCAGAGCGGTACCTTCACGGTCACCGCGTTGGACGGTGTACAAACCTTGAGTGTCGGCGGCATTAACGTTGTTGCGGGTGGCGTGGCCGCCGGTTTCCCTCAGTCGATCACCACCGCATTGGGCAACACCCTGACCATCACCGGCTTCAACGCCGTCACTGGCGTGGTGAGCTACAGCTACACCTTGCTGGACAACGAAGCCCATCCAAACGCCAACGGCGCCAACAGCCTGAGTGAACAATTTGCTGTCGTGGCGACTGACGACAACGGCACCACGGCCAACGGTACGTTGGACGTGAACATCGTCGACGACCTGCCTACCGCTCATGCCGATTCAGCCTCGGTGGATGAGGGCGGGACGGTCAGCGGCAACGTGTTGAACAACGACGAGGGTGGCGCCGACGGCCCGGCCGTGAGCGGTGCGGTGATCGGAGTTCGTGCCGGCAACGACACCTCGTCCCCGGCTATTGGCGGCCTCAACACCCAGATCAACGGCACCTACGGCTACCTGACCCTGGACGCCAACGGCAACGCCGTCTACCACAGCAATCCGAACACCGTCAGCGCACCGGGTGCCACCGACGTGTTCACCTACACTGTGCGCGACTCCGATGGCGACGAGAGCACCACGACCGTCACCATCGATGTCCATGAAAGCTGCCTGGTCGCCACTTCGGACCAGGAAATCAGCGTCTACGAAAAAGCCCTGGACCTGAACCAGGACGGCCAGGACCTGGCCCCCGGCACGGTCACCGGCAGCGACCCGAGCGCCACCAGCGAAACCGCCAACGGCAACCTTGCCAGCTCGGTGTCCGGTGCCATTGGCGCCGTGACGTTTGCCCTGGTGGGCAGCGCCACCGGTGCCTACGGTCAACTGCTGCTGCATGCGGACGGTTCCTACACCTACACGCTGACCTCGCCCACCACAACGACGCCCCACGCCAACGATGGCCCGAACGTCCTGAGCGAAAGCTTCACCTACCAGGCCACAGACTCCCTGGGCAATACCGTCACCAGCACCATTGTCATCAACATCGTCGACGACGTACCCAACGCCCATGCCGATTTCGCCTCGGTGGTGGAGGGCGGCACGGTCAATGGCAACGTGTTGGCCAATGACGTGCTCGGCGCCGACGGCGGTGAGGTCATCGGCATCCGTGCCGGCAATGACACGTCGTCCCCGGCCACTGGCGGCCTCAACACCCAGATCAACGGCACCTACGGCTACCTGACCCTGGACGCCAGCGGCAACGCCGTCTACCACAGCAACCCGGACAGCGTCGGCGCACCGGGCGCCACCGACGTGTTCACCTACACCGTGCGCGATGCCGATGGCGACGAGAGCACCACCACCATCACCATCGATGTGCACAACAGTTGCCTTGTCGCGCGCACCGACCAGGACATCACGGTCTACGAGAAAGCCCTCGACCTGAATCAGGACGGCCAGGACCTGGCGCCTGGCACGGTCACCGGCAGTGACCCGGGCGCCATCGGCGAAACCGCGACCGGCAGCCTGGTCGGTTCGGTGACCGGTGCCACGGGCGCCGTGACCTTCACCTTGGTGGGCAACGCCGCGGGTGCCTACGGTCAACTGCTGCTCCATCCCGATGGCTCCTACACTTACACCCTGACTTCGCCCGCCACGACCACGCCCGGCGCCAATGATGGTCCGAACGTGCTGAACGAAAGCTTCGCCTACAAGGCCACGGACTCACTGGGCAACAGCGTCACCGGCAGCCTGGTGGTGAGCATCGTCGACGACGTGCCCAAGGCGGTCGCGTCCGAGCGTTCGGTCACGGCGGTGGAGATCGATTCGAACCTGCTGATCGTGCTCGATGTGTCCGGCAGCATGAAAGACGCTTCCGGCGTGCCAGGACTCTCGCGTATGGATCTGGCCAAGCAGGCGATCAGCGCCTTGCTCGACAAATACGACGACTTGGGCGACGTCAAGGTCCAGCTTGTGACCTTCAGCGGCAGTGCCACCGACCAGAGTGCCGTGTGGGTGGACGTGGCAACGGCCAAGACGCTGATCGCCGCGTTGAATGCGCACGGGGACACCAATTACGATGCGGCCGTGGCGATGGCCAAGACTGCGTTTGCAACCCCCGGACAACTGACCGGCGCACAGAACATTGGTTATTTTTTCTCCGATGGCAAGCCGACCTTGGGCGACATCGGCTCGGCGGACGAGGCCGCGTGGAAAGCCTTTCTCGATGCCAACAGCATCAAGAATTACGCTGTCGGCCTGGGCAGCGGCGCCAGAAACATCAATCTCGACCCGCTGGCTTATGACGGCAGCACGCACACCGACGCCAACGCGGTGGTGGTCACCGACCTGAGCCAGCTCAACTCGGTGCTCTCCGGCACCGTGCAAGGCGCCCCGGTCACTGGCAACCTGTTGGGCGAGGGCGGTTCGTTCGGCGCCGACGGCGGGTTTGTGAAGAGCCTGGTGGTCGATGGCACCACCTACAGCTTCAATCCGGCGGCCAATGGTGGCCAAGGTGGGCTGACCGTCAGTGGCGGGGCCAATCACGGGACCTTCAATACCGCCAGCAACACCTTGAGCATCGCCACCGCCCATGACGGCACGCTGGTGGTCAACCTCGACACCGGCGAGTTCAGCTACACCTCCCAGACCGCCACCAGTACGCTGATTACCGAGACCATCGGCTACACCGTCAGCGACAACGACGGCGACCTGGCAAGTTCGAACCTGGTAATCAAGGTTGTCCCCAACAGCCCGCCGGTGGCCGTCGATGACCACATCATCACCAACGTGCTGTCGGGCAATATCGTGGTTCCCGGTGAGCTGCTGCTGGGCAACGACAGCGACGCCAACGGCGATCCGCTCACGGCTTCGCCCACCAGTTTCAATACCGGCTGGGTCGCCAGAGGCGCGGATTTCACTGGCACCACCGGCACGGCCAGCTTCACTGGCAACAACGTGCAGTCGATCAACCTCAACCGCAGTGCCTTTGTCGCCAACACCGCGACCATGACGGCGGTGCTGGTGGTCAGCGGCGCGCTGGGGGCGGTGTCCAATAACAACACCAACGATGAGGACCGCCTCAACATCAGCCTCAAGCAAGGCGAAACCCTGACCCTGGATCACAACCTGGCGGCCGGCCATATCACCCTGGAATATTCCCTCAATGGCGGGCCGTTCATCGCCATCGCCGACGGCGCCTCGTTTACCGCGGCGGCGGATGGCAACTACCAGATCCTCGTCACCAACATCGCCAATCCCGGCGGCGGCAACTCGAACGCTGCGGAAAACTATCAACTGACCATGACCGTCAACTACGCCGGCGCCCATGACATCACGCCCGACTACCACGGCACCTACACCGCCAGTGACAACCACGGCGGCAGCGACAGCGCGGCGGTGGGCATCAGCTATCAGGCCGGGCACACCCTGACGGGCACCAGCGGCGACGACGTGCTGGTGGCCGGTACCGGCGACAATGTGCTCAACGCAGGTGATGGCAACGACATTCTCACCGCAGGGGCGGGCAACAACACGCTGCATGGCGGGGCAGGCAATGACTTGCTCTACAGCGGTTCAGGCAACGACCTGCTCGACGGCGGCACGGGCACCGACACCGCCAGCTACGCCCATGCCACGGCGGCCGTCACGGTGAACCTGGGCCTGCTGGCGGCGCAAAACACCCTGGGGGCGGGCATCGACACCTTGGGTGGGATCGAAAACCTCGTCGGCTCGAACTTCAACGACACCCTCACCGGCGACGGCGGCAACAACCGCATCGACGGCGGGCTGGGTCATGATGTGCTCAATGGCGGCGGCGGCGATGACCTGCTGATCGGTGGGCTGGGCAACAACACCCTGACCGGCGGCAGCGGCGCCGATACCTTCCAATGGCAGGCGGGCAACAGCGGCCACGACGTGGTCACCGACTTTACCCCAGGCGTCGACAAACTCGATTTGTCCCAGCTGCTACAGGGGGAAAACGGCAGTGCGGCGTCACTGGACGACTACCTGCACTTCACCGTCACCGGCAGCGGCCCATCCGTGATCACCAGCATCGACGTCAGCGCCACCGCCGGTGCCACGCCGAACCAGACCATCGACCTGGCCGGCGTCAACCTCGCCAGCCACTACGGCGTCACGCCGGGCGCAGGCGGCATGATTGCCGGTGCGGATACGGCAACTATCATCAATGGGATGTTGAATGATCATTCGTTGAAGGTGGATACGGTGTGAGGTGAGTTCAGCGGCTGCCTGGCTCCCACAAGTCATGTGCAGGGCTGGCTTAAGGTTTACGAAGGGTCTTCTGCTTGAGGATGTAGACCGTCACCAGCACCGCACTGGTGAGCATGAACCCCCGCGCCCACGGCAGGGGCACCAGGTAGCAGGAGAACAGGATGCTCGCCCACATCAGGCCGATGGCGTAGACCTTGCCCTTGAGGGGGATGCCATTGCCGCTGAGGTAGTCCTTGATCCATGGGCCGAGGCGGGGATGCTCCACCAGCCATTGGTAGAAACGCGGCGAGCTACGTGCGAAGCAGGCAGCCGCCAGGAGCAGGAAAGGGGTGGTGGGAAGTACGGGAACGAAGATGCCGATGACCCCCAGCACCACGCTCAACCAGCCGACGGCCAGTAGAGCGTAACGCAGGATCAGCGGGCGATTGCCAATGGGCGCGGACACCCAGCCACTCAGTGGTGACGAGGCTTGAGGATCGCCGGTTTCTCGTCCGGGGCGTTGCACAACAGGTACAGGGCGGTGAGGGCTTCCGGGATCTGCACGATCATGTCGTCCATCAGGTTGGCGTCGGCGGCGATGTCGGAAAACTCCGGTTGCTCGTCGAACAGGCCGGACCCGACCATGATCGGCAGCAGCATTTCGCTGACTTCCTCTTCGGCGGTTTCGAACCAGGCCGCTTCGCGCAGGAACACGCCTTCCATGAACCCGATGCACCAGCCACGCAGTTCCGAATCGTCCGGGTCATCGCCCAGGTCCAGCTCGCAGGGCAATTCGAACTCTTCGTCGGAAGCCAGTTGACGGGCGATGTGCGCCTTGAGGCCCACCAGCGTGGCCTCGATTTCGGTGCGCTGGGCTTCGTCGCTGTAATGTGGCTCTTCGGCGAACAGCGCGTCGATCCATTCACGGTCCGGCACAGGCTCGGAGCAGATCGACAGGGCGGTCAGATAGCCATGAGCGGCCACGTAATCCAGCGCTTCCTCGTGCAGCTCATCGGCGTCGAGGAAGACTTGCAGGCGGGTCAGTTGCTCAGCGAAGGACATTACAGGCTACCTTGGGGAATAAACAATGCGGGAATTCTAGGCCTTCTTGAGCCCGCAGGCCAGCCGCGTGGCGTATTTGCCTTTTCCATACGGCTGAGTTGCCCCAATGCCCTGGCCTGCATCCCCCGTGGCTTCAATGCCTCTTGTCAGCGGCGCCCTCTGCAACGAAGGCCTCGGGTATACTGCCGCGTTTTGTGATGCCCTGCGGCGTCTTGCCGGTTCGAAACGCGCCCTTACGATTTGCCGGTGCAGCGTTTGCAATTCTGGACCAGCCTTGCAGGGATGTTTCGGTGATTTTTGGAGTTTCTATGCTCGAACAGGCTCAGCGCGTCCTCAAGGACATCTTCGGCTACGACAGTTTTCGTGGCCGTCAGGGTGCCATTATTGAGCGCGTGGCCAGCGGTGGCGATGCGTTGGTGCTCATGCCCACCGGCGGCGGCAAGTCCCTGTGCTTTCAGGTGCCGGCGTTGTTGCGCAATGGCCTGGCGGTGGTGGTTTCGCCGCTGATCGCACTGATGGACGACCAGGTCGCGACCCTCGAAGAGCTGGGCGTCGCGGCCGCTTCGCTGAACTCCACCCTCAGTGCCGACCAGCAGCGAGACCTGGCGGCGCGTATCAAGCGTGGCGAAGTGAAGATGTTGTACCTGGCACCGGAGCGCCTGGTGCAGCCGCGCATGCTGGCGTTCCTGCAGAGCTTGGAAATTGCCCTGTTCGCCATCGACGAAGCCCACTGTGTGTCCCAATGGGGCCACGATTTCCGCCGCGAATACCTGCAACTGGGGCAATTGGCGGAGCTGTTCCCCGACGTGCCGCGCATTGCCTTGACCGCCACCGCCGACAAACGGACCCGCGAAGAAATCGTCTCGCGCCTGCACTTGCAGAATGCCGAGCGGTTCCTGTCGAGCTTCGACCGTCCCAACATTTTCTACCGCATCGTGCCCAAGGAGCAGCCGCGCAAGCAATTGCTGGCGTTCCTGGCAGAGCGTCGCAGCGATGCCGGCATTGTCTATTGCCTGTCGCGCAAAAAGGTCGATGAAGTGGCGGCGTTCCTGTGTGAGCAGGGGTTCCCGGCGCTGCCTTACCACGCCGGCCTGCCCAATGACCTGCGGGCCTACCACCAGAAACGCTTTCTCAACGAGGAAGGGCTGATCATGGTCGCCACCGTGGCCTTCGGCATGGGCATCGACAAACCCAACGTACGCTTTGTCGCGCACCTGGACCTGCCCAAATCCCTCGAGGCGTACTACCAGGAAACCGGGCGTGCCGGTCGCGATGGCTTGCCGGCTGACGCCTGGATGGCCTACGGCCTGCAAGACGTGGTGATGCTCAAGCAGATGCTGCAAAGCTCCGAGGGCGACGAGCGCCACAAGCGCCTGGAGCAGCACAAGCTCGACGCCATGCTCTCGCTCTGCGAAGAAACCCGCTGCCGGCGCCAGACCCTGCTGGCCTATTTCGATGAAGACATGCCCCAGCCGTGCGGGCATTGCGATAATTGTGTCGACGGCGTGGAAACCTGGGACGCCACCGAGCCGGCCCGCCAGGCGTTGTCGGCCATTTTCCGCACCGGCCAGCGCTACGGCGTCGGACATCTGGTGGACGTGTTGCTGGGCAAAGACAACGAAAAGGTCCGCAGCTTCGGCCACCAGCACCTATCGGTGTATGGCGTGGGCAAGGCCCGCAGCGAGGGTGAGTGGCGGTCGTTGTTCCGCCAGCTCGTGGCACGCGGCCTGGCGGACATCGACCTGGAAGGCTACGGCGGCCTGCGCCTGACCGAGAGCTGCCGGCCGTTGCTCAAAGGCGAAGTCACCCTGCAACTGCGTCGTGACCTCAAGCCGGCGACGGCGGTCAAGAGCAGCAAGAGCCAGGCCAGCCAACTGGTGCGGGGCGAAGAACGCGATCAATGGGAAGCCTTGCGCGCCTTGCGGCGCAAGCTCGCCGAGGAACATGGCGTGCCACCCTACGTCATCTTCCCGGATTCGACCCTGCTGGAAATGCTCCTCAGCCAACCGACGTCCCTGGCGGAAATGGCCCGGGTCAGTGGCGTGGGCGCGCGCAAACTGGAGCGCTATGGCGAGGCCTTCCTCCAGGTGCTGGGTGGCGAGGCCGAGGCCCCGAAAGCAGTGGCCGACGTCCGCCACGAACTCATCACGCTGGCGCGTGCCGGCATGACGCCGTTGCAGATCGCCGGGCAACTGCAATGCTCTGAAAAGAACGTCTACGCCATGCTTGCCGAGGCCATCGGTGAGCAGCAGTTGTCCCTGGAGCAGGCATTGGACCTGCCCGAAGAGCTGATGGGCGAGGTGCAGGACGCGTTCCTGGATGGCGAAGGCGAATTGCCGCCCGTGTCGGAGGTAGCCGAGCTGTTCGCGGGACGAGTGCCGGAGGGCGTGCTGTATTGCGTCAGGGCTGCGTTGCAGTCGGAATTCGAAGTCTGATCAGTGAGTTAAGCGCCTTTAACGATTCACCAAAGCGCAAACCTTGCTTGATTACGAAGCTCATGCTTAGCTGACTAATAATTAGTATTTTCCTATTTCAGATCCGATGAGTTTTTTATGCCGTTAACCGATCAACACCGATTTGGCATGCAACTGGCGCAGATGTCTCGTGGCTGGCGAGCCGAGCTGGACCGTCGCCTGGCCGGGCTGGGCCTGTCCCAGGCGCGCTGGTTGGTGCTGCTGCACCTGGCCCGTTTTGAACAGGCGCCGACCCAGCGCGAGCTGGCCCAGAGCGTCGCAGTCGAGGGCCCGACCCTGGCCCGGCTCCTCGACAGCCTGGAAACCCAGGGGTTGGTGCAGCGCCAGGCCGTGGCAGAAGATCGTCGGGCGAAGAAAATCGTGCTCTGCGCGCCGGCCCGGCCCCTGATCGAGCAAATCGAAACCATTGCCACGCAGTTGCGCCGGGAAGTGTTCGAAGGTGTCGACGAGGCGGACATCAGCCTGTGTATGCGTGTCCATGAAACGATCCTGGCCAATCTGGAAAAATCCTGAGGCATATCCCAGGCATTCAACTTTTGAGATTCGGCGATTAGCGAACTATAACCAGTACTAAGCGTTCGTATTGGAAGCGTTTACGCTCAGTCCGGTAATCGAAAGGGATGCCCATGCTTGGAAGTCTGCAGTTCACGTTGCGCCGTCGGGTCAACGTGTTGGTCGTCGTGGGTGCTCTGGGGTATTCGGCTTTGGCGTCTGCGCTGGGGCTGGGGGAAATCACACTCCATTCGGCCCTGAACCAGCCATTGCGCGCCGATATTGCCCTGGTGGATGTGGCCGGTCTCAGCGAGGGCGACCTGTCGGCCAGCCTGGCGAGCCCGGACGATTTCAACCGGGCTGGCGTGGAGCGGGTGTTCTTCCTGAGCAACCTGCGCTTCACACCGGTACTGCGTGGCGAACGCAGTTTCATTCGAGTGACGTCCAGCAAACCGGTGGAGGAACCGTTTCTCAACTTCCTGGTACAGGTCAACCAACCCAACGGGCGCCTGCTGCGCGAATTCACCGTGCTCATTGATCCACCCGGCACACCGGGTATCGTCCCGGCCCGGGACGAGCCTGTGGGCAATTCGCAGTCATCGGGTGCCGACCAGGCACCCGCCATCAAGCCGCCCCCTGCAACCCAAGGCAAGCGCTACACCGTCGTCCAGGGCGACAACCCCTGGGTCATCGCCAAACGCCTGCACGACGCTGGCAGCAACGCTTCGGTCAATGAGCTGATGCAGGGGATCCAGGCGCTGAATCCCGGCAGCGACCGGCTCTCCATCGGCCAGCGCCTGTTGTTGCCTGATTCGGCAGTGCTGCCAACGTCTGACGGGGCCGCGGTGGCCCAGGCCCCGGCCGCGTCCGACGAGCAAGTGGCCGCCAGCGTGCTGCAGAGCCAGCAGCAACAGTCCACCATTGACCAGTTGCAGGCCAGGCTCCAGGCCCAGGACGAAGAAATCGCCGCCCAGCGCAAACAGATCAGTGAATTGCAGGCCCGATTGGCCGAGGTGCCGCCAGCCCCTGTCGCGTCGCAGCCACCCCAGCCAGTCGAACCTTCGCCAACGCCTGCGCCGGCGGCAGTAGAACCCGCTGCCGAGCCGCAAGAAGGTATCAATTGGCTGTGGGTAGGAGGGCTGGTGGGCCTGCTGGCGTTGCTCGCGCTGCTACTGTTCGTTCGTCGCAGGCAACAGCAGGAAGAGGCCGACGTGGCGCCAATGCCCGAGCGTCCCGAGCCGGTGCTGGAGGATGGCGTCGATGCCTATGCGCCGCCTCCCGACAAAGAACTGCCGGAGACTGCCGCATCATTTCATAACGGTGATGCGCCGCTGGGCGACGTGCTGGAAGGCGTCGGGATTTACCTGACCTACGGGCGTTTTACCGAAGCGGCAGGGTTGTTGCGCGCGGCGTTGTTGGCAGAACCCGAACGCACCGACCTGGGCCTGAAGTTGCTTGAGGTTTTGGGCAAGCAAGGCGATGTCATCGGTTTCCAGGCTCAGGAGCATCACTTGCTGGCGCAGGGTATTGACGCCGGGACGCTGGAAGCTATTCGCGAGCGCTATCCCAAGGTCGCGGCGACCACCGTTGCGGTAGCGCCGCCGGCGGAGGACCAGGCACCGCTTCCCGAGCCTGAACCTTTTACTGCAGCGGCATTGGCGCCTGCACCGGCGCCCGTGCAGCCCAGTGACGAATTCGAGCTGAACCTGGATGCGCTGTCCATGGAAAGTAGTTGGGACCTGGCTGACGCCCAGTCAGCCCCTGCCGGAAAACCCACTGCCTCAGTACCTGCGCCTGTGGACGTGACCAATGGCCTGTCGCTTTCAGGCTTCGATGAGCCCGAGTTGCAATGGGAAGCGCCGCTGGAAACCGAGTCGCTGGATGACGCCTTCCTCGATAGTTTTGCCGATGAAGAACAGTCGCTGGAGCTGGAGTCACTGCCGTTTGAATCCGAGCCCCGCGAATCCCTGTCCCTCGAGCCCCGGGCATCGGAACATTCGGCCAAACTGGAGCAGGCACAGAACTGCATCGATGACGGCGACCTGAAGACTGCCGTGACGTTGCTTGAAGAGCTGCTCCACGAGGGCGATGAACCGCTCAAGCAGACTGCCCGGGTATTGCTGGCCGGGATTCGCTGAGTTCCTGGGATCTATGCCGTGACTACTGGCCTCTTCGTCGGATCGCCGCCCGGAGCAAGCCCGCTCCCACAGGGGATTTTGCGGTGGTTATGGGTATCATGGCGGGGTCTTAGAACCCAGGAGTTTCCCGCAATGACCGCGCCCAAGCCGGAAGTCGTCATCACCTACTGCACCCAGTGCCAACGGCTGTTGCGCGCCGCCTGGCTGGCCCAGGAGCTGCTCAGCACTTTTGGCGACGACCTGGGCAAGGTGTCCTTGGTGCCGGGGACCGGCGGGGTGTTCCAGATCAGCTGCGACGGCCAGCAGATCTGGGAGCGTAAGGTCGATGGTGGTTTTCCTGAAGCCAAGGTGCTCAAGCAGCGGGTCCGCGACCAGATCGACCCGGAGCGCGACCTGGGGCATAACGACCGTATTCAGTGAGACGCGGCTTCGGCGCCTACGTCCGGTTTCTTCGCGCCGCCCAGCTGGCTCGATACCACGATGGCGACGATGATCAGCACGCCCCCCAGCAGCATGCGCAGTGTCGGGTTCTCGTCGAACAGCATCCACGCCATGGCGATGCCGTAGACCGGTTCCATGGCAAAGACCACGGCCGCCGTACGGGCCTTGATCACCGCCAGGCTGGCGACGAACAGGCTGTGGGCCAGGCCGGTGCAGAAAATCCCCAGCAGTGCGATCCACAGCCAGTCGATGGGCCGTACATCACCCAATTGCGGCGCGGCCATCGGCAGCAGGCACAATCCGACCACCACGTTCTGACACAGCGCCGCCTGCACCGGCGGCACATGGGCGGAACCGGCGCGGTTGGTCAATGACAGCAGCGAGAACAGCAAGCCCGAAGCCACCGCCCACAGCAGACCGGTGGTCGCGCCGCTGGCCAGGTCGAAGTCCGGCGTGACCAACACCAGGCCGATGCTCACCAACACCACCAGCAGGATTTCATTGGCGCGAATCCGCTCGCGGAAAATCAGCCCTTCGAGCAGCACCGTGAAAGCCGGGAAACTGGCGAACCCCAGCGTGGCGATCGCCACCCCGGCGACCTTGACCGCAATGAAGAAACTCACCCAGTGCCCGGCCAGCAGCAACCCGCCCAGCAGCAAGCGCCGACCATCGGCTGGCCGGAGTTTTTGCCACCGGATGTGGCTGGCAAACCGGGCGAATATCGCGAGGGCCAGCACGGCGAACACGGCGCGACCGAACACGATGACTGCGGGTGAAGCGGCGGCGAGTTTGCCGAATACACCGGTCAGGCCGAACATGAGAGCGCCAATGTGCAGGGCGCCGAGGGCAGTGCGGGGAGTCATTGCAGTCCTTTTCACAGGTAAGCCAAAACCGCTGGATAAATGCTGAAGATCAACTGCGCAGTCCCCTGTGGGAGCGGGGCGGGGCGG
>NZ_JALJDX010000128.1 GCF_022952855.1 Pseudomonas sp. RGM2987 | reverse complement strand
TATTGGGGCCGCTTCGCCCGAGGCGTCGGACCGTCCCAGCGGGAGCAAGCTCCCTCGCCACGGGATCAGGAGCGTGAAACTAACGCACCTCCTCTAGCACCTTGCTCAGCTGCGCGCCGTCGATGCTAAAGGTCGCGGTGTCGAGCATGCCGTCCAGGTAGGCCTTGGCGATCTGCTCCTGGCGCTGGGCGCGCAGGGCCTGGGTCAGGCGCTCGCGGACTTCATCAAGGGTCGCTTCCCGGGCCGGTTGCTGTTCGGTGAGTTTGATCACGTGGAACCCCGCCGCGCTCTGCACCGGATCCGACACCGCGCCGACTTTCAAACGCGCGACCACCTCCCTCACCTGCGGAACCAACTGCTGCAACGGCTGGAAACCGCTGTCGCCACCCCGCTCCGCGCTGGTGCGATCCTGGGAGAAACGGCTCGCCAACACAGCGAACTCGGCTGGCGAGGCCTGGGCCTTCTTGCTCAGTTCCACCGCTTGCCGACGTACCGCCTCGACCGTCTGCGGTTCAGTCGCCGCCAGGAAGATCTGGCTGACGCGGTACAACGCCGGTGCGGTCCAGTTGGCCTTCCCGGCGTCATAGGCCTGCTTCAATTCTTCTTCGCTGGGGTACCCGGCCGGAACCTGGCTGACCGACTGTAAATAATCGCGGAACACGATCTGCTCAATAGCGGCGCGGGTCTGGCGCTCCACCTCCGGGCGTTGGCGCCAACCCTGGGCATCGGCCTGCTCCAGCACGGCCTTTTCCGCCAGGCGCGCGCGGATCCAGCCCTCCAGCGCGGCCCGATTGCCACTCATCTGCTGGCGAACTTCAGGTGCCAGGGAGGCCAGCAAGGTCTTGAGCTCCTCAGGGCTGACCTGTTGGGCGCCCAGCCGGGCCAGGCTCGGCGATTCGGCGGACACAACGCTGACGGTCTGCACAGCCGCCACCGGATCGCTACCCGGACGCAGGCCAAGCACTACAGCCGTGGCGACCAGGCCCAGCGCAGCAGCGCTGATGACGAAGGTCGGCTTTTTCACGATGCGCTCGCCTCTTCCAGCGCGGCCTCGGCAGGCTCGGCCTGGGTCTGCATCCGCGTGGCGTTCTGGCTGTACTCGCGCAGGTACACGATGAATTCCTGCAACAGCCGATCCCAGAGCTCGAGGTTGCTGCGCAAGTGATCGGCGCTCACGCCGGCGGCGACCACCACGTCCATTTCCATCACCAGGAACTCGCCCTGCAGCGACAGCCGGGCAAAACGGCGCGAGGCGTTCCACAACTCGGCCAAACCGGCGGGCAGTTCACCTTGCACACGCAGGGCGCAGCTGAAAGTAAAGTCCATGTAGTCCCCCGGGGTCGCCGCCGGGTTGCCGAAACGCACGGCGAAACCGATGCCCTGGCTGGCGCTGAGCAATTGCACGATGCCGTTCTGTTCGGTTTCGTTGACGCGGTAACCCGCGGCTTGCAACAGCTCGGTCAGGGATTTGGCACTTACCTGTTCAACCATTGAAGTCATGTCATTCTTCCTTGCGAATCAGTGAGTGATCGAGGCCTGGGGCGCATCGAAACGGTTCTTGTAAAGATCATCGCCAAAGCCTTGGGCCAGTTCCTCGAAACGCACCCGGGTCTTGGCGGCGAACGGCTGGCGGATCTTCATCACGTCAGCCACATCAATGGTTTCGTAGGCATGCAGCAGCGTCTTGGCGACTTCGTACATCTGTTGATTCTTGACCGAACATTGCTGCACTTGTGTGTCACGCTCGGTCAGTTGCGCTTGCAGGCGAGCGCGCTCGGCTTCCTTGCCACGGGCCAGGGCCAGCAGCTCGTCATAGGCTTTCTTGAATTTGCCGATCTGTTCGTTGCTCGCCGCCACTTGCGCCTGGGCCTGGCTTTGCAGGTTTTGCTGGTGCCCGGCCAACTGTTCGTTCAAGGCCTGGGCCTTGCTCAATTGCGCGGTCAGTTGCTTGATCTGCGCCTGGGCTTCGGTGGCCTGGTTCTGCGCGGCCTGCCGGGCAGCACTGGCCTGGGCCTGTTCGCTTTGCAGGGCCTGCAACTGCGCGGTGGTGCTACGCAATTGCGCCCGCAGGCGCTCCTCCAGGCCCTCGCCATGGGCACTGGCATTTACCAGCAGGCCCAGCATCAGCAACGCGACGGGATACGGGTTCATGGCTCGCCTTTTCATGAGGCCTCCCTGCGCTTAGAAGCGCGTGTTGATTTCAAGCTGCAAGACATCGATGTCGTACGGCGCGCCGTACACCGCTTCGGAACTCAGCCAGCGACCGGTGGCGTAGACGTTGCTCGCCAGGCCGTAGTTGCCACCCAGGAAATAGCCCTTGGCATTGGTGCCACCCAGGTGGAAGGACGAATCGTTGAAACCGTCCGGCAAGGCGTCCGGCTGGATGTATTTGTAGCCGGCGAACAGGTTCCAGTCGCCTTCGCGCTTGAGCTCCAGCGCGTTGCCCAGGGTGAATTGAAACATCCAGGCATTGGCGCCGCTTTCCACCTCGCCGTCGCTGTCCAGGTTGTTGGCGAACTGCCCGGCCGAGCGCTTGCGCATCTCGCCTTCGTCATAGCCCAGGTTGTGTACGTAGTGCGCCTGGCTGCGCAGTTTCAGGTCCGCGGGCAGATCGGAGTCCAGCGCCAGGTTCAGGTCCAGCAGGTTGAACTCCGAGGCCAGGCCGACGAACTGCGGTTGTGGCGTAGTGGACGGGTTGAGGGGGTTAGGCAGGATGTCGCGCAGCAGGAACACCGTGTTGCCCTTCTGCATGAACGCCACGCGCGAACCGTCGCTGTCGCAACCCGGGTCACCGGCCCACGGCTGGCACGGCGAAGAACGCTGGCCTTCGATGTCGTCGAAGCGGTAATACGCCATTGCGCCCTTGATCCGGTTGCTGTCGTTGATCGCCCAGTTGGCGCCCAATTGCGCGCCGTACAGCCACTTGGTGTCGCTCTGCTCCTTGTCGGTGCCATTGCTGGTGCTGGTGTCGTTGGTGTACTCCACCGGGAACGCACCGACGGTGCCGAACAGGCCCCAATCCTGGTTGAGCTTGTGGTTGAAAATCGCCGCCACGCCGTCGAAGTTCAGGTCACCGGAATACAACAGGTCGGTGGAGAAGAACGGGTTGGCGATGCGCCCGCCGGTCAGGGTCAGTTCATCGGAGGGCTTCCAGGTCAGGTAACCCTGGTCGAGCCAGATGTCCTTCTTGCCGAAGCCGCCGCCCAGGGTCTGGGTGGTGGACACCGGGTTGTTGTCCGAGCCTGTACCGATGCGGATACCGGCGGTCCATTGCGGCGCGATCACGGCTTTCATGCCCAGACGCGCCCGCAGGCGGAACAGGTTTTCCCGGTCTTCGCGGGTGTTGAGCAACGGCGGCAGGCTGGAGCTGCTGTTGGGGTTGACGTCATACGGGCCCTTGTCGTTGAGCCGGGCGAAGTCGACGATCTGGTTGCTGTTGGTCCCCGAGTAATAGCGCGATTCATCGCGCAGGCGAATGTCGCCATCGAAACTGATGCGCGAGACCCAGTCCGGAAAGGTGTTGGGCTGGGCCCAGTTTTCCTGCTTGGCGGTGGCCATGACTTCAGCCTTGACCTGATCGCGGATCTGCTCGCGCACGATATTCGGTACGTATTGCACGCGCACATCGCCCGGCGCGCCGGCGGGCACCGCAGCAACCGCTGCCGAGGCCTGACGGGCCTGCACCGCCTCGCGCTCGGCCTGGGCGATCAGGCCATCGGCCTGGTCCTGCTTCAACACGCCCTGCTGCACGAGCAAGCGGATCAGATTGATCGTGGCGTTTTCCGAAGGCGCCGGGGCGGCCGCCGCATGACCGGCCAGGCCCAGCACCACCAGGCCGACCGCCCACGACAATCGATTCACATTGGAAATCATCTGCACACAACTCCTGTTGGCAAACTTTCAATATTCGGTTAACCCGGACGCCGTCCCTGCAAGGACAGGCGCACAGGCAAAGTCAGGGAGGCCGGCGGCCGTTCGCTCAAATGCGGCGCGGCACGCAGGGCGGAAATCACTTGCCCATCCACCTGCGGGTTACCGCTGGACTTGACCAGCTCGACCCGGGTGATCTCGCCCACCGCACTGAGCCAGACGTCGGCCTGCAACGAGAACGCCAGGCTGCGCAGCTCAGGGTTCTCGCGCAGCAAGCGCTGGAAGGTGAAGGCCAGGAACTGGCTGTAGGTGCCATTACCGAGGCGCCCGCCCCCTGCCCCGGCCATGCCCCCGCCCTTGCCGGCACCGATGTTGAAGGCGTCGTTGCCAGCCTGGGCGTCGCCGTCCATCTGCATCGGGTTCGCCAGGTCATCGACCGGTGACGGCGGCGCCTCTTCCTCGGGCTTGACCTCTTCGGGTTTCGGGGTCGGCTCTGGCTCGAGCACTTTCTCCTCGACCTTGGGCTCCGGTTCCTTGGGCTTCTCCGGGGGCGGCGGGGGCGGAGGCGGCAGCGGAATGATGGTCGGCACCTTCGGTGCTTCACGGCGCACGCCGCTCATGTCATTGGCCCACTGCCACAGCAGCCAGGCCGCCACCGCACCCAGCGCCAGGCCGGCAGCCCACTTGAGCAGGCGCAGCGGCGCGGACTTCACCGGGGGCGGGCTGATTGGAAGTTTCGCGGTCATGGTCAGCCCTGGCTCGGTTTGCCGGTGACGAGACCGACCTGGGACAGTTCCAGCCGCCGCAACAGGTCCAGCACTTCGATGACTTTCTGATACTGCACCGTGGCGTCACCGCGCACGATGATCGGGAAGTCCGGGTTCTGGGCTTTCTCGATACGCAGGCGTTCTTCCAGCTCCGCCAGGGTCACCGGGTAGGCATCGAGGAACACCTGACCCCCGTCATTCACCGAGATCGCTTTGGTCTTGGCTTCCGACAACGACACCGAGGCGCTGGCCTTGGGCAGGTTGATCTGGATGCCCGAGACCTGGGCCGTGGCGGTGAGAATGAACATCACCAGCACCACCATGAGCACATCCACCAGCGGCGTGATGTTGATGCTGTCCACTGCTGCGTCATCGTCGTCATCGTGTGAAGCATTTACGCTAGCCATCGCGATGTCCTCAGGCCGGTACGAACGATTGGGCGTGATGGTCGCGGCGCTGGGCCGCTTCACCGGACTGGCCTTCGCCATGCAACTCCGCCAGACGGGTGATGAACTCGTCGACGAACACCCGCATATCGGCACTGACTTCCTTGTTGCGGGTGATCAGGCGGTTGTAGCCGAACAGCGCGGGGATCGCGACGAACAGGCCCATGGCGGTGGCGAGCAATGCTGCGGCCATGCCCGGGGCAATGGCGTTGATGTTCACGTCACCGGCCATCGCCGTGCCGAGGAACACCACCATGATCCCCAGCACCGTACCGAGCAGGCCGATGTAGGGGCCGCCGGCGATGGCGTTGGACAAGGTCGAGAGTTTCGAACTGAGCTGCTGGTTTTCCCGGGTGCGCACGCCGTCCATGGAGCAGCGGATCGCTTCGATGGTGGCCGCCGACACGCTGGAGGTATCAGCACCCTGCTCGCGGCGGGTGCGGATTTCCTTGACCGCCACCAGGTACAAACGCCACAGCGACGAATGTTGCAGGCGCTGGGCGAGTTCCTGGTCGTCGGCGAACATTTCCAGGCGCGTGCCGATCCGGGCGAACTGTTCGCGGAACGCCTCGTTGGCCCGGCTGACACGGCTGACCATGCGGTTCTTGCGCAGCATGATGATCCACGACTGGAACATCATCAGCACCAGGATCGCGATGATCACCCAGGCATCCATCGGCACGGCATTGAGCAGGAACCCCAGGCTGCCGAAGCCGAAACCGGACTGTTCTTCATCGACACCGTAGGCCACCAGTTTCGATTCGGCGCCCTGGGCGTTGGCGTCGGCGAGCAACAGCGGCGCCGGGCGGGCGACCTTGGACAAGCGTGCTTCGTCCATGGCGCCGCTGAACGGCGCGTAGGCACCGGCGGAAATCTCAGCGCCCAAGGCGACGGGCGAATTGAACGCCGGCATCGCCACGGCGAGGCTCGCGGTTTCCCGACCGTTGACGTACAGCACCACCCGGTCGCCCGAGGCGGTCAGTGCCAGGTGCTGCCACTGGCCTGGGTTCAGCGGTTGGGTCGAGACCGCGCGCTGGCCGTCGATGGCGACGAACGGCACGCCTTGATTGACACCAATCAGCAGGCTGCTGGCGGCTTCATGCCGGGCCAGGATGATCTGCTCGCCACTGGCCTGGTCCTGGCGCAGCCAGATGCTGAAGGTGAACGCGCCACCGGCGTTGTGCTGCAACGACGGACTGGCCGGCAACAGCAGCGGCTGGCCATTGAACTGCAAGGCGCGACCGATCACCCCGTCGATGCTGGTGCCGACAGCGCCCTGGGCATTGTTGCCATAGGCTGTGGTGTCTTTGGGCGGTACGCCAGTCGCGGCGTCGAAGTGGTACAGCGCGGTGTAGTCCGGATCGAAAGTCAGCTGACCGCTGCCGGTGGCCGGCGCCTTCTGGTTGCCGTAGTACATCCACAGGTCCCGGCGCTGCCCGCCCTCCACGTTCGGCACATCAACCCAGATCAGCGCCATGCCCATCAACGGGTCGAAGCTTTCGATCTGGTGATTGAACACGGTCTTGTCGTCGGCGCTGACGAAGCGCAGGTCCGAGCCGTCCTCCTTGACCCCGTCGAAGGTGAAGTTGCCGGTGTGCAGGCGCACCAGCAATGCCGTGCGCCCCAGGGCCTGGGCGATGGCCGCGCCCTGGGGGGTGGTGTCCACCGAAATCTGTTTGCGGTAGTGCCAATCGTCCTGCCACCAGGCATTGGCGGTTGCCGGAAGGACCAGCCCCAGGCAGATCAACAGGGATAACATTAAGCGTTGCATGGACATGACTCCTGGGTTCAAAACGTCGCTTGCAGGTTGAAGTGCAGGCGCGATTCCTTTTTCGAGGTATTCGGCCCGTCGAGCAGCGGGAGGCCCCAATCGATGCTCCCGGACAACCACTTGCTCAGGCTCGCCCGGGTGCCGAGGCCAACACTGGCGAGGCTGTAGTCGGCCTGCTGGTCGGGCAGCTCGTCGCGCAAGTACAACTGGGCGCCTTCGGCGAAGGCATAGAAGCGCCACTCCTGGACGTAGCTGCCAAGAAACTTGGCGAGGGATGGCGTACGCAGTTCCTGGGACAGCAGGTAGCCGTCATCGCCAGTGCGCTCGGCGGCCAGGTAACCGCGCACCGAGGTCGCGCCGCCGGCGGAAAATTGCTCGTTGGAGACCAGCGGTCCGGAGGCCAGTTGGAAGGCCGCCTTGGATGCGGTCTGCCAATCGTTGCCGAAGGTAAAGGTGTAGCTGCCGTCGCCCTTGAGCACGGCGAAGCTGGGGCTGGCGCGGTAGCGCTTGTAGTCGAAATCTTCGTCTGAGCTGCCGTAGCCCAGCAGGCTGCGAGTACCGGCCACCAGGCTCAGGCCGAGCCCCAGTTGGCTGTCCTGGGTGTAGCGCAGCCCGTTATAGGCGAAGGTGAACGGCGCGTACTTGAGCGGCGCCTTGTCGCTGGAGCCACCCAGGCTCAGCTCTTCATCGAAATCCTTGAAGTCCACGCCGGCGGACAAGGTGTTGGCCCAGGCGCCACTCGATGGCAGCGAGTAGATCGCCGAAACCCCATAGGAATGCCCTTTGCCCAGCACGTTGCTGCCGCCAACGGTCGCCACGTTGCTGTCGGACTGGTAGCCGGAGAACTGCACGCTCCAGCGTTCGTCCAGCGGTGCGGTATAGGAACCGGACCAGACCTTGGCATTCTCGGTGTCCTGGGGCGCGGTAAAAAAGGTCAGCGAAACACTGTGGCCCAGTTGCCAGAGGTTGTTGTAGCCGAGGCTGGCGACGGTCCGCAGCCTTTCGGTGTCGGCGCTGTAGTCGTTGTTCAGGCCCAGGCTGGCTTGCCAGGGGTCCTGGTCTTCCACTTGCAGATCCACGTCCATGGTGCCGGGCCGTTGCCCTTCGCGCACCAGCGGCATCACCTGGCGCCCGGGCGTCTTGTTCAGCTGCGCCAGTTCGGTCTGGACCTGGGCGAAATCGGGCACCTGGCCTTCCTGGAGGGCCGGCACGTCTTCACGGATTTCCACCGGGGAATAATGCTTGGCGCCCACCACCCGCACCCGCCCAACCTTGGTCTCGCTGACTTGCAGGTAGACAATGCCGTCTTCGACTTTCTGCTCCGGCAACTCGACGAACACCGATTGATAGCCGCGCGCCTGATAGACCTTTTGCAAGGCGTCCCGGGCGCCTTCGATGTCGCTCAAGGCCTTTTGTGGACCGAGGAACGGGTACACCGCTTCCTCGATGGCCCGGGCATCGAGCACGGTATTGCCGCGCACGAAATACTCGTTCACGTCCACCAGGCGCGCCGCGGGTTCGGCGCCCTCCTGCCCGGCTTCGGCTGCAAACGCCGACGGCCCCCCGACCGCCAGCAACAACCAGCCCCACAGCGCCGGCCGCGATTTGAAAAAATGCTCCACACCACCCCCTGAGTTCAAAGTACGGCTCAATTGCTTGCAGTCGATGTCGTGGC
This sequence comes from Pseudomonas sp. RGM2987, assembly GCF_022952855.1. Lineage (GTDB taxonomy): Bacteria > Pseudomonadota > Gammaproteobacteria > Pseudomonadales > Pseudomonadaceae > Aquipseudomonas. The sequence continues at coordinate 12,206 of NZ_JALJDX010000128.1, read as the reverse complement.
GTGCCGGGCCAGCCAGGTGTGCAACAGCGCGAAGTTCAAGGAGAACTCGGGCATTTGCAGCAAGGCGCCACAGAACACTTCACCGATGATTTTCTGGATGAGTCTTACCGCACGCGCATCGCCCAGCAGGGTGGCGAGGTCTTTGCTCAAGACGTTGAAACTCCAGACTTTCTGGTTCAGGTCCAGGCCGACGAACCAGCGGAACAGCAGGTTGTAGTTGAGTTGTTCGTAGAGTTGCTGCTCGCTGGGCACCGAATAGAGCAGCTGCAGCAAGAGGATGTGCATGACGGTCTGCGGCGCGATGAGCATCCGGGCGTCGGCATTGAGCCCTTGCAAGACATCGCGATGGTCATTGAGCAGGTCGTCGATCTGCGGACGCAGCAGCACCAGCGAATGCCCCTGGGGAATGTAGCTGGACACTTCCTTGAGCGCGCCCTGCCAGTCATCCTGGGAAACGATCCAGACCCATGGCGCGCCGTAGCGATACACCGAGACAGGCTGCTTGCGCGCCGCCTCGACGATCTTCGACAGCCGCTGGTCAAGCTCCTGCATGCCCACTTTCGAATAACGTTCCATAGTTCCCATCGCCTCACTCCCGCCCTCGCGCCCCGGCTCCAAACGACCCTTTGCAGGCCCCTCGAACACGTCACACAGGCATGACGGGAATGGCGATGTGCTACCGAACTTTTGTCATGAAAGCTTCATTTTTGAGGAAGATCGATGGACCCGGCCTGGCACCAGCCCCTGTGGCAGCAGGTCCCGTGGGAGCCATTCCTGTGGGAGCGAGCCTGCTCGCGATGGCGGTGTGTCAGCGAAGAAGATGTTGAATGTACCGCCGCCTTCGCGGGTAAACCCGCTCCCACAGGGGTTTTGAGGCGGATACGAAATTTGTATTCACACCAAAACCCACTGTGGGAGCGGGCTTGCTCGCGAAAGCGGTGGGTCGGAGAAGAAGATGTTGAATGCAGCGCCGCCTTCGCGGGTAAACCCGCTCCCACAGGGGTTTTGAGGTGGATACGAAATTTGTATTCACACCAAAACCCACTGTGGGAGCGAGCCTGCTCGCGATGAGGCGGTGTGCCTAGGCGCGGGTTATGGGTGTTGCACTTGCACCATCGAGTTCACCTGCACCCGTGCGTGCATCTGTTCCGCACCGCCACCACGGCGCATGCCGCGTACAGGGCAGGCGTCGAGGTAGTCCAGGCCGACCGCCAGTTTCAGGTGGCGGTCGGGACGGGTCAGGCGGTTGGTCACGTCGAAACTGTACCAGCCGTCGCCCAGCCAGGCTTCGGCCCAGGCGTGACTCGCCAGATGGCTTTCGTCATCCGTGCACAGGTAACCGGAAACATACCGCGCGGGAATGCCCAGGCTGCGCACGCAAGCAAGGAACGCATGGGTGTGATCCTGGCAAACGCCTGCGCCACCGGCAAACGCCTCGGCGGCTGTCGTGGTGACGTCCGTTGTGCCTGGGCTATAGGGCATGCGCGCGACCAGGCCATTCATCAAATCGGTAAGCGCCGAACGATCACGGCGCGCTCCACATTGCTCGACGGCGAAAGCGCTCAGCGCATCATCCGCCTGGGTCAGGCGACTGGTGCGCAGGAACGGCAGCGGCGACCGGGCATCCGGCTCCATCTCCACCGACTGATGGATTTCCACCTCGCCATAAGCCGTCAGCACCAGGGCGCCGTGAGGCTCGTCCACGGTCATCACATGCAGGATATTGCCGTAGGGATCGAGCTGGCTGCGCACCAGCCGCGGCAGTTCCAGATGCCACTGCATGATGCGCTGGCGCTGGCTGTCCTGGGGCGTCAGGCGCAGGAACTGGATACTGGTGCACACTTCATCGGCATAGCTGTAGGTCGTGTCGTGGCGTATGGACAGTTTCATACGACCTCCAGATAGGAATCGTGAACGGTCTGGCCCAAATGCCGGATCTGGTCGATCAGCTCGGTCAGCCACTGGTGCAGGCCCGACGCCAGGATCTCATCGATCCCCGAATAACGCAGGCGCGCATTCAGCTCCGCTGCCAGGCGTTGCGCCGGCCTGCCGTTGTTGCCCGGCAGGCTGGCGAGGATCTGATCCAGCTCTTCAATGCAGGCATGCAGCGAACGCGGCACGTCGGCCCGCAGCAGCAACATCTCCGAGACCTGCTCGGCGTTCGGCGCGTTGCGGTAGATCTCGTTGAACGCCTCGAACGAGGACAGGGCCCGCAGCAAGGCACTCCACTGGTAATAGCCGCGCGCCGAATTGTCGCTGACCTCCTCCGACTCTTCGCCGTACATCTCATAACGCGCATCCAGCAACCGCAAAGTGTTGTCCGCTCGCTCGATAAAGGTCCCGAGGCGAATGAAACAGTAGGCATCGTTGCGCATGATGGTGCCCGACGTCGCGCCTCGGAACAGGTGCGAACGCTCCTTGACCCATTCACAGAAATGGCTGATGCCGTAGCGACCCAGGCCGTTGCTGGCGATGTTGCGCATTTCCAGCCAAGTGGCGTTGATGTTCTCCCACATGTCGGCGGTGATCCGCCCGCGCACCGCGTGGGCATTGGTCCGCGCCGCGCGCAGGCAGCTGTAGATACTGCCCGGATTGGTTTCATCCAGGGCGAAGAAATGCAGCATGCGTTCGCTGTTCAGCGCGTCATAACGCGCGTTGTAATCGTCCAGCGTACCGGCCGCCAGCAGCGACATCGCCAACTCGGCATGGCCGTCGCTGCGCCCGGCCTGGGGCATCAACGACAGCGAGTAACTGACTTCGAGCATGCGCGCCAGGTTCTCGGCGCGCTCCAGGTAGCGGGACATCCAGTAGAGGTCCGAAGCGGTTCTTGAAAGCATGTCTTAGTCCTCCACGACCCAAGTGTCTTTGGTACCACCGCCCTGGGACGAGTTGACCACCAGCGAACCTTCGCGCAACGCCACGCGGGTCAGCCCGCCGGGCACCAGGCGCGTTTCCTTGCCCGACAGCACGAACGGCCGCAGGTCGATGTGACGCGGCGCGACGCCGCTTTCGACGAAGGTGGGGCACGTCGACAGGCTCAGGGTCGGCTGGGCGATATAGGCTTCGGGACGGGCCTTGAGGCGCGTGCGGAACTCCTCGATTTCCGCCGCCGTGGCCGCCGGCCCGACCAGCATGCCATAGCCCCCAGAACCCTGGGTTTCCTTGACCACCAGGTCGGGCAGATTGGCCAGCACATGGGACAGGTCCTGGGGCTTGCGGCACTGCCAGGTGGGCACGTTCTTCAGGATTGGTTCTTCGGTGAGGTAGAAACGGATCATCTCGTCGACGTACGGGTAGATCGATTTGTCGTCGGCTACGCCGGTGCCCACTGCGTTCGCCAGTACCACATTGCCCGCCCGGTAGACGGCGATCAGCCCGGGAACCCCGAGCATCGAATCGGGGTTGAAGGACAGCGGGTCGAGGTAGGCGTCGTCGAGGCGGCGATAAATCACATCCACCTGCTGGGGGCCGGCCGTGGTGCGCATGTAGACCCGGTCGTCACGCACGAACAGATCGGCACCCTCCACCAGCTCCACGCCCATTTCACGGGCCAGGAATGCATGCTCGAAATAGGCACTGTTGAAACGCCCCGGAGTCAGGACCACGGCAGTGGGGTTGTCCAGGGGGCTGGAGCTCTTGAGCGTGTCGAGCAGCAGGTTCGGGTAGTGATCGATGGGCGCCACGCGCTGGGCGGCAAAGAGCTCGGGGAACAGGCGCATCATCATCTTGCGGTCTTCGAGCATGTAGCTCACACCGCTGGGCGTGCGCAGGTTGTCTTCCAGCACGTAGTAGCTGCCATCGCCGTCGCGCACCAGATCGACCCCGGCGATATGCGCGTAGATGCCCCGGTGCAGGTCCAGGCCCTGCATCGCAATCTGGTAACCCTCGTTGGCGAGCACCTGCTCGGCCGGGATGATCCCTTCCTTGAGGATGTGTTGGCCGTGGTAGATGTCGGCCAGGAACATGTTCAGGGCCTGGACTCGCTGGATGCAGCCACGCTCGACGATTTGCCATTCACTGGCCTTGATGCTGCGCGGGATGATGTCGAACGGTATCAACCGCTCGGTGCCCTGCTCGTCTCCATACAGGGTGAAGGTGATACCGGCTCGATGGAACAGCAGATCGGCTTCGCGGCGACGTTGTTCAAGCAGCTCCGGCGGTGTGTCCGCCAGCCAACGTGAGAAGGCTTGGTAATGCGGGCGGCAGTCACCCTTGGCATCGTACATTTCATTAAAAAAAGCGTGGGGCATAGCCAACTCCCAGCCGCGTTCTACACGGCATTTCTTATCACTGCGTCATTCCAATGGTTCGGCCTTGCCTTTTTAATGAGTGCGTTTTTGTGCGGGACACCTCGATAGACATCTGTCTCTGGTCTGGCCTTTGCGTCCGGATGCGTGCACCTGCGGGGTCTACCGGTGCCGAGCCGCTCCGACCGTATTCCCTTCAAACGTTAGCAAAGGCTGTGCCTAAGCGCGACGAATCGTGCCCAAGCGGTAAAAAGCATCGTGAACGTGCGTCATGGCGAAGTTAATTTATATTTTTGCGACATTGGTTTGCACTGAAGCTGAAACGTTTATTTTTGCTTTTGGCTACGCTTCCGCCATGAGTCGAATCGGTGCAAGCATGGTGGGCAATAAGTGTCGGGCGCCCTGAAATGGGGAAATTTATACTCACTGCGCGAGAGTAGTTGTTCGGGAAGCAAGGTGGATTGGGTGTTCGGCTGTTCTTCCATCGCTGGCAGGCTCGCTCCCATAGGGTTCGTGGTGAATACACGGAATAAGTCGATAGCTGCCGGCAATGTGTGTGTGCGAGCCTGCTCGCGATGGCGGTGGGACTGAGGCGATGAGGTCAAATGTGACAATTCCCCCCCCTGTCGTTCGCGCTGAGCGGTGTGCCGTATTACGCGATTGAGCGGCCTGCGCTGAAGATGTGTCATGCCTTGAGAACCGACGCCAGGCATGATGGCGCCCAGGCGCTGGATGGCCGCTCGGTGGCCTAGCCCCAGTCGACGCTCATCATCGTGGCGAAGGGGCTGCTCCCGCTGGACGGCGTTGCAACCCAATTCCTGTGAGTGCTGCGCACTCAAGCGGGAGCAAGCTCCCTCGCCACGGGTCCGGTGGTTTCCTTAAGTGAACGCCGGATCAGAACGTCACGCTGGCGCTCAGGCGAGCGGTGCGCGGCTCGCCTACATTTACCATCAATTGACTGCCGGTCGAGGACGGGTAGTACTGCTTGTCGAACAGATTGTCCACGTTCAGTTGCAGCGAAGTCTTGTGCCCGAGTACTGGTGACTCCCAGCGCACGAAAGCGTCCGCCACGGTGTAGCTGCTCATCCAGAAGTCATTGGCATTGTTGGCGGCACGCTCGCCGACGTAGCGCACGCCGCCACCGGCATGCCAGGCGCCGAATTCGGCAGGCACGTTCAGGTGGTGGCTCAGGTAGAGGCTGGCGGTGTGCTTGGGCGCATCGGCCAGGCGATGGCCTTCGTCGTCCGGGTCGTCGAGAATTTCCGTGTGGGTGTAGGCGTAGGTGCCTATCAGGTCCCAACGCTCGGACAAGCGACCGGTGATGTCCAGTTCCAGGCCTTGGGAGCCGACTTTGCCGGCCGCTTCCGACAGCGTCACACCGTTGAGCGTGGAGGATGTCACGACGTTTTTCTTGACGATGTCGAACAGCGCCAGGTTGATGTTCAAGCCCGGCAGCGGATCGTACTTGGCCCCGACTTCGTAGCTGCGGCCTTCCTCCGGGTCGAAGGTATTGCCGGAGTCGTCCACGGTGTCGTTCGGCTTGAAGGAGCGGCTGTAGTTGCCGTACAGCGACAGCTCGTCGGTGGCTTTATAGACCAGGCCGAGGAACGGCACGAAGGCATCGCCGTTGTCGTCGCGGTTCACCTTGTAGCGGGCGCCCCTGCCTTGGTCGCTGTATTGGTCGTAATGCTGGTAGCGACCGCCGAAGACCAGGATCCAACGTTCGTCGAGGTGCCAGTTGTCCTTCATATAAACGGAGCTGGAGGTCAGTTCGTTGCGCAAGTCGCTGTCGGCAGCGCTGACCAGGCTCGGCTCGGGCAGGTTGCCGTAGACCGGTGATGTGATGTCGAAGCCGCCGCGGGCAGCATTGCGGTAGGTTTTGCCGCGGAATTGATCGGACACCTGATTATCGACCCCCATCAACAGGTCATGGCGCTGGCCGAAGAGGTCCTGCTTGCCCATGAAGTCCCAGCTGGCGAAACGGGTTTCATCATCGTAATGAGCACCGTTGGCCCGTCGGCTCAGGAGATTGCCCGTCAAGGTGTTAGGCTGCGCAATCGCAAGGCTGTACCGGTCATTGTTCCAACCGTAGGTCAGTCGGGTTTTCCAGGCGTCGCTCAGCTCATACTCGAAACGCGCCGTGGCCGTTTCGCGGATCCCCTGGCTTTTGGCCCAGTGTTCATCGAGGCGTTTGTCATAGTCGATGTCCGCCGGGTGTCCGTTGCGGAACATCGTGCCGCGATCAAACGGATTGGAATATTCGTTGTACTCATAACTGAGGTTCAACGAAGCACGCTCCCCGGTCCACGCCAGGGACGGCGCAACCAGCGTGCTGTCATTGACGCCGTAGTTGCGCCAGTAATCCTCGTGCTTGCGCTCGGCGATCAGCCGATACGCCAGCCCGGTATCACCCAACGGCCCGGTGGTGTCCAGGGCCAGGGTGCCGCCGCCTTCGCTGTAGGCGGAGCCGCTCAGGGTGGTGCTTTGGGCATACTCAGGCTGCTTGCTGATGACATTGATCAGGCCGCCGGGCTCCAGCGCGCCGTACAACATCGAGGCCGGGCCCTTGAGCACTTCGACCCGCTCGGTGGTGGCGCTGAAGTTATGCCCCAGGTTCGAGCGCACGCCGTCGCGCAGGATCGAGCCGTCGTCGTTGGTGCCAAAACCACGTTTGACCAGCGAGTCCCGCGAGCCGCCCAGGGTATTGCCCTGGTTGACGCCGCTGATGAACTTCATGGCGTCGTTCAGCGAACGCACCTGGTAGTCCGCCAGGGTCTGCTGGGTCACTACGTTGATTGATTGCGCTTCTTCCTTGATCGGTACGTCGCTCTTGCTCGCCGTGCTGGCTTGCGACGCCGTGTAGCCTTCGTCCTGTGTCACACGACTGCCCTGGATGTCCGTGGCCGGCAGTTCGAGAGTGTCCTGGGCCCACAACGGGCTGGCGATTAAACAGCAAGACAAGGTTGGCAGGACACACTTGATCAAGACGTTGCGGTTTGCGAGGGGGGTGGAACGATTCAAGACGCGGCACTCGTGGGGGGACGTGAATGCGAGCGAATATACTTTGAGAATGATTCCTAGTAAATGATTTCTATGGATACAGGCCACCATCAAACCCTTGTGGGAGCGGGCTTGCTCCGGGCGGCGATCCGACGAAGGGGGCGGGTCAGTTTGCATCAATGTTGAACCTGCCGCCGCCTTTCGCGAGCAAGCCCGCTCCCACAGGTCCTCTGCTTTAAAGCAGGTTCAATCACTAAGTGATATCAAATTGCCCAATCCGCTAAAGCTTTGCCTCTGCCGGTCGAATGTATTCCATTGAGAGATTTTTTTGCCCAGGAGCAGCGGCATGCAGACGTTAAAGGCCTTGTACGAGTCTATCGAAATGCAGTTCTTCGATACGCTCACCAAAAAGCTGTCGAGCCTTTTCCTGCTGGTGGCAGTCAGTGGGCTGCTGTATTGGGTGGCCCTCAGCGCCCGGGCCGACATCGTCCTGCAATTGCGCAGCGCGCAGTTGGACGCCGCGCTACTGGGCCAGATCGAAGCCCGGCTCGACGGGCTCACCCACGCCCTGCTCTTCGGCGCGCTGCTGACGCTGGGCATGGTCAGCTTCATGGTCTGGTACTTCCGCCACCTCATTGTGCGCCCTGTCACGGCCATGACCCACGCCCTGGAAGAGATCGCCAATGGCGAAGGCGATCTGTCCAAAGACCTGCCACTAGTGACCCACGACGAAATCCGCGTGCTGGCCGCCACTTGCAACCGGTTCCTGGCCAAGCAGCGCGAGATCATCAGCAACGTCCAGGCCTTGACCGTGCACATTGCCGTCGAGTCGGCGCGCTCGCTGAAGAACATCAGTGACTCCAGCGACAGTGCCACGCACCAGGCACGCTTCGCCAAGGAAGTCATGGAACAGAGCAACACCGCCGTCGGACGCATCGAAGAGGTGTCGCGCCAGACCCAGGGCATATCCAGTACCACCGCGCAGAACCTGAGCATCGCCCGTGACTCCTACGCCGAGCTGCTGGAAGTGACCGGCAATATCAGCGAGATTTCCAGCAGCCTCAATGAGTTCGCCACCCTGGTGAGCGCCTTGAACCAGCGCTCCTCCAGCATCAAGTCCATCGTCGGGTTGATCCAGCAGATCTCCGCCCAGACCAACCTGCTGGCCCTCAACGCCGCCATCGAGGCTGCCCGTGCCGGTGAGAGTGGTCGGGGCTTTGCGGTGGTGGCCGACGAGGTGCGTACCCTGGCGCAAAACGTCAGCCGGGCCACGGACGATATCTCGCGCAACATCGACGCCATGCTCGAGGAAGTCAGCTCCACCCATGAACAGACCACCCAGATCAGCCACAGCGCCCGGGAAACCCAGAAGGTGGTGGAGCGCGCTTCCGGCCATTTCGAGAGCATGATCGGCGACTTTGAATCCACCAATGGCAAGCTGGCGGACATCGCCGACCATATCCAGCAGTTCGCCGATAGCAACACGGGGATCAACGAACGGGTTACCCAGATCCACGCCGACAGCCAGTCGATCGATCAGCGCATGCAGCATTCGGCAACCGCTACCCGTGACTTGTCCGGCGTTGCCGAGAAGGTCCAGGCGCTGCTGGGCCGGTTCGTGCTTGGCCATGGCAAGCTGGATGCGGCGATCAGCCGGGCCAGCGAGTGCCGGGATCTTCTGCAGGGTCGCCTGGAAGCGTTGCAAGGCGAAGGCGTCAATTTGTTTGACCAGAGCTACCAACTGATCCCCGGCACCGATCCCAAGCAATACATGACCGGTTATACCGAGCGGTTTGCCCGGGTCTGCCAGGAAGCCTGCGACCAACTCACCCGCAGCACGCCGGGCGGCAAGGTTTCGTTCATCGTCGACACCAAGGGCTATTGCCCGGTCAACAACAGCTGGGTGTCGAAGCCGCCCACGGGCGAGCGCGCCGTCGATTTGCCGGTGTGCCGCAACAAGCGGATCTTCAACGACCCCATCGGCCTGCGCGCAGCGGGTAACGTCCAGCGTTTCCTGCTCCAGACCTACCTGCGCGATACCGGGGAAATCATGACCGAGATCGACGTCCCGTTCTTCTTTGGCGGTCGCCATTGGGGCAATTTGCGGGTGGGGTTCGATGCGGCGGTGTTGTTGGCGGAGTGACCTCCACCGTGGCGAGGGAGCTTGCTCCCGCTGGGCTGCGTAGCGGCCCTTCCCTTCTTTCAGTCAACATTGCCTTTGCTGATGTACCGCCTTCGCGGGCAAGCCCGCTCCCACAGGGATTTGTGGCGTTGCAAATCTTGAGGCCAGCCCAAAACCAAATGTGGGAGCGGGCAAGCCCGCTCCCACAGGGATTTGTGGCGTATGCAAATCTTGAGGCCAGCCCAAAAACCAAATGTGGGAGCGGGCTTGCTCGCGAAGGCGGTGGCTCAGTCAACAACTTCATCAACTGACCCGCCGTATTCGCGAGCAAGCCCGCTCCCACAGGGTTGGGGTGTTTCAACCCAACCGGTGCCTCAACAGCACTTCGGCCCGCCCTTGCCACCGTAGCGGGCTTCCTGGCGTTCGCGGAAGAACGTTTCGTAGTCCATCAGCGGCTTGTCCGGGTGTTTGGTCTGCATATGCTCGACGTAGGTGTCGTAGTCGGGCATGCCGACCATCAGGCGGGCGGCCTGACCGAGGTATTTACCGAGGCGACTCAAGTCATTGAACATCGTGCAATCCTCGCGTCAGGCGTCCGGCAGGGCCTGGAATGGCGCTTCTTTATCCGTACGCTCCTTCGTGCCCCAGGCGGCGATGCCGACCTTGAGCGCGTAGAACAGGATGCTCAGCACCACGAACAGAAACAGCGCCGTCAGCGTGGCGTTGGTGTACGCGTTAAAGACCACGTGCTGCATCTGCTCGATGCTCTTGGCCGGGGCCAGGACTTGCCCTGCGGCCAGCGCTTCGTTGTATTTACGCGCCAGGGCCAAAAAGCCGATCGCCGGGTTGGCGTCGAACAGCTTGATCAGGCCCGCCGTGGTGGTGCAGATCAGCAACCAGGACGCCGGCAGCAGCGTGACCCAGACGTAGCGCTGGCGCTTCATCTTGATCAGCACCACGGTGCCGAGCATCAGGGCGATACCGGCCAGCATCTGGTTGGAGATGCCGAACAGCGGCCACAAGGTGTTGATGCCGCCCAGCGGATCGATCACGCCCTGGTACAGCAGGTAGCCCCACAGCGCCACGCAACCGGCGGTGGCGATCAGGTTCGCGGTCCAGGATTCGGTGCGCTTGAGGGCCGGTACGAACGAGCCGAGCAGATCCTGCAGCATGAACCGCCCGGCACGGGTGCCGGCGTCCACCGCGGTGAGGATGAACAGCGCTTCGAACAGGATCGCGAAGTGGTACCAGAACGCCATGGTGTTCTCACCCGGCAGCACCGAGTGCAGGATCTGCGCGATGCCCACCGCCAGGGTCGGCGCACCGCCGGCACGGGCCAGGATGGTGGTCTCGCCGATGTCCCGGGCAACCGCCTGCAAGGCGTCAGGGGTGATGGCAAAGCCCCAGCTGCTGATGGTTTGCGCAGCCGCCACCACGTCACCGCCGACCACCGCCGCCGGGCTGTTCATGGCGAAGTACACGCCTGGCTCGATCACCGAAGCGGCGACCATGGCCATGATCGCCACGAAGGACTCCATGAGCATGCCGCCGTAGCCGATGTAGCGGGCGTTGGTTTCGTTATCCAGCAGCTTGGGCGTGGTGCCCGAGGAAATCAGCGCATGGAAACCCGAGACCGCGCCACAGGCGATGGTGATGAACAGGAACGGGAACAACCCACCCTTCCACACCGGCCCCAGGCCGTTGGTGAACTGGGTCAGCGCCGGCATTTTCAGCTCGGGCATGGTGACCAGGATGCCGATTGCCAGGGCGATGATGGTGCCGATCTTGAGGAAGGTCGACAGGTAGTCACGCGGCGCCAGGATCAACCACACCGGCAGCACCGCCGCGACGAACCCGTAGCCGATCAGCATCCAGGTGATCTGGATCCCGGTAAAGGTGAAGGCCTTGGCCCAGACCGGATCGGCGGCGATCTGCCCGCCCAGCCAGATCGAACCGAGCAGCAACAGCACACCGATGATCGAAATCTCGCCGATGCGGCCCGGGCGGATGTAGCGCATGTAAATGCCCATGAACATCGCGATCGGGATGGTCGCCATCACCGTGAAGATCCCCCACGGGCTCTCGGCCAGGGCCTTGACCACGATCAGCGCCAGCACCGCGAGGATGATGATCATGATCAGGAAGCAGCCGAACAGCGCGATGGTGCCGGGGATGCGGCCCATTTCCTCGCGCACCATGTCGCCCAGGGAGCGCCCGTTGCGGCGGGTGGACAGGAACAGGACCATGAAATCCTGCACCGCCCCGGCCAGCACCACGCCGGCGATCAGCCAGAGCGTGCCGGGCAGGTAGCCCATCTGTGCGGCCAACACCGGCCCGACCAGCGGCCCGGCGCCGGCGATGGCAGCGAAGTGGTGACCGAAGAGGATGTGTTTGTTGGTCGGGACAAAGTCCAGGCCATCGTTGTTGAGCACGGCGGGTGTGGCCCGGCGCGCATCGAGTTGCATCACGTTGTTGGCGATGAACAGGCTGTAGTAGCGGTAGGCGACCAGGTAGATCGCCACGGCTGCGACGACGATCCAGAGGGCGTTGATCGGTTCGCCGCGGCGCAAGGCCACGACACTCAACGCACAGGCTCCCAGAACAGCCACGGCAAACCAGGCGAGGTGTTTAACCAGACGGGTTGTCATTGCATGTCTCCTGCCGATATCCAGTGGATTGCGGCGATTGTTTTTATAGTGTGCCCCGGCTATTCGGAGCCGGCCCAATATCCCTGCTGGCCGTCAATAAATAAATCCGTAGTACTACGTAGATGCCGCTTGCCCTTGTGGGAGCGGGCTTGCTCGCGAATGCGGTATGTCAGTAGCCTCCTCCTTATC
>NZ_JALJDX010000129.1 GCF_022952855.1 Pseudomonas sp. RGM2987 | reverse complement strand
GGTCGTGGGCCGCTACGCCCCCCAGCGGGAGCAAGCTCCCCCGCCACAGGATCACCTCATCGCTGGCAGGGCAGGGGCCATCCCATCCCCTCAATGCACAATCGTATTCGGCGGCAGATGCCCCAGCCGTTCCGTCAGTCGGATTCGCTGGATCGGGTCCTCACTGAGCATCAGCGCATGTTCCAGGTCGAATCGCTCGGCGTTGGGACAGTCGAGGCGCTGGTACAGGCTGGCCCGGGCCAGGTAGTCGGCAGCGCTGGCATTGCCCAGTTTCAGCACGCGCTCGGCGTCGACCAGCGCCGCGATGTAGTCATCGTTCGCCAGATGCAACTGGCGCAGGTTGCGCGAGAGGCGCTGGAGCATTTGTGTCGGCTCGGCGTTGACCAGGTGCTCGGCCCTGAGTGGCATGTGTGCGCCGTATTGACGTTGCAGCAGTTCCCGACAGTCGTTGGGGTACAACCGACGGCCACCGCACGGGTCGAGCAGATGATCGGCGCCGGGCACCTTCAGAAGGAAATGGCCGGGAAAGTTGACACCGACCATCGGAATCTCCAGCCCCCGGGCCAGTTCCAGGGCGATCAGGCCCAGCGCCAGGGGTTGCCCACGTTTGCGCGCCAGCACCTTATCCAGCAGTGCGGCCTGGGGTCGTAGCGGCGTGGAGTCATCCTGGGCGAAACCCATGTCGTTCAGCCGCCGCAGCAAGGGCTGGCCCAGCTCGATGACAGGCAACATCGGCAGGTCATGGCTGATCCGCTGTTGCAGCTCCTTGAAATCCCTCAGCAACGCCGGCACGTCGACTTCGCGGTCATGTTCGGCCGCGATCCACAGCGCTGCTTCGAGCAGCGCCGGTGGCGAACGGTGCAGGCAGTCAAGAAAGGCTTGGCGCGGTTTCATCAAACTCTCCGGGCTATGCCTCGTTTTAGCTCCGCCGTGGAATTTCGTCCAGTCCTCGACAGGCGTCGTTACAGGTTATGCCCGTAAGGGCGGGTGACAGTTTCGGCTTATTCCTGCGTGTTTCAGCAAATTTCATCTGCACGCCTATACTGGCGAAACAAGCAGAAGTGATTCGGGAGCCTTTCGATGTTCGCTCTCATGCAAAGCTCCCGCCTTGAATCGCTGCACTTAAGCGTAGACCCGATGACCGGGTTGAAGGCGGTGATTGCCATTCATTGCAGCCGCCCCGGGCCCGCCCTGGGTGGTTGTCGTTATCTTGCCTACCCCGACGACGAAAGTGCCGTGGCTGACGCCGTGCGCCTGGCCCAAGGCATGAGCTACAAAGCCGCGCTGGCCGGCTTGCCGGTGGGCGGCGGGGTGGCGGTGATCATGCGCCCGGCCCATGTCGAAAGCCGCGCGGCCTTGTTCGAGGCCTTTGGCCGTTGTATCGAGCAACTGGATGGACGCTATATCACCGCCATCGACAGCGGCACTTCGGTGGCCGACATGGATTGCATCGCCCAGCACACGCGCCACGTTACCAGCACCACGGCTGCGGGCGATCCCGCGCCCCATGCGGCGATGGGCGTATTCGCGGGCATCCGCGCCACTGCCATGGCTCGCCTGGGCAGCGATAACCTGGAAAGCCTGCGGGTGGCGATCCAGGGGCTGGGCAATGTGGGGTTTGCCCTGGCCGAGCAACTGCACGCCGCGGGGGCCGAGCTGCTGGTCAGCGACATCGACCCAGGCAAGGTGCAACTGGCGATGGAGCAACTGGGTGCTCATCCGATCGCCAACGACGCGTTGCTCAGCACACCGTGCGATATCCTGGCGCCCTGTGGCCTTGGGGGTGTGCTCAACAGCCACAGCGTGGCGCAACTGCGCTGCTCGGCGGTTGCCGGCTCGGCCCATAATCAACTGAGCAATCTGCAAGTGGCCGATCAACTGGAAAGGCGCGGGATCCTCTATGCGCCGGACTATGTGATCAACTCGGGCGGCCTGATCTATGTCGCCCTGAAGCATCGCGGCGAAGAGCTGCCCACCATCACCGCGCACCTTTCAAAAATTGGCACCCGGCTCACTGAGGTCTTCGCCCACGCCCAAGCGGAAAAGCGCTCACCGGCCCGGGTGGCCGATGAGCTGGCGGAGCGTTTGTTGTACCGATGAGGCAATAGCGGCTTCAGGCGCAGGCGCCTCCGTTGGGACTGCCAAGGCCGCGACGCTAGCAAAAGCTCAAGATCGGCCGCTTTCGGCGAGGACGGTCGCTTTGCTTTCCCGGGTGTAGGTCAGTACGAAATGCGCCACGAGTCCGAAGATAAGTCCCCAGAACGCAGCGGCCAGGCCCAGGAAGCTCATGCCCGATGCCGTTACCAGGAAAGTGATCAGCGCCGCTTCCCGTTGTTTCTCGTCAGCCATGGCGCCGGTCAGCCCGGAACTGATCGCACCGAACAGGGCCAGGCCGGCAAGGGATGCAATCAACTCCTTGGGCAGCGCAGAAAACACCGAGGCCAGTGTCGCGCCGAAGGTCCCCATCAGAATGTAGAACACCCCGCAGGCGATTCCGGCGATGTAGCGTTTATCACGATCTTCATGGGCTTCGCGGCCGGTGCAGATGGCCGCTGTGATTGCTGCCAGGTTGAAACCGTGGGAACCGAAGGGCGCCATCAGCACCGAGCCGATTGCAGTGACAGAAATGATTGAGCGTGCCGCTGTGTTGTAGCCGCAGGTCCGGAGCACGGCCATGCCTGGTACGTATTGGCCCGTCAGGGTCACCAGGGCCAAGGGCAGGCCGATGTTGATGATTGCATGCCAGCTCCATTCAGGCGCGATGAAGACTGGATTGGCCACGGCGATAGTGATTGAGCTGCTATTGAGCTCTCCAAACGAGGCGGCCACCGCGCAGCCTACGATCAGTACCGAGAGAATTGCGTAGCGGGGCGAAAAGCGCTTGAACAGCAGGTAGGCGGCGATCATTGCCAGCACCAGGGCCGGTTGCAGCTTGATCGAGGTGAACAGCTCGGCACCGAAGCGAAACAGAATGCCGGCGAGCATGGCAGCGGCGATGGCCTTGGGCAGTCGGCCCATCAATTTGTCGAAAGCCCCGGACAGACCGACCACGGCAATGATCATTGACGCCACCACATAGGCTCCGATGGCTTGAGGCAGGGTGACAGTCGGCAGCATTGAGACCAGGAGTGCTGCGCCCGGAGTGGACCAGGCCGTGATCACCGGAACGCGCAGGCGCCAGCTCAGGAACAGGCCGGTAATGCCGCTGCCAATGGAAATCGCCCAGATCCACGAAGACACCAGATCGTTGGGCAGGTGCGCCTCCTTGGCGGCCTGGAACACGATGATCAGCGGGCCAGCGTAGGAAATGATCACGGCGATAAAGCCCGCGATGACTGCTGAGAGAGATAGATCCTTTCTGAGTGTGTCCATGAAATCTCGACTTGGCGCAGCACAAGCGCGCGGTAATGAGGGGAAGGTGGATCTGATTGATTCACTCAGCGGCAGTGTATTTGAATAAATTGAATCGATTCAATAGGCGATTGATTTGATTGAGTAGATTTCGCATGACGTGCGCTGGATGATCTTTGTAATAATATGATTTTGCTGGTTTTAATTAGATAATTATTTTTCTTTTGAAATGGGGGCTGGCGGATTGAATCGAATCAATTTAGCTGTTTTCTCGCTGCTGTTGAACCATTAGGCGTAGAAACACCTTGTGATATGCTGCGAAATTAATCCTTTGCGCGATGGGCTTTGATCATTCATGTGGGTTCCCCAGCTAAGCGAGTTCAGCCAACCGATGTACCTGTCGATTGCCGACGCATTGGCGCGGGATATCCACAACGGTGTCTTGAATGAAGGTGATCAACTGCCAACCCTTAGGCAGCTTGCCGATGCCTTGGATGTCACGCCGGGCACCATCAGCCGGGCCTATGGCGAAGCCCAGCGGCGCCGGTTGGTCCAGGGGGAAGTGGGACGTGGCACTTATGTGCTCGGCCAGAAACAGCTGGAACTGCCGGCAAGCAATGGCGCGGCTGCGCTGAATCTGGGGCAGCCCGAGCTGCTCGATCTTTCAATCATCAAACCCTACAGTGAGACGCTGGCTTACTGGTTGCGCGACTCGCTGGTGGGCATGGCCAATACCACGGACTTCGCACGTGCCCTGGACTACGCGCCGGACGGCGGTCATCCGGCGCATCGCGAGGCGGGGGCGCAGTGGTTGCGCCACTCGTTGCCCGACGCGCAATGGCAGCAGGTGGTGATCACCGCCGGAGCCCAGCACGGCTTGATGGTCGCGATGGGTGCACTGACCAACGCCGGCGATCTGGTGCTGTGCGAGGCGCTTTGTTACCCCGGGATCATTTCCCTGGCCCATGGCCTGGAGCGCCGCTTGCGTGGTGTGCCGATGGATGACGAAGGCATCATTCCCGAAGCGCTGCGCGAACTCTGCCTGCGGGAGAAACCGGCGATGCTGGTCTGCGTGGCAACCTGCCAGAACCCGACGGCGGCCATCATGTCGCAAAAGCGCCGCGCCCAGATCGCAGCGCTTGCCGAGGAGTTCGACTTCATCATCCTGGACGATGATATTTATGGCTTTCTCGCCACCGATCCGTCGATCAAGCCGCTGTCGGCCTTTGCGCCGGAGCGATCGGTGTACCTGACCAGCCTGTCGAAATCGGTCATGCCGGCGCTTCGCGTCGGCTATATCTACAGCCCACCGAAGCTGTTGTCGCGCCTGACCTCCATGGTGCGTAGCAGCGTGTGGATGCCATCGCCGTTGACTGCGCAACTGGCAAGCAATGTCATCACCGAAGGCCTGGACAAGAAACTGATCGGTATCCAGCGCAACGAAGCTGCTGCACGACAAGCAATCGCCCGGGAAATCCTGGCCGATTTCGAACTCAAGACCCAGCCTTATTCGTACCACATCTGGTTGACGCTACCCGAACCCTGGACCAGCGACGAGTTCACGATGCTCGCCCGCGCCAATGGCGTCCTGGTACTCAGTGGCACCCAGTTTCAGGCTGAACGCGGCGAGGCGACCCGTTGTGTGCGGCTGGTGTTGATGTCCCCTACCAGCCAGGACGAGTTGCGCTTCGCCCTGACCAAGCTGGCCAGCCTGATCGGTTCCGACCCTCGCCGTTATTACTGAAAAAGACCGCAGCCTGCGACAGCTCCACAGGGTTTACTCCCCTGCGCGCTGCCGACGGTTGCGATCTTTTCGAGTTATTCGTCTGAGGGATTGAGCAGTTCGGACAAGGCGTCCGGCTGGCTCTTGAAAGCCTTGGCGAACACGTCCCGGTTCTTCGCCATGTAGATCCCGGCTTCTTCCACCTGTTGCTCGCTCAGCGATGGAACGGCTTTTTGCAACACCTCGGCCAGCAATTCGGCGAGTTCCAGCATTTTGTCATGACGGTCAGCTTCGGCTTTATCCATGAACAAGCGCTCCAGATCTCGGCTGCTGCGGTATACCACTTCGACGGCCATTCACCACCTCACATGCCTTCACATTGGTTATCTTTGTGACTACTGTATTTATATACAGGCAAAAGAATAAGCGAATCCTCTTCCTTTGGATAGTGGCTTTTTAATGTAGACCGATTTCCAGGTTTGTCGCGCATCCAGAAGTGTCAAATACCAGCCCATCGCCATCTCACCTCCAGCCGCTGGCCTTTTTTCTGCATGCAGAACAACCGTCACGTCCAACCCGCATGATCCGGTCGAATCGACCTAAGGAAACTACATCGTGAAAATCAACTGGGCCGAGAACCTGCGCCAGAACGTCCATCAGCTGGCCGAATCCCTCGGGAACCTGTTCGTCGAGACGTTCCATTACCTGGCACTGTTCGCCATTGGTGCGGTGACCGCATGGGCTGCGGTGATGGAATTTTTGCAGATGATCGAGGCGGGACACATCAAGATCGATGACATCCTGCTGCTGTTCATCTATCTGGAATTGGGGGCGATGGTCGGGATTTACTTCAAGACCAACCACATGCCGGTGCGATTTTTGATCTACGTGGCGATCACTGCGCTGACGCGGCTGCTGATATCCAATGTATCCCACCACAATCCGCCGGATCTGGGGATCATCTACCTGTGCGGTGGCATCCTGCTGCTGGCATTCGCGATCCTGGTGGTGCGCTACGCGTCTTCGCAGTTTCCCTCAGTGAAAATCGAACACCCGCACCGCAAGGTCGGCGCGGGTTCCAGTGAGCATGCCGAGGTGGAGAAGGGCGAGATCTAAAGGCCGGCGGCAGTTGACGCAGGGCCCTGTGCCTGGGGTGGGGGCAGCTTGATGTTGTCGCTGTCGGTCATGGCTTCGAGGATGGCCATGGCGCTGTCGCCTTGTTCGATGGCGATGCCAAACTGGATGCTCTGGACCAGGCGCTTGAGCCGCTGCGGGTCATTGCGTAGCTGGGGACTGATCATGCGCTTGGCAACGATGCGCCCGGCCTTGGACAGGGTCAGCATGATCCGGCCATCCAGGCCTTGGATGCTCAGGTTGATCTGATAATGCGGCGCAAAAGCGTCGGTAATGATCTGAAAAGGGTTGTCCATGATGCGTCACCGCCTGATTGAACGTGCAGTTGTTGACCGGCCATGATCGGGATTAGTTCGCAATACCGGACCACCGGCCATTCCATGTTCGTGTTCATCGTCAGGAGGCGACGGGCGCCATTTGAATGGATTGCAGTGCCGTCAACTCCTCTGATGGAGTTCAGCAAGGGGCATGCCAGAAATATCAGCGTGTCGTGTTTGCGCCCGTCGGGCCATTCGTGTCGAAGCGGTAGTGAAGGCGGACAAAGCCACGATCCAGGGCCTTTGCACTGATGAGTGTCGGACTCGCCCTGAAGCCCGTTAAAGGGAACAGGGGCCGGCCAGCCCCCAGCATTTCGGGTGTCAGGTAGATCTCGATTTCGTCGAGCGCACCCCGTTCAAGGAACGCCATCTGTAACTGGCCTCCGCCCATCATCCACACGTCTCCATCCTCGAGCGCCCGAAGCTCGGCGACCAGCGCGTCGACGTCGCAACGCACCTCAAGCTTGCCCTTGGGCTCCGGGATGGGGCGAGACGTCACGACGATGACCCGTTGATCGCCGTAGGCCCATGGTGAGGCATCGCGCTCGATGAAATCATAGGTGCTGCGTCCCATGACAATCGTGCGGATGCGCTTGAGGTACAAGCGATAGTCATGCTCACCGAGGTCGACATCGCCATATTCAAAGAGCCAGTCCAGATTGTCGTCGGCGGTGGCGATCATTCCATCGAGGGTCGCTGCGATGTAGCCAAGAATTCGCGCCATTGAACGGCTCCCTTTTGGTTCACACACGTCCACAAGCAGCCTCGGCGTGTGCTCTCGGGCGGCTGGCGGCCCGAGCCGAAGCGGCGGTTTCGCAGTGCACGCAGGGCGAGTGGACTCCCGACATTAACAGCGCTTTTGCCCGTTGTCCGGCTTTATTTGCAAAACAATATTTATCTTTTTGAAGGGGTTGAATTGTTCTGCCGCCAGCCCGACTCTGTATTCAAGGGGCCGTTGCACCAACGTCGATGGCCCCCGGCGAGCTAGCTGAAATAAGGGATGAACTATGCAAATCCAAGTCAACAGCGATAACCATATTCAAAGCAGCATCCGACTGGAGGAGTGGGTACGTACTACCATCGAAAGCACGCTCGAACGCTACGAGGAAGACCTGACACGAATTGAAGTCCATCTGGGGGATGAGAACGGCGACAAGCCCGGACCCCATGATATGCGTTGCCAGCTTGAAGCGCGGCCAAAGGGCCATCAGCCGATTTCCGTGACCCACAAGGCCGAATCGCTGGAGCTGGCGATCGAAGGGGCGGCCACTAAGCTGGAACACGCCCTGGAACACTTGTTTGGCAAACTGCGCGGCAAACGCGCCGCCTCCACCGCCCAGACCGAATCCCTGGCGTTGGCCGATGCGATGCTGGAGCAAGAGTTCCTGGAGAACGAGCGGGCGGCGCGGCACGGCTGAGCCGGCTGACTTTCCACTTCCATTGAAAACGGGCCTGCGATGCAGGCCCGTTTCGTTTGCTCAACTTGGGATCCTGTGGGAGCTGAGCTTGCTCGCGATAGCGGTAGGTCAGTTGGCGAAAATGCTGAATGTGCCGCCGCCATCGCGAGCAGGCTCGCTCCCACAATTTTTCCGGGGTGCCGCCGGATTTGATGTTCGCCACAAATCCCCTGTGGGAGCGGGCTTGCTCGCGAAAGCGGTGGGTCAGCTTGCATCAATGTTGGATGTGCCGACGTCTTCGCGAGCAAGCCCGCTCCCACAGTTTTTCCGGGGGGCTGCCGGATTTGATGTTCGCCACCGATCCCTTGTGGGAGCGGGCTTGCTCGCGAAAGCGGTGGGTCAGCTTGCAGAGATGTTGAACGTGCCGACGTCTTCGCGAGCAAGCTCGCTCCCACAGGGTTTCTTGGGTGTGGTTGGCTATCAGGCCGGCGCTGTTTGTTTGCAACAGCCCGACGCCAGTTCCTTGAGGATCGGGCAGTCTGGGCGGTGGTCGCCGTGGCAGTGTTCCACCAAGTCTTGCAGGGTATCGCGCAGTTCGGCCAGTTCGCGGATTTTCTGGTTCAGCTCATCGATATGTTGCCGCGCCAGTGCCTTGACGTCGGCGCTGGCGCGTTGGCGGTCTTGCCAGAGTGTCAGCAGTTTGCCGACTTCTTCCAATGAAAACCCCAGGTCCCGGGAGCGCTTGATGAAGGCCAGGGTGTGCAGGTCATCGGCGCCGTAGATCCGGTAGCCGCTGTCGGTGCGATGGGCCGCCTTGAGCAGGCCAATGGATTCGTAGTAGCGGATCATCTTCGCGCTCAGGCCACTCTGGCGGGCCGCTTGGCCGATGTTCATGGCTTGTCCTCCAAATGCTCGGGTGTCCAGAACTTCAACAGTAACGCATTGCTCACCACGCTGACGCTCGACAGCGCCATGGCCGCGCCGGCCAGCACCGGGTTGAGCAAGCCGAAGGCCGCCAACGGGATGCCGATCAGGTTATAGACGAAGGCCCAGAACAGGTTCTGGCGGATCTTGGCGTAGGTCTTGCGGCTGATGTCCAGCGCTGCCGGCACCAAGCGCGGATCACCGCGCATCAGGGTGATGCCGGCGGCGTGCATCGCCACGTCGGTGCCGCTACCCATGGCGATGCCAATGTCTGCGGCGGCCAGGGCCGGGGCGTCGTTGATGCCGTCGCCCACCATCGCCACTACCGATTGGCTCTTCAATTGCTGGACGATGGCCGACTTGTCCGCCGGCAGCACTTCGGCATGGACGTTGGCGATCCCCAGCGCTTCGGCCACCACGCGGGCGCTGCCGCGATTGTCGCCGGTGAGCAGATGGCTGGCGATGCGGCGTTCATCCAACGCTTGCACGGCGGCCAGGGCCCCGGGCTTGAGGGTGTCTCCGAAAGCGAACAACCCCAGTACCCGAGGCGCGGCGTCCTGCTCAATTAGCCACGAGAGTGTCCGGCCTTCGATTTCCCAGGCCTGGGCCGACTCGTCCAGCGAGCCCGGGCTCAAGCCCAGTTCATCCAGCAAACGTCGGTTACCCAAGGCCAGGCGCTGCCCATCGAGACGGCCGGCGATGCCGCGCCCGGTCAGGGACTGGCTGTCGCTGATGTCCGGTACGTCCAGACCGCGCTCGGCGCAGGCCTCCTGCACCGCTTTGGCGAGGGGATGTTCACTGCCGCGTTGCAACGCCCCAGCCTTTTGCAGCAGCGCATCTTCGTCACCGTCCAAGGCGTGCAAATGCGCGATGCGCGGCGTGCCGGAAGTCAGGGTGCCAGTTTTGTCGAACACCACCGTCGCGACTTCATGGGCGCGTTCCAGTGCTTCGGCATCCTTGATCAGAATGCCATGGCGTGCGGCCACACCGGTGCCGGCCATGATCGCCGTCGGTGTCGCCAGGCCCAGGGCGCAGGGGCAGGCAATCACCAAGACGGCGACAGCGTTGATCAACGCGGTTTCCAGCGGCGCTCCGTATAGCCACCAACCGACCAACGTCGCCAAGGCCAGCAGCAGGACCACGGGCACGAAGACCTGGCTGACTTTATCCACCAGTTTCTGGATCGGTGCCTTGGCGGCCTGGGCGTCTTCCACCAGGCGGATGATGCGTGCCAGGACGGTTTCAGCTCCCAGGGCCTGGGTGCGTACCAACAATCGACCTTCGCCGTTGATGGCGCCACCGGTGACCTGGTCGCCGGGCTGCTTGGGTACCGGCAGGCTTTCGCCGGTGATCAGCGCCTCGTCGGCGTGGCTCTGGCCTTCCAGCACTTCACCATCCACTGGAAAGCGTTCACCGGGTTTGACCAGCACCAGGTCATTCAAGCGCAAGGCACTGATGGCGACCTCCCGCTCCTGACCTTCGATCACTTGGATCGCTCGCTCTGGTCGCAGCGCTTCAAGGGCCCGGATGGCGCTGGCGGTCTGTCGCTTGGCGCGGCTTTCCAGGTATTTGCCCAGCAGCACCAGGGCAATCACCACCGCAGAGGCTTCGAAATACAAATGCGGCATGCTGCCGGGGCGGGCGATGGCCCATTCATAAAGGCTCAGGCCATAGCCGGCACTGGTGCCCAGGGCCACCAGCAGATCCATGTTCCCGGTTCCGGCGCGCACGGCCTTGAAAGCTGCGACATAAAAGCGTGCGCCGAAGATGAACTGCACCGGAGTCGCCAGGGCAAACTGCGCCCAGGCCGGCAACATCCAGTGCACACCCAGCGGTTGCAGGAGCATGGGCAGCACCAGCGGTAAGGACAGCAGGATCGCCAGCGCCAGCACCAGACGTTCACGGTTCAGTGGGTTGGTCTGTGGGCCATGGGGCTGCTCGGCCTGCCAGACATCGGCGTCATAGCCGGCCCGTTTGACCGCATCGATCAAGGTCTGTGGATTGACCTGCCCGAACAACTCAAGGTGGGCGCGCTCGTTGGCCAGATTGACGCTGACGCTGTTCACGCCGCTGATCTTGCCCAAGGCGCGCTCGACCCGACCGACACATGAGGCGCAGGTCATGCCTTCGATGCTCAAATCCAGGCTGTGCACGGGAACGCTATAGCCCGCCTGTTCGACCGCCTGCATCAAGGCCGGCAGGCTGCCTTCGGGGGCCTGGACGCGCGCTTGTTCGGTTGCCAGGTTGACGCTGACGTTGCGGGCGCCGGTGACTTTGCTCAAGGCTCGCTCGACCCGCCCGGCGCAACTGGCGCAGGTCATGCCGGTGATTGGCAGGTCGAAAATGGTGGATTCAGACATCAGCCAGGCTCCCTGTAGTGAATGACTACAGGATCAACCTTGCCATGCGGGCAAGGTCAAGTGCCAATCCAAAGACTTGCGCGGACCCTTTGTGGGAGCGGGCTTGCTCGCGAAGGCGTCGCTACATTCGACATCGATGCAAGCTGATCCACCGCCTTCGCGAGCAAGCCCGCACACACATGGATCAGGTTGTGTGTCAGTACCCCAACCCAGTCTGCTTGAGGTACATCCCCTGTTCATTCATGGCGATGCGGTACTTGAGGATATCGCCCGCCCTCAGGGTAATGCTCTGGGAGCCCGGTGCGAGCATGCCCGGGTTGCATCCCGGCGCCTGGCCCGGCAACAACTTCAGGCGCAGGGAAAACTGTCCGGGTGGCAGGTTGAACGAGGTGCTGCCTTCCTGGAACAGGCGCGCGGTGAGTTGGTCTTGAATGTAGACGCCTATTTCGCAGGAGGTCGCCACTTCCAGGCGCTCGCGGGAAATGATCAGCACGCCGTAATCTTCGCCGGCCGCCGACGCCTGCGGGGCCACCGCTGAAAAACCGAGCATGCAAAACAGGCTGAACGCTGACCAGCGCATGGCTGAACCTCCGGAGTGAAATCCTTGATGTGTGCAGCTTGGCTGAGCGCAGCGCCGATTGCCAGCCCGGCAGTTTTCGTCAGAACTTGACCTTGCCATGAGGGCAAGCTTGAAACTGGCTCCAACCTCAAATCCAGGGAGTCATCTCATGCAAACTTTCAATGTTCAGGGTATGTCCTGCGGTCATTGCGTCCGGGCTATCACCCAAGCGGTTCAAACCCGGGATCCGGCGGCTGACGTACAAGTCGATCTGGGTGCCAAGACCGTCCAGGTCCAGAGCTCACTACCGGTCGACACACTGGTGCAGGTCATCAAGGACGAGGGCTACGAGGCCAGCCCGGCCTGAAATATTTTAATCGTTAGCGACCTACCGGAATGTTCAAGGGCGCCCGGCGCAGCTAGACTGTCGGGCTGTCGAACGACGCTTGACCAGGACGCCTGATGAACCTCCGTACCATTCTGATTCTCGGCGCCTTGAGCGCTTTCGGTCCCTTGGCGATCGACTTCTACCTGCCGGCCTTCCCGGCGATGGCCAGCGCTTTCGGGACCGACGAAAAACATATCCAGCTGACCCTGGCGGCTTATTTCCTCGGATTGTCCCTCGGGCAACTGGCCTATGGGCCGGTGGCGGATCGCTTCGGGCGACGTATTCCTTTGCTGACCGGTGTCGGGTTGTTCACCGTGGCGTCCCTGGCATGCGCTTACGCGCCGAGCCTGGAATGGCTGATCGGCGCACGTTTCGTCCAGGCCCTGGGTGGCTGTGCCGGGATGGTGATTTCCCGGGCGGTGGTCAGTGACAAATGCGATGCGGTCGGTTCGGCCAAGGTGTTTTCGCAACTGATGCTGGTGATGGGCCTGGCGCCGATTCTCGCGCCGATGCTAGGCGGATTGCTGGTGAACCTGCACGGCTGGCAATCGATCTTCATTGCCCTGACCTTGTTCAGTGCGCTGGCAGCGACGGGCGTGGCCTTGTGGCTGCCGGAAAGCCTGCCGGGCCATGTGCCTCGGCAACCGTTGTCCGGTGCGCTGCGCCAGTACGGTCGCCTGTTGACCGACTGGGTTTTCCTTGGGCATGCGCTGACGGGGGGCATCGCCATCGCGGGGATGTTTGCCTACATCACCGGCTCGCCTTTCGTCTTTATCAAACTTTATGGCGTACCGGCCGAACACTTCGGTTGGCTGTTTGGCACTAACGCGGCGGGTTTTATCCTGGTCGCCCAGGTCAACGCCCGGTTGTTGTCCAAGCGCGGTCCGGCGTTCCTGTTGACCCGAGCAGTATGGGTTTACCTGCTGGCCGGTTTAAGCCTGCTGGTCGTCTGCTGGCTCAAGCCTGCACACTTGTGGCCATTATTGGTCCCGCTGTTCATTTGCATCGCCAGCTTGGGTTGCATCATTCCCAATGCTTCGGCCTGCGCCATGAACGGACAAGGCGCCCGGGCCGGCAGTGCCTCGGCGCTGCTGGGATGCCTGCAATTTTCCGTGGCCGCCGGAGCCTCCGCACTGGTGGCGGCGCTGCACGACGGCAGCGCCGTACCGATGGCGTTGGTCATCAGCCTGTGCGGATTGCTGGTGGTGGGCGCGGCCATGCTGACCCGCCGCCTGCAAAATGCCCGGGCGCTGGCCCAGGCCGCTCACCAGGGCTGATTCAGCCCGCTGCGCGCTGTTGTTGTTCGGGGAAATGATGGGGCGCGTGAAGTCGCGCTTGCAGGGTGGTGGCGAAGGCTTGGGCTTCGGCCTCGGAGCGGAAGGTGACAACGTGCTGGTCAAGGCGTACTTGCCATTGGGATTTTGCCACTTCTTTTATCAGGATCTTCATTGCTGACCTCCTCACGTAAAAGATTGCGTTGCAAAGGCCTCGAGTGTAGACCCGAATACGATCGCAAATGTGACAAGGGTCAATTCTCGGACTGACGGTTGGGTCGTCCGGCTGAATACCATCTTGTGGATGAAGGAGCTTGTGTGGCGAGGGAGCTTGCTCCCGATTGGGTGCGCAGCGCCCATGTAGTTGTTGCGCCTCCATTAGGGCTGCTTCGCAGCCCAGCGGGAGCAAGCTCCCTCGCCACGGGGGAATATGTTCGGGCCACGTGCGGTGATCAGAAACCCTCAAGCACAATCTTGCCCTTGGCCTTGCCGCTTTCCAGCAGGGCATGAGCCCGGCGCAGGTTCTCGGCGTTGATGGTGCCGAAATGCTCGCCGACGGTAGTCTTCAGCGTACCGGCGTCGATCAACTGCGCCACGCGATTGAGCAGCTTGTGCTGTTCGAGCATGTCAGGCGTTTCGAACAGCGAGCGGGTGTACATGAATTCCCAATGCAGCGACAGGCTCTTGCGCTTGAGTTTGGTCACGTCCAGCGCCTTGGGATCGTCGATCAGCGCCAGTTTGCCTTGGGGGGCCAAGGCTTCTACCAATTGGTCCAGATGCTGGTCGGTCTGGGTCAGGCTGGCGACGTGGGTCACCTGGGGCTGGCCGGCCGCCTTGAGCATGTCGCTCAAGGGCCGGCTGTGGTCGATCACCAGGTCGGCACCCAGCGCCCGCACCCATTCCTGGGTCTGTGGGCGGGAAGCGCTGCCAATCACCTTCAATCCGGTGAGCTGGTGCGCCAGTTGCGTCAGGATCGAACCCACGCCACCCGCAGCGCCGACGATCAACAGGCTCTGGCCCTGGTCTTGCTCTCCTTCCTGGATACCCAGCCGCTCGAACAGCAACTCCCAGGCGGTAATGGCGGTCAGTGGCAGCGCTGCTGCTTCGGCGAAACCGAGGGTCTTGGGCATGTGGCCGACGATGCGCTCGTCCACCACGTGCAGTTCGCTATTGCCGCCAGCCCGGGCGATGGAGCCGGCATAGAACACCTTGTCCCCAGCCTTGAACAGCGTGACTTCGCTGCCCACCGCTTTCACCACGCCGGCCACGTCCCAGCCCAGGACCTTGGCGGCGCCATCTTCCGGCTGGACGTTCTGGCGGACCTTGGTGTCCACCGGGTTGACCGAGATGGCCCGGACCTCCACCAGCAGGTCCCGGGGGCCGGCGACGGGTTCCGGCAGTTCGATGTCCTGCAACGAGTGTGGGTCGTTGATGGGCAACGAATGGTAGTAGGCGATGGCTTTCATGAAGCGACTCCGTGAGTGAATAGGATGGCGCCATGGTTAGCTATTTATCAGCGTGATAAAACCGGCTAAAAGAACAGGCTCTTTCAATATTTTTTTGAAGATGGACGGAACATGCTTCGATTCGATGACTTGCAACTGTTTGTCCGGGCGGCGGACCTGGGCAGTCTCTCGGCCGCTGCCAGGGTCATGGACTTGTCGGCGGCAGTGGCCAGCGCCGCGTTGAAGCGGATCGAGCAGCACCTGGGCGCGCGGTTGCTCGCCCGTTCCACCCGCAGCCTGCGCCTGACCGCCGAGGGCGAGGGTTTTCTCGAATACGCCCGGGCCGCGTTGAGCAGCCTGGACGAAGGGCGGCGGTTGTTGACCAGCGGCCAGGACCAGGTCAGCGGCGTGCTGCAGCTGTCCGCGCCCTCGGACCTGGGGCGCAACCTGTTGCTGCCCTGGCTGGATGAATTCCAGCGCGAGCACCCCGGGCTGACAGTGCGACTGCTGCTGGGCGATCGCATTGCCGACCTGTTCAAGCAGCCGGTGGACATCGCCTTGCGTTACGGCGAGCCGGAAGACTCCAGCCTGGTGGCCCTGCCTATTGCCGGGGATAACCGCCGGGTGCTGTGTGCATCGCCCGATTACCTGGCCCGCCATGGCGAGCCCCATCAACTGGAGCAACTGGCCCAGCACAACTGCCTTTTGTACATGCTCGGTAGCCGGGTGCATGACCGCTGGTGTTTTGATGACGGCAAGCGTGAAGTGAGCCTGACCGTCAGCGGCGATCGCTTCAGTGACGACGCCGATGTGGTGCGCCGCTGGGCCGTGGCGGGAGCGGGGATAGCCTATAAGTCCTGGCTGGATGTTTGCACCGATGTGCTGGCCGGGCGCCTGAAGATCCTTTTGCCGCACCTGCAATGCGAGCGTGCGCCGCTCAATCTGCTGTGCGCCCACCGGGCGCAATTGAGCAAGCCGATCAACCTGCTACGGGAAATGCTCCAGGTTCGCTGCGCTCAGTTGACGGCTCGATTCCCGCGCTCGCCGGGGGCCGGTCAATAGTCGCAGGTAAAAAGAGAATTTTCCCTCACGAACAATCGCCTCCAAAGGTTTCCGGAGGACAGGCAACCTCGATCGTCATGCTTATACTAGCGGCCGCCTGAGTCGGAGCGGCTTCGACCCGCCTCTGGCGGCCTCATCGCTGGTCAATGCGCCAGAGCGGTAGACGAATGATTCAACAGGGAGTGAATACATGGAACATGCACCTTGCATCAGCCAGATCGCCACGCTGCTGGCTGACCCCAAGCGCAGCGCAATGATGTGGGCGTTGATGGACGGCACGGCCCGGCAGGCCGAAGAGCTGGCCTTGCTTACCGGACTTTCGCCGTCTTCGGCCAGTGCGCACCTGGGACGCCTGTCCTCCGGAGGCCTGTTGAAAGTCGAAGCCCGGGGACGCAAACGCTTCTTCCGCCTGGCAGCCCCCGAGATCCGCGCTGCCGTTGAAGCGCTGGCCAGCGCGACACTTGCCAGTACGCCACGGCAGATCCCGGAAGTCTTCAAGCGTGGGGTGATGCCGGCCAAGGCCCCGACGGCCCCCGCTTCGTTGATGCGGGCCAGGCTTTGCGACGATCACCTGGGGGGCACCCTGGCCGCCGACCTGTATCAGCGGCTGGTGGATGCCGGATGGATCGAGCAGTACGAGCAGCGCGTGGTCGTCAGCCTCAAAGGGGCCAATGAGTTGGCCGGTCACGGCCTGTTCATCCAGGCGCTGGCCCATCGCAGCGCCCGCATCGCCTGCGCCTGCCCGGACTGGAGCGAACGTCGTCCGCACTTGGGTGGCGCGTTGGGGGCGGCGTTGCTGCAACTGTTCATGCAGTCCGGCTGGCTGAGCCTGCCCAGCGACTCGCGGGCCTTGCAGGTTACAGCGCTCGGCCAGCAGGAGCTCCATCGGTTCGCCCAGCAGGAAAGCCTGGAGATGGCGCTCTAGGCAGATATCTCCCGGCGGCGTCGCTCAGGGCTGCCGGCAGGTCGTATTCAACATTGGCTACCTGCGAGGTTCACGCACACTCGTCCGGGGAATTATCGGATAGGGGAGGCAATATGGACACTCAGGGTTACAGCGCGGCAGAACGCCTGGAACGGTTGCCTATCAGTGGCTATCACCGGGTCATTTTCATCATCATCGCCCTGGCGTTTTTCTTCGACTCCATGGACCTGGCGATGATGACGTTCCTGCTGGGCTCGATCAAAGCCGAGTTCGGCCTGAGCACGGCCCAGGCCGGGTTGCTCGCCAGCTCCAGCTTCTTCGGCATGGTGCTGGGGGCCTCGTTGTCGGGCATGCTGGCCGATCGCTTCGGGCGCAAACCGGTGTTCCAATGGAGCATCGTGTTGTGGGGCCTCGCCAGTTACTTGTGCTCCACCGCCCAGGATCTGCAGGCGTTGACGTTGTTTCGCATCCTGTTGGGCGTCGGCATGGGCATGGAGTTTCCGATTGCCCAGTCGATGCTTTCAGAGCTGATCCCGGCCAGGCGCCGTGGCCGCTACATTGCCCTGATGGACGGATTCTGGCCGTTGGGCTTCGTCGCCGCGGGCGTACTCTCGTATTTCCTGCTGCCGGTGATCGGCTGGCGGGACATCTTCCTGGTGCTGGCGATACCGGCGGTATTCGTCCTGGCGATCCGCTTCTTCATTCCCGAATCGCCGCGCTGGCTGGAACAGGCCGGGCGGGGGGATGAGGCGCACGCGGTGCTGACGCGAATCGAGGACAAGGTTCGCGCCTCGCTGGGGCGCCAGGACCTGCCGGAACCGATCCGCCTGCCGAGGTTGGCGAGTGCGCCGGGCAACTTCTTTTCCGCCCTGGCGCAGATCTGGTCGCCGCTGTACCGCCAGCGCACGCTGATGATCTGGAGTGTCTGGTTCTTTGCCTTGCTCGGTTTCTATGGCCTGACGTCCTGGCTCAGTGCATTGCTGCAGCAGTCGGGCTTCGCGGTGACCCAGTCGGTGTACTACACCGTGCTGATTTCCCTGGGCGGGATTCCCGGTTTCCTGATGGCGGCCTGGCTGGTAGAGCGTTGGGGGCGCAAGCCGGTGTGCGTCATCACGCTGCTAGGCGGCGGGGTGATGGCGTTTCTCTATGGTCAGAGCGCAGTGTTCGGCGGCAACGTCGGCCTGCTGATCGGCACCGGGCTGTTGATGCAGTTTTTCCTGTTCGGCATGTGGGCCGTGCTCTACACCTACACACCGGAGCTATATCCCACCTCGGCACGGGCTACCGGCTCGGGCTTTGCCTCGGCAGTCGGGCGCATCGGTTCGCTGCTCGGGCCTTTGGTGACCGGGTTGGTGTTTCCCATTACCGGGCAGGGCGGCGTGTTCGCCTTGGGCGCGCTGTGCTTTGCCGTGGCGGCGGGGGTGGTCTGGTTGTTCGGGATGGAGACGCGGGGCAAGACGTTGGAGGAGTTGAGTGAGGTGAAGTGACAGCGATCCTGTGGCGAGGGAGCTTGCTCCCGCTGGGCTGCGAAGCGGCCCCATTGTCACATCAGTGAGGCCGCGGTCACCGGTTGCGACCGCGGTCGAGCGGGAGCAAGCTCCCTCGCCACAGGTTTTGCTTTATCTTACTAGGCGCGTTTCTACAGGTTTAAGGCTTCACCAACCGCGCATCCAGACTGTTCTGCGCCAAACGCTTGGCCTGGTCCTGGGTCATGCCCAGGTGGGTGTGCAGCGCATGAAAGTTTTCCGTGACATAGCCGCCGAAGTACGCCGGGTCATCGGAGTTGACCGTGACCTTCACGCCGCGCTCGAGCATGTCGAGGATGTTGTGCTGCGACATGTCGTCAAACACGCACAGCTTGGTGTTGGACAACGGGCACACCGTCAGTGGGATCTGCTCGTCGATGATCCGCTGCATCAGCCGCTCGTCTTCGATGGCCCGCACGCCGTGGTCGATGCGCTGGATTTTCAGCAGGTCCAGGGCTTCCCAGATGTACTCGGGTGGGCCCTCTTCACCGGCGTGGGCGACGGTCAGGAAGCCTTCGTTGCGCGCACGGTCGAAGACCCGTTGGAACTTGCTCGGCGGATGACCCATCTCCGAACTGTCCAGGCCCACAGCCACGAACGCATCGCGGAACGGCAACGCCTGGTCGAGGGTTTGCTGGGCCTGTTCTTCGCTCAGATGGCGCAGGAAGCTCAGGATCAGGCCGCTGGTGATGCCCAGCTGCTGTTCACCGTCCTTGAGCGCGGCGGCGATGCCGTTGAGCACGACTTCGAACGGGATGCCCCGGTCGGTGTGGGTCTGCGGATCGAAGAACGGCTCGGTGTGAATCACGTTCTGCGCCTTGCAACGCAACAGGTAGGCCCAGGTCAGGTCGTAGAAATCCTGGGACGTGCGCAGGACATCGGCGCCTTGGTAATACAGGTCGAGAAATTCCTGCAGATTGTTGAAGGCGTAGGCCTTGCGCAGGGTGTCCACGTCATTCCAGGGCAGGGCAATCTTGTTGCGCTCGGCCAGGGCGAACAGCAGCTCGGGCTCCAGCGAACCCTCCAGGTGCAGGTGCAATTCAGCCTTGGGCAGGGCGTTCAGCCAGTCGTACATAGTCTGTTCTCATCTGTGAATCGATGGCGGGCATTCTACAGGGGCTGGCGGCAATGTCTGGTAAAACCTGACCGGCTGATCCACTAAACCGCTGCTGGCCTGCGCTGGCAAGCAGGTGCGTCACACCGGACGAAACGTTCGCCGCCGACCACAGTCTAGTAGCTCATGAACCCGCCGACCGTGACAGGCCCCTGATGCTCACTCTGATCAAGCAAGAAAAACTGCTGTTGCTGGCGCTGATCGCCGCGTTTGTCGCCTACCCGCTGGAACACTGGCTGTTGGGCAGCGGGCAAATGGTGGCGTTGATCGGTGGGCTGGCGTTGATCGGTTTCATCGTCGCCGCCTCCATGCGCGTGGCCCACCACGCCGAGCTGCTGGCGGAAAAGGTCGGTGATCCGTATGGCACCATGATCCTGACGCTGTCGGCGGTACTGGTGGAAGTGGTGATCCTGGCGATCATGATGAGCAACGAAGCGTCGCCGACATTGGTGCGGGACACGATCTACTCGGCGGTGATGCTCGACATCAATGGCATCCTTGGGCTGGCGGCGCTGATGGGTGGGATCAAGCATGGCGAGCAGGTCTACAACGACGACTCGGCGCGCACCTACAGCGTGATGATCCTGACCGCCATGGGCGTGTCGATGGTGGTGCCGGAGTTCATTCCCTCGCAGAGTTGGAAAACCTATTCGGCGTTTACCATCGGCGCGATGATCGTGCTGTATACCCTGTTCCTGCGCATGCAGGTGGGGCCCCACAGTTATTTCTTCAGCTACAGCTACCCGGAGAAACGCCGCAGGAAAGAGCCGGTGGAGAATGAGCCAGCGCCCATCAGCCTGACGTTTTCCATCGGTGCGCTGGTGTTTGGCGTGGTGGTGATCGGCGCGCTGGCCGAGGTCATGTCCAAGGCCATCGACCTGGGGCTGGAAGGCTCGGGAGCGCCACCGGTGGTCACGGCGATCCTGGTGGCGGCCATCTCCGCCGCCCCGGAAATTCTCACCGCCTTGCGTGCCGCCCTGGCGAACCGCATGCAGTCGGTGGTGAACATCGCGCTGGGGGCTTCGCTGTCCACGGTCATCCTGACGGTACCGGTGATGGAAGCCATGGCGCTCTATACCGGCCAACCCTTCCAGATGGCTATGACCCCGGTGCAGACGGTGATGATCTTCATCACGCTGATCGTCAGCGCCATCAACCTCAACGATGGCGAAACCAATGCCATCGAAGGCATGACCCATTTTGTGCTGTTTGCGACTTTTATCATGTTGTCGTTGCTGGGGCTCTGAGCTTGCAGGGGACAGTGTGGGAGCGGGCTTGCTCCGGGCGGCGATCCGACGAAGGCGGTGTATCAGTGAAATGAATGCCTGCTGACACTC
>NZ_JALJDX010000130.1 GCF_022952855.1 Pseudomonas sp. RGM2987 | reverse complement strand
GCGAAGACGGTGTGTCAGCTACAAATAGGCTGACTGATACACCGTCTTCGCGAGCAAGCCCGCTCCCACATGGATTAGTGCTAGTCGCGGGTTACTCGGCTATCTGCAACTTGCGCGACTCCGTATACACATACCGCACCTTCTCGTACTCGAACGGCGAGTTCAGCTGGCCGTAGCGGAAGCTGGTCTGGTAGCGCTTGTCGACGCCGCGCAGGAGCAGCAGTTCCGGGTGGTTGGCGCTGACTTCGGAGACGTTCAGGAAGTTGATCGCCGATTCGGCCGTGTAGTCCACCAGCAGGCCTGAGGTGTCGCGCAGGTTCGAAGGGCCGAAGATCGGCAGTACGAAATACGCGCCGGCCGGCACGCCGTAGAAGCCCAGCGTCTGGCCGAAGTCTTCGCTCTGGCGCGGCAGGCCCATGGCGGTGGCCGGGTCCCACAGGCCGGCGATGCCGACGGTGGTGTTGAGCAACAGCCGCGCGGTGGTTTCCATCGAACGCTTGCCCTTGAATTGCAGCAGGCTGTTCATCAGGTTCGGCACGTCTCCCAGGTTATTGAAGAAGTTGCTGACCCCGGTGCGCATGAAGCTCGGCGTGATGTAGCGGTAGCCATCGACCACCGGTAGGAATACCCATTGGTCGAAGCGGTAGTTGAAGTGGTAGACCCGGCGGTTCCACGACTCCAGCGGATCGTAGACGGCCAGGGCATTGAGGGTCGAGCGCTCGAATTCGCGCTGGTCCAGACCCGGGTTGAACTTGAGCTTGGTCAATGGCTCCTTGAAGCCATCCTCATCCACCACCACAGGCGCATTGGCCTTGCTGTTGTCGGCGTGGACCATGCCCGCACTCATTAACGCAGCGATAAGCAGGAGATATTTAGCCACGGAAGAACTCCAGCATGGCGTCGCTGTTGACGCGGTAGTTGAGGTTGCCGCAATGGCCGCCCAGTGGATAAACCGTCAGGCGATCGCCAAAGGTCTTGCGCAGGAAACCCAGGTCACCCGGGCCGAGGATGACGTCGTCGGCGTTATGCATCACGGCAATCTTAGGGCTGGCGTGCAGGTAGTCCTTCAATGCGTAGAGGCTGACCTGGTCGACCAGTTGCAACAGGCTGCCGCCGTCGGTGCGCGCCCGCCACATCGGGATCACCTGCTCGGTGAGGTAGCAGTCGAAATCGCATTGCAGCGCGCGCTTGAGGAACGGCGTCAGGCTGGTGCTTTCGGTGATCGGGAATTTGGGCGGGATGATCAGGCCGCGACGGTTGATCAGGTCCGAGGTGAAGGCAATGTCAGCCGCCGAGAAACGGAACGAGGTGCCGATCAGCATCGCCATCTGTTCGTTGCTCAGGTGCTGCTTGGACTGCTGGAAGTCGTACAGCAGTGCGTCATTGAGGTCGATGTAGCCTTTTTGCTGGAAGTAGCGGGTCAGCTTGTTCAGCACCAGCTCATAGAAGGTGGTGGTGCTGTTGATGCCCTTGACCTCGGTCTGTACCAGTCGGTCCAGGTTGGTGATCGAAGTGTAGAGGT
Organism: Pseudomonas sp. RGM2987; assembly: GCF_022952855.1. GTDB lineage: Bacteria > Pseudomonadota > Gammaproteobacteria > Pseudomonadales > Pseudomonadaceae > Aquipseudomonas. The sequence goes on along the minus strand of NZ_JALJDX010000130.1, from coordinate 19,429 downwards.
TCACCGGCGGGTTCAGCAGTAGCACTTTCTTGAAGTTGAAGCTGCGCCGGGTTTCGTCCAGGTGCGCGACAAAAGCCGCGTCCAGGGCGCCGAGGCTGTAGCCGGTGAGGTAGTACTCGGTGACCGGCAGCTTGGGGTTCTGCGCCCGCACGGCCTGCATCACCCGGTACATGTCCTCGGCGTCTTCCTTGGAAATGCCTGGCGTGGCGAAGCGCGAAGCGGCGCTCATGAAGTCGAAGCTGGTGGGCGATGACAACTGCACCACGTGGTAGCCGGCCTTGTAGTAGAGGCGCTTGAGGTATTCGTTGATGGTGCTGTCATAGCGCGCACCGGTGCCGGCGATCAGGAAGATCAGCGGCGCCGGTTTGTCCTGTGTCGCCAGGCGGTAGGTGAGGCTTTTCACCGGCCAGAAGTTGTCCGGCAGGATGAATTCACGCTCCGGGCGAAGGGTCAGGCTGTAGTCGGCCTGATTGATATCCTCGATCAGCGGCAGCTCCGGGCGCAGGTCCGGCGGGGTGGTGGCGATGGTCGCCTCGAACGGGTTGGTCAAGGGATAGCCATAGCTGGCGGCGTCGATATCTGCCGCCAGCGCGGACGCACTCAGGATAAGGCCGCCGAAGAGGGCAGCGAAGGAACGGAGCATGACGAGATCCCTAAGAGGAAGGTGCCGATTGAGGTTCGCAGCCTATGACCGCCGAAGCTGAGCCAAGTGCCATGATGGGCACGAAACAGGCACGGACGGGGCGCAATAGTAGCGGGACGATACACGTTCGCGTGTGCTGGCCGCTAGTCATCTGATGACTGCCCGATTTGGTCGGGCAAAAAGTCCGTGTCGACTACACTGAAACGCCAGAGGTCGCTGCTGGCTTTCTGATGTCGTTTCTCGATGCCTTGACGTCGCAGACAGAGCAGGTTCCGGATCGGCGCAGGTTGATGATCGACGGGTCAGTACTCCACTGGCGTTCGGGCCGGTTTGCAGGCGAGCGTGATGGGGGCGCTGTGCACCATAACTATACGTTGACGCTGCCCGGCATCCGGCGGGCGCAGCACTTTCGGGGAAGTAACGATGAAGATGCGACGACTCTTGGGCGCAGGTGCCGCACTGGTACTGGCGATCAGCTCCACCCTGGCCAGCGCCGAAAACAAAACCCTGAGCATCGGCTACGTTGACGGCTGGTCCGACAGCGTCGCGACCACTCACGTGGCGGCGGAAGTCATCCAGCAAAAGCTTGGCTATGACGTGAAGCTGCAAGCGGTGGCGACCGGGATCATGTGGCAAGGCGTGGCGACCGGCAAGCTCGATGCGATGCTGTCGGCCTGGCTGCCAGTCACCCACGGCGACTACTGGGCCAAGAACAAAGACCAGGTGGTCGACTACGGTCCCAACTTCAAGGACGCGAAAATCGGCCTGATCGTGCCGGAATACGTCAAGGCCAAGACGATCGAAGACCTGAAGACTGACGATTCCTTCAAGAAACGCATCGTCGGCATCGACGCCGGTTCAGGTGTGATGCTCAAGACCGACCAGGCCATCAAGGACTACGACCTGACCGGCTACCAGCTCAAGGCCAGTTCTGGCGCCGGCATGATCGCCGAGCTGACCCGTGCCGAGAAGAAAAACGAATCCATCGCCGTGACCGGTTGGGTACCGCACTGGATGTTCGCCAAGTGGAAACTGCGCTTCCTCGAAGATTCCAAAGGTGTCTATGGCGCGGCTGAGACCGTAAACAGTATCGGCAGCAAGGAACTGGCGACCAAGGCGCCGGAAGTGGCCGAGTTCCTGAAGAAATTCCAGTGGGCTTCGAAAGACGAGATCGGCGAAGTCATGCTGGCGATCCAGGAAGGCGCCAAGCCGGACGCCGCCGCCAAGGACTGGGTCGCCAAGCACCCGGATCGCGTGAAGGAGTGGACCGGCAAGTAATCGGCCTGGTTTGACTGCTGTAAAAAACCGCATGACTTCGCGTCATGCGGTTTTTTTTCGTCCGAGCTTCTTCAAATTCACACAAATCCCTGTGGGAGCGGGCTTGCTCGCGAATGCGGTGAGTCAGTCACCCGGTAGCTGACAGACAGGCCGCCTTCGCGAGCAAGCCCGCTCCCACAAGGGATCGGCGAAAATTTTGCGGGAAACTGGCAAAACCGTCATGTCGTTCTAATACTAAGGTCGTCTGGATCCTAACCTTGAGCCGCATAGAGTAGGGTCGTTCCAACTTAAATCTGTGCTGCGAGGATAAAAACAATGAACGACAGCATTTACCTCTCGATTCAAAACAGCCCGCGCTTCAAGGAGCTGGTGAGAAAAAGGGAAAAGTTCGCCTGGATTCTTTCGGCGATCATGCTCGGGCTGTATTCCGGCTTCATTCTTCTGATCGCCTACGGGCCACACGTACTAGGGGCCAGGATTTCGCCCGAGTTGACGATCACCTGGGGGATTCCCATCGGCGTCGGCCTGATTCTCTCGGCCTTCGTCCTGACCGCCATCTACGTGCGACGCGCCAACGGCGAGTTCGACGACCTGAACAATGCGATTCTCAAGGAGGCTCAGCAATGATCCGGCGTCTAATGGCTCTCTTGAGCATCGCAGCGTTCGCCCCGGGGGCCTGGGCGGCTGAAGCCCTGACCGGTGCCGTGCAGAAGCAACCCCTCAACGTCTCCGCCATCGTGATGTTCGTGGTCTTCGTCGGCGCGACCCTGTGCATCACTTACTGGGCATCCAAGCGTAACAAGTCGGCCTCCGACTACTACGCGGCAGGCGGCCGGATCACCGGCTTCCAGAACGGTCTGGCGATTGCCGGTGACTACATGTCGGCGGCGTCCTTCCTGGGGATTTCCGCGCTGGTGTTCGCTTCGGGCTATGACGGCCTGATCTACTCCATCGGCTTCCTGGTGGGCTGGCCGATCATTCTGTTTCTGATCGCCGAGCGCCTGCGCAACCTGGGTAAATACACCTTTGCCGACGTGGCGTCCTATCGCCTGGGGCAAAAGCAGATCCGCACCCTGTCTGCCAGCGGTTCGCTGGTGGTGGTGGCGTTCTACCTGATCGCGCAGATGGTCGGTGCCGGCAAGCTGATCCAGCTGCTGTTCGGCCTGGACTACCATGTCGCGGTAATCCTGGTGGGTATCCTGATGTGCCTCTACGTGCTGTTCGGCGGCATGCTGGCCACCACCTGGGTACAGATCATCAAGGCGGTACTGCTGCTGTCGGGTGCTTCGTTCATGGCGCTGATGGTCATGAAGCACGTCAACTTCGACTTCAACATGCTGTTTGCCGAAGCGGTCAAGGTTCACCCTAAAGGTGAGGCGATCATGAGCCCTGGCGGCCTGGTGAAGGATCCGGTCTCGGCCTTCTCGCTGGGCCTGGCGCTGATGTTCGGTACCGCTGGCCTGCCGCACATCCTGATGCGCTTCTTCACCGTGAGTGACGCCAAGGAAGCGCGCAAGAGTGTGCTGTATGCCACCGGCTTCATCGGTTACTTCTACATCCTGACCTTCATCATCGGCTTCGGCGCGATCCTGCTGGTCAGCACCAACCCGGCCTTCAAGGACGCGGCAGGTGCCTTGCTGGGCGGTAACAACATGGCGGCGGTGCACCTGGCCGACGCAGTGGGCGGCAGTATTTTCCTGGGCTTCATCTCGGCTGTGGCCTTCGCCACCATCCTGGCTGTCGTGGCTGGCTTGACCCTGGCGGGCGCTTCGGCGGTGTCCCATGACCTGTACGCCAGCGTGATCAAGAAAGGCAAGGCCAACGAGAAGGACGAGATCCGCGTCTCGAAAATCACCACCATCGCCCTGGCGGTGCTGGCGATCGGCCTGGGCATCCTGTTCGAGAAGCAGAACATCGCGTTCATGGTGGGCCTGGCGTTCTCCATCGCGGCGAGCTGCAACTTCCCGGTCCTGCTGCTTTCGATGTACTGGAAGAAACTGACCACCCGCGGCGCCATGATCGGCGGCTGGCTGGGCCTGGTCAGTGCGGTGGGCTTGATGATCCTCGGCCCAACCATCTGGGTGCAGATCATGGGGCACGAGAAGCCGATCTACCCGTATGAATACCCGGCGCTGTTCTCGATGGCCATTGCCTTCGTCGGCATCTGGTTCTTCTCCATCACCGACAAGTCGGCTGAAGCCGCCAACGAGCGGGCGCTGTTCTTCCCGCAGTTCGTGCGTTCGCAGACCGGCCTGGGGGCGAGTGGGGCGGTTAATCACTAAGGTCTGGCGACCTGCTTCAACTGCAAAGCAAATACCCCGGTCGAGAGGCTGGGGTATTTTTTTGTGTGCGGGTTTTGAAGGTGTCAGATCAGCCGTCTTCGCGGGTAAACCCGCTCCCATATGGGAATGCGGCCCCCTGTGGGAGCGGGTTTACCCGCGAAGGCGTCGGTCCGGTCAACGGATGAAAGAAGGTAGAAACAAAACAGCCCCTGCTCTTATATAAAGAAGCGGGGGCCGTTCCGGTGCAGCTTGAGACCTTAATGCAAGACCAAAATCTTACTTACGGTCTTGCAACTCAGTGATGTCACGCGACTCGTAGCCGGTGTACAGCTGGCGCGGGCGGCCGATCTTGTACGGGCTGGAGAGCATTTCTTTCCAGTGGGAGATCCAGCCGACGGTCCGCGCCAGGGCGAAGATCACGGTGAACATGCTGGTTGGAATGCCGATCGCCTTGAGGATGATCCCCGAGTAGAAGTCGACGTTCGGGTACAGCGAGCGCTCGATGAAGTAAGGGTCGGTCAGGGCGATCTCTTCCAGGCGCATGGCCAGTTCGAGTTGCGGATCGTTCTTGATACCCAGCTCTTTCAATACTTCGTCGCAAGTCTGCTTCATGACGGTGGCGCGCGGGTCGCGGTTCTTGTAGACCCGGTGACCGAAGCCCATCAGCTTGAACGGATCGTTCTTGTCCTTGGCCTTGGCGATGAATTTGTCGATGTTCGAGACATCGCCGATTTCATCGAGCATGGTCAATACCGCTTCGTTGGCACCGCCGTGGGCCGGGCCCCAGAGTGCGGCGATACCGGCGGCGATACAGGCGAACGGGTTGGCACCCGAGGAGCCGGCAAGACGTACGGTGGACGTGGAGGCGTTCTGCTCGTGGTCGGCATGGAGGATGAAGATCCGGTCCATGGCCTTGGCGAGCACCGGGCTGATCGGTTTGATCTCGCACGGGGTGTTGAACATCATATGCAGGAAGTTCTCTGCATAGGTCAGGTCGTTACGCGGGTACATCATGGGCTGGCCCATGGAGTATTTGTAGACCATGGCTGCCAGGGTTGGCATCTTCGCCACCAGGCGGATCGCGGAAATTTCGCGATGCTGGGGGTTATTGATATCCAGGGAGTCGTGGTAGAAGGCCGACAGGGCGCCGACTACGCCGCACATGACGGCCATCGGGTGGGCGTCGCGGCGAAAGCCGTTGAAGAAGGACTTCAGCTGCTCGTGAACCATGGTGTGGTTCTTGACGGTACTGACGAACTGGGCCTTTTGCTCTGCGGTTGGCAGCTCGCCGTTGAGCAGCAGGTAGCAGGTTTCCAGGTAGTCCGATTTTTCAGCCAGTTGCTCGATCGGGTAGCCGCGGTGCAGCAGGATGCCGTTGTCGCCGTCGATATAGGTGATTTTCGACTCGCACGAGGCGGTCGACATGAAACCCGGGTCAAAGGTGAAACGGCCCGTGGCCGTCAGGCCCCGTACGTCGATTACATCGGGACCAACGGTGCCGGTTAAAATGGGCAGCTCGACGGGGGCTGCGCCCTCGATGATCAACTGCGCTTTTTTGTCAGCCATGTGGCCTCCTATTAATGCTTGGAATCATCAGACAGACCCCCCACGCAGGGCCCGCACCACTATAGTGAGATAAATCCGAAAGTCAATTTGCCTAAAGTCTTGCTCCAGAAGGCTTTAACCGGACTTTTTCCTCGAAATTGCCTGCCGTTTACGCCTTTTGCCGCGCTTGTGCAATGCGCCATCAGTGGAAGGTGAACGCGTTGTCATTAGTAGCCTAACTGTCTATACTCGGCCACCGACCGCCAGGGGCTTTTGGGCCAGCTTTGCTGGGGGTCGTCACTCCCTGGGTGGTGAGTACCTGACCAGTGCGCGCCGCAACAACTTTGCCCTGATTCTTAGGGGCTCTTCAGTGTGAAAAAAGCCGTGAAAAGCCAACGACCTGTAAACCTAGACCTAAGGACCATCAAACTCCCAGTCACTGCTTACACGTCCATTCTTCACCGAATCTCCGGTGTCATTCTCTTCGTCAGCCTGGCCATCATGCTTTATGCATTGGACAAGTCGCTCGACTCGGAAGAAGGCTTCGGTCAGGTGAAAGCGTGTCTGACCAGTCCGCTAGCCAAGCTAGTGATTTGGGGCATCCTGTCCGCCTTGCTGTATCACTTGGTTGCCGGTGTGCGCCACTTGATCATGGACATGGGCATCGGTGAAACGCTGGAAGGCGGCAAGCTGGGCTCGAAAATCATTATCGCCGTGTCTGCGGTGCTGATCGTTCTGGCAGGAGTCTGGATATGGTAACCAACGTCACGAACCTCTCGCGTTCGGGCCTCTATGACTGGATGGCGCAGCGTGTGTCTGCGGTCGTTCTCGCGGCTTACTTCATTTTCCTGATCGGATATGTGGTAGCAAACCCTGGCCTGGGCTACGCCCAATGGCATGAACTGTTCGCAAACAACTGGATGCGTATCTTCAGTCTGCTGGCACTTGTCGCACTGGGCGCTCACGCCTGGGTCGGCATGTGGACCATCGCCACCGACTACCTGACGCAAATGGCGTTCGGCAAGTCGGCGACTGCCATACGTTTCCTGTTCCAGGCGGTATGCGGCGTCGCGATGTTCGCTTACTTCGTCTGGGGCGTACAGATTCTCTGGGGTATCTGATTCATGGCTAACATTCCTACGATTTCTTTCGACGCCATCATTATTGGTGGCGGCGGTGCCGGCATGCGCGCAGCGCTGCAACTGGCCCAGGGCGGTCACAAGACTGCCGTGATCACCAAGGTTTTCCCGACCCGTTCGCACACTGTATCCGCCCAGGGCGGCATCACCTGCGCCATCGCGTCCGCCGACCCGAACGATGACTGGCGCTGGCACATGTACGATACCGTCAAGGGTTCCGACTACATCGGTGACCAGGACGCTATCGAATACATGTGTCAGGAAGGCCCGGCCGCGGTGTTCGAGCTGGACCACATGGGCCTGCCGTTCTCGCGTACCGAAACCGGCCGCATCTACCAGCGTCCGTTCGGTGGCCAGTCCAAGGACTACGGTAAAGGCGGGCAGGCTGCCCGTACTTGCGCAGCGTCCGACCGTACCGGTCACGCACTGCTGCACACCCTCTATCAGGGCAACCTGAAGGCCGGTACCACGTTCCTGAACGAGTACTACGCCGTTGACCTGGTGAAGAACCAGGACGGCGCCTTCGTCGGTGTGATCGCAATCTGCATCGAAACCGGCGAAACCACCTACATCCGCTCCAAGGCCACCGTGCTGGCGACCGGCGGTGCAGGCCGTATCTACGCCTCCACCACCAACGCCCTGATCAACACCGGTGACGGCGTTGGCATGGCCCTGCGTGCCGGCGTGCCGGTGCAGGATATCGAAATGTGGCAGTTCCACCCGACCGGCATCGCCGGCGCCGGTGTACTGGTCACCGAAGGTTGCCGCGGTGAAGGTGGTTACCTGATCAACAAGCATGGCGAGCGTTTCATGGAGCGTTATGCTCCGAACGCCAAGGACCTTGCCGGTCGTGACGTCGTGGCCCGTTCGATGGTTAAAGAGATCATCGCCGGTAACGGCTGTGGCCCCAATGGCGACCACGTGATGCTCAAGCTCGACCACCTGGGCGAGGAAGTGCTGCACAGCCGTCTGCCAGGCATCTGCGAACTGTCGAAGACATTCGCCCACGTCGACCCGGTCGTCGCACCGGTTCCAGTGGTTCCAACCTGTCACTATATGATGGGCGGCGTTCCTACCAACATTCATGGCCAGGCGATCACCCAGAACGCCGAAGGCGTGGATGAAATCATCCCTGGCCTGTTCGCAGTGGGTGAAGTGGCGTGCGTATCGGTTCACGGTGCCAACCGCCTGGGCGGCAACTCGCTGCTCGACCTGGTGGTCTTCGGTCGCGCTGCCGGCCTGCACCTGGAAAAGGCGCTGACCGACGGTATCGAGTACGACGACGCTACCGAAGCCGACATCAATGCGGCCTTGTCGCGCCTGAACGCGCTGAACAACCGTACCGATGGCGAAGACGTGGCCACCCTGCGTCGCGAGCTGCAAAGCTGCATGCAGAACTACTTCGGTGTGTTCCGTACCGGCGAATACATGCAGAAGGGTATCGCCCAGCTGGCGCAATTGCGTGAACGAATTGCCAACGTGAAGATCAACGATAAATCGCAGGCGTTCAACACTGCGCGTATCGAAGCGCTGGAATTGCAGAACCTGCTGGAAGTCGCCGAAGCCACCGCGATCGCGGCAGAAGTGCGTAAAGAGTCCCGTGGCGCCCACGCCCGCGAAGACTTCGAAGACCGTGACGACGAAAACTGGCTGTGCCACACCTTGTACTTCCCGGGTGAAAAACGCGTCGCCAAGCGTGCCGTGAACTTCTCGCCGAAGACTGTTCCGACTTTCGAACCAAAAGTCCGGACTTATTAAGGGTGACCGCTATGTTGCAAGTCAGTGTTTATCGCTACAACCCTGATCAGGACGCTGCGCCGTTCATGCAGGACTTCCAGGTCGATACCGGTGGTAAAGACCTGATGGTGCTGGACGTGCTGGCCCTGATCAAGGAACAGGACGAAGGCTTCTCCTACCGTCGTTCCTGCCGCGAGGGCGTTTGCGGCTCCGATGGCATGAACATCAACGGCAAGAACGGCCTGGCCTGCATCACGCCACTGTCGGCCGTGGTCAAGGGCAACAAGCTGGTGGTTCGTCCGTTGCCAGGTTTGCCGGTCATCCGTGACCTGGTCGTCGATATGAGCATCTTCTACAAGCAATACGAGAAGGTGAAGCCATTCCTGCAGAACGACACGCCGGCTCCGGCCATCGAGCGTCTGCAGTCCCCGGAAGAGCGTGAAAAGCTCGACGGTCTGTACGAGTGCATCCTGTGCGCCTGCTGCTCGACCTCGTGCCCGTCCTTCTGGTGGAACCCGGACAAGTTCCTGGGCCCGGCCGCCCTGCTGCAAGCGTATCGCTTCCTGGCAGACAGCCGTGATACCAAGACGTCCGAGCGTCTGGCCGCACTGGATGACCCGTTCAGCGTCTTCCGCTGCCGCGGGATCATGAACTGCGTCAACGTATGTCCGAAAGGCCTGAACCCGACTAAGGCCATCGGTCACGTGCGTAACATGCTGCTGCAAAACGGCGTGTGATTCAGCTGCTGTACCCGTAGAACCGTTGTACCCGTAGAGGCTAGGGCGCGGGCTTCAACCCGCGTCGTAGCATAACCAGAACAGCCGCTCACAAAGCGGCGGTTCTTATTTTGAAGAAATGAGACAAGCAGGGGCATCCGGGCTGGTACCCGGACTATCAGCGTGATCCTAAGTGGCTTGTTTTAGTCGCTGCACTCGGACTTCTGCAAGTTTGCTCGGTGTTTTCGCCGGTGGTGTTCCCCTAATCGAGGGTGACCAAGCATGCAAGAAAGCGTGATGCAGCGCATGTGGAACAGTGCCCACCTCTCCGGTGGTAACGCTGCCTATGTGGAAGAGCTCTACGAGCTCTACCTGCACGACCCTAACGCTGTGCCAGAAGAGTGGCGCACCTACTTTCAGAAGTTGCCGGCTGACGGTAACTCTGCCACCGACGTTTCGCACTCGACGATTCGCGATCATTTCGTGCTGCTGGCAAAGAACCAGCGCCGCGCCCAACCGGTGTCTGCCGGCAGCGTGAGCAGTGAGCACGAGAAGAAGCAAGTTGAAGTGCTGCGACTGATCCAGGCCTACCGGATGCGTGGCCACCAGGCAGCCCAGCTGGACCCGCTGGGGCTGTGGCAGCGTCCTGCACCTGCAGACCTGTCGATCACTCATTACGGCTTGACCAATGCCGATCTTGATACGACCTTCCGTGCCGGCGACCTGTTCATCGGCAAAGAGGAAGCGAGCCTACGCGAAATTCACGAAGCGTTGCAGCAGACATATTGCCGCACCATCGGCGCTGAGTTCACGCACATCACCGATTCCGAGCAGCGCCAGTGGTTCCAGCAGCGTCTGGAAAGCGTTCGTGGCCGTCCGACGTACTCCGCGGACATCAAGAGCCACTTGCTCGAGCGCGTCACCGCCGGTGAAGGCCTGGAGAAATACCTGGGGACCAAATACCCGGGCACCAAGCGTTTCGGCCTGGAAGGCGGCGAAAGCCTGATTCCGATGCTCGACGAGTTGATCCAGCGTTCCGGTTCCTACGGCACCAAGGAAGTCGTGATCGGCATGGCCCACCGTGGCCGCCTGAACGTGCTGGTCAACACCTTCGGCAAGAACCCGCGCGAGCTGTTCGACGAGTTCGAAGGCAAGAAGAAGGTCGAGCTGGGCTCCGGTGACGTGAAGTATCACCAAGGCTTCTCGTCCAACGTGATGACCACAGGTGGCGAAGTTCACCTGGCCATGGCGTTCAACCCGTCCCACCTGGAAATCGTTTCCCCGGTGGTCGAGGGTTCGGTCCGCGCCCGTCAGGATCGTCGCAACGATCCGACCGGCGAGAAGGTGCTGCCGATCTCCATCCACGGTGACGCGGCATTCGCCGGTCAAGGCGTGGTCATGGAAACCTTCCAGATGTCGCAGACCCGCGGTTTCAAGACCGGCGGCACCGTGCACATCGTGATCAACAACCAGGTCGGTTTCACCATCAGCAACCCGCTGGACTCGCGTTCCACCGAGTACGCCACCGACGTCGCGAAGATGATCCAGGCGCCGATTCTCCATGTGAATGGCGATGACCCGGAGGCGGTGCTGTTCGTGACCCAGTTGGCCATCGACTACCGCATGCAGTACAAGCGCGACGTGGTGATCGACCTGGTCTGCTACCGTCGTCGTGGCCACAACGAGGCCGACGAGCCAAGCGGCACCCAGCCTCTGATGTACCAGCAGATCGCCAAGCAGCGCACCACCCGTGAGCTGTATGCCGAGCGCCTGACCCAGGGCGGCGTGCTGGATGCCGAGCGCGTCCAGGAAAAAGTCGATGAATATCGCAACGCCCTGGACAACGGCCTGCATGTGGTGAAAAGCCTGGTCAAGGAACCGAACAAAGAGTTGTTCGTGGACTGGCGTCCTTATCTGGGCCACGCCTGGACCGCTCGTCACGACACGCGTTTCGACCTCAAGACCTTGCAGGAACTGTCCGCCAAGCTGCTGGAAATCCCGGAAGGCTTCGTGGTCCAGCGCCAGGTCGCGAAGATCTACGAAGACCGGCAGAAGATGCAAGCCGGTGGCCTGCCGATCAACTGGGGTTACGCTGAAACCATGGCGTACGCGACCCTGGCGTTCGAAGGTCACCCGATTCGCATCACCGGCCAGGACGTAGGCCGCGGCACTTTCTCGCACCGCCACGCGGCGTTGCACAACCAGAAAGACGCCAGCACCTACATCCCGCTGCAACACCTGTACAAGGGCCAGCCACGTTTCGACCTGTACGATTCGTTCCTGTCCGAGGAAGCCGTCCTGGCGTTCGAATATGGCTATTCCACCACCGAGCCGAATGCGCTGGTGATCTGGGAAGCCCAGTTCGGCGACTTCGCCAACGGCGCCCAGGTGGTTGTCGACCAGTTCATCACCAGTGGCGAACACAAGTGGGGCCGTCTGTGCGGTCTGACCATGCTGTTGCCGCACGGTTATGAAGGGCAGGGGCCGGAGCACTCCTCGGCACGTCTGGAGCGTTACCTGCAGCTGTGCGCCGAGCACAACGTCCAGGTCTGCGTACCGACCACCCCGGCACAGATCTACCACCTGCTGCGTCGTCAGGTCATCCGTCCGCTGCGCAAGCCGCTGATCGTGCTGACACCCAAGTCGCTGCTGCGTCACAAACTGGCGATCTCCACGCTCGAGGACCTGGCCGAAGGCTCGTTCCAGACGGTTATCCCGGAAATCGACGCACTGGATGCGGCCAAGGTGACTCGCCTGATCCTGTGCAGCGGCAAGGTTTACTACGACCTGCTGGAAAAACGTCGTGCCGAAGGCCGCGAAGACATCGCCATCGTGCGTATCGAGCAGCTCTACCCGTTCCCGGAAGACGACCTGATGGAGGCCATCGCGCCTTACACCAACCTCACCAACGTGGTGTGGTGTCAGGAAGAACCGATGAACCAGGGCGCGTGGTACAGCAGCCAGCATCATCTGCGTCGCAGTATCGGCAACCATAACAAGGCCCTGGGCCTGGAATATGCCGGCCGTGATGCTTCCGCTGCACCTGCGTGTGGTTATGCGTCGATGCACGCCGAGCAGCAGGAAAAACTGCTGCAAGATGCTTTCACTGTTTAAGCCTTCGTGCTGACTGAAACCGAATTTTAAGGACCCACAGATAATGGCTATCGAAATCAAAGCCCCGTCATTCCCGGAATCGGTTGCCGATGGCACCGTTGCCACCTGGCACAAGAAACCAGGCGAAGCCGTAAAGCGTGACGACCTGATCGTCGACATCGAGACCGACAAAGTCGTTCTGGAAGTGCTGGCCGAAGCTGACGGCGTGCTCGGCGCAATCGTTGCCGAAGAGGGCGCTACCGTCCTGTCCAACCAGGTACTGGGCTCGATCGAAGAGGGCGGCGCTGCTGCCGCTGCTCCGGCCGCCGCTGCACCGGCTGCTGCTCCAGCCGCCGCTGCTGCCGACGCTGGCGAAGACGATCCAGTCGCCGCGCCTGCTGCGCGCAAGATCGCTGAAGAAAACGGCATCAACATCGCTTCCGTTGCCGGCACCGGCAAGGGTGGTCGCGTGACCAAGGAAGACGTGGTGGCTGCCGTTGCCGCCAAGAAAGCCGCTCCAGCCGCTGCACCGGCCAAGCCAGCCGCGCCAGCCGCCGCTGCACCGGTGTTCGCTGCCGGTGACCGCGTTGAAAAACGCGTTCCAATGACCCGCGTTCGGGCCACCGTGGCCAAGCGTCTGGTAGAAGCCCAGTCGAACATGGCGATGCTGACCACTTTCAACGAAGTCGACATGACTGAAGTCATGGCCCTGCGTTCAAAGTACAAGGATCTGTTCGAGAAGTCCCACAATGGCGTACGCCTGGGCTTCATGTCGTTCTTCGTCAAGGCTGCCACCGAAGCGCTGAAGCGCTTCCCGGCCGTCAACGCGTCGATCGACGGTTCCGACATCGTCTACCACGGTTACGCCGACATCGGTGTCGCGGTCTCCAGCGACCGTGGCCTGGTGGTTCCGGTACTGCGTAACGCCGAACTGATGAGCCTGGCCGAAATCGAAGGCGGCATCGCTACCTTCGGCAAGAAGGCCCGTGACGGCAAGCTGTCCATCGAAGAGATGACCGGCGGTACGTTCACCATCACCAACGGTGGTACATTCGGTTCGATGATGTCGACCCCGATCGTCAACCCGCCACAAGCAGCGATCCTGGGGATGCACAACATCATCCAGCGTCCGATGGCAATCAACGGTCAAGTCGTGATCCGTCCGATGATGTACCTGGCACTGTCCTACGATCACCGCCTGATCGATGGTAAGGAAGCCGTAACGTTCCTGGTCACCATCAAGAACCTGCTTGAAGATCCGGCGCGTCTGCTGCTGGATATCTGATTTCGCCGCGAGGGCCGGTCGGTTGACCGGCCTCTTGCTGAAACAACCGGTTTCGTCCCACGACGGTCACCACAAGCGGCCGTCCGGTTTGATTCGAAAAGGAATGACTCATGACTCAGAAATTCGACGTGGTAGTGATTGGTGCGGGCCCTGGCGGCTACGTAGCGGCCATCAAGGCTGCGCAACTTGGCCTCAGCACTGCCTGCATCGAGAAATACACCGATGGCGAGGGCAAACAGGCCCTCGGCGGTACTTGCCTGAACGTCGGTTGCATTCCTTCCAAGGCGCTGCTGGACAGCTCCTGGAAATACAAGGAAGCGAAAGAAAGCTTCAACGTCCACGGCATCTCCACTGGCGAAGTCAAGATGGACGTCGCTGCGATGGTTGGCCGCAAGGCCGGCATCGTCAAGAACCTGACCAGCGGTGTCGCCACCCTGTTCAAGGCCAACGGCGTGACCTCGATCCAGGGCCACGGCAAGCTGTTGCTGGGCAAGAAGGTCGAAGTGACCAAGCCTGATGGTTCGGTTGAAGTGATCGAAGCCGAGAACGTCATCCTGGCGCCGGGCTCGCGCCCGATCGACATCCCGCCAGCCCCGGTCGACCAGAACGTGATCGTCGATTCCACTGGCGCCCTGGAATTCCAGTCCGTGCCTAAGCGCCTGGGCGTGATCGGTGCCGGCGTCATCGGCCTGGAGCTGGGTTCGGTATGGTCGCGCCTGGGCGCGCAAGTGACTGTGCTCGAAGCTCTCGACACCTTCCTGATGGCTGCCGACACCGCCGTCTCCAAGGAAGCGTTGAAAACGCTGACCAAGCAAGGCCTGGACATCAAGCTGGGTGCTCGCGTGACCGGTTCCAAGGTCAACGGCGAAGAAGTCGTGGTCAACTACACCGACGCCAATGGCGAACAGACCATCACTTTCGACAAGCTGATCGTTGCGGTCGGCCGTCGTCCGGTGACCACCGACCTGCTGGCTGCCGACAGCGGCGTGAACATCGACGAGCGCGGCTTCATTGCGGTCAATGAGCAATGCGAAACCGACGTACCGGGCGTCTTCGCCATCGGCGACGTGGTTCGCGGCATGATGCTGGCGCACAAGGCTTCCGAAGAAGGCATCATGGTGGTCGAGCGTATCAAGGGCCACAAAGCCCAGATCAACTACGACCTGATCCCGTCGGTTATCTACACCCACCCGGAAATCGCATGGGTCGGCAAGACCGAGCAGGCCTTGAAAGCCGAAGGCGTTGAAGTTAACGTCGGCACCTTCCCGTTCGCCGCCAGTGGCCGTGCCATGGCAGCCAACGATACCGGCGGTTTCGTGAAAGTCATCGCCGATGCCAAGACGGATCGCGTGTTGGGCGTTCACGTCATTGGCCCAAGCGCTGCCGAGCTGGTACAGCAAGGCGCGATCGGCATGGAATTCGGCACCAGCGCTGAAGACCTGGGCATGATGGTCTTCTCCCATCCGACCCTGTCCGAAGCCTTACACGAAGCGGCCCTGGCCGTGAATGGCGGCGCCATCCACGTGGCCAACCGCAAGAAGCGTTAACAGATAATAAGAAACCACGGCGGTACGGCCCGTCGTGAGCCTTGCGAGCAAGACTCACCGCGGAATGTCCGCTGGACGCAGTCTCGCGTAGCGGCACCGGTTCACCGGAAGGCTACGCGAGCAGCAGTCACAGGTGGTGCGGCACTAAAAATGGTGCAGCACCGAATGCGCAGTACCTAACGAAGACGGTAATAAGCATGAATCTTCACGAGTATCAGGGTAAGCAGCTGTTCGCTGAGTACGGCCTGCCAGTATCCACAGGCTACGCGGTAGACACCCCGGAAGCGGCAGCAGAAGCTTGCGACAAAATCGGCGGCAGCGAATGGGTTGTCAAAGCCCAGGTTCACGCCGGTGGTCGCGGTAAAGCGGGCGGCGTCAAGCTGGTTCGCAGCAAAGAAGACGCCAAGGCCTTCGCACAGCAGTGGCTGGGCAAGCGTCTGGTGACTTACCAGACTGATGCCAACGGTCAGCCAGTCACCAAGATCCTGGTCGAGTCGTGCACTGATATCGCTAAAGAGCTGTACCTGGGCGCTGTCGTTGACCGTTCGAGCCGCCGCATCGTGTTCATGGCTTCCACCGAAGGTGGCGTGGACATCGAGAAAATCGCTCACGATACCCCTGAGAAAATCCTCAAGGCCACCATCGACCCACTGGTTGGCGCCCAGCCATTCCAGGGTCGCGAGCTGGCCTTCCAGCTGGGCCTGGAAGGCAAGCAGGTCACTCAGTTCGCCAAGATCTTCGTCGGTCTGGCCAAACTGTTCCAAGACCACGACCTGGCCCTGCTGGAAGTGAACCCGCTGGTGATCAAGGCCGACGGCGACCTGCACTGCCTCGATGCCAAGATCAACATCGACGCCAACGCCATGTACCGTCAGCCTAAGCTGAAGACTTTCCACGATCCGTCGCAAGACGATCCGCGCGAAGCGCACGCTGCCAAGTTCGAACTGAACTACGTAGCCTTGGAAGGTAACATCGGTTGCATGGTCAACGGTGCTGGCCTGGCCATGGGTACCATGGACATCGTCAACCTGCATGGCGGCAAGCCAGCCAACTTCCTCGACGTGGGCGGTGGCGCTACCAAGGAACGCGTAACCGAAGCGTTCAAGATCATCCTGTCCGACACCAATGTTGCCGCCGTACTGGTCAACATCTTCGGTGGCATCGTTCGTTGCGACATGATTGCCGAAGGCATCATTGGCGCCGTGAAAGAAGTGGGCGTGAAAATCCCGGTTGTTGTTCGCCTTGAAGGCAACAACGCTGAGCTGGGCGCTAAAGTACTGGCAGAAAGCGGTTTGAACATCATCGCTGCTACCAGCCTGACCGACGCTGCTCAACAAGTTGTCAAAGCTGCGGAGGGCAAATAATGAGCGTCCTGATCAACAAAGACACCAAGGTTATCTGCCAGGGTATTACCGGTTCGCAAGGTAGCTTCCACACCCAGCAAGCCATCGAATACGGCACCAAGATGGTCGGTGGCGTAACGCCAGGCAAAGGCGGCACCGAGCACCTGGGCCTGCCGGTCTTCAACACCGTGAAAGACGCTGTAGCAGCCACTGGCGCCACCGCCAGCGTGATCTACGTTCCGGCTCCGTTCTGCAAGGACTCCATCCTTGAAGCAGCGTTCGGCGGCATCAAGCTGATCGTGTGCATCACCGAAGGCATCCCGACCATCGACATGCTGGAAGCCAAGGTCAAGTGCGACGAGCTGGGCATCACCCTGATCGGCCCTAACTGCCCAGGCGTGATCACTCCAGGCGAATGCAAGATCGGCATCATGCCAGGTCACATTCACTTGCCAGGCAAAGTCGGTATCGTTTCCCGTTCCGGCACCCTGACTTACGAAGCCGTGAAGCAGACCACTGACGCCGGTTTCGGTCAGTCGACTTGCGTCGGCATCGGCGGTGACCCGATCCCGGGCTCCAACTTCATCGACATCCTGAAGCTGTTCCAGGAAGACCCGAAGACCGAAGCGATCGTCATGATCGGTGAGATCGGCGGTTCGGCTGAAGAAGAAGCGGCTGCCTACATCAAGGCCAACGTGACCAAGCCGGTTGTTTCCTACATTGCTGGTGTGACTGCTCCTCCGGGCAAGCGCATGGGCCATGCTGGCGCAATCATCTCTGGCGGCAAAGGCACTGCAGACGAGAAATTCGCTGCGCTGCAAGACGCAGGCGTGAAAACCGTGCGTTCGCTGGCGGACATCGGCAAGGCCCTGGCCGAGCTGACTGGCTGGGAAATGAAGAAGTAAGCTTCGGCTGACCTTTTCGTTCCAGCAACAAAGGCCACCTTCGGGTGGCCTTTGTCGTTTCTGGCCTTTGGAAACTTTCGCGGTGATGTGCTCTTCCTGTGGCGAGGGAGCTTGCTCCCGCTGGGCTGCGAAGCGGCCCAAACGATAACCGTGAGGTTCAGCCAGACGAACCGCATTGCCTGGTTTTGCGACTGCTGCGCAGTCGAGCGGGAGCAAGCTCCCTCGCCACGGGTGTAAGCAACAGGGTCGTGGATAAATAGATACGTAAAAGCGACACGGAAACGTCGTGCATCGGATAGTTCGCCCCTTAACAGTGCGTTTTATCGCTAAATTCGTTAGGCTAGCCGCCATTTTTGCGCTCGCTGCCCACAAGGAAGCGACGCGCCAAACGGGTTGGTCTCATACGGATCGACAGCATTTCCCTCACCCATAAGGGAAATCCCTCTCTAAATTCCGATTCAGTAGTGTGGTTTCCTTAATGAAAGTGTTGAAAGGCCAGGACATCCTGGCGCTTGGTTTCATGACATTTGCCCTGTTCGTCGGGGCTGGCAACATCATCTTCCCACCCATCGTCGGTTTGCAGTCCGGACCTCATGTCTGGATGGCGGCGCTAGGGTTTTTGATCACCGCTGTCGGGCTGCCGGTCATCACCGTCGTGGCGCTGGCCAAGGTCGGTGGCGCCATGGACGCCTTGAGCAGCCCGATCGGCAAGGTCGCCGGCGGCCTGCTGGCAGCCGTGTGCTACCTGGCGGTGGGCCCGCTGTTCGCCACGCCGCGTACCGCCACCGTCTCGTTCGAGGTCGGCCTCGCGCCGCTGACCGGTGAAAGCCCGCTGGCACTGTTTCTCTACAGCGCGGTGTATTTCCTGGTGGTGTTCTTCATCTCGCTCTACCCGGGCCGCTTGCTGGACACCGTCGGGCGCTTCCTCGCACCGTTGAAGATCATTGCCCTGGCTGTGCTGGGCATCGCCGCGTTTGCCTTGCCTGCCGGCGATATCGGCGTGGCGACCCCGGAATACGTGGCGGCGCCGTTTTCCCAAGGCTTCATCAACGGCTACCTGACCATGGATACCCTGGGTGCACTGGTGTTCGGCATCGTCATCGTGAACGCGATCCGTTCCCGTGGCGTCGAGTCGCCGGCGCTGATCACCCGCTACGCCATCATTGCCGGGCTGATCGCCGGGGTAGGGTTGGCGCTGGTCTATGTCAGCCTGTTCCGCCTGGGCTCGGGCAGCCATGAAGTGGCCGCCGGTGCGACCAACGGCGCCGCTGTATTGCACGCCTACGTGCAGCACACCTTCGGCAGCCTGGGCAGCGGCTTCCTTGCCGTGCTGATCTCCCTGGCGTGCCTGGTGACTGCGGTCGGCCTGACCTGCGCATGCGCCGAATACTTCAGCCGTGTCCTGCCACTGTCCTACAAGACCCTGGTAGTGATCCTGGCCGCGTTTTCGCTGCTGGTGTCCAACCTGGGGCTGACCAAGCTGATTGCCTTCTCGATCCCGGTCCTTACCGCGATCTACCCGCCATGCATTGCCCTGGTGGCCCTGAGCTTCTGCAAGGATTTCTGGCACGAGCAGGGGCGCATCGTCGGCCCGGTGATGCTGGTGTCGTTCCTGTTTGGCCTGGTCGACGCGCTCAAGGGCGCAGGCCTTGCCGACTGGATGCCGGCACAGCTGGCCCACCTGCCGCTGAGCGAGCAGGGCCTGGCGTGGCTGGTGCCTTCGGTGATGACCTTGGCGGTCGCGGTGGTGTGTGACCGCCTGCTGGGCAAGCGCAGCGAAGCGCTGGCGTAAGCCCTTAACGGCCAACACCGAAATGCCCCGTATCAGTCGATACGGGGCATTTTTTTGGGCGGCAGTGTCTTTTCTGGTGAGCTAACGTCGAAGCAGTGTCTTGAAAGCTTACATAGCCCATTGT
>NZ_JALJDX010000131.1 GCF_022952855.1 Pseudomonas sp. RGM2987 | reverse complement strand
CATTCAACATGGTTGCCAGCTGATCCACCGCTTTCGCGAGCAAGCCCGCTCCCACAGGGTTTGTGGTGTGTGATCAGGCAGCGATCTAAACGAGCCGCTCGATCGGCTGATGCTGCCAGACCCGTTTGTAATACAGCGTCTGCAACAGCAGCATGCTCAAGTAAGCCACGGGAAACGCCATCCACACCCCTTGCAACCCGAAGTGGGCATTGAGCAGATACGCCGCCGGCACCTGCACCGCGACGATGCAGAAGATAGAGATCACCACCGGCACCAGCACCGTGCCGCTGGCGCGCATGATGCCGCCAACGATGGCCTGGAAGCCGAACACCAACAGGCTCCAGAGCATGATGTGCAGCAGGTGTTCGGCCTGGACCCGCGCCGCCGGGTCGGTGATGAACAGCCCCAGCAGCCAGTGGGACAGCAAATATCCCAGCAGTACCAATCCGCCGGTGAGCCAGACGTTGAACAACAACCCCATGCGCAGGATTGGCCCCAGACGCTCCAGGCGCCCGGCACCAATGGCCTGGGCGCCGAGGATCGAAGCGGTGATGGCGATCGACAACGCCGGAAATTGCACGTAGTTGACGATCTGCGTGACCGCACCATAAGCCGCCGTGGCCTGGGAACCGTGACGGTTGACCAACGCCAGGATCACCAGCTCCGACAGCGAGATCACCACCATCTGCAACCCGGTCGGCAGCCCAATGCGCAGCACCTTGCCGAGGATCTCCCGATCCAGGCGCATCGCCGCGAACAACGCGCGGTCCGGAGCCAGGGCGTGGGCACGCCGGTTCAGGCGCCACGCCAGCATGAGCATCGCCGACGTCGTCCCCACCAGCCCCGCCAGCGCGGCGCTCTGGATGCCCATTTGTGGCAGCCCCAGCCAACCGCGGATCAACGCGGGCGTGAGCAGCAGCCCGACACTGGTGGATACCAGCAACGCCAGCATCGGCGACAAGGTATCGCTGACCCCGCGCAGCAACTGAGTGAACAGCACGAACACCAGCAGCATCGGCAGGATCCACAGCATCACCCGGGCATAGGAAACGGCGTCCTCCAGTACATCGACCGGCGTGCCCAGCCCTTGCAGCGCCTGTCGCGCAAACACACTCCCCAGCACCGCCGCCACCAGGCCGATGATCGCCCCCAGCAACAGCGTCGAGCCGGCAATCGCCTTCACCGTACCGGTTTCACCGGCGCCGTAGGCCTGCCCGATCAACACCCCCGCACCCGCCCCCAGGCCAATCACCAGGGCGATAAAGAAAAACACGATGGGAAACATCCCCGACACCGCCGCCAGCGCCTGTGTCCCGAGCATCTGGCCGATATAGATGCTGTTGAACGTGCCGGACATCGATTGCAGGAAGTTGGACAGGACCATGGGGGCCAGGAACAGCAGGTAGGTTTTCCAGAGGGGCTGGGTGGGCATGAGGACTCTGATGGCGGATTCGACGATTCGGGTGCCGATAATTTAGCTCAATCACAACAATTCATTTCAAAAGAATCGACTCGGACCGCTCTTGTGGCGAGGGAGCTTGCTCCCGCTGGGTTGCGCAGCGACCCGGCTTTTTTGCGGTGGCTTCGCCCCCGAGCGGGAGCAAGCTCCCTCGCCACAGGGGGTCGTGTGCATCAGTGATGGCTTCGTCGGTCCGACTCGACATTTCTGAGACTGCGTCTAATCTGAGATAGCACAGTGCCACGCGCTGCGTAGGGCATTGCCTACAGCCATGTGATATCGGACGACTGGTCTTCAAGTCCGCGTGAAGGTCGCAGATAACCAGTTATTCGCCAATAACCTGTTAGCAGCACTGTTCAAGGACCGAACCATGACGTCGTATTCACACGGTCATTCTCCTTCCCCAACCCAACCACGCATCCTCTGGCACGCCGTGCTGGTGGCCGTTGCCGCCGCTGTCGGCGTGCTGGCGGTCAACGGTGTGGGCGGGCAGAACCTTGGTTTGAGCGCGGCGATCCTGGCCTTGGGCGTCGCCGCGGGCGTGTTGGGTGCCAGGGCGCAGCGTCGGCAGTTCGACAGTGTTTTCGCCCAGGCCACAGACCGGCATGAGCTGCAAACCGCCAAGCACCTCTCGCTTGAAACCCAGGCGCAGCTCAACGAAGTGATCCTCGGGGCCATGCCGATCTGGGCCAAGCAGGTCGAAAGCTCGCGGCAGCAGACTGAAACCGCAATCGTCTCGCTGACCAGCCGCTTCACCGGCATTTCGTCACGCCTGGAAGAAACCGTGCAAGCCTCGCAACTGGCTGCTGGCGAACTGGCCGGCAAAAGCAGTGGCGGTGCCGTGCAAGTGCTGGCCCAGAGCGAAGGTGAACTGGTCCAGTTGATCGATTCGTTGAAGGCCACCCAAGCCAGCCGCGATGAAACCCTGGCCCAGGTGCGTAACCTGACCGCCTACACCGGTGAACTGCGGACCATGGCCGCCGATGTCGCGGCCATCGCCGCACAAACCAACCTGCTGGCCCTGAACGCCGCCATCGAAGCCGCTCGCGCCGGTGAAGCCGGGCGTGGTTTTGCCGTGGTCGCCGATGCCGTGCGCAGCCTGTCGAGCAAGTCCAGCGAGACCGGCCAACAGATGTCGGCCAAGGTCGACATCATCAACACTGCCATCACCCAACTGGTCCAGGCTGCCTCCAGCGGCGCGGACCAGGACAGCCATTCGGTGAGTGCTTCGGAAGAAAGCATCCAGCGTGTGCTGGAGCGTTTCAAGAGCGTCACCGGGCGGCTGGCCGACTCGGCCGACCTGCTGCAACAGGAAAGCTTCGGGATTCGCGACGAACTCACCCAAGTGTTGGTCAGCCTGCAATTCCAGGATCGGGTCAGCCAGATCCTCAGCCACGTGCGCGACAACATCGAGGACTTGCATGTGCACCTGCAGCAAGCCAGTCAGTCGCCCGACCAGGCTGCCTCCATCGACGCCCGCCAATGGCTGGCGCGCATGGAAACCACCTATGCCACCGACGAGCAACGCCGTAATCACCACGGCGACTCGAGCGCGCAACAAGCTTCACAGGAAATAACCTTCTTCTAGGAGAGCCGTTCATGGCTAAAAGTGTATTGGTTGTCGACGACTCCGCGAGCGTTCGGCAGGTCGTCGGCATCGCGCTGAAAAGTGCCGGCTATGACGTCATCGAGGCCAGCGATGGCAAGGACGCGCTGGGCAAACTCACCGGACAGAAAGTGCACCTGATCATCAGTGACGTGAACATGCCGAACATGGACGGCATCACCTTCGTCAAGGAGGTCAAGAAGCTCGCCAGCTACAAGTTCACGCCGATCATCATGCTGACTACCGAATCCCAGGAATCGAAGAAACAGGAAGGCCAGGCGGCAGGCGCCAAGGCCTGGGTGGTCAAGCCGTTTCAGCCGGCGCAGATGCTGGCGGCGGTGTCCAAGCTGATTCTTCCTTGATGCCCGGAGGCCGTAATGCCCTTGTTGTACGAAGCCGTCGATGACACCGCGCACGTGCAGATCGACGGCGAGCAGACGATCTACACCGCCGCCGACCTGTCCGCCCTGTGGCTGCCGCGCCTGGGGGCCACGCCTCGCATGGAGGTGGATCTGTCGCAGATCACCGAAATCGACGGCGCCGGCCTGCAACTGCTGCTGATGGCCCTGCGCGAGGCACCGAAGGCCGGTACCCAGCTGACCCTGACCGGGCGCAGCCAAGCCGTCAACGAAACACTTGAGCTGTGCAATCTCCAGGCCTAGCCCCCTGCGCACCACGGCCCGACACGACAAAGGATATGAGCGTGAGCATCAATCTCGACCAGGCACAACAGACGTTCATCGTCGAAGCGCGGGAACAGTTGCAGGCGATGGAAGAGTCGCTGCTGCAACTGGAAACCGACCCTGGCGACGATGATGCCATCGGTGCGATCTTCCGGGCCGCCCACACCATCAAGGGCTCGGCCGGGCTGTTCGGGCTGGAACCGATCGTCAGCTTCACCCACATCGTCGAAGACGTGCTCGACCGCCTGCGCAACGGCAGCGTCGAGGTGGACACCGGCCTGATCGCCGTGCTGCTCAAGTCCAGCGACCACATGCTGGAACTGATCAACGTGGTGGCGAACCAGGGCGGCACACTGACGCCACCGGCACAGAAACGCGAAATGGAACTGTGCCAGGTCCTCCAGGAGTACCAGGAGGCGCCCTCGCCTGCCGCCACTCAAGCCGCCACCGAAAAGCCGCAGATGGAAGAGCCTGCGCAGGCGCGCCTGTGGCACATCTCCCTGCGCTTCGGCCCGGAGGTCTTTCGCAACGGCATGGATCCGCTGTCGTTCCTGCGCTACCTGCAAACCCTCGGCGACATGGTCCGCATCGATACGCTGACGGACGCAATGCCGGCCATCGACAGCTGGGATGCCGAATCCTGCTACCTGGGATTCGACATCGAGTTTCGCTCCGGCGCCAGCCACGCGGCGATCAACGAAGTCTTCGATTTTGTCCGCGAAGACTGCCAGATCGAAATCGTTGCCGTCGATGAAGTCGAACCGCAAGCAAACACCCATCTGGCTACTACGGCACAAGAGCAGCCCGAGGAAAGCACTGCACTGGTCACCACCGGCGACCTGCTGCCAGACCAACGCAAAACCCCACGGCTGCCCGCCCAGGCCGCACCTGACCGGCAGCCGGTCAGCAGCGAAAGCAAGGCCAGGGACGGCGCCTATGTGCGGGTCAACGCCGACAAGCTCGACGAGTTGATCAACCTGGTGGGCGAACTGGTCATTGCCAGTGCCGGTGCCAGCCTGCTGGCCCGCACCTGCAATAATGACCCGTTGCAGGAGTCCACCTCGACCGTATCGGCCCTGGTGGAAGAAATCCTCGATGGCGCCCTGCGCCTGCGCATGATCCCCATTGGCGAAACCTTCAACCGCTTCCGGCGAGTGGTGCGCGATGTCAGCCAGGAACTGGGCAAGGACATCGACCTGATCATCAGCGGCGCGGAAACCGAACTGGACAAGACCGTGGTGGAAAAGATCGGCGATCCGCTCATGCACCTGCTGCGCAACGCCATGGACCACGGCATCGAAACCGCCGAAGCACGGTTGTCCGCCGGCAAGCCGGCCAAGGGACACCTGCACCTCAACGCCTATCACGACTCGGGCAGCATCGTGCTGGAAATCGCCGACGACGGCGCCGGCCTGAACCGCGACCGGATCCTGGAAAAAGCCCAGGAACGTGGCCTGGTCGCCCCAGGCGCCAGCCCCACCGACCAGGAAATCTACAACCTGATCTTCGAGCCGGGCTTCTCCACCGCCCAGGCCGTCACCAGCCTGTCGGGGCGCGGCGTGGGCATGGACGTGGTCAAGCGCAACATCACCCTGCTGCGTGGCACGGTCGACCTGGACAGCCAGCCGGGTCAAGGCACGGTGGTGCGCATCCGCCTGCCGCTGACCCTGGCAATCATCAACGGCTTCCTGGTAGGCATCGACCAGTCGACCTATGTCATTCCGCTGGACATGGTCCAGGAGTGCATCGAACTGAGCGAGGACGATGGCCTGGCCAGTCGCGAACAAGGCTATCTCGACCTGCGTGGAGAAGTGCTGCCGCTGGTCTACCTGCGCGACCATTTCAATCACGAAGGCCAGGCCTCGCGCCGCCAGAACGTGGTGGTGGTGCGTTACGCCGAGCTCAAGGCCGGGCTGGTGGTGGATGACTTGCTGGGTGAATTCCAGACCGTCATCAAGCCGCTGGGCAAGCTGTTCGGCGCCCTGCGCGGCATCAGCGGCTCGACCATCCTGGGCAGCGGCGCCGTCGCGCTGATCCTCGACGTACCGGCCCTGCTGACCCAGATCGTCCAGATTGAAAACCGCTACACCCCGAATCAATTCCAACAAGCCAACGCTCGCTGACGCTTTAGCAAAACTCCATGGAGAGGTACTTCCCGATGAAATGGTTCTACGATCTTAGAATCGCCACCAAACTGATCACATCATTTCTCGTGGTGTTGGCCCTGACCGCGGCCATGGGGGTGTTCGCGATCATCCAGCTGGGCGAGGTAAACGGCACCACCCAGGAGATCCGTGAAAACTGGATGCCTTCGATGCGCGCCGCCTCGGGCATGCGCTTCTATGCGGCGAACTATCGCCTCAAGGAAAACCGCCACATCACCGCTGATTCCGAACAGGAGCGCACCACGGTCGAACAGGAAGCGGAAGAAGCCCGCAAGGGCTTCGAAACCCGTCTGGCGACCTATGAAAAACTGCTCTCCAACGCCGAAGACCGCCAGCTGTTCGAGACTACCCGCAACGACTGGACCGCCTACCTCGCGATCAGCAAGGACCTGCTGGCACTGTCCCGGCAAAACCTGTCCGAGCAAGCCCATGCGCTGCTGCGGGGCGAGTCCAAGCGCCGCTTCGACCTGGTGACCACCGACCTGCAAAAACTGGTCGAACTCAACGACGTCGGTGCCGGTGCGGCGAGCGAGCGCGGCACCGCGCTGTTCGAGAAATCACGCCTGTCGATCATTGCCGTGCTGACCGCCGCGCTGCTGGTCGGCCTGGGCCTGGCGCTGTTCATTTCGCGAATCATCTCCCGTCCCTTGAAGCAAGCCGCAGCTGTTGCCGAGCAATTGGCCGAAGGCAACCTGAACGCGAAAATCGACGCTGGCTCCAGGGACGAAACCGGCATGGTGCTCAATGCCATGCAGAACATGGTGGGCAAGCTGTCGCACATCATCGGCGAAGTGCGTAACGCCGCGGATAACCTCGCCAGTGCTTCGGAAGAAGTCAGCGCCACCGCGCAATCGATGAGCCAGGCCACCAGCGAGCAGGCGGCCAGTGTCGAGGAGACCAGCGCGTCCATCGAGCAGATGAGCGCCAGCATCAACCAGAACACCGAGAATGCCAAGGTCACCGACGGCATGGCCAGCAAGGCCGCCAAGGAAGCCACCGACGGTGGCGAATCGGTGCAGCAGACCGTGGTGGCGATGAAGAAAATCGCCCAGCGCATCAGCATCATCGATGACATCGCGTACCAGACCAACCTGCTGGCGCTCAACGCGGCCATCGAAGCTGCCCGTGCCGGCGAACACGGCAAAGGTTTTGCCGTGGTTGCCGCCGAAGTGCGCAAGCTGGCCGAACGCAGCCAGGTGGCGGCCCAGGAAATCGGCGAGCTGTCGTCCAGCAGCGTCGACATGGCCGAGAAGGCCGGGCATTTGCTTGACGAAATGGTCCCGTCGATCAACAAGACTTCGGACCTTGTGCAGGAAATCAGCGCCGCCTCCGAAGAACAGGCCGCCGGCGTGGCGCAGATCAACACGGCGATGACCCAGCTCAATCAGGTCACCCAGCAGAATGCCTCCAGCAGCGAAGAACTGGCGGCCACCGCTGAAGAGATGAGCAGCCAGGCCGAACAGCTGCAACAAGCCATGAGCTTCTTCACCCTCGACACGCCACCCAAGTCGGTCAGCCAACCGCTGAAGGTCGACAGCACGCCTGGGTCATCAAGCCGCAAACCGAGCCGAGCCGCCGTGCCCGCACTGCCCAAGGCCTTCGCCTACAGCATGGCGAGCGCACCGGACGAATCCGAATTCACCCGTTTCTGACGGTTCGTCCGCATAGGGCTCGATAACAGGAGATAACGGCATGGGCGCCATCGCAACCACCCGCCAGACGACCGTCGCGGTCGAGGAAGAAGCGCAATACCTGACATTCATGCTCGGCACGGAAATGTTTGCCATCGGCATCCTGTGCATCAAGGAGATCATCGAGTACGGCAACCTCACCGTGGTGCCAATGATGCCGGCCTTCGTGCGCGGGGTGATCAACCTGCGGGGCGCGGTGGTGCCGGTGGTAGACCTGTCTGCACGCTTCGGCCGGCCGAATTCGGCGATCACCCGGCGTTCGTGCGTGGTGATCATCGAGGCGGACTCTGCGGACGGCCACGCCCAGGACATTGGCCTGCTGGTGGACACGGTGTCGGCAGTGCTGGAAATCCCGGCCACGCAAATCGAGCCGCCACCGAGTTTCGGCGCGAAGATCCGCGCCGACTTCATCAGCGGCATGGCCAAGGTCGACGGCAAGTTTGTGATCGTGCTGGAGGTCGGCCGGGTGCTGTCCATCGACGAAATGTCCCAACTCGCAGAGGCCAGCCCCACCGCGCTGGAAGTAGAAGCCCCGTGAACGCCGACAGTTGCAAGGAACGCACCGCGAACTCACTGGCGCTCACCGACCGTGAGTTCAGCCAGTTTCAATCCTGGCTGTACCAGGCCGCCGGCATCAACCTGTCCGAGGCCAAGAAAGCCCTGGTGGCCGGGCGCCTGTTCAAGCGCCTCAAGCACTACGAACTGGGCAGCTACGGTGAATATTTCAAGCTGATCATGAGCGGCCAGCGCGCCGATGAGTTGCAGGTGGCACTGGACCTGCTGACCACCAACGAAACGTATTTTTTCCGCGAGCCCAAGCACTTTGATTTCCTGCGCCAGCAGGTATTGCCCAATGCGACGCCGGGCAAGACCTTTCGCCTGTGGAGCGCGGCCAGTTCCTCGGGAGAAGAACCCTACAGCCTGGCGATGACCTTGGCCGAGGGGCTGGGCACCACGCCTTGGGAAGTGATCGGTTCGGACATCAGCAGCCAGGTGCTGGCCAAGGCCCGCTCCGGGCATTACCCAATGGAACGCGCCCGCACCCTGCCCCAACCGCTGCTGGTCAAATATTGCCTCAAGGGCACCGGCAGCCAGGAAGGCACATTCCTGATCGACCGGGCGTTGCGTAGCCGGGTCAACTTCATCCAGGTCAACCTTAATGACACGCTGCCGGAGCTGGGGGAGTTCGACGTGATTTTCCTGCGCAACGTCATGATCTATTTCGACCAACCCACCAAAAGCAAAGTGGTCGCTCGACTGGTCCCCAGACTCAAGTCCGGCGGGTATTTCATCGTGAGCCATTCGGAAAGCCTCAACGGCGTATCCGACGCGTTGAAACTGGTGGCGCCTTCGATTTACCGCAAGCCATGAACACGGCGAGGAGAACAGAAGTCACTGAGGTCTACCTGGCGCCGGGGGAGTTTCGCTTCGCCACCTGCCCGACCCGGCTGCGCACGATCCTCGGTTCCTGCGTGGCGATTACCTTGTGGCATCCCGAGCGGCGGATCGGCGGCATGTGCCACTTCATGCTCCCCAGCCGCATCCGCTGCTCCACCGCGCTGAACGGCCTGTACGCCGACGAAGCCATCGAATTGTTTGTCCGCCAGGCGCGGGCCCATGGCACGGAGCCCGAGGAATACCAACTCAAGCTGTTCGGCGGCGGCGAGATGTTCCCGCAGCTGCAACGCCACGTGCCGTTCGGTGACGTGGCACGGCTGAACGTCAACGCGGCGCTGGAAATGGCCGCCCTCTATCGCCTCGACCTGATCGCCCAGGACATGGGCAGCACGGGCTATCGAAGCATCATTTTCGACCTGTGCAGCGGCGATGTGTGGGTCAGGCACCAACCGATAAGGACACGGCATTAACCATGTCAAAAAAGATCAATGTACTGCTGGTGGATGACTCTGCGGTGGTCCGCCAGGTGTTGCTGGCGATCCTCAGTGAGACGCCGGACATCCACGTGATGGGTGCGGCATCCGACCCGATTTTCGCCATGGACAAACTGGCCCGCGAATGGCCCGACGTGATCGTGCTGGACGTGGAAATGCCGCGCATGGACGGCATTACCTTCCTGAAAAAAATCATGAGCGAGCGCCCCACGCCCGTGGTGATCTGCTCATCCCTGACACCCCGGGGCGCGGAAACCACGTTGCAGGCGATGGCTGCCGGCGCGGTGGAAATCATCACCAAGCCCACCACCGGGCTGAAGAATTTTCTCCTGGAATCGGCACCGGAGCTGGTGGCAGCCATCCGCGCCGCCGCCCAGGTGAACGTGCGCAACCTGGGCAAGCGTCCGGCCCCGCTGACGCCCGCCAGCAAACTCAGCGCCGACGCGGTACTGCCCGCCGCCAATGGCCACGCCATGGCCCAGACCACCGAGCGCATCGTCGCCCTGGGCACGTCGACCGGCGGCACCCAGGCCCTGGAAGCCGTGCTGACCGCGCTGCCACGGGTCTGCCCGGGCATCGTCATCGTCCAGCATATGCCGGAAAAGTTCACCGCCTCGTTCGCCGCCCGGCTCAACAGCCTGTGCCAGATCGAAGTGCGTGAAGCGCGCAACAACGACCGCATCCATCCGGGCCTGGCGCTGATCGCTCCCGGCGGCAAGCACATGATGGTGACGCGCAGCGGCGCGTTCTATCACGTGCAGGTGGTGGACGGCCCGCTGGTCAACCGCCATCGCCCGTCGGTGGACGTGCTGTTCCGCTCAGTGGCCAAGTTCGCCGGGCGCAACGCCACCGGCATCATCATGACCGGCATGGGCGACGATGGCGCCCGCGGCCTGAAGGAGATGCTCGACGCCGGCAGCAGCACCGTGGCCCAGGACGAAGCCAGCTGCGTGGTCTTTGGCATGCCCAAGGAAGCGATCAAGCTCAACGCCGCGCAACGGGTGATGGGGTTGCAGGAGATTGCGCAGGTGATATTGCACAAGTAGCCAGACTGGTAGAGTACGCGCCCCGTGGCGAGTACACCGATTAGCAGCGTCAGCGCCAGGAAACCACCCAAGAAAATCGCCATCTTTGTCATGTGCATTCCTGATAGATAAGTTTGCGGGGCATCATTGAACAGCTCGATCCCGATGGACGCAGTGTGTGAATCAGGTAGCGATCCAATGTGGGAGCGGGCTTGCTCGCGAAGGCAATCCACCACTCACTCTGCATCGCCTGACATACCGCTTTCGCGAGCAAGCCCGCTCCCACAGCGTACGAGATCGGACGCAAGGTTTTGGCGCCGCTAATGCGCTGCGTATTTTGCGACGCAAGCCAGATTCATTACAGACCCACCTGCCGCCGAAAAAACCGGAGCAGCCTCCCCGGCCCCGCGGATATACCAAGGTATATTTTCCCGCCCATAGTCATTCTGGCCCCACTCGCAGGCAGCGCTTAACCTTGCCGGGTATTCAACGCAGCCCGTCAACGTCGCTCATCGACACAGAGGTGATCAATGCGCTCTCCACTGCCTGCACCTGCATTGGCCCCTTTCAAACACAACGAGCAAGTTTCCTGGGTTGCGGACATCACGCTGCTGGGGCTCATCGTCTGCGGGGCGGTGTTTGTCTTTTATGGCCTGGAACAGATAAACCAGCCCCTCGGCACTCTGGTGTCCTCACCGATATCGCTGGATCTGGCGCACCTGCCGCAATACACCGCGCGCACCACCCTGCGCATGTTCATGGCGTTGTTCGCCTCGCTGGCTTTTTCCCTGGTGGTCGCGACCCTGGCCGCGAAAAGCCACAAAGCCGCTCTCGTCATCCTGCCGGCCCTGGATATTTTGCAATCGGTGCCAGTCCTGGGTTTCCTGACCTTCACCGTGGTGTTCTTCATGGGCCTGTTCCCCGGCAAGGAAACCGGCGTGGAGTGCGCGGCGATCTTCGCAATCTTCACCAGCCAGGTCTGGAACATGACATTCAGCCTGTATCAGTCGCTGCGAACCGTGCCCCGGGATCTGTATGACGTCAGCCGCCAGTTTGGCTTCTCACCCTGGCAACGCTTCGTCAGGCTCGAACTACCGTTCGCCACGCCGGGCCTGGTGTGGAACATGATGATGTCGATGTCCGGCGGCTGGTTTTTCGTGGTCGCCTCCGAGGCCATCACCGTCGGCAACACGACAGTCAGCCTTCCGGGTATCGGTTCCTGGCTGGCCTTGGCGATCGAGCAGCAGAATATCGCAGCCATCGCCTGGGCAGTGTTGGCGATGGCCGGCGTAATCGTCCTGTACGACCTGCTGTTCTTTCGGCCGATCATCGCCTGGGCAGACAAGTTTCGCTTCGAACAGACCGCCGCGCAGAAGCGCCCGCGCTCCCGGGTCTACGACCTGCTGCGTTCGACGCGCCTGGTGCCGCTGGCGCTGAACACACTGGACGGCTTGCGGGCTTTGCTGCCGCTGGACAAGCTACCCAGGCTTGGGCGAATCCGGTTCCAGGTCAGCGCCGGGTTGAGCCGGGCAATCGACCGAATCTGGATCGCCCTGGTCGCCGCTGCCTGCGTCGTCGGCATCGCTCAGTTGTCGACGTTCATCGGCAGCACGTTGGGGCTGGACGACCTGATCGGTGTGCTGTCCCAGGGGCTCGTTACCCTGGTGCGCGTCGCCGTGCTCATCGTCCTCGCCAGTCTGCTGTGGGTGCCGATCGGCGTCTGGATCGGCTTGAACCCCCGTTGGGCCGAGCGCTTGCAGCCCGTCGCCCAGCTGCTCGCCGCCTTCCCCGCCAACGTGCTGTTCCCGTTTGCCGTGATTGCCATCGTGGCGCTGAAGCTCAACCCGGATGTCTGGCTATCGCCGCTGATGATCCTGGGCACCCAGTGGTACATCCTGTTCAACGTCATCGCCGGCGCCAGCGCATTGCCGAACGATCTGCGCGAAGCGGCGCGCAGCTTCCAGGTGCGCGGCTGGCAGTGGTGGCGCCAGGTTGCGCTGCCGGGGGTGTTTCCCTATTACGTGACCGGCGCGCTGACGGCGGCCGGCGGTTCGTGGAACGCCAGCATCGTCGCCGAGGCCGTGTCGTGGGGCGACCGGCATGTCTACGCCTACGGCCTGGGATCCTTCATTGCCCAAGCCACCACGGCTGGGGACTTGCAGCGCGTGGCGCTGGGGGTTTCGGTCATGGCGCTGTTCGTGGTGGGTTTCAACCGGTTGCTGTGGCGGCCGTTGTACGGTTTCGCCGAGCGTCGGCTTCGAATTGATTGAGGGTGATCCGATGCAAGTGATAGAGCCACGTTGCCTGGTCGATGTGCAACAACTGGGACATGTCTATGGCACCGCCGGTGGCGCCGAGCGACGGGTATTGGACAACGTCTGCATGGGCTTGAACGACGGTGAGATCGTCGGTCTGCTGGGGCGTTCCGGGTCGGGCAAGTCGACCTTGCTGCGCTCCATCGCGGGCCTGGTTTCGCCGACCTCCGGCGTGGTGGATTTTCCGGCCGACGACCAGGGTATTTCGAGTTCGGTGCGCATGGTGTTCCAGAGCTTCGCCCTGTTCCCGTGGCTGACGGTGCTGCAGAACGTCGAGGTTGGCCTCCAAGCCTTGGACGTTGCCGCCCCCGAGCGGCGCCGGCGGGCCCTGGCCGCCATCGACATGATTGGCCTCGATGGTTTCGAAAGTGCTTTCCCCAAAGAACTTTCGGGCGGCATGCGCCAACGCGTCGGCCTGGCGCGAGCGCTGGTGGTCGCACCGGATGTGCTGTTGATGGACGAGCCGTTTTCGGCATTGGACGTGCTGACCGCCGAAACCCTGCGCACCGACCTGTTGGACCTGTGGTGCGAAAGCCGGATGCCGATCAGATCGATCCTGATGGTCACCCACAACATCGAGGAAGCGGTGCTGATGTGTGATCGGATCCTGATCTTTTCCGCCAACCCGGGAAGGGTCAAAAGCGAGATCACCGTGGGCCTGAGTCAACCGCGCAATCGCTCGGACCCGGCCTTCCAGGCCCTGGTCGAGCACATCTACGTGCAGATGGCCGGCGGCGCCGACGTCGGTGCCGCGCGCCAGGGCCTGTTTGCCGGCACCGGCGTGAATATGGTCCTGCCGTCGATTTCCACCAACGCCCTGGCCGGACTGATCGAGGCGGTGCAGGATCAGCCGTTTGAAGGCCAGGCTGACCTGCGTGAACTGGCCGGGACCTTGCACTACAGCGCCCATGAGTTGTTCCCGGTCGCCGAGGTGCTGCAATTGATGCGCTTGGCCGACATCCGGGAGGGCCACCTCACGCTGCTGCCGGCCGGGCAACGCTACGCTCAATCGACGGTGGACGAGCGCAAGCAGCTGTTCGCCCAGCACTTGCTCAAATATGTCCCGCTGGTGGGCCATATACGCAAGGTGCTGGATGACCGCCCAACCCGCACCGCCCCCGCCCGGCGCTTCCGTGACCAACTGGAAGACTTCATGTCCGAGCAAGACGCCGCCAATACCCTGGACTGCGTCACGCAGTGGAGCCGCTACGCCGAGCTGTTCGCCTACGATGAAGTGGCCGACCGGTTCAGCCTGGACAATCCGTGCTGAAGGTTCAGACCCTATACACTTGCACCGGAGTGTCGAGTGGTGCTTTCGTGGCGAGGGAGCTTGCTCCCGCTGGGTTGCGAAGCGACCCTAAAAGTCGAGGGGCTGCTGCGCCCGAACGCGACCGGCCCAGCGGGAGCAAGCACCCTCGCCACAGGGGCCTACGCAGCCTGGGTTCAACGTCAATAAGTAAGCGATGCGAGATGAACATTCCGTGAGAAGAACTCAATTGTCCCTTCGCCTGCTGCTGTTGCTGGGCTTGTCGCTCGGCATCGCGGCGATCGACACCGTCACCGATCTTGAGATCGCCGTGGGGGTGTTCCAGATCGTGGTGGTGCTGATTGCCGTTCGGGTCTTGCCGGCGCGTGCCGTTGCGGCGATCTCGGCGGTGTGCATGGTGTTGACGATCCTCAGCTACCGGCTGACCCGCTTCGGCGATACCGAGGCCGGGCTGATCAACGTCCTGATCAGCCTCGCGGCCATCGCCGGCACCACGTACCTGGCGCTGCGCCTGTCGGCCGCCATCGGCACGGTGCACCGGACCCGCGCGCATCTGGCGCACATTGCCCGGGTCAACATGCTGGGTGAGCTGGCCGCCTCCATCGCCCACGAAGTGAACCAGCCCTTGGCGGCTGTCGCCACCAGCAGCAGCGCGGCCCTGCGCTGGATGGCCGCCGAACCTGCGAACCTGCCCAAAGCCCGCGAGGCCGTCGAGCGCATCATCGCCGATACCCATCGAGCCAGCGAAATCATCGCCCGGTTGCGCGGCATGGCCCGGCATCAAGCGCCGACGAAACAGTGGCTGAACGTGGCCGACACCCTCAATGCCGCGCTGCGGCTGTTGGCCGGTGAACTGAGTGAGCAAGGCGTCACCTTGCGCGTGAGCGTCCAGGAAGGCTTGCCGCCGATGCTGGCCGATGAAGTGCAGATCCAACAAGTCATACTGAACCTGGCCATGAACGGGATCGACGCCATGCGCCAGGTTGACGAGGACCGCAGGCTCTTGGAAATTCATGCGGTGCTGGATGCGAGCCGCGAGCTGCACTTTTGCGTGTCCGATCAAGGCAAGGGCCTGTCGGGCAACGACCATGAGCGGGTGTTCGACGCCTTCTACAGCACCAAGGATGAAGGCATGGGGATGGGATTGGCCATCAGCCGGTCTATCATCGAAGCCCATGACGGCCGGATCTGGGTGACCTGCAACCCGCAATCCGGCACGACCTTCCACTTCGCCCTGCCAGCCGTGACAAGGGACGCCGATGAGCCAGAATGAGCCTGCCGACACGATGATCTACATCGTTGACGATGACCACTCCGTACGTGCCTCGCTGCAAGACCTGCTGGCCTCCGTGGGCCTG
This sequence comes from Pseudomonas sp. RGM2987, assembly GCF_022952855.1. GTDB lineage: Bacteria > Pseudomonadota > Gammaproteobacteria > Pseudomonadales > Pseudomonadaceae > Aquipseudomonas. Next base: position 5,542 of record NZ_JALJDX010000131.1, on the reverse strand, counting down.
GCGAGCATGGCCTTCGGTTCGGCTCGCGAATTCATGGTGGCTGAACTGCCGGACGTTCCGGCGTGCCTGGTCCTGGACGTGCGGATGCCCGGCATGAGCGGCCTGGACTTCCAGCAGGAAATGACCCGACTGAACATCCAGATCCCGGTGGTGTTCATCACTGCCCACGGTGACATCCCGATGTCGGTGAAAGCCATGAAGGCCGGGGCGCTGGAGTTCCTGACCAAGCCCTTCCGTGAACAGGACCTGCTCGATGCCATCAACCAGGGACTGGATCGAGACCGGCAGAGACGGCATACGGCGGGGTTGATGGACGATCTGCAACGACGTTATGCCGGGCTGAGCGACGGCGAGCGGGATGTCATGGAGCTGGTGGTGTCGGGACTGCTCAATAAACAGGTCGCAGCGCGCCTGGGCTTGAGCGAAGTGACCGTGAAAGTGCGGCGCGGGGCGTTGATGCGCAAGATGAATGCGGACTCGTTGGCAACCCTGGTCAAGATCTCGGAAAAACTCAAGGGGGTGGATCGCTAGCGCTCCGGATCGCAGCTATCATGCGGTTCGCCCTGTTATCAGCGGTGTCACAGACAACCTCAAGGACCCAGGTATGAATTTGCTGCCGTCACGCTCCACCCTCTTCGCTTCTGTGCTTGTGATCAGCCCCCTGTGCCTGGCCGAAGGCGAGCCAACGGACGGCAGCGTCATCAAGGATTCCACCAAGGCCGCCGTGTCCTCGTTCATCACCGCCGGCAAGAACCTGTTGGGCGGCGTCAGCGAAGGTGTGCTCGACGGTCGCGAATCGGTCCAGGGCACCGATGGCGCCGCGATCATTTCCTCCGGCGAGCAGATGAAAGACCGCATCGCCGTCGAGGTCTTGAAGCTGGAGCCCAGCGACGAGAACTTCACCATCACCCTGGGCTTCAAGAACAGCACCGACACCCAACTGCGTCTGATCAACCTCGGCCAGACCGGCGCCCTCCTGGCCATTGACCAGGCGGGCTATGCCAACAAGCTCACCGGCATGGAAAACCCCGACGAAGTCACCGTTCCACCGAAGACAGCGGTGCGGCAGAAGTTCGTTTTCGAGGGCATGAACGAGGCGATCAACACGGTGCGGGTCTGGGGGGCGGATTATCCGGTGAAGAAATAATCCACCAGCGCACCGGCGAAGATCCAATCGCTTGCTCGTTCAGGTGAACAACGTAATAGCCCCGGTCAGCAACGAAACCCCGGTCATCAACAGCGACAGCAACAGCGCCCACTTGATCGTGCTTTTCTGGAAGTCGCCCAGATCACGGTCAATCATGCCGACCAGCAGCAAGGTCGACGCCACCAGTGGGCTGATCTGGTGCACCGGCTGGCCCAGTACCGACGCACGGGCAATTTCCATGGGGCTGATGCCATAGGCCGCCGCGGCATTGGCGAGTATCGGCACCACCCCGAAATAGTAGGCGTCGTTGGACAGCAGGAAGGTCAACGGCATGCTGGTGATCGCGACGACCAGCGGGAACAAGTGCCCCCACGACGCAGGGATGGTGTTGACCAGCAACTGGGCAATTGCATCGACCATTTTGGTGCCGGAGAAGATGCCCGCGAAGACACCGGCGGCGAACACCAACAGCACGACGATCATGGCATTGCCGGCGTGGGCGAGCATGCGCTCCTTCTGCACGTTCAAGCGTGGGTAGTTCATGACCAGGGCAACCACGAAGCCCAGCAGAAAGCTGATCACCGAATGCAGCAACCCGGTGACCAGGCACACCATCACCACCAGCACCAGCATCAGGTTGGGCACGACCATCCTGGGATTCTTGCTCTCGCCGTGGCCGATGATCGACTCGATGTAGCAATCATCTCCGCCACTGGACAAGGTGACCGCGCCAATCCGTTTACGCTCGCGCTTGCCCAGCAGGAAGGCCGTGTAGAGTACGCCCAAGGCGCCTGCGGCCATGGTCGGCAACAGCGGGATGAAATACTCGGCGGCATCCAGCCCGAGGACCGCAATCACCCGGGTTGCCGGCCCTCCCCACGGCGTCATCCCACCCATTACGCTCAACGACAGCACGCAAATGCTCGCCAGAATCATCGGGTTCATGCCGATGCGTTTGTACAACGGCAACATGGCCGCGCAGGTGATCATGTAGGTGGTCGTGCCGTCGCCGTCCAGGGCAGCGGTCAATGAAAGCAGCGCCGAACCGATGGCGATCTTGACCGGATCGCCGTTCACCTTCCTCAGGATCATCTTGATCATCGGATCGAACAGCCCAGCGTCGAACAGCACGCCGAAGAACAGGATCGCGAACAGCAACAAGGCGGCAGACGGCGCCACCATCTTGATGCCATCGAGCATCATTTTATCGGTGGTGGCCGCAAACCCCGCGATGATCGAAAAGACCACCGGCACCACGATCAGCGCAACTATCGGCGAGAGCCGTTTCGCCATGATCAGGTACGTAAAGACCACGACCATCGATAAGCCGAGAAATGCCAACATGTCAGATACTCTTGTTTTTATTGGGTGTGTCGCTGACCTGCGGCCGCTGCGCTGAGGGCAGCCTGGACGCAGGTGATGGACGGCGGGTATCAGTGGGCGACGGTCGCACCGACGATGCCGTGGCGCTCAAGCGCATCCGCCACCAGGCCGCTGGCCTTTGCCCGCTCGACGAATTGCCGCAGCAGCTCGCCCGCTTCCTTGCCATACCGATGGGGAATGCCCATGGCCTGACGGATTTCCATGAAGCGCCCGGGCAACAAGCGCAGGCCGGGGAATCGCCCTGCGTCGAACTCAAGTTGTTGCTTCACGCCAGCGGCCACATCGGCGGATTCGGCCAGGAACGTATCGACCACCGTCGGCGAGGTCGACGAACGAATAATCGTGGCGGCCTTGAGTTCGCGGGTCAGGTGCAGGTCATAGGCGCTGCCTTGGCCGACCACCACCCGTAGCCCTGCCTGATCCACCTCATTGTTGGCTTGCAGGGGTGAGTCATCGCGCACCAGGTAGCAGCCTTCGATCAACACGTAAGGTTCGGTGAAGGCCAGGTGTTCGGCGCGAATCGGATCAATCGCGAAGAACCCGAAGTCGGCCTGCCCCTGGGACACCGCGGCCACAGAGTCTCCTGCGCTTTTGAATACATGCAGCTCCAGCGGCAGGCCAAGCTCGGCGGCCAGGGCGACGGCGAGGTCGACGGATACGCCGGCTGCATTTCCAGCCTCATCCAACCGGGCAAGAATCGGATTTCCAACATTGATGGATGCACGAAATTTGCCGGTAGGCATCAACGCGGCAGCCAATTGTGTGTTCAATAACGTCATGGCAATTCCCTCACGCCGTCCGGCTCGCGTATTGATCCAGCAAGGCTTTGGTGGCGGGATCGACCGGCACGCCCTCTTGCAGATAACGCTGCATTTTCCTGAGTTCTATTTCACCCGGTACGATCACCGGCGAGCCACTGTCGACGGCTGGGCTCTGGTGAAGGATGGCGGCGAAATCAATCATCCGGCCTTTGAGCCATTCAACCGAGCCCAATCGGGCGGTATCGATGAGAATGAAGAAGTGGCCGAGATTCTGTGGCTCGTCCGGGGCATCGACCCAGGACTTCACGTGGGTGAGATAAGCCGCATCCGATAACAGCCCCGCCAGCAGATCGACCACCAATGCCAGGCCGTAACCCTTGTGGCCGCCAATCGGCAACAGGAAACCGTCCAATGCCGCCGCTGGGTCGGTGGTGGGCTTGCCACTGGCATCGGTTGCCCAACTGTCGGGGATGCTTTCCCCACGCTTGAGCGCATTGCGAATCTTGGCCCGGGCCACCACGCTCATCGCCATGTCCAACATGAAATGATTGCCGTCCGGGTTCGGTACGCCAAAGCCCAGCGGGCTGTTACCCAGGCGCGCATCACTGCCGCCGGAAGGCGCGATGGTGGTGGTGGCGTTACTGCCGATGATGCTGGCGAAACCCTGTTCGGCCGCTAGATAGGAGTACGGCGAAACCGGCCCGAAATGGTTGCTGCCCCGGGCGAGTACCAGGCTGATCCCGAACTGCCGGGCAATGTCCATACCGGCCTCAAGGGCCGCCATGCCCACCAACGGCCCGACCGCGTTACGCCCATCGATCCGCGCAACAGCTGGTGCGAGAGGCTCGATTGTCGGTTCGGCCGCAGCGCTGATGCCACCGGATTCCAGCCGCGCGCCGTAGGATTCGATGCGGCTCAAGCCATGGGTAGTGAGGCCAAACAGATCAGCCAGTACCAATACTTTCGCGACCTGTTCGGCGGCGTTGGGCGCAAGGCCCAATCCTTCAAAAGCCAGGCGTCCAAGCGGGCGGAGAGCATCGACGGCGACTTGGGAAATTTCGTTCTTGTTATTCATGTAAAGGCTCGTACTGTCCCGAGCAGGCATGCGCGTACCTACGCGTCAACGCTCGGCGGTTATGGGATAGGTCAGCAGTGACGGGCTCGAGAAGTGGCCCCCGGCGCCTGCGAGTTGACAGAGTGGCGAGCCGCGATTACAAAGTAAATTGCAAATAAAAGTTACATTTATGAGTAATACGCATGAATTTCGATCTGGCTGATCTACGCGGTTTTCTGGCCGTCGCCGACCTCGGTGGCTTCAGCGCTGCGGCGCAGGCGCTTCACCTGTCGCAGTCGGCGCTTTCACGACGGGTCGACAAGCTGGAACAGGCGTTGGGGGTCCAATTGTTCGAGCGCACCACCCGCCGCGTCGAGCTGTCCACCCTCGGCCGTGGCTTCGTGCCGCGTGCGCGAAACGTGCTCAATGAGCTTGAAAATGCACTGATCGGTTTTCAGGACCTGTCCCATCGACTGTCCGGCGAGGTCACCATCGCCTGCGTGCCCTCCGCCGTGGCGTACTTTCTGCCTGAGGTGATTCGTCAGTACCACGCGAGATACCCAGGTATCCGGATCCGCGTGATCGATGAATCCTCATCGGCAATCCTCACGGTCGTGGCCCGGGGCGAGGCGGACTTCGGCCTGACCTACATCGGCACCCAGGATTCTGAAGTGGTGTTTCAGCCGCTGCTGGAGGAAGCGTTCGTCGTCGCGCTTCAAGTGGGCCATCCCCTGACCGAACGCCAGTCCCTGACCTGGGACGACCTGGCAGGGGTCGACTACATCAGCCTGGCCCAAGGCAGCGGCAATCGCTTCCTGATCGACCAGGCCCTCGCCCATCGTGATCTTCGTCCCCGTTCGTTCTGCGAGGTAAAACACGTCCCGGCGCTGGTCAGTCTGGTGGAAGCCGGGCTGGGTGTCGGCGTGGTACCGAAATTGGCGATGCCGCCGGAGGGGCACGCAACGTTGGTGACCCGCCCACTGGCCGACCCTGCGATCAGCAGGACCCTGGGGCTCATCTCCCGGCGTGGACGAGCATTGCCTGCGGTAGCTCAGCTGCTGTTTGATCTGTTGATGACGATGCGCAAGTAGCGTTTTCCGGGGGGCTGCCCTTGCAGGCCCTCCCCCACTTCAAGTCGAACATCAATCCCGTGGCGAGGGAGCTTGCTCCCGCTGGGGTGCGCAGCGCCCCTGAAAC
>NZ_JALJDX010000132.1 GCF_022952855.1 Pseudomonas sp. RGM2987 | reverse complement strand
AGCAGTGTCAGTGACGAATCGGGGTCTGACAAACCGCTTTCGCGAGCAAGCCCGCTCCCACAGGGGGTTGCGGTGGGCAAGGGGTTTTTACCCTCACACCATCTCGTGAAGAATCCATTCCACCACCGAGGTCCGCTTCGGCGCCCAGCCCAGCAGTTCACGGGCGTTCTGGCCCCGTACCCGACTGTTGGAGCCCAGGCCGTAGTTGGCCATCTCATAACCCCATTCGGCTTCGGCATCGGCCAGCGGCCAGTCCTGGGGTTGACCCAGGTTCAGCGCCTGGGCCATGGCGGTGGTCATGTCGATGAACGAGGCTTCGCCACTTTCGACAAAGTAGAATGTGCCCGGCACATTGCGGGTCAGGGCCAGGGAATACAGCTGGACCACATCCTCGATGTGCACGTTGGACCAGATGTTCTGCCCCGGCCCGACATGCCGCACCACCGCGCTCTTACGCGCCTGCTTGAGCAAGCGCGGCAGTTGCACGCTGTCACGCTTGACGCCCAGGCTGTGGCCGTAGATCAAGGTGTTACAGATCACCGCCGAATTCACGCCATGTTTTGCCGCCTCCAGGATCAGGTTGTCGATCGCGACCCGGGCAGCCTTGTCGGCAGTGGGTTGTGGCAGGTTGTCTTCCTGGTAGATGTCATCGCTGGTTCGACCGCCGCAAGCATCGCCAACGATGCTCGAACCGCTGGTGTGCAACAGCACCTTGTTCGAACCCTTGAGTGCCTCGACCAGGGCTTCGGCGGCGCCGCGGTGATCGCTGCTGGCCGCATTGATGACCGCATCGGCGGCACGCGCCTGTTCGCCCAACAGTGCGCCGTCTTCAAGGGTGCCGATGACCGGTCGGATGCCCAGCGCGGTCAGCTCGTTCGCCTGTTCGGCGCTGCGCACCAGACCGCTAACCTGATGCCCGGCTCGCACCAACCCGGTGGCGATGGAACCGCCAATGAAACCGGCGGCACCTGTGATGAATACGTTCATGTGAAACTCCTTGGCTGAATCAGTGATGGGAGGAGTATCGAGGACCGATCCCTGACGAAACAGGCCGCCTTGCCCAAATCACTCTTGCCGCAGAATCACGAATCAGCCCTTGAATTCCCGCGATGCGTACTCGGCCAGTTTGCCTTGGATAAAGTCCAGGAAGCACTGGATGCGCAAGGCCAGTTGGGAGTTTCGGTAGTACACCGCGTTGATCGGCTGGCGGTATCCGCTGTTGGCATCCGCCAGCAACACCTTCAGCCGCCCGGCCTGGATGTCATCGCGGGTCATGAAGTCCGACAGGCAGGCAATGCCCTGCCCTTGCAGCGCCAGGTGGCGCACGGTTTCGCCGCTGGAAGCGCTGATGGCCGGCTGGATCGGCCAGCGATCACCATGAACATGACGCAGGGGCCATTGGTTGAGGCCGTCATTCTGGGCGAAACCCAGCAACGCATGATCCGCCAGCTCGGCAACCGTCGAAGGTGTGCCGTGTTGCTTCAGATACTCGGGGCTCGCCAGGATATGCAATGGACTGCAACCCAATGACCGGGCATGCAGTGTCGAGTCGGTGAGGGTGCCGATGCGAATGGCGACGTCGGTGCTTTGCTCCAGCAGATCGATGATCAGGTCGTTGCTGTTGAGTTCGAGCTGGATGTCCGGATAAAGCCTGCGGAACTCTTCGATGTGCGGAACGATGGCGTGCAGCATGAAGGGCGAGGCCGCGTTGATCCGCAGGCGTCCGGCGGGGTGTTTCTGGCGCGACGACAGACGCTCTTCCAACTGATCCATCTGATCGAGGATGCCCTTGGCCTGCTCGAAGAAGAACTTGCCCTCCTCGGTCAAATCCATGCGCCGAGTGGTGCGGTTGATCAGCGTGGTATCGAGCTTGGCCTCCAGGCGTGACAACGTGCGGCTGACCGCCGACGGCGTCTGCCCGACCAGCTCGGCGGCGGCGGAAATCGACCCGCACTCGATTACGCAGACGAAAATCTGCAATTCGTCGGATCTGGCTTTCACAGCTGTCCTCTCATCAAACGCACAACGGGAGCGAGGCAGCCTTTGTGGCGAGGGAGCTTGCTCCCGCTGGACTGCGTAGCAGGCCCGAAAAAGCGGCCGCTGCGCGCTGGGGCGCCAGCCCGGCCGAGCGGGAGCAAGCTCCCTCGCCACAAAAGCGCTCCTGCCCTGGGTGCATCTTTGCCTTCGGGTAAGACCCGATAGTAGCCGGTTACCGCGAAAGGCCGAACACCTCAATCAAATGCTGCTCATACCGCGCCACATCCGCCTCGATATTCGGACGCTTCATCACGTCCACGCAAAGAAAGGTCGGCAGACCGGTCATGCCCAGGAACTGGTTAGCCTTGTGGAACGGAAAATACACCGCGTCCACGCCCTTGGCTTCGAAGAAATCGGTCGGGTCGTCGAAGGCTTGCTGCGGGGCGTTCCAGGTCAGGGACAACATGTATTGCTTGCCTTGCACCAAACCGCCGCTGCCATATTTCTGCGACGCATCGGAACGCGTGCGGCCATCGCTGGCATAGAGGCTGCCATGGCCCTCGGTGAAGACTTCGTCGATGTACTTTTTCACGGTCCACGGCGCGCCCATCCACCAGCCCGGCATTTGGTAAATGATCACGTCGGCCCAGAGGAATTTGGCGACCTCTTCCTTGATGTCGTAGCCGCCGTCGATGAAAGTGGTTTTCACGTCGAGACCGCCGCGATCCAGCACGCTGACGGCGGTGTCGTGCAGCGTTGCGTTGTAGCGACCGTCGGAGTGGGCGAATTGTTTGCCGCCGTTGAGTAACAGGACTTTTTTCATCGAATGCCTCATCAGTTCCACGGTGGGCCGTTGGCCTGTCACCGAATGGAAGGTTGAAAATGATGGCGGCAGGATATCGATCGGCCTCACGCGGAATAACCATCGAAAGGGCAAAACTGTTTTGATCCATACGCACGAATGGACACCTTATTCTTGCCATAGAATTCAATGCCTTTCATTCAAGGATCAATTCGATGAGCGATCTGCACGGTTTCATCCTCCACGCCAAGACCCGCCCGGAAAAAGCCGAAGCCTTCGAAGCGCTGTTCCGCGCCTACGTCGAACCGAGCCGCGCCGAACCCGGCTGCATTGAGTACCACATGCTGCGGGACCAACAGGACCCGACGCTGTTCATCTTCTACGAGATCTGGGCGTCCCAGGCGCACCTGGACGTGCACTCGAACCTGCCGCACATGAAGCAGTTCTTCGAGCAGCGCATGGATTATCTGGAGCGCGACTTCGAAATCCGCCGGGTCGACATGCTCAGCCCGTCCTCGGCTAGCCGCTGATCAGCAGGTGGCCGCCGAGCATGCCCAGGCCCACAAAAAATACCCGCTTGAATAACACGGTGCTGATCCGCTGACGCAGCCACTGCCCCAGCCACATCCCCGCCAGGGCCGGTAGCAACGCCAGCAACGAAGCACCCAGTTCACCACCGCCCAGGGCGCCGCGCCACAGCAGGCCGGCGGCCAGGGCGAGCGTCGAAACGGTGAACGACAGCCCCAGGGCTTGCACCAGCTCGTCCTTGCTCAAGCCCAACGCTTGCAGATAAGGCACCGCCGGAATGACGAACACGCCGGTGGCGGAGGTGATGATGCCGGTGAGCACGCCGCAGAGCGGGGCCAGCCACCGCTCGGCCCGTGACGCGACCCGCAGCGTTGGCAGGCACAACCCGCTCAGCGCATACAGCAACAGCGCCCCGCCCAGGGCCCGCACCACCCAGGCGCCTCCCGTCATGCCGAGCCACAGCGCACCGAAGCCGGTGCCGACGAAAATCGCCAACAGCAGCGGCCACAGTCGTCGGATCAAGGTTTGCAGATGACCACCGAAGGCCAGTTGCCAGAGGTTGGTCAGGGTGGCCGGAATAATGAGCAACGCCGCAGCCTGCGTCGGTGCCATAGCCAGCCCGAGCAACCCCATGGAAATCGTCGGCAAGCCGAGGCCGATCACCCCCTTGATCGTACCGGCGAGCAGGAAAGTGCCGATGACCAGCAGGGAAAGTGCCAGACCGAGGTTTTGGTAGAAAGCGATGAGTGTGTCCATGGGGCTATGGTGCGCCTTGGCGGGCGGATTTTAAATCTGGCATATACTGAGGGTGCCTCTCATCCAGCAAGAGGCTGTAAGTTTTGTTGATGCTACTGGCGCCTTCGCGAGCAAGCCCGCTCCCACAGGGGAATGCATTTCAAATGTGGGAGCGGGCTTGCTCGCGAAGGCGATGCATCTACAAAACACAAAACCCGGCACAGGATCACATCCCCCATGCACTTCGACCTCACCGACCTGCGCCTCTTCCTGAACATCCTCGACACCGGCAACATCACCGCCGGTGCCGTTCGCAGCCATTTGTCCCTGCCTGCGGCCAGTGCCCGGGTCCGCGCCCTGGAGGCATCCCTGGGCGTCGGCCTGCTCGAACGCGGTCGGCGCGGCGTCACCCCCACGCCGGCGGGCAAGGCCCTGGCGCAACATGCCCGGGTTTTGCTGCAACACGCCGAACACTTGCAGCAGGACCTGGCCGAATACGCCCAAGGCGTCAAAGGCCGGGTCCGGCTGCTGTGCAACACCAGCGCCATGACCGAGTACCTGCCCGAACTGCTGGCCGGATTCCTCAAGGGTCAGCCGAATCTGGATATCGATCTGCAAGAGTTGCCCAGCGCACGGATCACCCATGCGCTGCGCCAGGGTGCGGCAGACCTGGGGATCGTTTCCGACGCAGTCGATAGGGCGGGTCTTCAGACCTGGCCGTTTCGCGATGATCCACTGGTATTGATCCTACCCAGCGGTCACCCCTTGGCTGACGGTCACACGCCAAGCTTCAGCGAGACCCTGGGTTACGACTATGTCGGCCTGGATGCCTCCAGCGCCTTGGCCATCTACCTCGAGGAACAGGCGCTGCACACCGGGATGCGCATGCAGATCCGCATCCGCGCCGACGGCTTCGACGGGATGATCCGCATGGTTGCCCACGGCGCCGGCATCGCCATCGTGCCGAAGGCCGCCATCGACCGTCGACCGCCTGAGCCGTCGTATCAAGCCATTCCGTTGCAGGAGGCCTGGGCGCATCGGGCGCTGTTGCTCTGCGCCCGCAACTTCGAAGGCCTGCCGGCCTATGCCAAGGCGCTGGCCCGGCATCTGGCGGACTGATGCGCGCTCCTGGGCAAGCCGATGTCGAGCACAGACACTCCCCGCACGCACTGGCGCGTTAGGGTGCCTGCTCTCTTCTGCCCGCATTTTCGGAGCCCCCATGACCGCACCCATCACTGTCCTGCGCGATACCCATCCGTTGCCCGTACTCGACGCCTGCAAATGGGAAAAACTCGAGGGCGACCCACACACCGTCAACCTCAACGCCTACACCAGCGAAGACGGCAGCAAGATCATGGGCACCTGGATCTGCACCCCTGGCAAATGGCGGGTGGATTATGTGAAGTGGGAATACTGCCACTTCCAGGAAGGCTACTGTGTGATCACCCCGGATGGCATGGAACCGATCCACCTGCGGGCCGGTGACATCTTTGTCGTCGAGCCAGGCATGAAAGGCACCTGGGAAGTGGTCGAGACCGTGCGCAAATATTTCGTGTTTGCCTGAGGCAAAAAATCCGAGAGGCCACCCGACATGGGCTCTCGGAAAACAAACCTCAATATGCTTTGCGCGGTCCCTGTGGCGAGGGAGCTTGCTCCCGCTCGGCCGGGCTGGCGCACCAGGGCGCAGCAACCGCATTTTCAAGAGGCGCCTCGCACCTCAGCGGGAGCAAGCTCCCTCGCCACAAAGGCTCCTCGGCACAGTCCAGGACGATCCTTACTGCGGCTTGCGATAGCTGTTAACAATCGCCGAAAAATCCTTGCCGCCCTCGCCCCGCAGGCTCATTGCCTGATACAACTGCTGCGCCACCGCCCCGAGCACCACCGGCTGACGAGCCTGCCGCGCAGCTTCGGTCGCCAGACCCAGGTCCTTGAGCATCAGGTCGGCGCCAAAGCCACCGGTGTAGCCACGGGACGCCGGCGCTGTCTCGATCACGCCCGGCCAGGGGTTGTAGGTGTCCGAGCTCCAGCAGCGCCCCGTCGAACTGTTGATGATCCCGGCCAATACCTGGGTGTCGATGCCCAACGCATCGCCAAGGGCCATGGCCTCGCTGACGCCGACCATGGAAATCCCCAGCAGCAGGTTGTTGCAGATCTTGGCGATCTGCCCGGTGCCGACATCACCACAATGCACGATATTGCGGCCCATTTGCGCCAGCACCGGTTGCAAGGTGGCGAACAGCTCAGCCGTGGCGCCGACCATGAAAGTCAACGTACCGGCCGCCGCGCCGCCGGTGCCACCCGAGACCGGCGCATCGGCCATCGCCACGCCTTGCCTGGCGGCGGCAGCGGCGACCTCGCGGGCGGTCTGTGGGTCGATGGTGCTGCAATCCACGGCCGGCGTGCCGGCGGCGATCCCTGCCAGCACGCCGTCTTCACCCAGCCAGACACTGCGCACATGGGCAGCGGCCGGCAGCATGGTGATCACCAGCGCAGCGCCCTGGGCCGCGTCGCGAGGCGAGGCACTGACAGTGCCGCCCAGCGCCGCCAGTTCGGCCAGTACCGCCTGGTTCAGGTCGAACAGGTTCAGCGAATGGCCAGCCTTGAGCAGGTTGCGCGCCATGGGGGCGCCCATGTTGCCAAGGCCGATAAATGCGATGTTCATGTCCGGCTCCTTAACGCAAATTGATGGTGGTGTTCACGCCGTCATTGACGCTGTTGTCATCGAACCAGCGCGCGGTAACGGTCTTGGTCTGAGTGTAGAACTGCACCACTTGTTTGCCGTAAGGGCCGAGGTCGCCGAGTTTCGAACCGCGCGAACCGGTGAAGCTGAAGAATGGCACCGGCACCGGGATCGGAATGTTGATTCCCACCTGGCCGACGTCGATTTCGCTCTGGAACTTGCGCGCCGCCGCACCGCTCTGGGTGAAGAGGCCCGTGCCGTTGCCGAACGGATTGGCGTTGACCACGGCGATGGCCTCATCCAGGGTGTCGACTTCCAGCACCACCAGCACCGGGCCGAAGATCTCTTCGGTGTAGATGCGCATGTCGGTGGTGACCCCGGAAAACAGGGTCGGGCCGACAAAGTTGCCTTGCTCATAGCCCGGCACGCTGACGCCACGACCATCGAGCTCCAGCTTCGCCCCTTCCTTGACGCCGCTCTCGATCAACTCAAGGATCCGCGCCTTGGCCCGCTTGGAAATCACCGGCCCGACGTCAGTGCCCGGCTCGCTGCCGGCATTGACCTTGAGCTTCTGCGCCAGGGCCTTGAGCTCCGGCAACCATTGCTTGGCCGCGCCCACCATCACCACCACCGAGGTGGCCATGCAACGCTGGCCCGCCGCACCGAAACCGGCGCCGACCAAGGCATTGAGGGTCTGCTCACGGTTGGCATCGGGCAACACCACCGCGTGGTTCTTGGCGCCCATCATCGACTGCACGCGCTTGCCATGGCGTCCTGCCAGGTCATACACATGGGTGCCGACCGCGGTCGAACCGACGAAGGACACCGCCTTGATGTCCTTGTGGGTGCACAGCGCGTCCACCACGTCCTTGCCGCCATGCACCACATTGAGCACGCCCGCCGGCACGCCGGCCTCGACCGCCAGCTCCACCAGCAGCATGGTCGACAGCGGGTCCTGCTCCGAAGGCTTGAGCACGAAGGTATTGCCGCACGCGATGGCCATCGGGAACATCCACAGCGGAATCATCGCCGGGAAGTTGAACGGCGTGATGCCTGCACACACGCCGATCGGCTGGCGCAATGTGTAGGTGTCCACGCCTCCGGCAACGTTCTCGGCGAACTCACCCATTTGCAGGGTGCCGATGGAACAGGCATGTTCGACCACCTCCAGGCCTCGGAAAATATCACCTTCGGCATCGGCGATGGTCTTGCCCTGCTCGGCGCTCAGCACTGTGGCGATACGTTTGGAATGCTCGCGAATCAGCGCCTGGAGCTTGAGCATGATGCGCATCCGCGCGCCGATGGGCGTCAGCTTCCAGGTCTGGAAGGCTCGCTGGGCAGCGGCGATGGCGGCATCGACTTCCGATGCGGTGGCAAACGGGACTTTCGCCAGCACCTGTTGGGTGGCGGGGTTGACGATGTCATGCCATTCGCTGGACTGGGATTGAACCCACTCGCCATCGATCAACAGTTTGACGGTGTGCAGGGCAGTGTCGTTGGGTGTAAGGGAAACATTCATGCTGGCCTCCGGGATTGTTCTTATAGAGAGCGCTGGTTCAGCCGAGACCAAGGTGCACAGACACCTTGGCGATGAGGCGATTTTTGGAGTATAGATGTGCAAACTTCCAATAAGAACGCACATAAAAGCCGGTCCATCATGCAAAAAAACATCACCTCTCTGGGTTCGTTGAATTGGGATGACCTGAAGTTTTTCCTCGAAGTGGCCCGCACTCGCAAAGCCAGTACGGCGGCCAAGCGCCTGGCTGTCGACTACACCACGGTGTCGCGCCGCATCAGCTCGCTGGAAGCTTCATTGGGCACGCTGCTGTTCGAAAAATCCCGGACCAATGGCTTCGTCCTCACGGCCGAAGGCCAGCGCCTGCTGGGTTACGCCGAGTCGATCGAAAGCACCCTGCACATGGCCTGCGAGCAGGTTTCAGGCTCGGGCGTCGCCTTGTCCGGCCACGTGCGCATGGGTTGCACCGAAGGTTTCGGCAGCTTTTTCATCACCCCGCAATTGAGCCGCTTCGTCGATGACTACCCGGCCATCTCGGTGGACATCCTGCCGTTGCCGCACTTCATCAGCCTGTCCAAGCGCGAAGCCGACATCGTCATCGCCCTCGAACGTCCCGAACATGGACCCTATGTCTGCTGCAAACTGTGCGACTACCGGTTGCAGCTCTACGCCACCCAGCAATACCTGGACAGCCACCCACCGATCCAGCGCCCGGCAGATCTTGGCAAGCACTCGTTCATCAGTTACGTGGACGACCTGGCGTTCAGTTCGGAGCTGCTCTACCTGGCCAACGTCCTGCCCGGCGCCAGCGCCCATTTGCGCAGCACCAGCGTGATTGCACAATTCGTGGCGGCCCAGCAGGGCCGGTCGCTGGCGATCCTGCCGTGCTTCCTCGCCGCCCAGGACCCACGCCTGTTGCCTGTGCTGCCAGAGGAAATCACCGTCACCCGGCAGTTCTGGATGTACTGCCGGGAGGACCTGCGCAAGCTCAAGCGGATCACGTTGCTGTGGGATTACATCAGGGAGGTGACTGAGCAGAACCAGCCGTTGTTGATGGGCGAAAGCCGGGAGATCGTGTTCGCCGACTAGTCGGCGATGACCACGATGGCCACGCGGCGGTTTTCGGTGCGTCCGCTGGCCGTGTCGTTGGAGGCCACCGGTTTGCTGCTGCCAAGGCCGCGCAGTTGGATGTTCTCTTCGCGCATCCCCACGCCTGTCAGCACCTTGCCCACGCTGTTGGCACGGCGTATCGACAGTTGCTCGTTATAAGCCTGGGAGCCGGAGGCATCTGTATGCCCATCGACGCGTACCCGTTCGATTCCAGCCAGCAGCAAGGTCTTGCCGATTCGCTCCACTATCTCGGTGCTGGCCGTGTTGAGGCTTTCCACATCGCTACCAAACAGCACCTTGCCCGACAGGCCAAAGGCCCAGCCTTCGTCGGTCAATGTGAAACCCTGCTCCTTGAGTAGCGCAATCTGTGCCGGGGTCAGGCCTTTGGGTGGCGGGGCGGTCTGGCAGCCGGCCAGTGCGACGATGGCCATGAACAAAAACACGACGAACCGGTGCAGGCTGGGTCGATGAAATGAACGCACGAATTAGCTCCTGGTTTGAAGATCAGCGACAGGGTTATCCGACCCCGCCGTGTGTTGGCCGCCTCGGGCGAGGCGCTTGGCCTGGTACATCGCCGCGTCGGCGGCATTGAGCAAAGTGCCGGGGGTGGCGCCATCATCGGGGTAAACGGCAATGCCGATACTGAGGGAGGTCAGCACCGAGGCATTGCCGGGCAACTGGATCGGCATTTCCATGCTGGCGATGATCTTTTCAGCGATCCGCTCGGCATCCTCGGCCTTGTGCAGGGGCGTCAGCAACACGGCGAACTCATCGCCGCCCAAGCGTGCTACCAGATCATCCTCACGCAACTGCGCCCGGACCCGGGTCGCCACTGCTGTGAGCACCGCATCTCCGGCGGCGTGGCCAAAATTGTCGTTGATGCCTTTGAAGCGGTCGCTGTCCAGATAGAGCACGGCGACCTGCTCGTTGAGCTTGCTGGCATTGCGCAAGGCGCGGATCAACCGTCCTTCGAAGAACGCCCGGTTCGGCAACCCCGTCAAGCTGTCGTGGCTGGCCTGGTGGGCGAGGGTTTCGTTCTCGCTTTGCAGGTGCGTCTGCCAGGACTCCAACTCATCGAGCAGTGCATTGAAGTCATTGCCCAGGTTATCCAGCTCGGCGATGGCCGCCGGCGGCACGCGTCGGTCCAGCGCTCGTTCACTGCGCGCGGCGTGCGCCACCTCGGCCAATCGGCGCAACGGCCCGGTGATCGCTCGCAGCTGGCGCCGCGCCAGATAGAGCGCCACCCAGGCACTGACCGCAGTGCACAAGATGATCCCCGCCAGGCCGCTGAGCAAAAAACGCAACAAGCTGCCGCCATGGCCGGCCAATAGAATCCGGCCGACATTCTGCCCTTGATGAACAATCGACAGGCTGATGGGCTTTTCCAGAAAGGCCTTGGCAATGTGCATTTCCAGTTCCGACAACAGACCGGTTTCCGGCCGTTGCCAGCGCGCCAACAGACGCCCATTCCCACTGAACACCTGGGCATCGGCAACTTCTTCGGTAGAGGCAATCAGCGCCAGCGCTTCGGTGGCTGCGGCCGAGTCATCGAAGACCACGGCGGCTTCCACGGTGTAGCTGATCGAACGGGCAATCAGGTGCAGGTTGTGATCGGCATAGACCCGCAGCGCCAGCACCCCGAGCAAGGTCAGGGAAACGCTGGCCATGGTGATCGCCAGCAGGGCGACGATCAGATGACCACGACCGATGACCGATCCCAGGGTGGGACGGACCCGCGGCTTGTCCAGGCTCATGGCGTCGCCGCCCTGCGTCGCGACAGTTGCAGGACGCTCGGATGGATACGCACGCCACTGCGCGCCACCGAGTCGAGGTTGACTTCGAACGACACCTGCTCGTCACCGACCCGCAGGCAGAACAGGCTACCAACGGTGCACTGGTCGCCGCCTTCGCTGATGCTCAACACGGGCTTGCCGATCAGGGAGGTAAACAAGCGGGAACGCTCATCGCTGGTCAGCTTGCCGATGTAGACCGCGTTGCAGGCCGTCGCAATATCCGGATGGTCGATCAGCAAGCGCTGCACGGTAACGGGCCGACCGGTGGCCTGCGTCGTGCCTTTGACCAGGTCGTCGGTGTATTGAGTGGGCCCGACAATGCACAGTTGCAGTTGTGCTGGCTCCACGGGCCAGCGGGCATAACTGAGGATGCCCAGGACCACCTGGGTGACCGCTTCGGCGCGCTGCTCGGCCCGGCTTGATTCGGGCTCCTCGGCCATAACCGCAGGTGGCAACGTACAGAGGAAACCGGCAAGCAGATAACGCCTCCAGCCCCCGCCGCGCACTGCCCCCCGAACAGCCAGCTTCATGGAAATCTCTTGTTTTAAAAAAAGTGCCGGAAAGATAGCACAGCGCCCAAATGCCAGCGAGACACCGTCCTACGGACGTTTCTGACAACTGCGGGTAAAACGCAGGCGGAATAATGTCGCTCCCAAAAGCTGATCAATCGATTACGTTCGCAAGCTCCAGCATCAAACCGCTCAAGCGCTTGACCTTACGCCGGACCGCCTCCTCGAACACGCCCGGGCGCGGCTCTATCAGACTGAACCATTGCTTGCCCCGGGTAATGGCGGTGTAGACCAGCTCCTTGGTCAATACCGGGTTCAACGCATCCGGGAGAATCAACGCCGTATGGGCGAATTCCGAGCCCTGGGATTTGTGTACCGTCATGGCATACACGGTTTCCACATCATTCAAGCGGCTGGGCAGGACAAAGCGCACGCCACCCTGACCATCGTTACGCGGAAAAGCGACCCGCAGCACCTGTTTGCCGGCATCCGGCCCGTCACGCTCGGGCAACTTGAGGGCGATGCCGATATCACCGTTCATCAAGCCCAACCCGTAGTCATTGCGAGTCATCAAGACCGGACGTCCTTCGTACCACTGGTGATCGCTCTCGATCAGGCGGGCCTTGAGCAGCGCGGTGGTGATCCGCTGGTTCAGCCCCTCGACGCCCCACGGCCCCCTGCGTACCGCGCAAAGCAACTGGAACTCGTCGAACGCCGACAGGACTTCGCGCGCCCAATCGACCCAGCAACTGTCTTCCAAGGGCCGGGAACTGGGCGGGCGGCGCTCGCGCAGCAGGTTCAAGTAATGCCGGTAGCCCTGTGGCCCTCCTGGTCGCCCTTCGAGTAACAAACGCTCCAGTGCCCCATCGTGTTCGCCCTTCAACACCAGGCAAAGCAGGTCGGCAAATTGACCTTGCGCCAATAACTGACGGGCCTTTTCCGGCTGTTGCTGGTTGACCCACCGGGCCAACTGACCGATCCCACTGCCCTCGCCGAAACGCCGGGAATGCCTGAGCATCACCACTTGCTGTGCCAGGGGATGGGTACCGTCGAGGTCTTGCTGCAAGTCGGTGGCCGCGAGGTTTTCGCCACTGACCGCCTCAAGCCAGGCCCGGGTCCGGGGGCTGTACCAGCCGTCCTCGGCGTCTCGACACAGATCGCCGAGCACTGCACCGGCTTCTACAGAGGCCAACTGGTCCTTGTCTCCCAGCAACACCAGTCGTGCGTGGGACGGCAGTGCGTCCAGCAGATTGGCCATCATCTCCAGGTCGATCATGGACGCTTCATCGACCACCAGCACATCCAGTGGCAGCCGGTTGCCGCTGTGATGACGAAAATGCCGGGTGCCGGGACGGCTGCCCAGCAGACGGTGGACCGTGGTCACTTCACAGGGAATGCGTTCGCGCACTGACTCGTCCACATCCAGGGTCCTGACCTGCTGGCTGATGGACTCCGTCAGGCGTGCCGCCGCCTTGCCCGTGGGGGCCGCCAGGCGAATCCGCAGCGGTTTTCCGTTCTCGACGGCCGGAGCCTGAAGCAACGCCAGCAGGCGCACCACGGTGGTGGTCTTGCCGGTGCCCGGCCCGCCAGTCACGATGCTGAAAGCCCCTCGGGTCGCCAGCGCACACGCCAGTTTCTGCCAATCCACCGGCCCCGTGGCTCTGGCAGGCCCGAACAACCCGTCCAAGCGCTCACGCAGATCGTCGGGAGCAGCCTCATGGTCCGCCAGCCTCTGGCGCAATGCCTCATCGATCCGCCGCTCATAACCCCAATAGCGGCGCAGATAAAGGCGTTTTCCAGACAGCACCAAAGGACGCTGCCGGGCGTCTTCACTTTCATCGACCGCCAGGGCCACCAAGGGGCTGGCGGCCAGGGCCTTGCACCAGTGAGGGCCGTCCAGCCCAGTCAGGATCTGTGACGGCAACACGCCGGTCTGCAAGTCTCCCTCTGGCGGCAACGACAAGGCGAAGTCCGGTTCCTTGAGGGTTTCGAACAGGTCCAGGCAGACATGGCCGTGGCCCAGCTGATGACTGGTGAATGCTGCCGCGAGCAGGACCAGCGGATCATCGTCGGGCGCCAGCTCATGGAGGAAAGTGACGAATGCCTTGTCCAGGGCACGCAACCAACCGCGTTCGACCCAGCGCGTAAGCAGCAACAGCAGATCATCTGCACGACTCAAGGGCGTCAGGGCGACCTGATTCTCGTCATCGGACGGTTTGGGAAGCAGGTCGGCGAAGGAACGGCTCATAGCAACTCTCCCTGTACCCACGCCGGTTCAGCCTTGGGTTCGGGCGCCCCCTGGAACAGTCGATCCAGTTGTTCGATCAAGGTCCGGGGCGGCTTGACGAAATACACTCCCTGGCTGGCGGAGCGGGTGCCCCGCAGAAACAGATACAACGCGCCGCCGACATGCCGGTCGTAGTCATAGTCGGGCAGGCGCGCCTTGAGCTGGCGATGCAGGGCCAACAGGTACAACACGTATTGCAGGTCGTAGCGATTGTCCAGGATCGATTGTTCCATTGCTTGCGAGGTGTAGGCCATGTCATCGACACCCAGCCAGTTGGACTTGTAATCGGCCACGTAATATCGGCCATCGTGCTCGAACGTCAGGTCGATGAAGCCTTTGAACATGCCATTGAGCAACACCGGTTCGGCGGCGACGCGGGCCACTCCGCCGTGGGTGAACTTGCATACCAGCTGATCAAGCTTCTGCACATCGACCTTGTGGCTGGCGAACCAGAACTCCATCTCGACCTGGAATTGACTCAACTGCGAGAAGACCACAGGTCTATGGCCATTTGCGACCTGCAAGGGCATTTGCACCAGATGTTGGAGCCAGTCGCTCAGTGTGGTGATCCAGCCCTTCCAGCCCCGGCGATTGCAGCGTCGGGCAATGGCATCCTCGATCACTGCCGGTTGCGCTGAAAAGCCCTCTCCGGCAGCCCACTCCAGCAGGCCATGGAGGAACGTGCCGGGATTGGGACCGCGGGGAAAGCGGTGGATGTCGCCGCCCGCCGCGATCACTTCCCTTGGCGCATCCGGGTCAAGTCGTTCATCGTCGAACAATTTCTGCGCTTGTGGATTTTCTGGCGCGGCATCGCTGCCTTCACTCAGGCTCTCGCCAATGCGCAACGCGCTGTAGGAGGCAATCCACCAGTTCTCACTGGCCTTGCGCACGGGCACCAAAGGTTGGAGCAGCACCGCCTCGTTACGTGGGGGCTGATAGCGTTCGTCGGTGGCCTCGGGCACCTCTTGGCAACTCACTGCGGCGTTGCCTTGTTGCAGGTCCTCGAGCCAGCGCCGCAGCGCAACCGATTCGCTCAACGGCGCACCGCCACCCAATAAATACCCCAGCGCGGACAAATGCAGGATCGAGCTATTGTTGTTGCCCCGCTTGAGGTCCGCGACACCCAACCAGCAGGCATGCTGTGCGCGGGTCAGGGCAACGTAGAGCAGTCGCAGATCTTCGGCCAGACGCTCGTCATCGGCCTTGGCGATCAACTCCGCCGTCGGCGTCAGACTGATCTGGGCCTTGTTGGACTCATCGTGGTAATGCAGGGGCAATCGACTGCCATCCACCGGTTTGGTCGAACAGATGAAGGGCAAGAACACCAATGGATACTCAAGCCCCTTGGACTTGTGGATCGTGACCACCTTGACCAGTTGTTCATCGCTTTCCAGCCGCAGGATCTGCTCTTCTCCCGCCGGCCCGGACAAGGCCAGGTGCTCGGACAAATGCCGGATCAGGGCCTGCTCGCCATCCAGCTCGCCGGCGGCCTGTTGCAGCAGTTCGCACAGGTGCAGCAGGTTGGTCAGCACTCGCTCACCATCGCTGCGCGCCATCAACGCCTGGGGCAACTCGAAATCATGCAGCAGACGCCGCAGCATGGGCAGCACCCCCTGGGTGCGCCAGACGGTACGGTAGCCTCGAAATTGCATGACCCGCGATTCCCAGGCCAGCTCATCCTGGTTGAGACGCTCAAGCTCGGTCAGCGGCAGGTTCAAGGTGATGCTGGCCAACGCCGCTCGTAGCGGTCGTTCGACATCCGGCTCGGCGCAAGCCCTGAGCCACGTCAGCAAGTCTCGCGCTTCCTGCGAGGCAAAGACCGAGTCTTTATCCGACAGATAGACACTGCGCACACCCCGGGCGGACAACTGGTCTCGCACGGCCTGCGCCTCCTTGCCGTCGCGCACCAGGATGGCGATATCTGCCGGACGCAGTCCTCTAACGGGTTGCCCATCGACGGTAAAGCCGTCGCGGCCCGACTGGCCACCGTTGAGCAACGCAGTGATCTCGCTGGCGCACGCGGCAGCCAGGTGTTGACGGTACACCGCACCGGAGAGCGGCTGATCCGACGGCAGATGCCAGATGTTCAATGCCGCAACGGCCTGACCGGCGACCTCCAAGGACTCCTTGCGACCCTGGGATTCAACGGACAGGAACGGCACCGGGTTCTCGCCCGACGGCTCACGAAACAGAAATGCCCCGCGTCCCTGCGAGCGGGATTCGGCATTCTGGAAAATATGGTTGACCGCATCGACCATGGCATGGCTGGAGCGGAAGTTGGTTCCCAGTGTATGCAACCTGCCGGCGGTGGCCTCCCGGGCCCGCAGGTAGGTGTAGATGTCGGCACCGCGAAAGGCATAAATCGCCTGCTTCGGATCGCCGATCAGGAACAGTCCCGTCTCCGGATTATTGTCTTCAATCCGGTAGATACTCTCGAAGATCCTATATTGAACCGGGTCGGTATCCTGGAATTCGTCGATCAGCGCCACCGGGAACTGCTCGCGGATCAGGCTTGCCAGACGCTCCCCGCCGTCGGCCTGGAGCGCTGCATCCAGGCGCAGCAGCATGTCGTCAAAACCCATCTCCGCGCGACGACGCTTCTCGGCCTCGAAGCGCGCCCCGACCCATTGCGCGGCATGTTGCAGCACCGCAGCGTGTGGCGTGGGTAGCGCATCCAGGCTGGCCTTGAGACTGGACATGGCATCCAACCCCGGATGGCTGGGCACTTCCCCCTTCCACGCCTCGGCCATGCCCTCGGGGGTCAGCCGGGTAAAGCCGGTGCCGATGTCCAACAGCTCAAGGCTTTCGTCTTCCACCCAAGCCGTGATTTTCTGGAACCATGGCTCGAAGTAACGGGCCTGCATCTTGCGCCCGTCGACGCTCTTGTTGGCGACGCCTTGCTGGCAGATCTCCAATAGCTCCACGGCCCATTGCCGCCAGGGTGCCTTGAGATCGAGCAGCGCGGTACTGCGTTCCTGCAGGGCTGCCGCAATGAGTTCAGCAGGCTCAAGCCCGGCACCGCTGTCGCGCTCACTGTTAAACAGGCCTCTGACTCGCGGCAACAACGCAGCGGGCCCTCCCCAGTGCGTACGCACCCAGTTCAGCGCCTCGCCCTGCATCGAGTAGCAGAACAGCCGCCAATAGTCGCGCAGCACCTCACCGAGCAACTCACTGTGATCGGTTTCCAGGGTCTGGGTAAACAGGCTGCCGCTGTCGAATGCATGTTCGCGCAGCATGCGCTGACACCAACTGTGGATGGTCGAGACGGCCGCTTCATCCATCCACTGCGCGGCGATGTCCAACCGGTTCGCGCAGCCGGGCCATTGCTCGGCGCTAAACTCGTCACGCAACTGGGCGATCAACGAATCCGGAGCGGGAATTTCGTCCCGAAAGAAGCGTGCGGCTTCCGCGAGGCGCGTGCGGATACGTTCACGCAGCTCTTTGGTGGCGGCGTCCGTGAAGGTCACCACCAGGATTTGCGGAGGCAGCAACTCGCGCCCAAACCCGGACGCCGAGCCACCATGCCCCAGCACAAGGCGCAGGTAGAGCGCCGAAATAGTGAAGGTCTTGCCGGTACCGGCGCTGGCTTCGATCAATTGGCTGCCACGTAGCGGAAACGCCAGGGCCAGGGGTGCCTGTCGGCTCATGAGCGCGCCTCCTCATCAGCCGATGAACGCCAAGGGGCTTCAAGCAATGGCCGGTAAAGCGCATCGCACCAATCGGGAAATGTTTCGTCAGCCATCAAGGCATCGAAATCGGCGAACTGCCGGGCAAGGGCCGGACTTTCCCGTCGTTCGCCTTCAGAGTTCTGCCCGTCGCCTTCATAGGCTTTGCGAGCCGCCGCTTCAGCCTTGACCGGCTCAGTCTGACCCAGCCAGGCGAAAGCGGTCTTGACGGCGACCGGTAGCGGCTGGCGCATACCGGCCTGCCAGGCCTGCAACAGATTGCCCAGCAGTTCGCGCGCTACCGGCTCTTCAAAAGGAGCTAGCAGTAGACTGTCATCGCTGGCGACTAGCGCTGTCGTCAATGACAGGCCGTTCGCGCACGCCACGAGATGATTGACCCAGGGCCGTATCAGGCGATGCCATTTTCGACTCCTGGTGGCGCCGATGCTGTTGGGAATGGCGGTGATGGCAAGGGCCGCCCCATCGGAACGCTGGTGCAGGCCGCCGAGCCACCCTTCTACACTTACACCGTGCAATTGCAGGCTGACGGGCACGGCGCTGGTCAATGGGGTCGGCCATAAGGCCAGGAGTTGTTGGTAACGCTGGATCAAGTCCGGCAGCGGCTCGATCAACTCACGCTGCATGTGTTCACCGAAACCGGCCATGGGTAACAGACCGCTGTTCTGCAAGCGCTTGGCATGGGCGGCCAGGGCAAGATCCGGCTGATCCAGACGAACCAGGGCCGCCTCAAGCAAACTGTCGCTCAGGCTGTAGCGTTGCAGGGCGTCGAGCACGAAAGGCTCATCGTCGCCCAAGGGGGCCTCGATAGCCTCGAAGAACACTTTCAGGCGCTGGCTAAAGAAATGGCGAACGGGATTGCGCAGGAAATCCTGCAACTGTCCCAGGCCCAACGGTTCTTCCTGGACATAGGGCTCCAGCAACTGGACGTTAGCGGTGTGATCTTGAGCACTGTGAAGCATTCGCCATTCGCTGGCGTAGCTGAACAGCCCATCGCCTTGATGGAAGTAGCGGGCACTGAACGGTTGCAAGGGGTGCTCCTGGGTCAGCGCCTCTAGAAGATTCTCGCCGCCGTCTGCCAGCCGCCACCCACTGGCAAGATGATCCCGAAGCTGCCCAATCAATACCGACGCAGGTCGATCACTGTTGTCCCGGATACTGCGCCCGACCCAGCTGATATAAAGCTTCTCGCGGGCCGAAAGCAGCGCCTCCAGCAACAGATAACGATCATCCTCACGTCGGGAACGATCGCCTGGCCGATAGTCGGTGCCCATGAGATCGAAATCCAGCGGCGGTTGGGCGCGCGGGTAGTCACCATCATTCATTCCCAGCAGGCACACCAGCTTGAAGGGAATTGCACGCATAGGCATCAAGGTACAGAAATTGACGGCTCCCGCCAGGAAACGCTGGGATAATCGACCCTGGTCCAACCCGGCGAGCCAGGCCTCGCGCACAACCGTCAGCGGCAGCTCATCGTGCAAGCCTACCGACTCACAGGTTTCCAGCCAGGTTTCGCGCAAGTCTTCGAGTTGGGCGAGCAGATAGTCGTCATGCTCGCTGCTCGCCTGGAAGAACAGCTGCATCAGATCGTGTAGACGCGAACCCCATTGTTGCGGTGAGGCAGGTTGGGTGAGCTCCAGATGGGCCACTTCGAGCGCATCCAGCAGAGCCACCAAAGGGCCGATCAACGCCGCATCCAGCCCACCGATTTCGTCGTAGGGCTCGATACCCGCATAAGCGTCCGAACTGCCCACGGCGTACCCCAGCAACATGCGACGCAGACCGAAACGCCAGCTGTTCTGCTCAAGCTCAGCAGGCAATCCGAGCCCGGCACGATGCTCGGCACTCATTCCCCAGCGTATGCCTGCCCCTTCGATCCAGCGATGCAGAGTCGGCAAGTCGGCCTCGTCGATGCCGAATCGCTCACGCAGCGCCGGGACATCCAGCAAATCGAGAATCTCGCTCACCGGGAAGCGACTGTCGGGAAGCTTGAGCAAGTGCTCGACGGCGATCAGCAGCGGATCACGTCCACGCTGGCCCTGGTCGGTCAGGGTAAACGGAATGAAACGGGGGTCTGTGCGATCGAGCTGGCCGAACACCGCACGGATATGCGGCGCATAACTGTCGATGTCCGGGACCATGACGATGATATCCCGAGGACGCAGGGAGGGATCCGCGCTGAAGTGAGCCAGCAACTGATCATGGAGAATCTCCACTTCACGCTGCGCGCTATGGGCGACATGGAAGCGGATGGACCTGTCTCGCGCCGTATCGACGGAAGGCCAATGCTCTCGGGTTTCGTTGAGAGGCCGCAGTTCAAGGATGTCATCCTGCAGCTGACCGAGGATGGTAGTGGGATTCCCTTCGCTGAACAGGTCGATACGGCCATCGCGAAATACCGATCGATAGCTGTTGGGATCATCATAGCTGTCGAGCAGGTTGATATAGTCACGCCCCTGCTTGCCCCAGGCGGCCAGCAACGGATGGGCATGTTGGTGCAGGGTGTGGGAGTCGAGTAATACGGGCATGCCGGTCTTGCGTGCCTGACGCTTGTACTGATGGCGCAGCAGATCCTTGTCGGCAACGATGTCCGCCCAATGGTGGCGACACGGGTTATGAACGCATAGAAGAACCTGGCTGAACCGAGACAGACCGGCCAGCGCCTCGAGTGCCTGGGCGGGTAGCGAAGAAATACCGAACACGATCACCCGCGAGGGCAGGCCCTTCGGAGCAACTTCCAGACTGTTGATACGTTCGAGATAGCGCTGGTGGACGCCCGCACGACTTTGGGCCATGCCTTGTTCTCCCACGTCCAGCAACAAGGCCCGCCATAGTTCGGCTTGCCAGCAGTTTGCTGGTGCGAGCGGCTTGATTTCGCCTCGGACGTTTCTTGTCTGGTGTCGACCTTCCGCCCAGTCTTCCAGCCAGTCGGCCCGGTATACCTGATACTGGTCGAACAGGTCCGCCAGGCGCTCGGACAATTGATAGCGTTTGCGTAGGTCGGTGTCATGGGTAAGGAAGCGTCGCAGTGGCTCGAAATGGGGTTGTTCGATCAACTGTGGCAGCAGGCGCATCAACCTCCAGGTCAGCGGCGCCTTGTCCAGCAGGGACTTGGCTGGGATCTGGTCCCTGCCGAGCACGGACCGATAGAGTTGCCACATGAAGCTGCCCGGCAGTTGCACATCAATGGCCGCTGCGATACCACAACCGCCGGTGTCGTCATCCTCAGGGTCCTCAGCCAGGGCCAGCTTGAGCCATTGGGCGATACCGTTGCTTTGTACCAGCGCGATTTCATTCTCAAGAGGAGCCAGCGGATAGCGCCGCATCAAGCTGATGACCAGACTGCGCAGCTCATCAAGGCGATTCCCATGGACCACCATGAAAGCTGGGTTTAGGGACGTTGCGTCCGGCATGAGGGCTTCCTTGAAAATACAAAAAGCTAGGGCAGAACCTTAGCACTGTCGGGGGGCTGTGGCAGCCGGAAGCTTTCCGAGCGTGTCGTAAGAACTTTCCCGCAGGCAAAACAAAACCCCTACCTGCATCAGCAGATAGGGGTTTCGGAATTTAATCTTGACGATGACCTACTCTCACATGGGGAAACCCCACACTACCATCGGCGATGCATCGTTTCACTTCTGAGT
>NZ_JALJDX010000133.1 GCF_022952855.1 Pseudomonas sp. RGM2987 | reverse complement strand
CCCCGTGATGCTCGCTGACCCGGCGCCTTCGCGAGCAAGCCCGCTCCCACAGGATGCGGTGCGCCAGGTGCTTATGTGTCAGCCATGAAAAAGCCCCGCCTGGCATGACCAGGCGGGGCTTTTTACTGGGCTATGGAATCAGGCGTGAGGCTTAGGCTCGTGCTCTTTTTCCAGGGCTTCAGTGTGACGCGGTGCGACTTCTTCGGCGAACGGTTGAGGCTCGTCGATCACCGGAGCCGATTCAGCCGGAGTTGGCTCTGAAGCGGTTTCAGCGTCCGGGGCAGGGGCTGCCTCGACTACTTCCGCTGCCGGAGCAGGCTCGGCGGCTGGTGCTTGCGCAGCAGCGGCAGCTTGTTCGGCTTCCTTCTGCAGACGCTCGGCTTCACGCTTGCGGCGACGCACTTCACGTGGGTCGTTTGGCGCGCGGCCGTTTGCGGTCAGGGCGCTGGCGGGTGCCGGCTCTTCCACAACGGCTGGCGCTTCGACAACCACAGGCGCCTCGACCACCGGAGCGGCCTCGACTACTTGTGGTTCGACGGCTTTCACTGGTTCCGGGGTCGGCTCAGGTTCAGCGACCGGAGCCGGCTCGGCGTGCCAGTTGAATGCAGTCTGCTCTTCACGGACCGGCTCAACTGCTGGTGCCGGAGCGGCTGCCTCGACGGCCGGCTCAGCGGCAACCACCGGCTGCTCGACAATCGGCGCAGGCTCGGCAACGGCTTGGACTTCAGGCTGGGCTTCACGAACCGGAGCGACTTCCACTTCCGGCGAAGCAGTCACTTCTACCGGGGTAGTAGCTTCGACGACCGGTGCTTCGACAGCCGGGGCGTTTTCCACTGCCGCAGTGGCGCGTTCGGCTTGCTCGTTGGCCTGGGCTTCGGCCGGCGCGCTGATCGCGCTGCTGGCAACGGCCTCGGTCACGGCCAGGCCGGCAACCAGGTCGGCGGCGCTTGGCGCTTCGGCGTTCTCGGCGGATTCGGACTCTTCCGAACCTTCGATCACATTGCCGTTGGCATCGCGCTGACGCTCACGACGGTTGCTGCGACGACGCTGGCCACGGGAACGGCGGCGTGGACGATCGCCTTCGGCGGTGTCCTGGCCGTCTTCCGAGAGTTGCTCTTCGGCGTTCAGCACTTCTTCTTCGCTGGCAGCGGCCTGTTCGGCGCGCGGTTGACGCTCTTCACGCGGTGGACGCGGTGCGCGTTCTTCACGCGGCTGGCGAGCCGGACGCTCTTCAGCGACAGCGGCAGCGGTAGCTGCAACGGCCGGAGCGGCATCCAGTGGTTCACGCAGTTCGCGGACGCGTTCTTCACGCTCGCCACGTGGCTTGCGGTCTTCACGCGGGGCGCGCGGTTGACGCTCTTCACGCGGCGGGCGCGGTGCGCGCTCTTCGCGAGCTACGGTAGGCGCGTCTTCACGGACTTCACGAGGCTGGCGTTCTTCACGTGGCTCGCGTGGGGCGCGTTCCTCACGCGGTGCACGCTCTTCACGAGGCGCACGTTCTTCGCGAGGCTTGCGCTCTTCGTCGCGGCGACCGTTGCGGTTGCGGGTCTGCTGGCGACCGTTGCGGCGTTCCTCGTTGCGGGCCGGGCGCTCGGCAGCGGCTGGCTTGGCAACGACGGCCGGAGCGGCAGGTTCTTCCTTGGTGGCGAACAGGCTGACCAGCGACTTCACCAGGCCCTTGAACAGGCTAGGTTCTGGAGCAGCGGCCGGTGCTGCAACCGGAGCGGCCACTTCGGTCGGGACCGGAGCGTTGGCGCGGGCCGGGGCGGTCTTGACCGCGGCTTCCTGGCGAACCAGGGTGCGGGTGGCGGCGGCCGGCTGGACGTCTTCGACTTCGGCTGCTGCCGCGGCGATTTCGTAGCTGGACTGGTTGGTGTGGGCTTCCGGGCTGTCATCGCGCAGGCGCTGCACTTCGAAGTGCGGCGTCTCGAGGTGGTCGTTCGGCAGGATGACGATACGGGCCCGGGTACGCAGTTCGATCTTGGTGATCGAGTTGCGTTTTTCGTTGAGCAGGAACGCGGCGACCGGGATCGGCACCTGGGCGCGCACTTCGGCGGTGCGGTCCTTCAGGGCTTCTTCTTCGATCAGGCGCAGGATTGCCAGGGACAGCGACTCGACGTCACGGATGATGCCGGTGCCGTTGCAGCGTGGGCAGACGATGCCGCTGCTTTCGCCCAGGGATGGGCGCAGGCGCTGACGGGACATTTCCAGCAGGCCGAAGCGCGAGATGCGACCGACCTGTACGCGGGCGCGGTCGGCTTCCAGGCATTCGCGGACTTTTTCTTCCACGGCGCGCTGGTTCTTGGCCGGCGTCATGTCGATGAAGTCGATGACGATCAGGCCGCCGATATCGCGCAGGCGCAGCTGACGGGCGATTTCCTCGGCCGCTTCCAGGTTGGTCTGCAGGGCGGTTTCTTCGATGTCGCTGCCTTTGGTGGCGCGGGCCGAGTTGATGTCGATGGACACCAGGGCTTCGGTCGGATCGATGACGATGGAACCGCCGGACGGCAGCTCGACGACGCGCTGGAAGGCGGTCTCGATCTGGCTTTCGATCTGGAAACGGTTGAACAGCGGGACGCTGTCTTCGTAGAGCTTGATCTTGCTGGCGTACTGCGGCATCACCTGGCGGATGAAGGTCAGGGCTTCGTCCTGGGCTTCAACGCTGTCGATCAGCACTTCGCCGATGTCCTGGCGCAGGTAGTCGCGGATCGCGCGGATGATCACGTTGCTTTCCTGGTAGATCAGGAACGGCGCGGAGCGATCCAGCGAAGCTTCTTTGATGGCGGTCCACAGTTGCAGCAGGTAGTCGAGGTCCCACTGCATCTCTTCGCTGCTGCGGCCAAGGCCGGCAGTGCGAACGATCAGGCCCATGTCGGCTGGGGCAACCAGGCCATTGAGGGCTTCACGCAGTTCGTTGCGCTCTTCGCCTTCGATACGGCGGGAGATGCCGCCGGCACGCGGGTTGTTCGGCATCAGCACCAGGTAACGGCCGGCCAGGCTGATGAAGGTGGTCAGGGCGGCGCCCTTGTTGCCACGTTCTTCTTTTTCGACCTGGACGATGACTTCCTGGCCTTCGCTCAGGACGTCCTTGATGTTGACGCGGCCTTCAGGGGCTTTCTTGAAGTATTCGCGGGAGATTTCTTTAAGGGGCAGGAAGCCGTGGCGCTCGGAGCCGAAATCGACAAAGGCAGCCTCAAGGCTTGGTTCGATGCGAGTAATCCGGCCTTTATAGATATTGGCCTTCTTCTGCTCGCGTGCACCGGATTCGATATCCAGGTCGTAGAGGCGCTGGCCGTCTACCAGTGCAACACGCAACTCTTCGGGTTGAGTTGCGTTAATCAGCATTCTTTTCATGTAGTACCGTCGGTTTCCGGGCTGCCGGAAACGGCGTTCGGCACACACGACTTCTCACGGTCGGTGTCAGGTGCGTCCTGGAAGTGGCAGGGCCATTCCAGTGTCCAGCGAGTTCGACCCAATGATGGCGAAGTCGCGACGGACGCGTCCTGCTTGCTGGTACTCAAGCACTCAGTCAGGAGGAGGAATCAACCGGCGTCTGTGGACGAGATGAAGCGTCTAAATATAAGCCTAGTGCTACACAGTCCGACGGTTGTACGTCTCCACCCTACACGTATCCCTGATAATTCGGGTGCTGCCGCGCGCAGAATCCGCAGCGGGTTGGCATTTACCGTGAGCTCCGAAAGGGGAGGTCACGCATCATGGCTCATTTAGGCGTTGTTTCCGAAGCTTTCGCTCGGGGTCGTCTGCAGCTGACTGCACTTTGTGAACTGGCCGTGAATGTGGCGCGCAAGGCGAGTCAGAACTCTGCTTTGCGGCGTATTTCAGGCCTCATGTCACCTGCGCTCGTTACACCTGCAAACTCTACCGTTACGTAGCGAAAGCCCCGTAGGACGGCCTCTCGTCCTCGTGAATTGCGTTGGTCAGGGCCGGTTTTTGACCGTTAGTCCGCTGTCCAGCCACTTTTGGCGGCGTTCGCGACTATAGCAGCAATGATTAAGTGCTTCAATTCCATAAAAAATTGTTATGATCGCCGCCATGACGACTACTGCCCCTTCGACCCCTGGCGTTCAACTGCTCGAGGTCTCGCCGGAATATGCCGGCCAACGAATCGACAATTTCCTCCTGGCCCGACTCAAAGGCGTGCCCAAGACCTTGATTTACCGCATCTTGCGCAAAGGCGAAGTGCGGGTGAACAAGGGCCGGATCAAGCCCGAATACAAGCTCCAGGCCGGTGACGTCGTGCGCGTTCCACCGGTTCGCGTGCCCGAACGCGATGAGCCGGTGCCGGTGGCCCAAGGCCTGCTGCAACGCCTTGAGGCCGCGATCGTCTACGAAGACAAGGCCCTGATCGTGCTCAACAAGCCCGCAGGCATTGCGGTTCATGGCGGCAGCGGGCTGAATTTCGGCGTGATCGAAGCCTTTCGTCAGTTGCGTCCGGATGCCAAGGAGCTGGAGCTGGTCCACCGCCTGGACCGCGACACGTCCGGCCTGCTGATGATCGCCAAGAAACGCAGCATGCTGCGCCACTTGCATGAACAGTTGCGCGGCGACGGCGTGGACAAGCGCTACATGGCGCTGGTGCGCGGTCGCTGGGAAACCTCCGTCAAGCAGGTGCGTGCGCCGCTGCTCAAGAGCAACCTGCGCTCTGGCGAACGCATGGTCGAGGTCAACGAAGAGGGCAAGGAGGCGTTGACCGTGTTCAAGGTGCTGCGCCGCTTCGGTGACTTCGCCACCATGGTCGAGGCCAAGCCAGTGACCGGTCGCACCCACCAGATCCGTGTCCACACCCTGCATGCCGGGCATAGCATCGCCGGAGACAGCAAATACGGCGACGAGGATTTCACCAAGGAAATCCGTGAGCTGGGCGGCAAGCGCCTGTTTCTCCATGCCTACATGCTCACCGTGCCGCTGCCCGATGGTGGCGAGCTGAAATTGCAGGCCCCCGTGGATGAGATGTGGGCCAAGACCGTGGAGCGGTTGAGTGCATCCTGATTACAAGTTGTTGATCTTTGATTGGGATGGCACGTTGGCCAATTCCATCGGCCGGATCGTGGAATCGATGCATGTTGCGTCGGACCGCTCGGGGTTTGCCCGGTGCGATGACCTGGCAGTGAAGGGCATCATCGGTCTCGGGTTGCCGGAAGCCATTCGCAGCCTCTATCCGGATATCCAGGACGAAGAGCTGGTGGTTTTTCGTCAGCATTACGCCGATTACTACATCGCGCTGGAGGCCGAACCTTCGCCATTGTTCGATGGCGTGGCTGACACCCTGCAGACCCTGCGAGCCGAGGGTTATCACCTGGCGGTCGCGACCGGCAAGGCGCGGCGCGGGCTGGATCGAGTGTTGAAATCCCATGGCTGGGACGATTATTTCGATATCACCCGCGCCGCCGATGAAACTGCCAGCAAACCGCATCCTCTGATGCTTGAGCAGATCCTGGCGCACTGCAATATGCGCCCGGAGCAAGCGCTGATGGTGGGCGACTCGTCGTTCGACCTGCAGATGGCGCGCAATGCCGGCATGGGCTCGGTGGCCGTCAGCTACGGGGCCCAGACGATCGAGGCGCTACAGGCCTTCGAGCCGCGACTGTCGATTGATCATTTTCCTGAGTTGCACGCCTGGCTGAGCGGGCGGGCCCATTAAGTTCTGCTGGGGATGCATGCATGACCGATGAATGGAAGGCACCTGCCAAGGCAAGCGCCGAAAGCGGTGACGACAAAAGCTGGAAGCTGTTGGAAAAGACCTTGCTGGCCAGCGTGCAGGAGCAGCGCCGTTCCCGTCGCTGGGGCATCTTCTTCAAGCTCCTGACGTTTGTTTACCTGTTTCTTGCGCTGGCGTTGTTCACGCCGCTGATGTCCGTGGAAAAAAGCGCCGTCAGCGGATCGGCCTACACCGCGCTGATCAATATCGAAGGCATGATCGCCGACAAGGAGCCCGCCAGTGCGGACAATATCGTCGGCAGCCTGCGGGCGGCTTTCGAGGACTCCAAGGTCAAGGGCGTGGTGCTGCGCATCAACAGCCCGGGCGGCAGTCCGGTGCAGTCGGGGTATGTGTACGACGAGATCGTCCGGCTGCGCGGCTTGCACCCGGATATCAAGGTCTACGCGGTGATTTCCGATCTCGGGGCGTCCGGCGCCTATTACATTGCCAGTGCCGCCGACCAGATCTATGCCGACAAGGCCAGCCTGGTGGGCTCCATTGGGGTTACGGCCGCCGGCTACGGGTTTGTCGGGACAATGGACAAGCTTGGGGTTGAACGTCGGGTCTACACGTCTGGCGAACACAAGTCTTTCCTGGACCCGTTCCAGCCGCAGAAACCGGAGGAGACCGCTTTCTGGCAGGGCGTTCTCGACACCACTCACAAGCAGTTTATTGCCAGCGTCAAGAAAGGACGGGGTGAGCGCCTGAAGGACAAGGAGCATCCGGAGCTGTTTTCCGGGCTGGTCTGGTCGGGCGAGCAGGCCTTGCCGTTGGGCCTGATCGACGGCCTGGGCAGTGCCAGTTCGGTGGCGAGGGATGTGATTGGTCAGAAGGAGTTGGTGGACTTCACCATCGAAGAGTCGCCATTTGACCGCTTCTCGAAAAAGCTCGGGGCGAGTATCGCCGAGCATCTGGCGATGTGGATGGGCTTCCAGGGGCCGACGCTGCGCTAAGAGCGCAGGCTTCCATTGCCTCAGTGGCGAGGGAGCTTGCTCCCGCTGGGTCGGTCCGACGCCTCGGGCGAAGCGGCCCCAGGTTCCAGCGGTCGCTGCGCAACCGAGCGGGAGCAAGCTCCCTCGCCACGGGTGTTTTTCAGTTCAGGGAATCTGCACACCTTCGGCCAATAACATATCCACAAGGCGAATCAGCGGCAGGCCGATCAGGCTGGTGGCGTCCGGGCCTTCGGTGCTCTGGAACAGGCTGACGCCCAGCCCTTCGGCCTTGAAGCTGCCGGCGCAGTCGTAGGGTTGTTCGGCGCGCAGGTAGCGTTCGACGCGCGCAGGCTCCAGGGTGCGCATCGTGACGGTGAACGGAACGCAATCGACCTGACAGGCGCCGGTCTGGCTGTTGAGCAGTGCCAGCCCCGTCAGGAAGGTGACCCGGGTGCCGCTGGCGGCCAGCAGTTGTTCGCGCGCGTTTTCGAAGGTGTGCGGCTTGCCCAGGATGCGCTCGCCGAGTACGGCAACCTGGTCCGAGCCGATGATCAGGTGCGCCGGATGGCTGGCCGCCAGTGCCTGGGCTTTTTCCCGGGCCAGGCGTTTTACCAGCTCGACGGCAGGCTCGCCGGGACGATGACTTTCGTCGATGTCGGGCGAGCTGCAGACGAACGGCAATCCGAGGCGGGCCAGCAATTCCCGTCTATAGACTGAGCTGGAGGCAAGTAATAAAGGCAGCATGGGCATCTCCAAAGGCAATGGCGGATTCTAGCGAGGCGTGCAAGTGACGGACAGGGCTGAATTTCCTTTGACATGGCCCGGTGCATCCCTATAATGCTGCGCCTATGTTGAATGACCCGATTCCACCTCACGTTGACCCGCGCAAATTGGCTGACCGTGGCACCACCCTTCAAGGTGAACTGCTGCTGGCCGATTTGAAGAGACTCTGCGACCCGCTTTCCGACGATGTCGGTACGGTCCAGGCCAAATTCGTTTTTGAACGAGATGAACGTAAATCTGTGGTGATCCACAGTTTTATCGACACTGAAGTCAAAATGGTTTGCCAGCGTTGTCTTGAGCTGGTCACCCTGCCGATCCACAGCGAATGCAGTTACGCCGTGGTGAAGGAGGGTGCGAATACCCAGTCGTTGCCGAAAGGTTATGACGTGCTGGAACTGGGCGAAGATCCATTGGATCTGCAGGCACTGATCGAGGAGGAGCTTCTGCTCGCCTTGCCCATTGTGCCTGCTCATCATCCGGAAGAATGCCAGCAGCCGGCGGGAGCAGATGAGCCCGAACCGAGCGAGGACGAGGTAACGCGGTCCAACCCGTTCAGTGTATTGGCGCAGTTAAAGCGTGACCCAAACGTTTAGGAGTTAATCAATTATGGCTGTTCAGCAGAACAAAAAATCCCGCTCTGCCCGTGACA
The DNA here is from genome assembly GCF_022952855.1 of Pseudomonas sp. RGM2987. GTDB lineage: Bacteria > Pseudomonadota > Gammaproteobacteria > Pseudomonadales > Pseudomonadaceae > Aquipseudomonas. The sequence continues at coordinate 13,205 of NZ_JALJDX010000133.1, read as the reverse complement.
TGCGCCGTTCGCACGACGCTCTCGAGGCTAGCACCCTGTCTGTAGAAAAAACCACCGGTGAAGTTCACCTGCGTCACCACGTATCGCCAGAAGGCGTATACCGTGGTCGTAAAGTGATCGACAAGGGCGCTGACGAGTAATCCTTGTCCGCTCAAGTCATCGCGATTGACGCAATGGGCGGGGACTTCGGTCCCCGCAGCATTGTTCAGGCCAGCCTTGCTTGTCTGAATGCTACGCCCTCGCTGCACCTGACCCTTGTCGGTCAACCCTCTCTCCTGGAAGACTTGCTCGGCGGCCAATCGGCTGTGGATCGCGCGCGCCTGACCATTACCCCGGCGTCCGAAGTCATCACCATGGATGAAAAGCCGGCCCAGGCCCTGCGCAACAAGCCCGACGCCTCGATGCGGGTGGCGCTTGAGCTGCTGCGGGACGGCAAGGCCCAGGCGTGTGTCAGCGCCGGCAATACCGGTGCGCTGATGGCGCTGTCGCGCTACGTGCTCAAGACCCTGCCGGGCATTGACCGGCCGGCGATGGTGGCGGCGATCCCGACCCAGCGTGGTTTCTGTCAGTTGCTCGATCTGGGGGCTAATGTCGATTGCAGCGCCGAGCATCTGTTGCAGTTTGCGGTGATGGGCTCGGTGGCGGCTGAGACCCTGGGCATCGTGCGCCCACGGGTGGCGCTGCTCAACATTGGCACTGAGGACATCAAGGGCAACCAGCAGGTCAAGCTTGCGGCCACGCTGTTGCAAAAAGCCCCTGGCATCAACTACATCGGTTTCGTCGAAGGGGATGGCTTGTACCGCGGCGAGGCGGATGTGGTGGTGTGCGACGGTTTTGTCGGCAATATCCTGCTCAAGTCCAGCGAAGGCCTGGCGACCATGATCGGCCAGCGTATCGAGAACCTGTTCAGGCAAAGCCTGGCATCAAAAGTCGTGGGCGCCCTGGCATTGCCGCTGATGCGTCGATTGCAGGCAGACCTGGCGCCGGCGCGGCACAACGGGGCGAGTTTCCTCGGGCTGCAAGGCATCGTGATCAAGAGTCATGGCTCGGCAGGCGCCGAGGGTTTCCAGAGTGCGATCAATCGGGCACTGATCGAAATCCAGGAGAACCTGCCCAAGCGTCTGCATGGTCGCCTCGAGGATTTGTTAACTTAGGCGTTTTCGTCCGACAATGCTTAAATGTGACCGGTCGGTTCAACCCGCCATCCAACTGTCAGTTTCCTAGGGTTCGTACGAAAAGCCGCCGAGCGGCGATCAGGCACTTTTCGTACAAAGCCTAGCGTCCCCAGGGGCGTCAATTTTTGACAACAAGATCATTAGGGGCTTTGTTTTCATGTCTGCTTCCCTCGCATTCGTCTTTCCAGGACAGGGCTCGCAGTCCCTCGGCATGCTGGCCGAGCTGGGCGCGCAATACCCGCTGATCCTCGAAACCTTCAAAGAAGCTTCCGATGCTCTCGGCTATGACCTATGGGCATTGACCCAGCAGGGGCCGGAAGAGCAGCTCAACCAGACCGATAAAACCCAGCCGGCCATCCTGACCGCGTCGATCGCGCTGTGGCGCCTGTGGCTGGCCGAAGGTGGTGCGCGCCCGGCATTCGTCGCCGGTCACAGCCTGGGCGAATACAGTGCCCTGGTTGCCGCTGGCAGCCTCAGCCTGGGTGACGCGGTGAAACTGGTGGAGCGCCGCGGCCAGTTGATGCAAGAGGCCGTTCCGGCCGGGCAGGGCGCCATGGCGGCGATCCTCGGCCTGGAAGACGCCGACGTGCTGGCAGCCTGCGCCGAAGCGGCGCAAGGCGAGGTGGTCAGCGCCGTAAACTTCAACTCCCCGGGCCAGGTGGTGATCGCTGGCGCCAAGGCTGCTGTCGAACGCGCCATCGAGGGCTGCAAGGCGGGGGGTGCCAAGCGCGCCATGCCGCTGCCGGTCAGCGTGCCATCGCACTGCGAACTGATGCGTCCGGCTGCCGAGCGCTTTGCCGAGTCCATCGCCGCCATCGATTGGCAGGCGCCGCAGATTCCCGTGGTGCAGAACGTCAGCGCCAGCGTGGCAGCGGATCTCGAGACCTTGAAGCGCGACTTGCTGGAACAACTCTACAAGCCGGTTCGCTGGGTCGAATCGGTGCAGACCCTGGCGGCCAAGGGCGCGACCGAGCTGGTCGAGTGCGGCCCTGGCAAAGTCCTCGCCGGTCTGAACAAACGTTGCGCCGAAGGCGTATCGACTTCCAATCTCAACACCCCAGACGCTTTCGCTGCCGCCCGTGCAGCGCAGGCCTGAACAGGAGAAGCTTGCATGAGTCTGCAAGGTAAAGTTGCACTGGTGACCGGTGCAAGCCGTGGCATCGGCCAGGCCATTGCCCTGGAACTGGGTCGTCAAGGCGCCATCGTCGTCGGCACCGCGACTTCCGCAGCGGGCGCCGAGCGCATCGCCGCAACCCTCAAGGAAAACGGTATCCAAGGCACCGGCCTTGAACTGAACGTCACCAGCGACGAATCGGTTGCGGCGGTACTGGCGAGCATCCAGGCGCAGTTCGGCGCGCCGGCGATCCTGGTCAATAACGCCGGCATCACCCGCGATAACCTGATGATGCGCATGAAAGATGACGAGTGGTTCGACGTGGTCGATACCAACCTGAACAGTCTGTACCGGCTGTCCAAGGGCGTTCTGCGCGGCATGACCAAGGCTCGTTGGGGGCGGATTATCAGTATCGGTTCGGTTGTGGGTGCCATGGGCAACGCCGGCCAAGTAAACTATGCTGCGGCGAAGGCCGGTCTGGAAGGTTTCAGCCGTGCGCTGGCGCGTGAAGTGGGTTCGCGCTCGATTACGGTAAACTCGGTCACCCCGGGTTTCATCGATACCGACATGACCCGCGAACTGCCAGAAGCACAGCGTGAAGCCCTGCAGACGCAGATTCCGCTGGGTCGTCTGGGGCAAGCTCAAGAAATCGCGTCCGTGGTCGCTTTTCTTGCGTCGGACGGTGCGGCATACGTGACTGGGGCTACAATCCCGGTGAACGGCGGGATGTACATGAGTTAAATGTGACGGATTGCTTCAAAAAAATGTCATACGAGCTGTCTAAAATCCGTTATAAAGCTGCAATCATTTTATAGACGGCGGGCCGCAGGGTTTGAGGAGTGAAGCTTTCGGTTGAAAAACCGAAAAGTTCTTCTATACACTTACCCACCGGCCAGCTGCCTGAATTTGTCCATTAGGAGTGAAAACAAGGTATGAGCACCATCGAAGAGCGCGTCAAGAAAATCGTTGCCGAGCAACTGGGCGTTAAAGAAGAAGAAGTTGTGAACACCGCTTCCTTCGTTGAAGACCTGGGTGCCGACTCCCTTGACACCGTTGAGCTGGTGATGGCTCTGGAAGAGGAATTCGAGACCGAGATTCCTGACGAAGAAGCTGAAAAGATCACTACTGTACAAGCTGCTATCGACTACGTTACCAGCCACCAGGCGTAATCGTTTTTAGTCGTCGCTAGCTGTCATGGAAAAACCGCACTGCCTTTCTGGCGTGCGGTTTTTTCTTTAGGCCTGATGCAAAGTCGTCATTAGAAAAAGGAGAGTGCTGTGTCGCGTAGACGCGTCGTAGTCACCGGTATGGGTATGTTGTCGCCACTGGGCACGGATGTGCCGAGCAGCTGGCAGGGCATTCTGGCTGGCCGCAGTGGCATTGGTCTGATCGAACACACCGACCTTTCTGCCTATTCCACCCGTTTTGGCGGCTCGGTCAACGGCTTCAATGTCGAGGAGTACCTGTCGGTCAAGGAAGCCCGCAAGCTCGACCTGTTCATTCAATACGGCCTCGCAGCCGGTTTCCAGGCGGTGCGTAACGCCGGCCTTGAAGTCACCGATGCCAACCGTGAGCGCATCGGCGTGGCCATGGGTTCGGGTATTGGCGGCTTGACCAATATCGAAGAAACCAGCCGCACGCTGCACGATTCCGGGCCGCGACGGATTTCTCCGTTCTTCGTGCCTGGCTCGATCATCAATATGATTTCCGGTTTCCTGTCCATCCATCTGGGGGCACAGGGACCTAACTACGCCATCGCCACCGCTTGTACCACGGGTACGCACTGCATCGGCATGGCCGCCCGTAACATCATGTACGATGAAGCCGACGTGATGATTGCCGGCGGCGCCGAGATGGCGGCCTGTGGCCTGGGCATGGGTGGCTTCGGTGCCTCCCGTGCGCTGTCGACCCGCAATGACGAGCCGGCCCGCGCCAGCCGGCCCTGGGACAAGGGCCGCGATGGCTTTGTGCTGTCCGACGGCGCCGGTGCGCTGGTGCTCGAAGAGCTGGAGCATGCCAAGGCTCGTGGCGCGACCATCTATGCCGAGCTGATCGGCTTCGGCACCAGTGGCGATGCGTATCACATGACCTCGCCACCGGCCGATGGCGCCGGTGCGGCCCGGTGCATCGCCAACGCCCTGCGTGACGCGAAAATCAATGGCGAGCAGGTGCAGTACATCAACGCCCATGGTACTTCGACCCCGGCCGGCGATTTGGCCGAAGCCCAGGCGATCAAGACTGTGTTCGGCGAACATGCCTACCAGCTGGCGGTCAGCTCGACCAAATCCATGACCGGTCACCTGCTGGGTGCGGCTGGGGCGGTGGAGGCGATCTTCAGCGTACTGGCGATCAACAGCCAGGTCGCGCCGCCGACCATCAACCTGGACGAGCCGGACGAAGGCTGTGACCTGGACTTTGTGCCACACACCGCCCGCAGCATGGACATCGATGTGGTGCTGTCCAACTCCTTCGGCTTCGGCGGGACCAACGGCTCGCTGGTGTTCCGCCGGTTCGCCGGCTGATGGAAAGCTGGGTCGACGGTCAGCCGGCCGGCACCCTGTCGCTGAAAGACCGCGGCCTGGCTTATGGCGATGGGTTGTTTGAAACCATCGCCGTGCGCAGCGGCACAGCAGTGTTGCTGGAGCGTCATCTACAGCGCCTGGAGACAGGCTGTCGGCGGCTGGCGCTGCGGGTTGACTGGGCCACCTTGAGCGCGGAGCTGAACAGCTACGCCCGGTCCCTGGGCGACGGTGTGCTCAAGCTGATCGTCACCCGTGGCGACAGCCTGCGCGGTTATGCCGCTGATCCTTCGACCGAGGCCCGGCGCATCTTGCAGGGCAGCGCTCCGGCGGCTTATCCGGCGGCCCATGCCGAACTCGGCGTGAACCTCTTCCCTTGTTCCGTGCGCTTGTCCGAGCAGCCCTTGCTCGCCGGTCTCAAGCATCTCAACCGCCTGGAACAAGTGCTGGCACGTGCCGAGTGGACCGGCGCGCAGTATGCCGAAGGCTTGATGCTGGACACGTCCGGGCGGGTGGTTGAAGGGGTCTTCAGCAACCTGTTCCTGGTGCGCGATGGTGCCCTGATCACTGCAGACTTGAGCCGTTGCGGCGTGGCCGGGGTGATGCGTGCAGAATTATTGTTTCAAGCCGAGTCTCACGGCATCGCCACCCAAATCACCGATATTTCCCTCGAACAGCTGCACCAGGCTGATGAAGTCTTTGTCTGCAACAGCGTTTATGGCGTGTGGCCAGTGCTGAGCTGTGGTTCGGCACGCTGGTCGGCTGGGCCGCTCACCCGTAAACTGCAGACCCTTGCCCGCGCGTTATTGGATGTTTGATTCGTGAGACGTAAATTCTTGCTGCTGCTGGAAACCGGACTGGTTCTGGCAGGGCTGTTGTTGGGTGCTTCGGCCTGGAAGATCCATTCGGCGCTGCAACAGCCGCTGAATATCACCCAGGAGGAAATGCTGGACGTGCCCAACGGGACCACCCCGACCGGAACCCTCAAGCGCCTTGAAGCCGATGGCCTGATCAAGGACGCCTTCTGGTTGCGGGTCTATTGGCGTTTCAACCTCGCCGACCAGCCGTTGCACTCCGGTGAATACCGGATGGTGCCCGGCATGACCATGGAAGGCCTGATCGGTGTCTGGAAGCGTGGGGAAGTTGTGCAGTACACCGTCACGTTGGTGGAAGGCTGGAATTTCCGTCAGGTGCGTGCGGCACTGGCCAAGGACGAGAAGCTCCAGCAGACCCTGACCGGCCTGAGCGACAGCCAGGTGATGGAACGCCTGGGGCATTCCGGGATATTTCCCGAGGGCCGGTTCTTTCCGGACACCTACCGCTTCGTGCGCGGTACCTCGGACGTCGACCTGCTGAAAAAGGCCTACGACCGTCTCGAGGATGTGCTCGCCAAGGAGTGGGCGCAGCGGGCCGACGATGCCCCTTACACGCAGCCCTATCAAGCATTGATCATGGCATCGCTGGTGGAGAAAGAGACCGGCGTGCCCCAGGAGCGCGCTCAGATTGCCGGAGTATTCGTACGGCGGATGCGCCAGGGCATGCTGCTGCAGACCGACCCCACGGTGATCTACGGTCTGGGCGAGCGCTACACCGGCAAACTCACCCGTGCCCATTTGAAAGAAGACAATCCCTATAACACCTACCTGATCCCGGGGCTGCCGCCGACGCCGATTGCGATGGTGGGGCGCGAGGCGATTCATGCCGCGTTGAACCCGGCGGCGGGCAACAGCCTGTACTTTGTCGCTCGCGGCGATGGCAGCCACGTGTTCTCCGATGACCTGGAGGCGCACAATAACGCGGTGCGCGAATTCCAGCTCAAGCGCCGCGCCGACTACCGCTCCAGCCCGGCCCCGGCGGCACCGGACGAACAGGCGCCGATTCCTGCCGCGTCGCCCGACACGGCACCGGAAACGATGCCCCAGGTGCCGGCGCAGCAACCCGCTCCCGAACCGAATGCCAGCGAGCCACCGAGCCCGCAATGACTCTGATTAAGGACCCCCCGTGACTGGCTTGTTTATTACGCTGGAAGGCCCCGAAGGCGCCGGCAAGAGCACCAACCGCGAATACCTGGCCGAACGCCTGCAAGCTGCCGGTATCGAAGTGGTATTGACCCGCGAGCCGGGCGGCACGCCGCTGGCCGAGCGGATTCGCGAGGTGTTGCTGGCGCCCGCTGACGAAGTCATGAACCCCGACACCGAGCTGTTGCTGGTCTTCGCCGCCAGGGCCCAGCACCTGGCCGAGGTGATTCGTCCGGCGCTGGCCCGTGGCGCGGTGGTGCTTTGCGACCGCTTCACCGATTCCACTTATGCCTATCAGGGCGGCGGCCGGGGCTTGTCCCTGGAGCGCATCGCTGCGTTGGAAGCGTTCGTGCAGGGTGACCTGCGGCCGGACCTGACCCTGATATTCGACCTGCCGGTGGAAATCGGCCTGGCCCGTGCCAGCGCCCGGGGGCGGCTGGATCGTTTCGAGCTTGAAGGCCAGGGGTTCTTCAATGCGGTGCGCAATGCTTTCCTGAGCCGGGCCAAGGCCGATCCGGCGCGCTACCTGCTGATCGATGCCGCTCAACCCCTGAGCCAGGTCCAGCAGTCCCTGGATGACTTGCTGCCGCGTTTGCTGGAGCGTGCCCGTGGCTGAAGCCTATCCCTGGCAGGACGGTCTCTGGCAACAACTGGCCGGGCGTGCCCAGCATGCCCATGCCTACCTGTTGCATGGGCCGGTGGGGATCGGCAAGCGCGCACTGGCCGAGCGCCTGATGGCCAGCCTGCTGTGTCAGCAACCGCGTGCCGCGAACGCCTGCGGTGCCTGCAAATCCTGCCTGCTGCTCAAGGCCGGCAGCCATCCCGACAACTACGTACTGGAGCCGGAAGAGGCGGACAAGGCGATCAAGGTCGACCAGGTCCGGGACTTGGTCAGCTTCGTGGTCCAGACCTCACAGATGGGCGGGCGCAAGGTGGTGCTGATCGAGCCGGTCGAGTCGATGAACATCAATGCCGCGAACGCCTTGCTCAAGAGCCTTGAGGAGCCTTCCGGCGACACCGTGCTGTTGCTCGTCAGCCACCAGCCGAGCCGCTTGTTGCCGACCATCAAGAGTCGCTGCGTACAACAGGCCTGCCCGCTGCCGAGCGAAACAATGAGCCTGCAATGGCTGGCCCAGGCCTTGCCCGACAGCAGCGATGAAGAACGCGTCGAGCTGCTGACCCTGGCCGCCGGATCGCCCCTGGCGGCTGTCAGTCTCCAGGCCCAGGGCGTGCATGAGCAGCGTGCGTTGGTGGTGGACGGGGTCAAGAAACTGCTCAAGCAGCAACAATCCCCCACGCAACTGGCCGAGGGCTGGAATGCCATCCCGTTGCTCTTGCTGTTCGACTGGTTCTGCGATTGGTCGAGCCTGATCCTGCGTTACCAGTTGACCGAGGATGAGGCGGGCCTGGGGCTGGCGGACATGCGCAAGGTCATCCAGTACCTGGCGCAAAAAAGCAGCCAGGATAAAATCTTGAACATTCAGGACTGGATTCTTGCCCAACGTCAGAAGGTGCTGAGCAAGGCGAACCTCAATCGGGTGTTGTTGCTCGAAGCGTTGTTGGTGCAGTGGGCGAGTTTGCCTGGCCGAAACTGACAGCCAGCGCCTAGACTCAGCTCAATCGCAGCGGAGATCAGCATGAACGAACCTGTCAGTCCCGGACCACGCAACGGCATCCTGTCCCTGACTATCAAGGACAAGTCGGTGCTCTATGCCGCCTACATGCCCTTTATCAAGAATGGCGGCCTGTTCATTCCCACCAACAAGAATTATCGCCTGGGCGATGAGGTGTTCATGCTGTTGAGCCTGATGGACGAGCCGGAAAAAACCCCGGTCGCCGGCAAGGTGATCTGGATAACCCCCAAGGGCGCCCAGGGCAACCGGGCCGCAGGCGTCGGCGTGCAGTTCAACGACGGCGACAATTCGGCGCGCAATCAGATCGAAACCCACCTGGCCGGCGCTTTGAAGTCCGACCGTCCCACCCATACGATGTAGCCAGTCCTTTTATGCTTGTAGATTCCCATTGTCACCTCGATCGTCTCGACCTCGCTGCCCATGACGGGTCCCTGGATGCCGCGCTGGACGCTGCTCGCCAGCGAGGTGTCGGGCATTTCCTGTGCATCGGTGTCAGCGCCGACAACGCCGCCGACGTCAAGGCATTGGCCGAACGCTACGCGGATGTCGATTGTTCGGTCGGTGTTCATCCGCTGGATGTCCAGCCCGACGCCGCGCCGGCGCTCGATTGGCTGCTGCGTGAACTCGATCACCCTCGGGTCGTCGCCATTGGCGAAACCGGCCTGGATTATCACTACGAGCCGGAAGCCGCCGAGGTACAGCAGGCTTCCTTCCGCTTGCACCTGGAGGCTGCCCGGCAGACCGGCAAGCCGGTGATCATTCACACCCGTGGCGCCCGGGCCGACACCTTGGCCTTGCTGCACGACGCGGCGCTACCCCAGGCCGGGGTGTTGCATTGCTTCACCGAGGATTGGGACATGGCCAAGGCCGCGTTGGACATGGGGTATTACATTTCCTTGTCCGGGATCGTGACGTTCCGCAATGCCGACGCCCTGCGCGACGTCGCCAGCAAAGTACCGGCCGACCGCCTGCTGGTGGAGACCGACTCGCCTTACCTGGCGCCGATTCCGTATCGCGGCAAGCCGAACCTGCCCCAATACGTACGGGAAGTGGCGGAGTTCCTGGCAATGTTACGCGGTGAGTCCTACGAGCGATTTGCCGAACAGACCACGGAGAATTTTAAGAAATTGTTTCCATTGGCCCATGTACGCCCGGCAATAGCCTGAATTGCATGCAAAAAAAACCCGGGTTCTGGGGGGTGAATCCGGGTTAAGACCATTAGGAGTAAAACAAAGGCACGCGGTCCGTTGGTACCTTTATCGGGGCGTCACTTGGGGGAGATGTCGCCCCGACAGTTCAAGTATTGATCAGTATGCCAACCCGTCCAGTCTGGTCGGGGCGGTTTTTAAACAGATTTGGAATACGCTCGCTTCGGATAAGTTCTCATTGGCGCCAAAGCGCGACGCAGTGGCCCGGCGACCCAGGAAGTGGAACGCGAGAAGCGATTGGTTTTGTGAAGAACTGTGGCCGGGAACGGATGATCCGTGCATTTTTGCGTAAGTTAGGCATAATACCCGGCTTCGAATTTTGACCCTTCAGACCTTTTTCTTATGCACAAAGAACCCCGTAAGGTCCGTGAGTTTCGCCGCCGCGAGCAGGAAATTCTCGACACCGCGCTCAAGTTGTTCCTCGACCAGGGCGAAGACAGCGTCACCGTCGAGATGATTGCGGATGCCGTGGGTATCGGCAAAGGCACCATCTATAAACACTTCAAGTCCAAGGCCGAGATCTACCTGCGCCTGATGCTCGACTACGAGCGCGATTTGAATGAGCTGCTGCATTCGGCCGATGTGGACAAGGACAAGGAAGCGCTGTCCCGGGCCTACTTCGAATTCCGCATGCGCGACCCGCAACGCTACCGCTTGTTCGATCGCCTGGAAGAGAAGGTGGTCAAGGGCAACCAGGTGCCGGAGATGGTCGAGGAACTGCACAAGATCCGCGCTTCGAACTTCGATCGCCTGACCCTGTTGATCAAGGGGCGTATCAGCGAAGGCAAGCTTGAAGACGTGCCGCCTTATTTCCATTACTGTGCGGCCTGGGCGCTGGTGCATGGCGCCGTGGCGCTGTATCACTCGCCGTTCTGGAGCAACGTACTGGAAGATCAGGAAGGCTTCTTCCAGTTCCTGATGGACATCGGCGTGCGCATGGGCAACAAGCGCAAGCGCGATACAGACCTCCCCAGCCACTGACATTCAGCTGCCTGATTGCGCCATGTCCGCTTACATGGCGCAGTGCCCCAGGAATATACTCAGGCTTGGGTCTTGTGAAAACTTGATTTATAGGTCAAGTTTCGCCAGTCCGTTTCTTCTTCTTGCCGGAGTGATCCATGATCGTTGATCGTCAAGGCAGGCGCTTTCGCAATCTGCGGATCAGCCTGACGTCAGCCTGCAACTATGCCTGTACCTACTGCGTGCCTGACGGCAAGCGGCTGGTGGCTGCGCAGGATGAACTGTCGGCCGAGGCCATGGCGCGCGGGGTGGAATACCTGATCGAGGCCGCCGGCATCGAGCGGTTGCGCATCACTGGCGGTGAGCCGCTGGTCAGCCCCAAGCTGGAGCGGTTCATGACGGCGGTGGGGCAGATGGGCCTGGAAGACATCAGCCTGACCACCAACGGTCAGTTGCTGGCGAAAAAACTGCCTTTGCTGGTCGATGCCGGCATCCGGCGGATCAACGTTTCCCTCGATACCCTGGATCCCGTCGCGTTTAAGAGCATTGCCCGGGGCGGTGACCTGACGACTGTGCTCGGCGGCATGGAGCAGGCCCGCGCCGCTGGAATGAAGATCAAGGTCAACATGGTGCCGCTGCGCGGGCAGAACCTGGACCAAGTGATGCCTTTGCTCGAATACTGCCTGGATCGCGGCTATGAGCTGCGTTTCATCGAGTTGATGCGCATGGGGCACCTGGCCCGCGATTCCAACGCGTTTTTGCAGCAATTCGTCAGCCTCCAGCAATTGCTCAGCCTGATCGGCGATCAATACGAGTACCTGCAAGCCAACGCGCCGGTGGATGCCACGGCGGTGCGCTATGAAATTCCGGGGCAGGGGCACTTTGGCGTAATTGCCAACGAAAGCGTGCCGTTCTGTCGTACCTGTTCGCGCCTGCGCTTGTCCTCCACGGGCTGGTTGCATGGCTGCCTGTCTTCGAGCAATCGACACTTCGTCGGCGATCTGCTGGACAAGCCCCGTCACCAGGCGCTGCCGGCGCTTCAGCGCTTGCTGATGAAGGCATTGGGGGATAAACAGGAAGTAGCGTTTTCCGGTGGTGCGACCATCATGAAGATCATCGGCGGCTGATCCTTCCCTGTGGCGAGGGAGCTTGCTCCCGCTGGGCTGCAAGCAGCCCTCCTGGTTTTAAAAGCTTACGACTGCTTCGCAGCCGAGCGGGAGCAAGCTCCCTCGCCACAGGGATATTCCAAGGCGGAAATCCAAGCGATCCCAAGGACTGGCGCAAAAGCTGCATCCCACGACCATTCGCCGGTTTTCCGACACCGGTTTCTGGAGGGTAGGATGCGTAGCCTGGTTTTGCTGCTGGCCGTTTTGGCGCTTGGCGGTTGCATGAATGTCAGCGACATGGGGGAGGGCGTTCGTTATCACATGAGTGACGCCGGCCTGCTGGACCATAGCGATAGCCGCCGTATTAACAACCTGCGTATCCAGCCGGACTCGTTCATCTACATTGCCCAAGGCGCTTTCGCGCCCCCAGGCAGTGCCTATCCACGGCCCAATGTCGTGGCCGAGGAAGCCTTTAACGGCTTCATCGAATATTTCCCCATGGTCCGTCGTGCCCGGGTTCCTGAAGGTCTCGATCAGGCCATGGGCGAGGCCCGTGCCGCCGGCGCTCATTACTTGCTGTACACCCGGTTCGCCAAGGCCGACAACCGCATCGGCAATACGGACGAGTGGGCGGACGAAGAGGCCGTGGATCGCCTGGGCGTCGACACCAGCGTGATTCAAATCATGTTGATCGAGACCAGCACCCAGTATTTGATTGATACTGCACGGATCAAGAGTCGTGGCGGTTTACTGACGTTGCACGACAAACAGCCCCAGGACCTCATCGCCACGCCGTTGCGTGAGTATGCCCGCAGCCTGCTGGGGATGAGCGACGAATAACCAAGGAGTCACCATGAGCGGACCGCAAAAAGCCAACGACTTGCTGGGCCAGATCCCCAAGACCAAAGGCCTGCCGCCGGTCCACTTGTGGAACCCCGACTTCTGCGGCGACATCGACATGCGCATCGCCCGTGACGGCACCTGGTACTACCTGGGTACGCCTATCGGGCGCAAGCCGATGGTCAAGTTGTTCTCCACCATCATCCGCCGCGACGGCGATGATTATTTCCTGATCACTCCAGTGGAAAAGGTCGGCATCAAGGTCGACGATGCGCCGTTCGTGGCCGTGACCCTCGAGGTCGAAGGCGAGGGCGAAGGGCAGCTGCTGCGCTTCACCACCAATGTCGAGGAGACCACCGAAGCCGGGCCCGAGCATCCGATGCGGGTGGTGATCGATCCCCATACCCAGGAACCTGCGCCCTACGTGCATGTGCGCAGTAACCTTGAAGCGCTGATCCACCGCAATGTGTTTTACCAACTGGTGGAGTTGGCGGTCAGTCGTGAGATCGACGGGCAGCGCTGGTTGGGGGTATGGAGTGGTGGCGAGTTTTACCCGATAGGCCTGGAACCGTAGATCCTGTGGGAGCGGGCTTGCTCGCGAAGGCGGTGGATCAGCAAACATTGATTTGAC
>NZ_JALJDX010000215.1 GCF_022952855.1 Pseudomonas sp. RGM2987 | reverse complement strand
GTAAAAGAGGGTCGCTGCGCGATCGAGCGGGAGCAAGCTCCCTCGCCACAAAAGCAGCCAAGCACAGCTGTAATCATCAATGCGCAGCGCTTAGAACAACCCCATCTGCCCGCCCACCAGCGTCGAGAAATCATCGTCCACGAACGGCAGGATCGCATCCGCCACCGGCTGTAGCTGCTTGCTCACGTAGTGGTCGTAGTCGATGGGCGCGCTACGGGTTTCCAATGGCTCGGGGCCGGCGACGGTGATGACGTAGCTGATCCAGCCGCCGTTCTGGTACTGCCGCGGACGCCCCTGGCGTTGGTTGAATTCATCGGCCAGGCGTGCCGCCCGGACGTGGGGTGGCACGTTGCGTTCATAGTCTTCCAACGGGCGGCGCAGGCGCTTGCGATAGACCAGTCGATCATCGAACGCGCCGGCCAGGGTCTGCTGTACGTAGTCGCGCACATAATCCTGATAGGGCTGGCGATGGAAGATTCGCCCGTACAACTCCTGCTGGAATTGCCGGGCCAGCAGCGACCAGTCGGTGCGCACGGTTTCCAGGCCTTTGTAGATGATTTCGTCGTTGCCGTCGGCGCGGGACACCAACCCTGCGTAGCGCTTCTTGCTGCCCTCCTCGGCGCCTCGGATGGTCGGCATCAGGAAGCGTTTGAAATGGGTTTCGAACTGCAACTCCAGGGCGCTCTGCAAACCGAACTCCATTCGCACGTGCTCGCGCCACCACTGGTTGACGTGTGCCACCAGTTCGCGACCGATCCTTGCCGCGTCTTCCTCGGCGTGGGCCCGGCGCAGCCAGACGAACGTGGAATCGGTGTCGCCGTAGATCACCACATGCCCCTGTGCCTCGATCAACTGCCGGGTGCGCTGCATGATCTGGTGACCGCGCAGAGTAATGGACGACGCCAGCCGTGGGTCGAAGAAGCGGCAGCCACTGGAACCGAGCACGCCGTAGAAGGCGTTCATGATGATCTTCAGCGCCTGGGACAAGGGGGCATTGTGTTCGCGCTTGGCGGTTTCCCGGCCTTCGGCGACCCGCGCCACGATGGACGGCAGGCAATGCCGAGTCCGGGAGAAGCGTGCGCCGCGAAAGCCCGGCACCGATTCACTGTCGCCAGGATGACGCAGCCCTTCGATCAGGCCCACCGGGTCAATGAGAAAGGTGCGGATGATCGACGGGTACAGGCTCTTGTAGTCCAGCACCAGCACCGACTCGTAGAGTCCCGGTTGCGAATCCATGACGAAGCCACCCGGACTGGCCTCGGACGGGCGTTGTCCAAGATTCGGCGCGACGAAGCCCTGGCGGTGCATCAGCGGCATGTACAGGTGGGTGAAGGCCGCCACCGAGCCACCGCTGCGATCCACCGGCAGACCGGTAACGCTAGCCCGTTCCAGCAGGAACTTGAGCAGTTCAGTCTTGGCGAAGATCCGCGTCACCAGTTCGCAGTCCTTGAGGTTGTAGCGGGCCAGGGCCGGCTTGTCCTCGGCGAACATGCGGTTGATCTCGTCCATGCGCTGGTAGGGGTTGTCGATGGACTTGCCCTCCCCCAACAGCGTCTGGGCAACGTTCTCCAGGCTGAATGACGGGAAACTCCAGGTGGCTGAACGCAAGGACTCGATGCCGTCGATGATCAAGCGCCCGGCCGCCGAGGCAAAGAAATGGTTGCTGCGAGCGCCGTGCTCGCGCCATTGCATCTCTTCCCCGCCACGCCCCAGGCGCAACGGCACCGCCAGCCGCCGGGCGTGCTCGTGTAGCACCCGCAGGTCGAATTGCACCAGGTTCCAGCCGATGATCGCGTCGGGGTCAAAATGCGCGAACCAGTCGTTGAGTTTCTTCAGCAGTACGGTGCGCGATTCGCAATATTCGAGCTGGAAATCCACGCCGGTAGCGTCACCATTCGGTGGCCCGAGCATGTACACCTGACGCTCGCCGCAACCTTCAAGGGCAATGGAATACAACTCGCCTTGGGCGGTGGTTTCGATGTCCAGCGAGACCAGGCGCAACGGTGGGCGGTAATCGGGGGCGGGTTTCATCTGGACGTCGACCAACAGGCCGTCGTCCACCGCAGTCCCACCGAACCAGACCGGTGCAGTGATGAAGCGCTCCATCAGGTAGCGCTCCGGCGGCCGGACGTCGGCTTCGAAGACCTCCACGCCGGCGCGGCGCAAGGTGGTGTCCAGGCGCATCAATTGAGCGTGTTGCTGGCAATACAACCCGAGCACCGGCCGATGCTCGAAATCCAGCAGGTCCAGGGGGCGCAGCTCGATATCCTTTTCCCCTTGCAACAGGGCTTCGAGCTGCCCGCGCTGGATCTGCGGCACGAACGCAACCGACGGCTGCACTGGCAGGCGCACGCGCCGGGGCCCGGCGTCGGTGGCCAGCCAGAACTCGACTTCGGTGCCGGCCGGGGTGTCGCGCCAATGCCGGGTCAGGACGAAGCCCTGCTGTAAATCCACCGTTGCAACCTCGAATGATGCGTAAGCGGTGATTCTACCTGTGGCGAGGCGACTTCACCTGTCCAACGCTATTTTGACCCGCTCTTGTGGCCCCTCTTGTGGCGAGGGAGCTTGCTCCCGCTGGGCTGCGCAGCAGCCCCAATGACTGAGTATCTGACACTCCGCAGAGCCTGGTTCGAGGGCTGCTTCGCACTGGAGCGCCAGCCCGGCCCGGCGGGAGCAAGCTCCCTCGCCACAGGGGGGCGATGACATCCAATCAGGGGTAAATTCAGCGGCGATGACGTTTTTTGACGACTGGCCGCCGCTTTATCGCTTGCCCTGCGCCGTTGGGTCTACGATTCTTAGACCACCCGCAAAAAACAACACCCCTGAGGCTTCCCCCATGAAAACCGTCGCGCAGTTGCTCCGGATAAAAGATGAGAAAAACCAGCAAGTGCACACCATCTCACCGGACGACATGGTATTGCAGGCCCTGATGCGCATGGCGGAGAAAAACGTCGGCGCCCTGCTGGTGGTGAAAAACGATGAAGTGCTGGGGATCATCAGCGAGCGCGACTATGCGCGCAAAATGGTCCTGCATGGCCGCTCGTCGGTGGGCACCAAGGTCAGTGACATCATGGTCTCCCCGGTGATCACCATCGACCCGCACCAGAACGTCGAGACCTGCCTGAGCATCATGACCGAAAAACACCTGCGACATCTGCCGGTGGTCGAGGACGGCAAGCTGGTCGGCCTGCTGTCCATCGGCGACCTGGTCAAGGAAGCCATCGCCGAGCAGGCGGACCTGATCAAGCAGCTGGAGCAGTACATTCGCGGTGAATGATCACCCGGCAGGCTGTGTGAAAAGCCCGTAGCCGTTTTCACACAGCTTGCCGGCCGGGTTGCTCAATCCCAACGGACTTCTATATTGAAGGGGATGCCCCTGCCGAGCAGCCCGATGGCCGACACCGACCGACTGATCATTTGTGAACATTGCGATGCGGTGTACGAACCGGTGGTCCTTGTGGCCCACCAGAAAGCCTCGTGCGTGCGCTGCCATGCAGTGATCCAACGCTACAACGGACTGAGCATCGAGCAGCGCCTCGCCTTGAGCGTGACCGCGGCGGTGCTGTGGGCCTTTGCCAACGTGTATCCATTGATGAACATCCGGTTCCAGGGCCTGACCAACAGCGCCACGCTGTGGGATTCGGTCGTGGCGCTGAGCCAGGGCTCGATTACGTTTATTGCGCTGGTGGCGGCAGTGGCGATCATCATCGCGCCGGCCTTGCAACTGGTGCTGCTGCTCTGGGTCCTGGGCCATGCCTACGGCAACCGCCGTGCGCCAGGCTTCGCCCTGTGCATGCGCAGCCTGGAGACGCTGCGGCCGTGGAGCATGCTTGAAGTCTGCCTGCTCGGCGCGCTGGTGGCGGTGATCAAGCTCGCTGGACTGCTGGATGTGTTGCCGGGCATCGGCCTGTTTGCCCTGGCGGCCTTGAGCCTGCTGATGATCCGCATTGCCGGACGCGACGTCCGTGACCTGTGGGACAGCCTGTGAACGGCCCACCGCTCGGCACCCCGCCCCAGGCCAGCGACCTGAATCTGTGCCTGTGCCACAGCTGTGGACTGGCCTGCGACATGACCGACGCCCCCCACGCCTGCCCGCGCTGCGATGCCGCCCTGCATCGACGCAAACCCGACCCCATTTCCCGTACCTGGGCCTACATGCTCGCCGCATTGGTGTTCTACATCCCAGCCAACCTGCTTCCGGTGATGAACACCCAGATGCTCGGCAAAGGTGCCGACAGCACGATCATCAGCGGCGTCATTGAATTCTGGCAAGGCGGGGCCTGGGACATCGCCCTGATCATCTTCATTGCCAGCATCGCGGTGCCGGGCATCAAGTTCGTGGTGCTGACCCTGCTGCTGGTCACCGTGCAACGGCGCAGCACCTGGGCCCAGGTCCAGCGGGCAAAACTGTACCGGCTGGTGGAGGTGATCGGTTACTGGTCGATGCTCGACGTGCTGGTGGTGGCCCTGGTGGCGGCGCTGGTCAAGTTCCAGGCACTGAGCGATATCGAACCGCGTCCGGGGATCCTGTTCTTTGGCCTGGTGGTGCTGTTCACCATGCTGTCGGCCATGAGTTTCGACCCGCGCCTGATCTGGGACACCCAACCTGCCGAGGAGACCATGGATGAAGTCGCAAGCCACTGACGAGCAGCGACCCAGCGCGGGTCGCGCCCAGGTCACGCGCCGCCGCTGGACGGTGTCGCTGGTGTGGATCGTGCCGATTATCGCGGTGCTGGTGGGCGTATCCCTGGTCGTGCACAACTGGTTGCAGGAAGGCCCGACTATCACCATCACCTTCAAGACCGGCCAGGGCCTGACCGCCAACAAGACCCAGGTGAAATATCGCAATGTGGTCATCGGCCAGGTCACCGACGTGCAATTGAGCGATGACCAGAAGAACGTCACGGCCACGGTCAAGCTGGAGAAAACCGCCGACACCTTCACCCATGAAGACTCGGTGTTCTGGGTGGTCCGGCCGCGCATCGGCGCCGGCGGAATCTCGGGCATCGACACGTTGCTGTCCGGAGACTTCATCGGCGCCGATGCCGGTCAATCGAAAGTTCGCGCAAAGTCTTTCACCGGCCTGGAAGCGCCGCCACCGATCACCTACGGCGAGCCAGGCAAGCGCTTCACCCTGCACTCCCAGGACCTCGGCTCGCTGGACATCGGCTCGCCGGTGTACCTGCGCAAGATCCCGGTGGGCCAGGTCGTGTCCTACGGGCTGGACGCCGAAGGCAAAGGGGTCAACATCGACGTTTTCATCAATGCGCCGAACGATGTGTACGTCACCGAAAACACCCGGTTCTGGAATGTCAGCGGAGTGGATGTGAACGTCGGTGCCAACGGCTTCGCGGTCAAGACCGAATCGCTCTCGGCGCTGCTGCTCGGTGGGATCGCCTTCCGAGCGCCGGAATACAGCCCCAACGACACCTCCGCCGCCGAGGACAAGACCTTCGAGCTGTTTGCCGACCAGCAGAGCGCCCTCGCTCCGCCCAACGGCAAGGCGCAATACCTGGCGTTGCGTTTCGACCAGGCATTGCGTGGGTTGCGAGTCAATGCGCCGGTTGAGTTCCTCGGTGTGGAGATCGGCAAGGTGGTTGCCATTAATCTGGATTTCGACGAGAAACAGCGCAGTTTCCCGGTCAACGTTGGGTTGGTGATCTACCCGCAGCGTTTGGGCAAAGCTCATGAGAAGTTGCTCGAAACGCTCAATCACGATCCGGAAGACGAAGCCGCCGGTGCCCGCCTGATGGGCAGCTTCGTCGAACGCGGGTTACGTGCCCAGGCCCGCAGTGGCAGCCTGTTGACCGGGCAGCTGTACATCGCCCTGGATTTCTACCCCAAGGCAGAGAAAGTCGCGTTCGACCCCAACGCTCGACCCGTGCGCATTCCCACCGTCCCCGGGAGCCTGCAGCAAATGCAGGAACAGCTCCAATCGGCCGTTGAGCGGTTCAACAAGCTGCCCTTGGAAAGCATCGCCAGCAACCTGGACGGCAACCTGGTGGAGCTGCGCAAAGGCCTGGCCCAGTTCAACAACAAGACGCTACCCGGCGTGCAAAACACCTTGCAGGACGTGAGCAAGACCCTGCAGTCGGCCAACTCGACCCTGGCCGAGGACTCGCCCCAGCGTGAACAATTGACCCAGACCCTGGACGACCTGGGACGCATGTCACGCTCGCTGCGCGAGCTGTCCGACTACCTGAGCCGTCATCCCGAGTCGCTGCTGCGCGGCCGGCCCAAGGATGCACCGGCGCAGAACCTCACATTCCCGGTGAAAGAATGATCACAGGAGCACGCCTCATGGGGCTGAAACCGACCCTGGTTGCCGTGGCGCTGCTGCTCGGCGCCTGCCGCAGCGACCCGATCCACTACCACACCCTCAGCCCGGTCCAGCCGGAGGGCCAGCGCTCCAGCAATGACATCCAGGTCGAGCAGGTGAGCGTCCCGCCCCAGGTGGACCGCACCCAGATGGTCATTCGCCAAGGCAACAGTGGGCTGGCGATCCTGGAAACCGAATGGTGGGGCGCCAGCCTGGCGGATGAGCTGCACAGCAGTCTCGACGAGCAGTTGAACAACCCCGGCGCAGCCAAGCTGTTGCTGCGGGTCGACGTGCAACGCTTCGATTCCATCCCGGGCCGCTACGCCCGCATGGATGCGCAATGGCGCCTGCGTACCTTGGGTAACGATGCGCGTCCCCTCACCTGCCGCAGCAGCTTGCAGACACCGGCGGGCGGCAGCATCGATGAGCTGGTGACGGCCCATCAGCATAACGTCCAGCAATTTGTCGAGCTGGTGGAACAGGCGGCGTCGCGCAAGGCCTGTCCATAATCCGAAAACGCCGGTCCCTAGGCTCTGTACGAAAAGTCTTGAGACGAAGGTCAGGCAAGGCGAAAACAGCCGAGCAAGCGGAGTGTACTGGAGTACATGAGCATTGCGAGGCTGTTTTCAACGCAGCATGAACGAGTATCAAGGCTTTTCGTGCAGAGCCTAAGCCGGCCAATGCTGCGATAGCACCGGTGCAACACGCGGGTGATGGTCGATCCGTTCCAACAAACCATAGAACTCGGGACGGGCGCTGAGCATGGCCTCTCGCGTTCCACTTCACTTCGTGATGACGGCGGCCAGGATATCCAGCGCTCCCGGCTCGGCACCGCTGAGAAACGGTTGCGCCGGGAACTGGTCGGCAAACAACGCCCAATTGCGATACAGCCGCTGCTTGGTGCCTGAGACCAATTGCTGGCGAGTCGCTTCGTCCGCGTCGTTCAGCCAGCGCTCGGGAAAATCGATGATGCCGATGGGCGTGTAGCAATTGGCCGCAATGTAGACCAACCCCCGTATGGCTTGCGCACGCTGGCCAGGCTCGTCCGGCAGCAGCTTCGACTTGGGAAAAGCCAGGCCGAGGTGAATCAGGATCGCCGCGGCTTCGGTGAGCACCGAGCCGTCCGGCAATTGCAGGGTCGGGACCTGTTTGTGTGGATTCAACGCCTCCAGCTCTTTCAGCGCCTCACTGTCCTCGGTCGAATAGGCATCGACCCGGCGATAAGCCACGTCACATAGACGCAGGGCCACTTCCACCGCCGCAGAACCGGATTGGCGGTGACCGAATAACTGATACATGTGCCTCGTCCTCGTGCCTGTAGTTGCCTCTGGTGTTACACCGGTAGAGCCCGCCAGACCCTCGGTGTTCCGCCTTGCGGATGACAGGCTGGCGAGTCATCACTGCCGTCGATGTTCACCATCACGTCAATGAAGTTCTCTGGATGGCTGTCCGGCGCAAGAATGGCGCCACACAAACCCACAGCATCTCCCGGAGCACACCCTCATGAAACGCCAAATCATCCTCGGCTTCGCTTTCTCTGTACTGGCTGCCAACGTATTCGCCGCCTCCTCCCAACCGATCGTCGCCGAAGGCGGTTCGGATCGACTGATCGAGAGCCGCGTCGCCGAAGGTGGCTCGGATCGTCTGCAAGAACGCCGCGTCGCCGAAGGCGGCTCGGATCGTCTGCAAGAACGTCGCGTAGCCGAAGGCGGCTCGGATCGTCTGCAAGAACGTCGCGTAGCCGAAGGCGGCTCGGATCGTCTGCAAGAACGCCGCATCGCCGAAGGTGGCTCGGATCGTCTGCAAGAACGTCGCGTAGCCGAAGGTGGCTCGGATCGTCTGATCGAGAACCGCGTGTGAATGGCCGAAATCGCATGACCGGCTACATTTCGAACGATGTAAAACAGACCCTGTGGCGAGGGAGCTTGCTCCCGCTGGGGCGCGCAGCGGCCCTGAAAGCTGACGGCGCGGTCGGCAGCTTGATTGAGTGAGCATCAAGGGGGCCGCTACGCCCGAGGCGTCGGACCGGCCCAGCGGGAGCAAGCTCCCTCGCCACAGTGATCCAGACCAAACCCCGCGTACCCGCTAGCGCCCCGCCGCCCGCGCCATGCACCGCTGATAACGCTCATCCACCCGCTTGGCAAACCACGCCGTCGTCAGCTTGCGAGTGATCTTCGGACTCTTGAGCACAATCCCTGGCAACACCGCCCGCGGCAAAGGCTTGCCCTCGGCCCGCTCCGCCAACTCGAACACCCGCTTGTAGAGCTTGCTGTCCTCGAACGCCAGGCTGTCCCCCAGCTCCAACTGATCGCGAATGGTCGGGTTGCGCATCCCCAGCGACTTGCCCAACGTGCGCAGCGCCAGTTCCGTGCTGCCCGGCATGATCGAGTCATGCAGGATCAGATCCCCATCCAGCGCCAAGGAAATGCCTGACGCCTGGCTCAGCGCATGCTGGAACGCCGCATTGCGACTGGCGTACCACCCGGCATTGAAATCGGCGAAACGATACAACGGCTCGGTGTAGCTCACCGGATAGCCGAGCAAGTGGGCGATCCCGAAATACATGCCGCCACGACGACTGAACACTTCACGACGAATCGAGCCGTCCACCGTGTAGGGATAATTGCGGGCATTGGCCTGGGCAAACGCGATGCTGACCTGCATCGGCCCACCGGTGTGCACCGGGTTGAAACCGCCGAACAGCGTCTTGCCCAGCGGCACCATCCCGATGAAATCATCAAAAATCCCGCTCAGTTCCTTCTCGCTACGCGCCGCATTGAGCCGATCGCCATAGCTTTTGCCATTGGGCGAACGCACCTCCAGCGCCGCGCTGACCAACAGGCCAGGGACATGCACCTTCGCGGCACGCCGGTCGATTTCATCCCGGGCAATCTTGCCCAGCCCCGGCACAGTCGGGTCGGCCTGGAAGGTTGATTCCTGTTCGGTCACCGCCAGCACCGCACAGATATTTTGCGTGCTGGGGGAAATCTGCTGGGCCGCGAAGGCCGTGTAAATATCAGTCGCCCAGCCTTCGCGATCCACCGTCTTGGCCGGCAGCAACCGCACAATCTGGCGCTTGACCTCTGCGGGCTCGCGCTCAGGCTCCTGCACCTGTCGGCTGCCGCAGCCGGCCAGAACCATGAACGCGGCGAGGCTGATCATCAATCGATTGAATTGCATGTTGCTCCATCACACAAGGTATCCCGGAACAACCATACGATCAAAAGCCCGCGCGGGCCAAGTCAGCCTTTGAGCGCCGCTTCAATCGCGGCAATGTCGATTTTGGTCATTTGCATCATGGCGTCGAAGGCGCGCTTGGCACGCACCGGGTCGGGATCGGTAACCGCCGCGCTGAGGATGCGCGGAGTGATCTGCCAGGAAATGCCCCACTTGTCCCTGCACCAGCCGCAGGCGTTTTCCTCGCCGCCGTTGCTGACAATCGCCTGCCACAAGCGGTCGGTCTCGGCCTGGTCATCGGTCGCCACCTGGAACGAGAAAGCGATGTTGTGCTGGACCGACGGCCCGCCATTCAAGCCGAGACAGGGAATGCCCATGACGGTGAATTCTACCGTCAACTCGTCGCCCTGCTTGCCCGCCGGATAATCGCCAGGGGCGCAATGCACGGCTTGCACCGCACTGTCCGGGAATGTCGCCGCGTAGAAGCGCGCCGCTTCCAAGGCACTGCCGTCGTACCAGAGGCAAATGGTGTTCTTGTTGTTCATCCTGGCTCTCCAAGAAGGGGACTGGACGCTGAAGTCTAGCAGTCCCCTTGTGGAGCGCAGGGCGGCCTCAGGTGAACAGGTCGACGCCCAGCTGGAACGCAACCCAGAGCGCCAGGCCGGTGGCGAACATCAGGGCGATGTTCTCGAACAGGTTGTTGCGGTACTCCTTGCTCAGCAATTTCTTCTGGTTGGACATGATCAACAGGCCCAGGGAAATGACCGGCAGGCCGATGATATTCAACGCACTGACGCCGATGGTCAGGGTCACGAAGTCCGGCATGCCTGGCATCGACCAGATCAACGGCGTCACGAGGATGAACAGCATGAACCATTTGTGCATCGGGTCATGGTGGAACTCTTTGCCGTAGCGCTCGCGGCGCTCTGGTCGCACGTGCTGGAAGGCGTCGGTGATGAGCATCGGGAACGCCGTGGTCTTGCCGGAAATACTGGCGAACAGCGTGGCGAATACGCCGATGAAGAACACATACCAGCCAATCGGGCCGAAGAAGATTTCCAGGGCCTTGCCCAGGTCCCCCAGGGTTTTGACTTCAATGCCGTTGGGTCGCAGGATTTCCGCGCCGACGATCCAGATCGCCAGGTTGATCACAATGCCGACGAACACCGCGAACAGCAGGTCGTTACGCTGGATGCGCTTGTGCTCAGGCCCGATCCAGCCCTTCTGCCGCATCACATACGGATGGACGAAGTTGGCAATCGAACCGGCCACCGCACCAATGACCGAGACCGCCACCAGCAACGCACCGTGCACCCCTTCATCGGGCGGAATGCTGAAACCGATGGTGCCTTTGACGATACCGGCCACATCGGGACCGGACATCACCGCCAGGGCGATGAACGCCAGGGTCATGATCGCCAGCAGCGCTTTCATCACGCCTTCGATCATCGAATAGATGTTCCGACCCACCAGCAACCACACCGCCAGCACCACCGCCACCGAGCAGAGCAACGGGTAATCGACCTTCAGCAACATCGCCAGGGATTCGCCTGCACCCTTGATCATGTAGGCATTCATCAGGTGCCCCATGAGCAGCGCATAGACCAACAGGAACCAGGCGAAGAACGGGTTGAGCTGGGCGTAGCCTTGCAGGATGGTCATGCCCTGGTTATTGCACAGCTGGAAACGGGCGATGATGTTGACGATCAGGTACCTGAGCAGCAGCGACACCGCCAGCACCCACATCATCGCGTAGCCGTAGTTCGCGCCGGCCACGGATGAGGTGATCAGGTCACCCGCCCCGAGCCAGGACAGCACCGCGATGATGCCGGGGCCCAATAGCTTGAGCAGGCGCATGAAGCGGCCTTGTGCGGGCGCAGCAGCCTGCCCCTCGACGGAAGGAATGCTCGACATGGATGGAGTCTCCGTTATTTTTTTTGTGAGGACGGCGACAGTCGAACACATTACATACGACATCGTACAACCATAATTAACCCGTAATTATGTAGAAATGTTTCAGGGTGCTTGGACTTATAACGCACGGCTAAGCCACGGCCATTTTCAGGAATCCATGGCGATCTGCTCCCCATGATCGACCATCCAGCGAATCATGTGCGCCAACGACACGCGATGGTGGTGGATGGTTTGCTGACTGCCTTGTTCATGGCGATAAAGCTCGACGTAGCGGCTGAGTACCACATGGCTGCCATCCTCAGCCAACCGCAGCTCGACTTCACGGCAATGCAATGCGTCCGGGGCCGGTGTGCGCATCCGCCGACGCAAGGTCAACGCCTGGTCACTCATGAGCCGCCCCCCTGCCCTGGCATTGCGCGTCGTCCTGCACCACAGCGCCGAGCTTGCCTTGGGCGACAAAGTCGGCGCGCCGCTGGGCGACCGCATCTCGAAGCGCCGCGTAATAATCGGCCTGGGTCTGCAACTCGTCGGTCAACGGTAGCGCCTCGGCGCGGCCATCGACGATGCCGCCTGCGGTGTTGATCGTGCCCAACGTCTGGACGGTGCTGCTGTTGTCGCCGAACGGATCGAAGGCAAAACTTGCCACTTTGCCCGTGGCGTCCCGCAGGTTGGCACTGCCCAGCAGCGGCAGTTCCACGATCGGGCCGGGGGCGATGTTCCAGACGCCGAAGGTCTGGCCGAAATCGGCCTGGTGACGCTCGATGCCGAGCTTGCCGGACACATCGATCAGCCCGACGATGCCCACCGTCGTGTTGATGAAGAAACGGCCGAGGGTGTTGACCGAGCGTTGGGCATTGCCTTGCAGCAGGTCGTTGACGAACACCTTGGGCTCACCGAAGTTCGCCACGAAGTTGTGGACGCCGGCCTGCAGCGTCTGCGGCAGCTGGCGATAACCACGGGCAACGGGGGCCAGCGCGTAGTCGTCCACGGTCCGGTTGAAGGCGAACACGCCACGGTTGATGGATTCGGCGGGGTCGTGGACGGTGTAGGGAACACTGTCGCAACTGCCGGGTGTGGCGGCGGGTGTGGTGGAGCAGCCGCTGGCGAGGGTTGCGAGTGCAACGACGACAGCGGTTCGAGCGAGCAACGGGACAGGTTTGGTGATTGGCATTCAGAGCAATCTCGATGAGTGATAAGTGCTGCCCGGATCAGTCGACTGAACACATACCTTGTGGCGAGGGAGCTTGCTCCCGCTGGGACGGTCCGACGCCTCGGGCGAAGCGGCCCCATAAAAGCAGTGAGTGCTTCGCACTCAAGCGGGAGCAAGCTCCCTCACCACAAACAAGCGCCCTGGCCACAGGTATGCGTACCGCTATCAACTGACTGACATCGCCCGCATCCTGCCCCCACCTCCTTGCCCGAAGATTTCCGCTTCATTGCCCGTCGGACACTTTATTTCCGGACTGAAATATATGACGCACGCCCCGGATTGCCCCTAGTATCGCCTTCCATATCCCTAGCCCAGCGGGCCCGCCGTGAGTCACTTATTACTGGTGGACGATGACCTTGAGGTCCTCGCCCTCTTGCGCAAATTCCTGGAACAGCATGGCTACAGCGTCGAGGTCGCCGCCGACGGCAACGCCCTGTGGCAAGCGGTGGCGCGCAGGCTGCCGGACCTGATCATCCTTGACGTCATGCTGCCGGGCGACAACGGGCTGGTGCTCTGCCAGCGACTGCGGGCCGAGCACACGGTCGGCATCATCATGCTCACCGCCATGGGCGAATTGAGTGACCGCGTCGTCGGGCTGGAGCTGGGCGCGGACGATTACCTGACCAAGCCCTTCGATGCCCGCGAATTGCTGGCCCGGGTGCGCGCCGTGCTCAGGCGCACCGGCGAAGCCCGGGCTACATCGAGCGACGCGGCCCGACCGATCCTCGAATTCGAACACTGGCAGCTGGACGTCACCCGCCGGGAATTGCGCTCACCGGAGAAAGTCATGATCCCGCTGTCCAGCGGCGAGTTCGAGCTGTTGCTGGTGTTCGCCGAACACCCGCGCCGGGTGCTGACCCGCCAGCAGCTGCTGGACCTGGCACGCGGCGAGACCTTCGAAGCGTTCGACCGCAGCATCGACGTCCAGGTCAGCCGATTGCGCCGCAAACTGGAGACCGATGTCAGCGGCGCCTCGATGATCCGCACCGTGCGCAACAGCGGCTACCTGTTCAGTCCACATGTGGTGAAGCGATGAGCCCGCGGCGCTCGGGCGCCAAGCGTCCTCGGGACACATTGGCGCGCTGGATCGCCCTGACGACCCTCGGCGCCATGCTGACGCTGCTGGCCCTGAACGCATTGTTCAGCCAATTGGCCGGTGCCTGGGCGCGCCCGCCCCTGATGGAAACCGGCCTGATTGAAAAGATCGCCGCCATCACCCGCATCATCGACTCGGCAACGCCCGAACAACGGCCCGCCATTGCCAGGGCCGCCAGTGATCAGGAGTTCAGCACGCAATGGCTGCAGCAGCATGCCGAGGCTCGCGTGCCGGTGGTCGACGACCCGGAATACAGCGACGGCGCGGTGCGGCTGCGCCAGCAACTGGGCCGGCCGGATGCCAGGGTAGAAGGCTATGAGCCGAGCGACTGGCCCGCCGATCAGCCCGGTGGACGCTATACGGCGCTGATCGAGCTGAGCGATCGGTCATGGGTGATGTTCACCTTGCCCGCGCGCAATTGGGGGCTGGATGAATGGGAGCGCAACCTGATCACCCTCGCGTTGATGATCCTGTCGACACTGGTCGTCGCCCTGATCGCCACGCGACATCTGGCGGCCCCCCTGGAACGCTTCGCCGAAGGTGCCCGGCGCTTCGGCGTCGATCACCAAGCGCCGCCCATTCCGGTGATCGGGCCCAATGAAATCCGCCAGGCGATCCTCGCCTTCAACGCCATGCAGGCCCAGCTCAAACATTTTCTGCAAGACCGCACGCAAATGCTTGCGGCGATTTCCCATGACCTGCGGGCACCGTTGACCCGCATGCGCCTGCGCGGCGAGTTCATCGAGGATGCCGAGCAACAGGCCCGGCTGTTCCGGGACGTGGATGAGATGCAGACCATGGTCAATTCGGCCCTGGAGTTTTTCCGCGACGATGCCCGGCTCGAACACGCCACGGCGTTCGACCTGGCTGAGCTGCTGCACACCATCGTCGATGACTTCAAGGATGCCGGCATCGAGGTTTCATTCGAAGGTGCGCATCGGCTGGTCTACCTGGGCCGCCCCATCGGCCTCAAGCGTGCGTTGACCAACCTGATCGACAACACGATCAAATATGCCAGCGAACCGGCCGTGCGCCTGGAGACCGGCGCCGGTCGTGTCGAGATCCGGATCCTCGACCGAGGCCCAGGCATCGCGCCTGAATTTCATGAGCAGGTGTTCGCTCCGTTCTTTCGCCTCGAAGGGTCGCGCAACAAGCACACCGGCGGTGTCGGGCTGGGCTTGTCGGCGGCGCGGGCGACGGTGCTTGAGCATGGGGGCACGCTCGTCCTCAGAAACCGAAGCGGTGGCGGTCTGGAAGCCAGGATTTCGCTGCCCCTCGACTGAATCGTCGGCGGATCCATTGAACCCTTCAGGCCAACTCGCGCTAAACAATCGGCGACTTCCTCGGTAGGATGTCCGGCCTTCCGGCACTGGCCCCTCTTCCGCAAGGCGCTCTTGTTTGTATCGCTCGGCGGCCATACCGGGAACCCGCGTTCCCCATCGCTCGCGCTCACCACAGGCAAGGATCGACGGAGCCCACTGAACACCAAGGAGTTCACCGATGATTCTTATCATTTATGCGCACCCCTACCCCGAGCAATCCCGGGTCAACCAGGCGATGCTCAAGCAGGTCTCGAACGATCCAGAGATGGTCATACGCTCGCTGTATGACCTTTATCCAGGCTTCGATATCGATGTCGAGGCCGAGCAACGGGCGGTCGAACAGGCCCAACTGGTCGTGCTGCAACATCCGATGTACTGGTACAGCGTCCCGCCCCTGTTGAAACTGTGGATCGACAAAGTCTTCACCCACGGTTGGGCCTACGGCAAAGACGCCACGGGCCTTAAAGGCAAGGGCCTGCTGTGGGCCGTCACCACCGGCGGTGAGCATGATCATTTCCAGATGGGTGATTACCCGGGGTTTGCGGCATTGGCCCAGCCCCTTCAAGCCACCGCCCTCTACTGCAACATGCGCTGGCTGGACCCGGTGGTCGTACACGGCGCCTTTGCCGGTGCCTGCGACGCCCAACTTGCACAAATCGAGCACTACGGCGCCCGCCTGGCCGCTTGGAAGGAAGATTGAGATGCAAACCCACAGTCTGATTGAACTGCTCATTTACCTGGGCTCGGCGGCACTGATCGTGCCGATCGCCGTCCGGTTGGGACTGGGCCCGGTCCTGGGTTACCTGTTGGCCGGCTGCGTGATCGGCCCGTGGGGGTTGAAGCTGGTGACGGACGTCAAGGCGATCCTGGAGTTCGCCGAGATCGGCGTGGTCCTGATGCTGTTCATCATCGGCCTGGAACTCGACCCGAAACGCCTGTGGGCCCTGCGCAAAATGGTATTCGGCGGCGGCGCCTTGCAGATGCTCGCCTGTGGCGCGGCCATCGCTGCGTTCTGCGCGGCCCTGGGCCTGAACTGGACCGCGGCGCTGCTGGTGGGCCTGACCCTGAGCCTGTCGTCCACCGCCATCGCGATGCAGGCGATGAATGAGCGCAACCTGACGGCCACCGCCGTGGGCCGCAGCAGTTTTGCCGTGTTGCTGTTCCAGGACATCGCCGCCATTCCGCTGGTGGCGATGATCCCGTTGCTGGCGGCGCACGGCGGCACGCCGTCGGGCGCTGACCTGGCGATCTCCATCGCCAAGATCGTCGCCGCCGTCAGCATCGTGGTACTGCTGGGCCGCTACGTTTCCCGGCCACTGCTGCGCTTCGTCGCTCGCTCCGGCCTGCGGGAAATCTTCAGTGCCGTCGCCTTGTTCCTGGTGTTCGGCTTCGGCTTCCTGCTGGAAGAGGCCGGCTTGTCGATGGCCATGGGCGCGTTCCTCGCCGGGGTGTTGCTGGCCAGTTCCGAGTACCGGCATGCCCTGGAAAGCGACATCGAGCCGTTCAAAGGTTTGCTGCTGGGGCTGTTCTTCATTGGCGTGGGCATGTCGATCGACTTCGGCACGCTGATCGATGCGCCGCTGAAGGTAATGACCCTGACCCTGGGCTTCATCCTGATCAAGTTGTTGGTGATCAAGTCCGCCGGGCGCTTTCTCAACGTGCCTGCCAGCCAGCGCTCGTGGCAGGCCGTATTGCTCGGCCAGGGCAGCGAGTTCGCCTTCGTGGTGTTTGGCGCGGCGACCGTCGCCGGCATCCTTACCGATCAGTGGGGCAAGAGCCTGACGCTGGCGGTGGCCCTGTCGATGTGCCTGACACCGTTGCTGATCCTGCTGCTGGCTCGATTCGAGTCGGACAGCAAGCGAAACCGCCGCGAATCCGACCTCGTCGACCAGCAGAACCCACGTGTGATCATCGCCGGGTTCGGGCGTTTCGGGCAGATCGCCGGACGCTTGCTGATGTCTTGCGGGGTCGAGGTGGTGGTACTCGATCACGACCCGGACAATATTGAGACGCTGCGTAAATTCGGCGTGAAAGTGTTCTATGGCGATGCCACCCGCCTGGACCTTTTGCAGGCCGCCGGCGCCGGCCAGGCGCTGGTGCTGATCAACGCCATCGACGATCAGGAAGACAACCTGAAGCTGACCCGGATGGCCCAGGAGCACTTCCCCTCGTTGAAACTGGTGGTGCGCGCCCGGGACATGGGCCACATCATTGCGCTGCGGCAAATGGGGGTGGAGTCGGCCGAACGGGAAACCTTCGAAAGTGCGCTGTCACTGGGTCGCAGTGCCTTGGTGCACATGGGGGTCGGGGCGTATGAGGCGCGTGAACGAGCCGATCAGTTCCGCCGCTTGAACCTGCAGATGCTCGAGGAAATCGTTGCCCATCCGGCCGACGACCTCAACTTCCGCCACGACGCCTACCGCCGCGCCAATGCGTTACTGACGGACATGTTCAACGAAGACCGCGCCCGGCCCCTCAACAGCTGGCATGAGCATCATCCCAGCGAGGCCAAAGACAGCGACGCTTGAGGGCATCGCAGCCATGGGGGGCACTGCTGTCGTGCGCCCCTAATGGCAACTTGTCGGCTCAGGCCAACCCATCCAGCTCGGCCAGCATCTGCGGGGTGATCTCCAGCGTGCTGGCCGTGAGGTTTTCCCGCAGATGCGCCACCGATGACGTGCCCGGAATCAGCAGGATGTTCGGCGCCCGTTGCAGCAGCCACGCCAGCGCCACACACAGGGTCGAGGCGCCCAGGCGCGCCGCCACGCTAGACAGTGTTTGCGACTGCAAGGGTGAGAAACCGCCCAGCGGGAAGAACGGCACGTAAGGGATGCCCTGCCGGCCCAACTCGGCAATCAGTTGCTCGTCGTTGCGGTGGGTCAGGTTGTAATGGTTCTGCACGCAGGTCACCTTGGCGATGCCTTGGGCCTGCTTGACCTGGGTGGCCGTGACGTTGCTCAAGCCCAGGTGCCGGACCAGGCCCTGGCGTTGCAGCTCTGCCAGGGTCGTGAACGACTCCTCGATGGACTCTTGCCCCGGCGCATGCATGTCGCCCCAAACGCGTAGATTGACCACGTCCAACACGTCCAATCCGAGGTTACGCAGGTTGTCGTGGACCGCACGGGTCAGTTCGGCGGGACTGTGAGCCGGGTTCCAAGAGGCATCCGGGCCCCGGACAGCGCCGACCTTGGTGACGATCACCAGATTCTCGGCGTAAGGGTGCAGCGCTTCGCGAATCAGCTGGTTGGTCACGTGCGGGCCATAGAAATCGGCAGTGTCGATATGGTTGACCCCTGATTCCAAGGCTTCACGCAGCACGGCGATTGCCGCTGCCGGGTCCTTGGGTGGGCCGAACACTTGCGGGCCGGCCAGTTGCATCGCGCCGTAGCCCATGCGGTTGACGGTGCGATCGCCGAGTGAAAACTGGCCTGCCTTGCTTGCGATGTTCATCGGGTGTGCCTCGAATCAATGAGAGTGAGGCCACTATAGGGATTGACCACTTCGCTGATAATCAGCTGCAATCGGCACAGGCTGTACGGTGGAGAGAACAATGGCGACGGATATTCAGGACTTGCTGGCCTTCGTGGCGGTGGTCAACGCGGGTGGGTTTCGTGAGGGCGCGCGGCTCAGCGGCAAGTCCGCCTCGAGCCTCAGCGACGCGGTGCGGCGCATGGAAAGCCGGCTCGGCGTGCGCCTGCTCAACCGCACCACCCGCAGTGTGGTGCCGACCGAGGCCGGCGCCCGGTTGATGGAGCGCATCGTCCCGGCGCTGGGTGAAGTCGAGTCGGCGCTGGATGTGGTCAACGACTTTCGCGAGCGTCCTTGCGGCACCCTGAGGCTGAACGTACCGGTCAGCGCCGCCCGGCTGGTGTTGCCGACGATCATTACGCCGTTCCTGAAAAGCCATCCGGACATTCGTTTGGAAGTGATCGCCGACGACAGTTTTGTCGACATGCTCGCGGCCGGTTGCGATGCGGGGATCCGCTACGACGAGCGTCTTGAGCAGGACATGATCGCCATTCCCATCGGCCCACGGTTCCAACGCTTCGCCACGGCCGCTTCACCGGCTTACCTCGCCGCCCACGGCCGGCCCGAGCATCCCCGGGACCTGCTCCGGCATGCTTGCCTGCGGGGCAGATTCCCCAGCGGCGCGACGCCGCTCTGGGAGTTCGAGCGAGACGGTGAAACCCTGAACGTCGATCCCAGCGGCCCATTGATCGTGCGCCTGGGCAGCGCGGTGGACCTGGCGGTGCAGGCCGCGGTGGATGGGCTGGGCATTGTCTATCTGTTCGAAGACTGGCTGCGCCCTTATCTGGACAGCGGCGCGCTGGTGCCGGTCCTGGAACCCTGGTGGGTGCGATTCACCGGACCGTTCCTCTACTACCCCGGCCGCCGCTACCTGCCTTCACCGCTGAGGGCTTTTGTCGATTTCATCCAGGCGAATCGGGATTAGCCGCCGGCATGACCCCGTGGCGAGGAAGTGCACACACTTTTCCAGTCACCACCGGCCATTGTGGGAGCGGGCTTGCTCGCGAAGGCGTCACTACATTCAGAATTGATGCCGACTGATCCACCGCTTTCGCGAGCAAGCCCGCTCCCACAGTGGAGGGTGGTGACTGAGATCTTGTGTGCCCCCTAAAACCCTATGGGAGCGAGCTTGCTCGCGATGACGGCGCTGAGCCCCCAATCAATCCCCCGCCGTACGCCCCACCCCAGGCAACCGCAAGGCCGCGGCATTCAAGCAATCACGCTGGTTGCGTGCCAGCATCTCAAGCGTGAGTTCATAGGCCTGGTCTGCCGCATCCTTGAGCAGTTGCCAATCTTGCAGGGTGATCAATTCCCCCAGCACCAGATCATCGGCACGCTTGATCAGCGTGTCGTGGTAGTCCTGGGGAAAATCCAGGCGATAGACATCATCCTCCAGCAGCAGTCGCCAGGCTTTCAGTTCCATTTCAAGGTCGGTTTCACTCATGGCGATGTCCTTCAACGGTTCGGATAACACAACGACCATCACCGGTGGTCACGTGTCCACACAGACGATGAGCGGTCGCCCAAATGGAGCGACTGTGGCTTGTTTATCCACTCATCCGGTCACTCCAGGGATTTTCGAACCAAGCGTAATTGCCACCGCTCGGAACTACATAACGCCGCATAACACCGCATAACACCGCCGCAAGCCAACGGCTTCGACGACGGGTGTCTTGCTGCACTTTTTATCTGCTGCCGGGAGTTTTCGCGATGTGTGAGTGTTTCGTTCAGCCTGTTTCTTCAAAGGACTCCCTGGCATTTTTTGCCCAGCGAGACATCCAGGGCGCTGGCAACGATACCCGCCTGACGTCACACAGCCTGCAGGCAATGGCGGCGCCCAGGCCCCATGACGGCAAAAGCGTGATCAAGCCGAACATGCAGGTCAGCGCCATTCGCAATCGCGGCGGGCGGCTGGAATACATCAAGGTTCGCTGGGGCTGGTCGCCTGTCTGGTCAGTGGGCACGATGCCGCCGTTGACCCACCTGCCGCTGCATCTGGTGATGCGCTCCAAGGTCTTCGATCGGATCAAGCGCGACGGACGGGTGCTGGTGGCGGTGGACGGTTGGTACGAAGCCTCGGACACCCCATCGTCAGACCAGGCCCAACGCCTGAGCTACACAACCTCCAGGCAGTCGGCGCCGATCTTTCTCGCCGCCCTGGCCCAGGCCAGTGAAACGCCCAACGGCTGTGACGGCCTGGCCCTGGTGACTTATGGTGACATGGCCCATCAGCAACAGCGGTTGCTGGCGTTCACCGGTGACGAGGCCCTGCAATGGTTGAAGCCTGACCTGGATTGGGACCAGGCCCAACAGATGGCGACGCACGTGGCGATGGCTGAACCGCAGTTGGAGCACGTGATGGGTGCTCAACGGCTGGTTCAAGGTCGACGCTGAGGACGCCTCGTCATCAACCAATGAAAGCTTTGGAGATGGGCGGTAGACTGGCGGACGATTGCGGCCGCGCGCCGCCCCTCCTTTCTTTCCAGCTTGAGATTGCTCATGGCGAACCAAGACATCACCTTCACTCCCGACCCGGACACAGACTCTATCTCCTCCGATGTCGCCGGCTTCGGCGGCCTGCTGGTCTCCACCCAGATCCCGACCCGTGCCGACGGCAGCCTGGAGCTGGGCGACATCACCGCCCAGAGCGAATGCACGCTGCAAGCGCTGAAGACCGCGCTGGAACGCGCCGGCAGCTCCATGGACCGCGTGCTGCACCTGACCATCTACCTGACCGACATGGCGGATCGGGCGGCCTTCAACGAGGTTTATCAACGGTTCTTCGCCAAGCCGTGGCCGGTGCGCGCGGCGGTGGGTGTGGCAGCCCTGGCGGTGGACGGCATGCGGGTGGAAGTCACGGCGATGGCGGCCAAGGGCTGAGGCACGGGGTGGAGCCAGATGCGCCGGTGATGGCCTCATCGCGAGCAGGCTCGCTCCCACAGGGTTGTGGGGAGTCCACAAAACCTGAATCCACCCAAAAATCCTGTGGGAGCGGGCTTGCTCGCGAAGGCGTCAGTCCATTCAAAATGGATGCAAACTGATCCACCGCTTTCGCGAGCAAGCCCGCTCCCACAGGGGGCCAACGTGTCAGGGTAATCGGCGTCACTGCGGATGCTCAGCCACCGGGTTCCTGGCGAGCCTTACGGCACACGACATGTCCCAAACGCGCGCTTTCCCGAAAAACAGTCAGTTATGCACCTAGCCCGGGCCACGCGGGATGTCTAAAGTGCGGCGCTTTCCACCCGAGCGGCGTATCGATGAATCTCTGGTTTCGACTGTTGCTGATCCTGTTTCGCCGGCCCTGGCGCAAGCCGACGGCGCCTATGGGCACCACGGTAGTACGCATGCGCGTGTGGCCGCTGGACCTGGACCTCAATCGCCACGTCACCAACGGGCGCTATTTCACCCTGGCCGACGTCGGTCGCATGGATTATGTCCTGCGCAGCGGCGCCTACAATGTAGCGCTGCGCCACCGGGCGGTGCCGATTGTAGGAGACGTGTGGGGCAAGTTTCGCCGTGAGCTGCGGCTGTTCGAAGCGTTCGAGGTGCACACACGGATGCTGGGCTGGGATCAGAAGTGGTCGTTCATGGAACACCGTTTTGTCAGCCACGGCCGGGTGGTGGGCGTGGTGATCATGCGCGGCCTGTTCCGCTCGGCCAAAGGTACCGTGGCGCCGGGTGAGTTCATCCGGGAGTTGGGCTTGAGCG
This sequence comes from Pseudomonas sp. RGM2987, assembly GCF_022952855.1. Taxonomy (GTDB): domain Bacteria; phylum Pseudomonadota; class Gammaproteobacteria; order Pseudomonadales; family Pseudomonadaceae; genus Aquipseudomonas. The sequence continues at coordinate 116,085 of NZ_JALJDX010000215.1, read as the reverse complement.
AAGAATCCCCTGCCATGCCCGACTGGCTGACGGCTTGGTCGCAGAGCTGCGATGGCCTGAGCCAGGCGCTGCGCCAGGAGGAACCGCGCTAGCCGCCATACCACCTGCCCTGTGGCGAGGGAGCTTGCTCCCGCTCGACTGCGCAGCAGGCGCAAAACCAGCCGACGCGGCCTATCTGGAAAAAAGCGTCAGCCCATTCGGGCGACTTCGCCGCCAGCGGGAGCAAGCTCCCTCGCCACAAACGCTGATTGAGTGGGACTGGCTGGCTTGGCTGGGCCGACTTTGTCTGCACGCCCGATCCAAATCCCCCCCGCCATTCCCCTTCTATACTCTTCTGCCAATCCCCTCGGGGCCTGCACTTCCAACAATAAAAAGCAGAGGTGGAACATGGTCTGGCAACAAGTCTACGATCCCTTCGGTAATGCGGTGCTGTCCACGCTCCTGGCGGCGGTGCCGGTGGTGGTGATGCTGGCGTCCCTGGCGTTCTTTCATATCAAGGCGCACCTGGCGGCGCTGCTGGCGTTGGCTTCGGCCTTGCTGATTGCGATCTTCGCCTTTGGCATGCCCGCCGGCATGGCCGGTTCGGCGGCGTTGTATGGCGCGGCCAATGGCTTGTTGCCCATCGGCTGGATCGTGCTCAACATCATTTTCCTGCACCGCCTGACCACCGAGAACGGCTCGTTCAAGGTGCTGCAGGATTCCCTGGCGCGCATCACCGACGACCGGCGCCTGCAATTGCTGCTGATCGCCTTCTGCTTCGGCGCGTTCTTCGAGGGCGCGGCCGGTTTCGGCACGCCGGTGGCCGTGACCGGGGCGATCCTGATCGGGCTGGGCTTCTCGCCGCTGGCCGCCTCTGGCCTGGCATTGATCGCCAACACCGCGCCGGTGGCCTTCGGCGCCCTCGGCACGCCAATCATCACCCTGGCCAAGGTCACCGGGCTGGATGAAATGGAACTGTCGATGATGGTCGGTCGGCAGTTGCCATTCTTCTCGGTGATCGTGCCGTTCTGGTTGATCTGGGCCTTCGCCGGCTGGCGCAAGATGCTGGAAATCTGGCCGGCGATCCTGGTGGCCGGCGTCAGCTTTGCGGTTCCGCAATTCGTGGTGTCCAACTATCACGGGCCGATGCTGGTGGATGTGATCGCCGCGCTGATTTCCATGGCCTGCCTCACCGGCTTCCTCAAGGTCTGGAAACCGGCCACGGTGCACACCTCCGCTGCGTTGTCGGGGCGGGTCGACAACTCGAAAATCGATGCCAGCGAAGAGACGCCCCCGGTGGTCGGCGGTGCATTCGCCAGCGATGCACGCCCCGCCGTGCTGCGGGCCTGGATGCCATGGATCATCCTCACCGTGTTCGTGTTCGCCTGGGGCACCCAGGGCTTCAAGAACCTGTTCGACACCCGCCCGGCGCTGGACCCGCAGACCCAGTCGGCCCGGCTCGACCCGCAAGGCAAGCCGATGCGCGAGGCGAACCCGATCTTCTCGCCACTGGTGACCTTCAGCACCCTGCACCAGCAGATCGAGAAAGTCCCACCGGTGGTGCCGCAACCTAAAACCGAGGAAGCGATCTACAAGTTCAACTGGTTCACCGCCACCGGCAGCGGGATTTTCCTGGCGGCAATCCTCGGTGGTTTGCTGATGGGTTATTCCATCCCTCAACTGCTGCGCCAGTATCTGCGCACGCTCTGGGTGGTGCGTTATTCGCTGATCACCATCGTGGCGATGCTGGCCCTGGGGTTCCTCACGCGATACTCCGGCCTGGATGCCACCATGGGCCTGGCCTTCGCCGCGACGGGGATTTTCTATCCGATGTTTGGCACCCTGCTGGGCTGGCTGGGTGTGGCACTGACCGGGTCGGACACAGCCTCCAACGTGCTGTTCGGCGGTTTGCAGCGGGTGACTTCCGAGCAGATGGGCCTGAGCCCGGTGCTGATGGCGGCGGCGAACAGTTCCGGTGGGGTAATGGGCAAGATGGTCGATGCCCAATCGATCGTGGTCGCCTCCACCGCGACCCGGTGGTACGGCCATGAAGGGGAAATCCTGCGCTACGTGTTTTTCCACTCGGTGGTGCTGGCGATTCTGGTGGGCGGCCTGGTGACGTTGCAGGCGTACGTGGCGCCGTTCAGCCATATGGTGGTGGGCGGTCGCTAATAGGCTTTTGTGGCGAGGGAGCTTGCTCCCGCTGGGACGGTCCGACGCCTCGGGCGGAAGCGGCCCCAAAAAAAGCGGTGAGCGCTTCGCACTCAAGCGGGAGCAAGCTCCCTCGCCACAGGTTTCAGCCGGGTATTACTGAACGCTTTTCAGCTTGATCACATCACCGGACACCGAGGTGGTGTAGCCGTTCAGGACCCAGGCCCAGAACCAGCTTTCCTGTACCTGGGTGTTGATCATCGCGTCGCCGCCCTTGGCCTGGATCGCGGCGGTCTGCGCGCGGACGAAACGGCTGTTCTGGCGGATCGGGATCAGGCCGAACAGCATCAGGCCGGTGGCCGACGCTTCACTGTGGCCGACAACGGTGTATTGGCTGCTGTCGTACTGCTGGGATTTCATCGGGGCGCCGGTGCAACCCGCCAGGGCCAGGCCGAACAGTGCAGAAGCGACAACTTTGGTGAGGTGATTCATTGAATACTCCATGGATAAACGCCCGGGATCCATTTCTCGGGCGGCGCGTACTCTAACCGATCAGCATCAGATTGACATCAACCCCCTGGCGACCGCCCGTCAGCCTGAAGGGCTCGGCCCAGAGCCATCCGTCAGTTGCTCCTGCAGCGAAACACCTCCCTGTCGATAACCCAGTCACTGCGCCACGGAAGGCAGAATTGTCCCTTGCCGGCTGAGAGCCGATAAACAACGGCCGCCCCGTTGGAGCGTTTGACCATGATTGATATGACTGTCTGGAACATTACCCTGCCCATCCAAACCCCAGCGTTGACCGTGGTTACCAAAGCCATGCCAACCCTGCAGAATGCGTACTTCAACCGCACCGGCGAACGGATCATCTTCTGGGCGCCGGTCACCGGTTCCCACACCGGCAAGAGCGACTACCCGCGTTCCGAGCTGCGCGAGACCAGCAAGGACGGCAAGTTGCGCAACTGGCGCTACAACAGCGCGATCAATGCCCTCAACGGCACCTTGTCAGTGAACCAGGTGCCCTCGGAAGGTCGCGTGGTGGTGGCGCAGATCCACGCCAAGGATGCCCCTGCCCCGCTGCTCAAACTGGTGTATCGCTACGCCAAGGGCAGCGGCAACATCGACGTGGAATACCGGGTCAAACCCAAGGATGTGAAGAGTCCGGTGCTGTTCAGCGTGCCGAACATGGCCCTGAACAAGACCTTCACTTATTCCCTGGTGATGGACAAGCAGGGCAAGCTCACGGTGCTGATCAACAACCTCGGCAAGCAGGTGAAGGTCGACCCGTCGTGGTACGCGTACGACTTCTATTTCAAGGCCGGCGTCTACACCCTGGACAACGTCGGGTATGCCAGCGAGGGTGGAAAAGTGACCTACACCAAACTGGACGTCAGTCATAAATGACCGACGCCCAGACTGGCGCAAGCTTCAGGCCTTTGCCGCCGTGGCAGCCGGCTGCCGACCGCTGAAGCTGAACAGGAAGCAGACGAATACCAACAGGGCGAAACCGGCGGGGAATAACCAGATGCTGTGCCAGTCGTGACCTGCATCCAGGGCAAAATGGTCGGTCACCTTGCCCGCCACCCAGAAGCCCACCAGCATGCCCAGGCCATAGGTCGCCAGCGTGATCAAGCCTTGGGCCGAGCTGCGCAAGTGCCCCGGTGCCTTGGCGTCCGTGTAGATCTGGCCCGAGACAAAAAAGAAGTCGTAGCAGATGCCGTGCAACGCAATGCCGGTGAACAGCATGAACGCCAGGTCGCCGTTATTGCCATAGGCGAACAACAGGTAGCGCAACGCCCACGCCAGCATACCCACCAATAGCGCCAGCTTGATGCCGAGGCGCTGGATGAACAGCGGCAACAGCAACATGAACAACACTTCGGACACCTGCCCGATGGCCATCTTCGCCGTCGGGTTGGTCATGCCGGCCTCGGCCAGGAACGGGTTGGCATTCTGGTAATAGAACGCCAGGGGTATGCAGATCAGGATCGAGGCGATGAAGAACACCAGGTAGCTGCGGTCCTTCAATAAACCCAATGCATCCAGCCCCAGCAGCTGCTTCACCCCGCCACCGCTCGCCTGTGCCTTGAGCGGCGCCGTGGCCGGCAACGTGAAGCTGTAGATGCCCAGGGCCAGGGAGGCGATGGCCGCCATCAGGAAGGTGTTGCGCAAGCCGCCCGCCGCGATCGCTTCGCGCGAATCCCAGGCAAATACGAAGCTGATCACCAGCCCCGCCACAATCCAGCCGACGGTGCCCCACACCCGGATACGCGAAAACTCCAGCGCCGGGTCGCGCATCTGCCGGAACGCCACGGAATTGACCAACGCCAGCGTCGGCATGTACACCACCATGTACGCCAGCACATAGGGGTAGAACACGCTGAAATCCGCCGCCGCGTACAGCTGATAGAGCAACACCGCGCCCACCAGGTGCAACACCGCGAGAATGCGTTCGGCGTTGAAGAAACGGTCGGCGATCAGGCCGATCACGAACGGCGCAATGATCGCGCCCCACGACTGGGTGGAGAACGCCATGCCAACCTGCCCACCGCTGGCGCCCAGCGTGCTGGAGAGAAAAGTCCCGAGGGTGACGAACCAGCCGCCCCAGATAAAGAACTGCAGGAACATCATCACGCTCAGGCGTGCGTTCATCGTGGTCATGACAGTCACCGTTTTGATTGTTGTTTTTGAGTCGCTGACACCTAGTGGCCTGCGTAGCGAGGGAGCTTACCTGTGGCGAGGGAGCTTGCTCCCGCTTGAGTGCGAAGCGCTCATCGCTTTTTTGGGGCCGCTTCGCGCCCCAGCGGGAGCAAGCTCCCTCGCCACAAGCAAGCTCCCTCGCCACAGGGTCTGGCGTTACTTCAAAAGTCCCAGCAGTCGTCGATTGGAGTCTTCGTCCGCCGTCACGCTGGCGAAATCATCGAACGCCTTGCGGCTCTTGTTGATCATGTGCCGCTGGATGAAGGCCGCGCCTTCGGCCGCGCCTTGCTGCGAATCCTTCAGGCAGCATTCCCATTCCAGCACCGCCCAACCGTTGAAATCGTATTGGGTCAGTTTGCTGAAGATCGACTTGAAATCGATCTGCCCATCGCCCAGTGAGCGAAACCGGCCGGGGCGCTCGACCCAACCCTGGTAACCGCCATACACGCCGGAACGGGCGTCGGGCCGGAACTCGGCGTCCTTGACGTGGAACATGCGGATGCGCTCGTGATAACGATCGATGAAACCCAGGTAGTCCATCTGTTGCAGCAGCAAATGGCTGGGATCGTAGAGGATCGCCGCCCGTGGATGGTGATCGACCGCGGCCAGGAAGCGCTCGAACGAAGCGCCGTCGTGCAGGTCTTCGCCGGGGTGGATTTCGTAGCACAGGTCCACGCCGGCTGCGTCGAAGCAATCGAGAATCGGCCGCCAGCGCCGCGCCAGTTCCTCGAAGCCCTGCTCCACCAGGCCCGCCGGGCGCTGCGGCCAGGGGTACATGTACGGCCATAACAGCGCCCCGGAAAACGTCGCATGAGCCGTCAGCCCCAAGCGCTGGCTGGCACGCGCGGCAAGCTTCAATTGCTCGATGGCCCACTCGGTCCGCGCCTGGGGCTGGCCGCGCAGATGGGCCGGGGCGAAGTCATCGAACAGCGCATCGAATGCCGGATGCACCGCCACCAGTTGCCCTTGCAGGTGCGTCGACAGTTCACTGATCTCGACTCCGGCCTGGGCGCAGGTGGCCTTGAGTTCATCGCAATAGGCCTGGCTTTCGGCGGCCCGGGCCAGGTCGATGTATTGGGTGCCGCAAGTCGGCAATTGAATTGCCTTGTAGCCCTGGGAAGCAGCCCACTGGGCGATGCTGGCGAGGCTGTCGAACGGCGCCTCGGCGGACATGAACTGCGCCAGGAAAATACCCGGGCCGCGCAGGCCACCGGTGGTTGAGGAAATGGAAGTCACAGGATTCTCCGGATTCATGCCGTGCAGACCAGTTCGGTCCATTTGGCGTCGCCACGATGGTTGGCGATAGCGGCCTCGATGAACGCCATGCCGCGCAGGCCGATTTCGATGCCGGGCACGCCGGGCGCGTCGTGGCCTTCGACCTTGCCGCGAATGGCCCGGGCGAAGTCGCCGTAGAGGTTGGCCATGGCCTCCAGATAACCTTCGGGATGCCCGGCCGGCAGGCGCATGCGTTGGCGGGCCGCCTCACACAGCCACGGCTGGCCGACACCCGAGCGCAGCACGCGCAGCGGTTGGTCGACGGATCGATGGATCAGGCTCGCCGGATCTTCCTGGCGCCACTCCAGCGCGCCCTTGTCGCCGTAGACCCGGATCTTCAGCGGGTTTTCTTCGCCGGCGCAGACCTGGCTGGCAATCAGCACACCACTGGCGCCCTGGCTCATCTGCAACAACATCGCAGCGTCGTCGTCCAACTGGCGACCACTGACATGGGTACCCAACGCAGCGCATAGCCGCTCGATGGACTGGTCGGCGACGAATTCCGCCAGGGAAAAAGCGTGGGTGCCGATGTCACCGATGCAGCCGCCGATCCCGGATTGCCGGGGGTCGTCACGCCAGCCGGCCTGTTTGTTGCCCTGGGCGGCGACGTCCTGGCTGAGCCAGCCCTGGGGGTATTCCACCAGCACTTTGCGCACCGCGCCGATCACGCCGCTGCGCACCATGTCCCGGGCCTGCCAGACCATGGGGTAGCCCAGATAGGTGTGGGCCAGGCCGTAGAGTCGCTGGCTGCTTTGAACCACGGCCTTGAGGGTCAGCAACTCATCCAGGTTCAACGCCGCGGGCTTTTCACTGAACACATGGAACCCAGCCTTCAGCGCCTGCCCGGCAATCGGTGCATGCAAGTGATTGGGGGTCACGATGACCAGCAACTCCATGCGCTGGTCCGCCGGCAACGCCGCCTCGCTGTCCAACATGCGCTGCCAGTCGCTGTAGCAGCGCGATGCGGCAAGCCCCAGGGCCGCGCCGGTCTGCCGATTGTTTGCGGCATCACGGCTGAACGCGCCACAGACCAGTTCAAAACCCCCGTCCAGGCCGGCGGCCTGGCGGTGGGCCTGGCCGATGAACGCGCCCTCGCCTCCGCCGACGAAGCCCATTCTTATTTTTGGTGCTACTGGTTTCATCGCGATTGTCTTCCCGTCAGGATGATGATGTAACCGGTTACATCATGGCGAGAATCTAGGCTCATGTTTCCTGGGTGTCAAACCCCGCCGAGCATTTGTCAGTGGCTCGACCTGCGGTAAGCTCCCCTTCCATGCCACCGTTTCCTGGCGATTTATCGAGGTGATTTTGTCCAATATCCGTGAAGTGGCCCGGCTGGCCGGTGTGTCGGTGGCCACGGTTTCCAGAACGCTGAAATCGCCCGAGCGCGTACTGCCCGAAACCCGCGATAAGGTCAACGCGGCGGTGGAACAGGCCGGCTATCGACCGAACCTGATGGCGGTGCAGTTTCGCTCCCGCCGCACCGGCAACCTGGTGATCCTGGTGCCGGCCATCGCCAACACATTCTTCGCCCGGGTCATCAGTGGCGCGCAACAGGCGGCCCAGGCGGCGGGCTATCGCTTGCTGCTGTGCGACACCCAGGGCCGTGACGCCATCGAGCGCGAATTTGCAGCGCTGGTCTATGCCCACCAGGCGGACGGGGTGATTCAACTGCGCGCCAGCGACCCGTTCGAATCGATCGCTCCAGGCGTCGAACCGCTGCCGCTGGTCAACGCCTGCGAAGTGGTCAAGCACGCTCCCTACCCGACCATCAGCCTCGACAACCGAGCTGCAGCCCGGGCCATGACCGAGCATTTGATCGAATTGGGTCACCGGCGCATCGGCATCATCAAGGGGCCACGCAGCAGCCCGTTGACCCTGGACCGTGTGGCCGGTTACGAGGATGCGCTGCGCCTGGCCGGCATCGCCATCGACCCGAGCCTGATCTGCCATGGCGACTTCACGTTGAAAGCCGGTTACGACGGTGCCGGCGCGATGCTGGAATTGGCGGAGCGTCCCAGTGCGCTGTTTTGCGAGAACGACGAGATGGCCATCGGCGCGCTCAAGTGCATCAAGCAGATGGGCTTGCGCGTGCCTGAGGACATTTCCCTGGTGGGCTTCGATGACATTCCGTTCGCCGCGTACTGCGATCCACCGTTGACCACCATCTCCCAGCCCGCCGAGACTTTTGGTCAAAAAGCGGTGGAGATGTTGATCGCATTGATCGAGAAGAAACCGGTCGAGCAACGGCATGTGTTGTTGCCGTTTGAGTTGACGGTGCGGGGGAGTTCGGCGGCGGTGGCGAGGGAGCCTGTTGTCGCTGGGCGGGAAGCGGACGCAAGAGGAATCAAGACAACCTGACACACGGCGGTGTCAGGTTTTAGGGCTGCTGCGCAGCCCAGCGGGAGCAAGCTCCCTCGCCACAGGGGATGGTGTTGGTGGTTGATCAGACGAAGGTTGCACCGCGGGTGTTTACGAACAGCGAGTAGAGCGAATGGCTGCTGGCCATGAACAGCCGGTTGCCCTCGCGTCCGCCAAAGCACAGGTTAGGGCAACGCTCCGGCAGGGAGATGTGCCCGATGGCCTTGCCTTCGGGGTTGAACACCCGCACGCCGTCGAGCTTTTCCAGGTCGGCCTTGGGGTCGCCATTGCCGCCCCAGCCGCACCAGAGGTTGCCGCTTTCGTCGCATTTGATCCCGTCGAGGGCAGCGTAATCCAAGCCTTCAATGTGCTTGCGCCGCTCGCCCAGGGTGCCATCGTCCTTGACGGTGATGGCCCAGACCAGCCGGTTAGGCTTGGCCCGGCCTTCGACCACGTAAAGGATTTTCTCATCCGGGGAAAAGCACAGCCCGTTCGGCCCGGCCAGGTCATCGATCACGCGGGTCACCTTGCCGCTTTCGCCGTCGATGCGGTACACCGCGTGAGGTTGGACAGGCGTGACTTTGTGCCCTTCGTAGTTGTTGCCGGTCTGGAACGGTGGATCAGTGAACCAGACCGAACCGTCGCGTTTGCAGACGATATCGTTAGGCGAATTGAGTGGCTTGCCCTCGAAATTGTCGGCGAGCACAGTGATGCTGCCGTTGTGCTCGGTGCGGGTCACCCGCCGGCCTTCGCTGGCAGTGGTCGAGCCTTCGCACACCAGCAACCGCCCCTGGCGGTCACGGCACATGCCGTTGGAGAAGTTGGAGTTCTCGCGGTACACCGACAGGCCGCCGGTGATCTCGTCCCAGCGCACGATGCGGTTATTGGGAATGTCACTGACCAGCAGGTAACGACCGTCACCGACCCACACCGGCCCTTCTGCCCAACGCAGGCCCGTAGCGAGCTTCTCGACGCTGGCGTTGAAAATGCGCAAATCCATGAAGCTGGGGTCGAGGATATTGATCAGCGGATCCGGGTAACGCTGGCTCAAGGGCTCGGCCTGGGCGAGCCCGGGCAGGTTGCCTAAAGTGGCGGCCGCAGCCGAGACCACCAGGGATTTTTTCAGGAATATCCGACGGCCTTGATCGGCGGCGGTTGCAGATTGCGAAGCATCCATCGTGCGTCTCCGTTAATTTTATTATTGGACGGGACGACAGTTTTACTCCGTGATAAGACATCGTACAAGTTAGGCGCTGTTCTTTTGGGTTCCACCCTCAAAGCGGCTCAAGGGGAATGCGCACGCTGAACGTGGTGCCAGAGGTGGCGTCAGATCGAACCCCAATGGTGCCTTGATGCGCAGAGACAATGGCCGAGGCGATATACAGACCCAGCCCCAACCCAGCCCCAGCGCCATACTTGGCGTCATCATTGCCCACCCCTCGGACCATGGGATCGAAAATGTTGGCGAGTACCGCTTGCTCGATCGGCTGGCCTTGGTTGTTGACCGTGATGATCGCCATATTGCCTTGCGTCTCGAGGGATACGGTGATTGGCGTATTACTGTCGCCATGCTGCACGGCGTTGCCGATCAGGTTGGTAAACACTTGTTCCATCCGCGCCTGGTCGAACTGCCCCCTCAAGGTGCCGGTCGTTTCGAAAATGATCTGGCTGTCCGGATGATAGGCCCGGGCTTCCTCGACCATGCCTTCGCAGATCTTCACCAAATCACCTTTGACCCGCTGGACCGGAATGCCCGTGCCCAACTGAGTGCGGGTGAAGTCCAACAAGTCCCCGGCAATCTTCGTAGCTCGCTTGACACTGGTGTAGATGCGCGAGGCGATCTTGGTGGTCCTGGCCGGCAGGTCAACGGCGCGCAACAACACTTCAGAACTGAGCAAGATTGCGCCCAATGGACTGCGCAGATCGTGCCCCAGGATCCCGAGAAAGATATTGCGCGCCGCGTCTACCGCAGCCGAATAACTGACGACAGACTCCGCCAGGGCCTGGTCCACCGCTTCGTTGAAACGCATGATGTCGCCGATGGCGTGCTCGTCGGCCAGCGAGGTCCGGGGCATCCAGAGCATCAGCACGCTGGTGCGCAGCGCGCGGTATTCCGACACCATCTGGTCGACCGTAAAGCCCGACGACTGGCGAATGATCGCATGGGTTTCGGCGGCGCTCTCACCCTCCGTCGCCGGCGCCGCTCCATGGGACTTGGCAATGCGTTGCTGGCGAGTCTGGTCCGTACGCAGGTCAGCGGCAATGGTGCGCAGCATCTGCTCGGCATGGTCGCGCAGTGCCTCGGCGTCCATGTTGTCGGAAGCCGGCGCCAGGGTGCGGGCAAAATCCTCCCAGGCCTGGAGGATCGATTCGAGATTCTGCTCAATGAAGTCAGCCAGCCGCATGGAGTGCTCCGCAAGGAAAGAGGAGAACCAAGGGCGCAGAAGCTGTGAAACAACGCAACGGTCTGCCGGCCCGTCGGTTCAGATGAAGTTGTTGTACAGCAAACGGGGCCAACAAGCGCGCGCCATTTTCACACCAGGGCCATGCGCCTGATGCCGGTCAATCAAGCCTCCATTTCAGGAGCAACGCTTGCTCGCGATGAGGCAAGTCAGTCGATCTGTATTGGCTGGTCACCGCTGTCGCGGGCAAGCCTTGCTCCCACGGCGGCTTCGGGGATCCGCTTGTCCCTGAGGATCATATGCGGTACAAATTTCGATGTTGTACGACAACCGATAATTAAAACCACACCGAGGATGACCTTGGTGGCTTGCCTTAGAGAAACCCTGCCATGAATCAATCCCCTGCTGCGCCCACCCCATTGCCCCGCCATCTCGCGGTGCTTGTCCTGCTCTGCATGGGCTGCGCCTTCGCCGGTAATCATGTCGCCGCCCGGGCGGCGTTCGATGATGGCGCGGGTGTGCTGCTGGCGATTCTGCTGCGCTCGGGGGGCACGCTGCTGGTGCTGGCGGCGTTGGTATTGTGGCAACGCCAGAGCCTGCGTCTGCCGGCCGGTGCCTGGCGCTGGCAATTGACCCTGGGGCTGTTGATCGGTGCGCAAAGCCTGTGTCTGTACTCCGCCGTGGCGAGGGTGCCGGTGGCCTTGGCATTGCTGGTGGGCAACGTCTTCCCGATCCTGCTGGCCCTGTTGACCTGGGCGTTGGGCGGGCCGCGACCGACCGCTCGCACCGCCGCGTTGATGGGTATGATCCTGGTGGGCCTGGTGTTTGTGCTGGAGGTGCCGGACCGGCTGTCGTCCGAGCAGCAGGTCGGCCCGCAATGGCTGCTGGGCGTCGGCCTGGCGTTCTGCGCCGCCTGCGTATTCGCCTGTGCACTGTGGATCACCGATCATAAGTTGTCCCAGGTACGCGGCTCGGTGCGCAGTCTGTTGACGATCTTCATCGTATTCAGCAGCGTCAACCTCGCCGGCCTGACCGGCGCCCTCCCCGGCGGCTTCGACCTGCCGGCCAGCAGCACCGGTTGGTTCGCCCTCGCGACACTGGTGGTGCTCTACGGCACCGGGTTCATCGTGCTGTTCATTTCCGTGCCGCGCCTGGACATGCCCCGCAATGCCCCGGTGATGAACATCGAGCCGCTGGCAACGCTGCTGATCGGTTGGCTGGTGCTGGACCAGATGCTCAACCCGGGCCAGGTGCTCGGCGGCGCGATTGTGATCACCGGGATCGTGTTGCTGACTTATCGCAAGGCTGAACGGGTTGAGATGCCTGCTGCGGGAGCGGCTGCGGGTAACTGACCTGACTGAACACACCCCTGTGGCGAGGGGATTTATCCCCGTTGGACTGCGCAGCAGTCCCAAATTGTCTGACGCGGTACGCCAGGTTTATCGAGTTGACTGGCTTTGGGGCTGCTTCGCAGCCCAGCGGGGATAAATCCCCTCGCCACAAAAGCGGGCCGGCGAAGGCTTCGAGATAAGTATCAGCCCTGCTGAAACTTGTTTTCAAAGCCACAGTCCTACCCCAGCCGCAACACCTCGCCGATCCAGGCGATGCGTCTTGCGGTTGATCGGCGCCATGCCTGGCGCCATGGCAACTCCCCCTCCCGAGCCGTTCGTCCATGCGCCACAGTGTTCGCTCCTGCCGTCTCGCTTCGCTTTGCCTCATCACCCTGCTTCCCTTGTTTGCCAGCCCCGTCCAGGCCCGGGGCGAAGGGCAACTGCTGGAGGCGATCAACGATTACCGCAGCCAATCCCGGCGTTGTGAATGGCGCACGATGCGCGCCACGCCGCCCCTGGCGCTACGCTCCAGCCTGGCCTTGCCGATCGGCTTTCGCGGCGGCCTGCGGGAAACCTTGAAGGACGCCGGCTATCAAGCCCGGGCCGTGCGCAGCATTCGCCTGACCGATGCCCGGGACGCCGAGGAAGCTTTCGACCTGCTGACGGACGAGCACTGCTCAGCCCTGCTGGACAACCAGTACGCTGACATTGGCATCAACCGAGTCGGTGACGAATGGCGGGTGGTCCTGGCACAGCCCATGGGCGGTGCCCGGGCGAGCGATGTGGCCTCTTCGGATAAATCGTTGTTGGCCCAGGTCAACGCCGCCCGGGCCCGATCACGGATGTGTGGTGGTCAACGCTTCGCCGCCGCCCGCCCACTGAGCTGGAATGCCGCACTCGGAACCGCCGCCCAGGGGCACAGCCGGGCAATGGCGCGGGACAACTATTTCGCCCACCGCGACCCGGACGGCCGCTCCGTCGCCGATCGGGCCAAGGGTGCCGGTTTTCGTGGACGCAAGATCGGCGAGAACATCGCCGCCGGGCAAGGCTCGCCGAACCAGGCGATGCGCGACTGGCTCGCCAGCCCCGGCCACTGCGCCAACCTGATGAACCCGATGTTCACCCAAATGGGCGCGGCATCCGCCAGCGATTCGCGCAGCGATGCGGGGATTTACTGGACGATGGTGTTTGGGGCGCCTTGAGATTGGGCCACGGGGCCCCTTTGTGGCGAGGGGATTTATCCCCGCTGGCTGCGGAGCAGCCCTTACCAGACGCCTCGCTATGCCTGGTAAACCACAGGGGCGAGTATTGGGGCTGCTTCGCAGCCCAACGGGGATAAATCCCCTCGCCACAGGGGTTGCGGGGATCCAGGTTAGAGACGAATCTCAGCCGCCGGCACCACATCAATCCGCGACACCGCGCTGCTCAGGCGCCCCAACCGATTGTTGTGGTTGGCGATGATCTGCTCCGCCGTCATGCCGTTGTCCACGGTGGAGTGGGCATCGGCCGCCAGCACCACGTCGTACCCCAGGGCATGGGCCTGACGCACCGTGGCATTGACGCAGTAGTCGGTTTGCAGCCCGCAGACCACCAGCCGATCGATCTCGCGGGCTTGCAGCAGCGACAGCAGGTCGGTCTGGTAGAACGCGTCCGGCGTGGTCTTGCGCACCCGCAAGTCATCGGCAGCGGTGAGCAAGCCGTCAGCCAGTTGCCAACCGGTCGTGTTGTACTGCAGCGAGCCCTCCAGCTCTTCATGCTGGATCAGGATCACCGTTGAATCGGCGGCTCTGGCCCGGGTGCTGAGATCGTTGATGGTGCGGATCACGCGCTGAATGTCGAAGCAGGCCTCTTCTCCCGCGCACAGTGCGCTCTGGACGTCGATGATCAGCAAGGCAGCGTTCATGAATTCCCTCTCCGAAGTGGGCGTGGATTACGCCTTCCATCAATACCCCAACGACAGCCCGGTGCTGCGACGTGGATCGTTGGCCCCGTAGAAACGATTCTTGCCCACCGGCTTGCCACCCAGCGACGGCGCGCCGACCAGGATCGCGGCAATGTGGTTGGGGTCCTGTGGGCCGGCAAACTTATGGCCCCAGCTTTCCAGGATCTTTTGCGTGTCCGGGCTGGCCGCGAAAGTTTCCAGGTTGGTCTCCTCGGGCATCCACTGTTGGTGGAAACGCGGCGCATCCACCGCTTCCTGCAGGTTCATGCCATAGTCGATCACGTTGAGGATGGTCAGCAAGGTCGCGGTGATGATCCGGCTGCCACCCGGGGTGCCGACTACCATGACCGTCTTGCCGTCCTTGGTGACGATGGTCGGGCTCATCGACGACAGCGGCGCCTTGCCCGGAGCAATGGCATTGGCCTCGCCCTGCACCAGGCCATACATATTCGGCACGCCGACCTTGGCGGTAAAGTCGTCCATTTCATCGTTGAGGATGACCCCGGTCTTGCTCGCCATCACGCCGGCACCGAACCAGTCGTTGAGGGTGTAGGTGACGGACACCGCGTTACCCCACTGGTCGACGATCGAGTAATGCGTGGTGTTGCTGCCCTCATGGGGGGCCACGCCGGGCTTGATCTTCTGCGAATCGCCCGCCTTTTGCGGGTCGATGGCCGCGCGCAGCTTGGCGGCGTAGTCCTTGTCCAGCAGATGGTCGATGGGATTCGTCACGAAATCCGGGTCACCCAGGTAGCTGTTGCGGTCCACGTAGGCGTGGCGCATGGCTTCGATCTGGTAGTGCATGCCCTGGGCCGAATGAAACCCCAGGTCCTTCATCGGGTAACCGTCGAGGATGTTCATGATCTGGCACAGCACCACCCCGCCGGAACTGGGCGGCGGCGCGGAAACGATGTGGTAGCCGCGATAGTCACACTCCACCGGGGCCAGTTCGCGAGTCTTGTACTTGTCCAGGTCGGCCTGGGTGATGATGCCTTTGTTGGCCTGGCTGGACGTCACCAGCGCATCGGCGACCCAACCTTTATAGAAGCCATCGGCGCCCTTGCTGGAGATTTCCCGCAGGGTCTTGGCGAGGTCTTTCTGCACCAGTTTCTGGCCGACCTGCATCGGCTCGCCGTTGTGCAGGAAGATGGCGCCGGAGTCGCGCATGTCCTTCTTGAACACATCGGTGGCGGTTTCCAGCAGGTCGACATCACCCTGCTCCAGGGTGAAGCCTTCCTCGGCCAGACGGATGGCCGGGGCGATCAGTTCCGCCCGTGGCTTGCTGCCGTACTTCTGCAACGCCAGTTCCATGCCGGACACAGTGCCGGGTACGCCCACTGCCAAGTGCCCGCGAGTGCTGAGGTCGGGGACGACGTTACCGTCCTTGTCCAGATACATGTTGGCCGTGGCGGCCAGGGGCGCTTTTTCGCGGAAGTCCAGGAAGGTCTTGCGGCCGTCGGCCAGTTGCAGCGTCATGAAGCCGCCGCCTCCCAGGTTACCCGCCGCTGGATACACCACCGCCAGGGCATACCCCACCGCCACCGCCGCATCCACGGCGTTGCCGCCGTTCTTGAGGACATCGACGCCGACGTGGGTCGCCAAGTGCTGCGCGGTGACCACCATGCCATTCTCGGCAGCCACTGGCGCCTGGGAGGCGGCCTGGGCGTTAAGGCAACTGAGGGTCAGGGACGTGGCGATGAGGGTCCGGGCCAAGTATTCGAACTTCATGAGTCAGGTCTCTTCTTGTTTTGGGACCTAGGCAGTATGGCCGGGTTTGCCGAATGTGCCTGTTGCGATAGTCTCGCGCAGATCATTCCCCCGCATATGGATAATGCCGATGACGCTACGAATCGAACGTACGGACGCTCCAACCGACGAAGAACGCCAGGCCATTCTCGCGCCGCTGCGCGCCTATAACACAGCCAAGACCGGCGGTACGGTACCCGAACTCGTCGCCTGGCTGGTGCGGGACGAACGGAGCGATGAAGTGGTCGGCGGCCTCTACGGGCGGGTGTTTTTCCGTTGGCTGTATATCGAGTTGCTGGTGGTGCCGGAGCAGGCCCGGGGCCAGGGGACTGGTTCGAGCCTGATGCAAATGGCCGAGGAGTACGCCCGTGAGAAGGGCTGCGTGGGCATGTGGTTGGACACCTTCGATTTCCAGGCGCCGGTGTTCTACAGAAAACACGGTTTTACGGAAATCGGCCAGATCGACGATTACCCGCCGGGCCATCAGCACTTTTTCTTCCAGAAGCGCCTGTAAATGTCTAACTGAAACACCATCCCCTGTGGGAGCGGGCTTGCTCGCGAAAGCGGTGTATCAGCTTGCAAATGGACTACTGACACACCGCATTCGCGAGCAAGCCCGCTCCCACATTCGATCGTGTTGCTCCGAGCTGTTTACAAACAAGTCGCCAACGCCGCCAACCGGCGCTTGGCGACGAAGTCGTCATGCTGGGCGTAGTAGTTCAACGTGGTGCCGTTGGCACCGGCTTGAACATCGACAAACGATTCGGCCGAGCGGGTGTACACCGTCAGGCCACCTTTCTCACCGGGTTGCAGGTAGGCGGCGGCATCGACGCCGAACACGGCTTCGTCCTGCCAGGAAAACTGCACGCACTGGGCGACGACCTGTTCGGTTTTGTCCGAGGTCAGGGTCTTGTAAGGGGCCTGGGTCCGGGCCTGGTTCATCGCCGAACCGGCGCAGCCGACCAGCAGGGTCGCGGCCAGGGCCACCGTCAACATTCGCATTGCGTTCTCTCACCGAAAAAAACCGACTGTAGCATTGCGACCCGAACCATCGCGCTGCTTTACTGAAAATTACCCGCGACAGCAGCCGGCGATTCGCGCAACCTGTGGGTCTTCAATCAAGGAGTCACCATGGCGGCAACCGAACAGCAACACGAACGGGCCCTGGAAAAATTTCTCGATGAGCGCCCACAACTGCGCCTCGAACTGGATAACCTCAACCCGCTGCTGGCCCAGGCCAAGGGTGAGACCGCCGCGCAGTACCGCGCCGAGCGCCTGCACGAAGCGTTCGAAGCCGAGGCCGAACGCCAGGGCCTGTTTGCCTGGGAACTGACCCTGCAACTGACCGCCGCCTCTGCCCAGGAGTACCAGGCCCAGCGCCTGGAAGTGCACAAGGAAGTGGCGGAAATGGCCGGGATGGATTGGGCAGAGTATTGCGAGTTGCACGGCCTCAAAACCGAACACTGAGCCCTTTTGAGAACACTGGGCCTCTGTGGCGAGGGAGCTTGCTCCCGCTGGGCTGCGAAGCAGTCCCCAATTCATATTGTCTTAAGAGGTTTTGGGGCCGCTGCGCGCCCCAACGGGAGCAAGCTCCCTCGCCACAGAGCCCCCTCGCCACACTAGAACATCATCCCAACCTCCCCGGCAATCGCCCCACCGTCCATAAAGCTTTATCATGGCCGCAGTTTTGCTGATCGGGTCTGTCATGAAGTTCGCCATCGCGCTGTTTTCCGCCGCCCATGCGCCCTCCTCGCGCCGTGCCTTGCTGTTTGCCCAGGCGGCGTTGGCGGGTGGGCATGAGATCGTGCGGCTGTTTTTCTATCAGGACGGCGTCTATAACGCCTCGGCCAGCGTCGTAACGCCCCAGGATGAACAGGACCTGCCCCAGCAGTGGCGCACGTTTGTCAGCGACCACCAGCTCGACGGCGTGGTCTGCATCGCGGCGGCGTTGCGCCGTGGCGTGCTGAACGGCGAAGAAGCCCAGCGCTACCAGCGTTCGGCCGTCAGCGTCGAAGCCCCCTGGGCCCTGTCCGGGCTGGGCCAACTGCACGATGCGATCCAGGACGCCGACCGTTTGATCTGTTTTGGAGGCGCATGATGGCCAAGTCTTTATTGCTGATCAGCCGTCAGGCACCCTGGTCCGGCCCCGGTGCCCGTGAGGCACTGGACATCGTGCTGGCCGGTGGTGCGTTCGACTTGCCCATCGGCCTGTTGTTTCTCGATGACGGGGTGTTCCAGTTGCTGGCGGGGCAAAACGCCAAGGCCTTGCAGCAAAAGGACCTGAGCGCGAACCTGCAGGCGTTGCCCATGTTCGGTGTCGAGGACCTGTTTGTCTGCGCCGACAGCGCCAGGGAACGCGGCGTCGCCACCGATACGCTGGCGCTGGACGCCATAAAAGTACTGAGCGCGGCGCACATCACCCAACTCATTGACCGTTACGACCAGGTGATCACCCTCTGATGTCGACTCTGCACGTGTTGTCTCATTCCCCCTTCGGCGACAGCCGCCTCGCCAGTTGCCTGCGGGTCCTGGGCGAGCAGGATGCCCTGCTGCTGTGCGGCGATGCGACGTATGCCCTGCAACCTGGCAGCGTGCCGTTTGACACACTGCAAGGCAGCGGACTGAAACTGTTCGTAATGGCCGAAGATATTCAGGCCCGGGCCTTGCAAGCGCCCGACTGGGCCGAAGCCATCGATTACCCGGCCTTCGTCGAGTTGTCGATCCGCCATGACAAGGTCAACACCTGGCTATGAACACGCTGAACGTAGGCGACCGTGCCATCGCGCTGGACAAGGACGGCTACCTGGCCGACCTGGAGGACTGGTCCGCCGAAGTCGCCAGCGCCCTGGCGGCCGCCGAAGACATCGAGTTGAGTTCCGAGCACTGGGAAATCCTCGAACTGCTGCGCGGCTTCTACGATGAATTCCAGCTCTCCCCCGCGACCCGGCCGCTGATCAAATACACGGCGCTGAAACTGGGCGCGGACAAGGGCAACAGTCTGCACCTGAACCGCTTGTTCAAAGGCACTCCCGCCAAACTCGCCGCCAAACTGGCCGGCCTGCCCAAACCGACGAATTGCCTATGACCGACTTCCCATCGCTGACCCTTGAAACCCCGGCCGAACATCCATTTGCCCAATTCGTGCGCATCCTTGGCAAAGGCAAGCGCGGCGCCCGCGACCTGACCCGCGACGAAGCCCGCGAAGCGATGGGCCTGGTCCTCGACGACAAAGTCGAGGACACCCAGCTCGGTGCATTCCTGATGCTGTTGCGGCACAAGGAAGAAAGCGCCGAGGAAATGGCCGGCTTTGCTGAGGCCCTGCGCGAACGCCTGGCCGTGCCGACGCTGAACGTGGACCTCGACTGGCCGACCTACGCCGGCAAGAAGCGCCATCTGCCGTGGTATCTGCTGGCGGCCAAGTGCCTTGGGCAGAGCGGCGTGCGGATCTTCATGCACGGCGGCGGCGCCCATACGGCGGGTCGGCTCTACACCGAACAGTTGCTGGGTTTTCTGCAAATCCCGCTGTGCCGCGACTGGCAGCAAGTCGGCAGCGCCCTGGACCACGGCGGCCTGGCCTTCATGCCGCTGGTGGATTGGGCACCCCGGATGCAGCGGATGATCGACCTGCGCAACACGCTGGGTCTGCGCTCGCCGATCCACTCCCTGGCGCGGATCCTCAACCCGCTGGGCGCCCGTTGCGGCTTGCAGAGCATCTTCCATCCGGGCTACCAGGCCGTGCACCGCGAAGCCAGTGGCTTGCTGGGCGACACAGCGATTGTGATCAAGGGTGACGGTGGCGAAATCGAGATCAACCCGGATGCCGACAGTCACCTTTACGGCACCCGCGGCGGCGTCAGTTGGGACGAAGAATGGCCGCGACTGTCCGAGCAGCGCCACGTCAAGCCGGAAAGCCTCGACCCCGAACACCTCAAAGCCATTTGGCGCGGTGACGTGCAGGACAGCTACCCGCAACTGGCACTGATCGCCACCATGGCGTTGGCCCTGCGTGGCCTGGGCGATACCCGCGACGAAGCGTTCGACAAAGCCCGGCAGTATTGGGACGCCCGAGACCGTTCGATTTAACCGATCATTAACCCCTAACCTTTGCGCTTTTTGTTCGAACCTATCGGAATAGACTCGCCTCCAACGTTTACGGGTCGAGGAGATCGAGATGGGTTTATTGGTCGAAGGCCGCTGGCAGGACCAGTGGTACGAAAGCAAGGACGGCACCTTCCAGCGCGAACAGGCGCAACGCCGGCACTGGATCACCGCCGATGGCAGTGCCGGACCGTCCGGCGAGAGTGGCTTTGCCGCCGAGGCCGGGCGCTACCATTTGTACGTGTCCCTGGCCTGCCCCTGGGCCCACCGCACGCTGATCTTTCGCAAGCTCAAAGGCCTGGAAGACCTGATCGACGTCTCTGTGGTCAGCTACCTGATGCTGGAAAACGGCTGGACCTTCGACAAGGCCCACGGCTCCACCGGCGACAAACTGGACGACCTGCGCTTCCTGCACCAGCGCTACACCGCCGACACCCCGGACTACACCGGCCGCGTCACCGTGCCGGCGCTGTGGGACAAGCACCAGCAGCGCATCGTCAACAATGAATCGGCGGAAATCATCCGCATGTTCAACAGCGCGTTCAACGACTTGACCGGCAACGACCTGGACTTGTACCCCGAACATTTAAGCAGTGAAATCGACACACTGAACGCACGGATCTACCCGGCGGTGAACAACGGTGTCTACCGCGCCGGATTCGCCACCACCCAGGCAGCCTACGAAGAAGCGTTCGACGGACTGTTTGCCGAGCTGGACCGGCTCGAAGCATTGCTCGCGACCCGACGCTACCTGGCCGGCGAATACCTGACCGAGGCCGACATCCGGTTGTTCACCACGCTCATCCGCTTCGACGCGGTGTATTTCGGCCACTTCAAATGCAACCTGCGACGCATCGCCGACTACCCGAACCTGTCGAACTGGCTGCGCGAGCTGTATCAATGGCCGGGCATTGCCGAGACCGTGGATTTCACCCATATCCAGCGGCATTACTACGGCAGCCACAAGACCATCAACCCCAACGGGATCGTGCCGAAGGGGCCGCAGCAGGATTTCACCGGGGCCCATGATCGGGAGCGGTTGAGTGGGAAAGGAATCTGGCAGCATCAATGAGATCGTTCCCACAGGGGATCTTCAGTGTGCCAAAGATCCCTGTGGGAGCCGAGCTTGCTCGCGATGGCGGTGGATCAGTCGACGACGATGCTGCTGATCTGGAGCGTTCGCGAGCAAGCCCGCTCCCACATTGGATCGTTGTTCAACCATGAATCTGTGGCTATACACGGCCCAGTGTGGGAGCGGGCTTGCTCGCGAAGGGCCCGACGCGGTCTTCAGGCCTGCCCCTGCGCCCCCTCGAACCACGCCAGTTTCTCGCGCAACTGCACCACTTCCCCAACGATCACCAAAGTCGGCGCGTGGACTTCATGCTCGGCCACCAACTGAGGCAAATCCGCCAGGGTGCCCGTGAACACTCGCTGATTGGACGTCGTGCCTTGCTGGATCAACGCCGCCGGGGTATCCGCCGCGCGACCATGCTTGATCAACTCCTCGCAGATCATCGGCAACCCCACCAACCCCATGTAGAACACCAAGGTCTGGGCAGGCGAGACCAGGTCTGCCCACGGCAGGTCGCTGCTGCCGTCCTTGAGGTGGCCGGTGATGAAGCGCACCGATTGGGCATAGTCGCGATGGGTCAGCGGAATCCCGGCGTACGCCGCGCAGCCACTGGCGGCGGTGATGCCCGGGACCACCTGGAAAGGAATGCCATGGGCCGCCAGTTCCTCGATCTCCTCCCCGCCACGACCGAAGATGAACGGATCGCCGCCCTTCAACCGCACCACGCGCTTGCCTTGCCGGGCCAGGTCCACCAGTTGCTGGTTGATCTGGTCCTGAGGCACGGCGTGTTCGGAGCGACGCTTGCCGACATAGACCCGTTCGGCGTCACGCCGGCACAGCTCGAGAATCGCCGGCGCCACCAGACGATCGTAAAGCACCACATCCGCCTGCTGCATCAAGCGCAGGGCGCGGAAGGTCAGCAGGTCCGGATCACCCGGCCCAGCGCCCACCAGATAGACTTCGCCCGGTGCTTGCGGCGCCTGGCCGGCAATTTTTTCCCGTAGCAGGCGCTCGGCCTCGGCGCCCTGCCCAGCCAACTGCCGGTCGGCAATCGGGCCTTGGAACACGTCTTCCCAGAATGCCCGGCGCTGCTGCACATCGGGAAACAGGCTTTTGACCTGACTGCGAAAACGCGCCGCCAACCCGGCCAGTTGGCCATAGGTCGAAGGAATCCAGGTTTCCAGCTTGGCCCGGATCAACCGCGCCAGCACTGGCGCATCACCGCCGCTGGACACAGCGATCACCAATGGCGAACGGTCGACAATCGCCGGGAAAATCACACTGCACAGCGATGGCGCGTCCACCACGTTGACCGGCACGCAGCGCTTGTGGGCGTCGGCCGAGACCTGGGCATTGAGGGGCTCGTCGTCGGTGGCGGCAATGATCAGGCCGCAGCCATCGAGGTCCGCTTCACAGTAACCGCGCAGCAGGCACTCGCCGCCGCTGCCACTGACCAGTTCCCGCAGTTGCGGCTCGATGTCGGGTGCAACCACCCGCAGCAACGCACCGGCGTCGGCCAGCAGGCGGGACTTGCGCAAGGCAATTTCCCCGCCGCCAACCACCAGCACGCGGCTGCCGCGCAAGTTGTGGAACAGTGGCAAGTAGTCCATTCAGCCGATGACCTCGATTCCGCCCATGTAGGGTTTCAACACCTCGGGCACGCGGATCGAGCCGTCGGCCTGCTGGTAGTTCTCCAGCACCGCCACCAGGGTGCGGCCCACCGCCAGGCCGGAGCCGTTGAGGGTGTGGACCAGCTCCGGCTTGCCGGTCTCCGGGTTGCGGAAACGCGCTTGCATGCGGCGGGCCTGGAAGTCGCCGCAGTTGGAGCACGAGGAAATCTCGCGGTACTTGTCCTGGCTCGGGACCCAGACTTCCAGGTCGTAGGTCTTGACCGCGCTGAAGCCCATGTCGCCGGTGCACAGCGCCAGGGTGCGATATGGCAGTTCGAGCAGTTGCAGGACCTTCTCGGCGTTGGCAGTCAAGCTTTCCAGCGCTTCCATGGATTTGGAAGGCTCGACGATCTGCACCATCTCGACCTTGTCGAACTGGTGCTGACGGATCATGCCACGGGTGTCGCGGCCCGACGCCCCGGCTTCACTGCGGAAGCACGGCGTGTGGGCGACGAATTTGATCGGCAACTGCTTGGCGTCGACGATCTCGCCGGCGACGATGTTGGTCAGCGAGACTTCGGCAGTCGGGATCAGGTACAGATCGGCTTCACCGTCGCGGCCGATCTTGAACAGGTCTTCCTCGAATTTCGGCAACTGACCGGTGCCTTGCAGCGCCGGCGCCTGGACCAGGTACGGGGTGTAGGCTTCCTCGTAGCCGTGCTCGGTGACGTGCAGGTTGATCATGAACTGCGCCAGGGCGCGGTGCAGACGGGCGATAGGCCCACGCAGCAAGGCGAAGCGGGCACCCGACAGCTTGGCGGCGGTTTCGAAGTCCAGCCAGCCGAACTTCTCGCCCAGGGCAACGTGGTCCTGCACCGGGAAATCAAAGGCCTTCGGCGTGCCCCAGCGACGTACTTCGACGTTGCCGTCTTCGTCTTCGCCGACCGGCACCGACTCGTGAGGCAGATTCGGAATGCCCAGCAGGATCGCATCCAGCTCGGTCTGGATCCGGTCCAGTTCGATCTTGCCGTTATTGAGCTCGGTCCCCATGTTCTCGACATTCGCCATCAAGGGCGCAATGTCTTCGCCGCGCTGCTTGGCCTGGCCAATGCTTTTGGAGACCGCGTTACGCTCGGCTTGCAGCTTTTCAGTCTGGGTCTGGACGGTCTTGCGCTGTTCTTCCAGCGCTTCGATGCGCGCGACGTCCAGGGCAAAGCCACGGGATGCCAGGCGGTCCGCTACGTCCTGAAGGTTGCTACGTAACAGTTTGGAATCGAGCATGTCGTTCTCTCGTAATCAAAGTTTGGTCAGGGACAGGCCGACCCAGGTGGCGAGCAGCCCGCCGAATACGCTGATGGCCGCATAGCCCAGGGCCAGCGGCACCTGCCCGCTTTCCAGCAGGCGCACCGTATCCAGTGAAAAGGATGAAAAAGTCGTCAGGCCGCCGAGAAAGCCGACCATCAGCCCCGCGCGCACCTCGATGGGCACTTCCGGGCGAATCAAAAACAGACCGTATAGAACGCCGATCAGCAGACAGCCCACGATATTAACGGCCAGCGTCGCGGTATAGAAGTACCGCGGCCAATTTGCATTGATCCAGTTGCCCGTGGCGAAACGCAACAACGTACCGGCAACGCCGCCGGCGGAGACTGCAACGATCAAGGGGATCAAGGTTTTCTCCGCTGGCGTGGGCTCAGGCGATCGAGTTGGGCCAAATGATTGAGCTTTTCGCCGATCTTCAGCTCAAGGCCCCGGGGCACCGGCTGGTAGAAGCGCTGGGGTTCCAACTCATCCGGAAAATAGTCTTCACCGGCGGCATAGGCATCGGGCTCATCATGGGCATAGCGGTATTCCTCGCCGTAGCCCAACTGCTTCATGAGCTTGGTCGGCGCGTTGCGCAGGTGCAACGGTACTTCAAGGGAGCCGTGCTCGGCGGCGCTGCGCATCGCGGCTTTGAAGCCCATATACACCGCGTTGCTCTTCGGCGCACACGCCAGGTAGGTGATGGCCTGGGCCACGGCGAGTTCGCCTTCCGGGCTGCCGAGGCGCTCCTGCACGTCCCAGGCCGACAGGCACAGGCCCAGGGCCCTGGGGTCGGCGTTGCCGATGTCCTCGCTGGCCATGCGCACCACCCGCCGTGCCAGGTACAACGGGTCGCAACCGCCATCGATCATTCGTGCAAACCAGTACAGGGCCGCATCGGGATTGGAGCCGCGAATGGATTTGTGCAGCGCCGAGATCTGGTCGTAGAACGCTTCGCCCCCCTTGTCGAAACGACGGCGCGTGTCGCCCAGTAGGCTTTGCAGCAGCTCGACATCGATCTCGCTGTTGTCTTCAGCCAGGTCCGAGGCGTTTTCCAGCAGGTTGAGCAGGCGCCGGCCATCACCGTCAGCGGCAGAAAACAGCATCTGGAAACCTTCGTCGCTGAGGCTCAACTGACGCTTGCCCAGGCCACGCTCCTCGGTCAGCGCCCGGTGCACCAGTTTGCGCATCGCGGTCTCGTCGAGGCTCTTGAGCACATAAACCCGCGCCCGGGACAGCAAGGCATTGTTGAGTTCGAACGATGGGTTCTCGGTGGTCGCGCCGATGAAAATCAGCGTGCCATCCTCGACGTACGGCAGGAAGGCGTCCTGTTGAGACTTGTTGAAGCGGTGCACTTCGTCAACGAACAGGATCGTGCGCTTGCCGTACTGGCCTGCCTGTTGCTTGGCGACTTCCACTGCCTGGCGGATTTCCTTGACCCCCGCCAGTACCGCCGAAACCGTTTCGAAGTGCGCATCCGAAACTTCCGCCAGCAGCCGCGCCAGGGTGGTCTTGCCCACACCCGGCGGCCCCCAGAAAATCATCGAGTGCAACGCGCCCTGCTCCAGCGCTTCGCGCAGAGGCTTGCCGCGAGCGAGCACATGCTCCTGACCGACGTACTCATCCAGGTTGGTCGCACGCAAGCGCGCGGCCAATGGCTGGGCAATCGGGGCGATTCGAAACAGGTCCATCACTGCTTATGCAACCTCATTTGGTCCTGCTGCCGGAGATCCATGTGGGAGCGGGCTTGCTCGCGAATGCGATGTAACATTCAACATCAATGCTGACTGATATACCGCATTCGCGAGCAAGCCCGCTCCCACAAAGGGGTCGGTGTTTATTCCTGGATCACATCCGCACCCTTTGGGATGTCGAACTTGAACTTGGACGCTGCGATCGGCTCGTTGGCCTTGACCCCGGTAAACAGGATATTGGTGCGCTGGCCGACGCTGTCGATCAGTTGCATGTCATTGACCAGGCCGTTGCGAAACGACAGGCGCAGGCTGTCGAACAGGCTGTCCTTGGTCTTGGGCTTGAGGGTGAAGTCGATTACCCCGCCCGCTTCCTTGGCGCTGATGTCGAAACTCTCGCTGATCTTGGAAATATCACCAGACAGCAGCAGCGCCGGGGTCTGGGTCAGGCGCTGGTCGAGTTTCTTGATGGTGACCTGTTCCAGGTCCGGGTCCCACAGGGAGACTTTCTGGCCGTCGGACACCATCAACTGCTCGGCCGGTGCGTCGGTGTGCCAGTAGAACAGGCCGGGACGCTGCAAGGCCATGTCGCCGGCGGTTTCCTGCAATTGGGTGCCGCTGCCGTCCAGGGTCAACTGGGAAAAGCGTGCGGTCAGGGTCTTGGAGCCGTCCAGTAGCTGGGTCAGGCGAGCCACGTCCTTTTCGTTGGCTTGAGCCGACAAAGTGGTCAGGGCCAGTACGGGCAACAGCAACATGCGAATCAGGCGCATGGGAGTCCTCATGAAGTCGTGGGGGTCGAGCGGCCAGGCCACCCGGTCGTTAATCGCGCATCGGGCCCGGCGCGAGAACTTCGCGCGAACCGTTGGTGTTCATGGCCGTCACGACCCCGGCCATTTCCATGGCTTCGATCATGCGTGCGGCGCGGTTGTAGCCGATCTTGAGCTTGCGCTGGACGGCGGAAATCGAGGCCCGGCGGCTTTCCAGGACGAACTGCACCGCTTCGTCGTAGAGCGCATCGGTTTCGGCATCGTCTTCACCGCCGCCGCCGCTGCCCTCGAAGCCGCTGCCAGCCTCTTCGACACCGTTGAGGATGTCGTCGTTGTATTCCGGGGCGCCACGCAGTTTCCAGGCTTCCACCACGCGATGCACTTCATCGTCGGAGACGAACGCGCCGTGGACCCGGATCGGCAGGCTGGTGCCCGGCGGCATGTAGAGCATGTCACCGTGACCCAGCAGTTGCTCGGCACCGCCCTGGTCGATGATGGTCCGCGAGTCGATCTTGCTCGACACCTGGAACGCCATCCGGGTCGGAATGTTGGCCTTGATCAGGCCGGTGATCACATCCACCGACGGCCGCTGGGTCGCCAGGATCAGGTGGATCCCCGCCGCCCGGGCCTTCTGGGCGATACGGGCGATCAGTTCTTCAACCTTCTTGCCGACGATCATCATCATGTCGGCGAATTCGTCCACCACCACCACGATGGTCGGCAGCTTGTGCAGCAGCGGCGCTTCGTCGTGGATGTTCTCGCGGTGGTACAGCGGGTCGCTCAAGGGCGTGCCGGCCTCTTCGGCCTCCTTGACCTTGGCGTTGAAGCCCGACAGGTTGCGCACGCCCATCTTCGCCATCAGCTTGTAGCGGCGCTCCATCTCGGCGACGCTCCAGCGCAGGGCGTTGGCGGCGTCCTTCATGTCGGTGACGACCGGGCACAGCAGGTGCGGGATGCCTTCGTAGATCGACAGTTCGAGCATCTTCGGATCGATCATGATCAGCTTGGCGTCTTCCGGGCCGGACTTGAACAGGATCGACAGGATCATTGCGTTCACCCCCACCGACTTACCGGAACCGGTGGTACCGGCCACCAGCAGGTGGGGCATCTTCGCCAGGTCGGTGATGACCGGCTTGCCGCCGATGTCGTGGCCCAGGGCCAGGGTGACCGGCGACTTGTGGTTGTCATACTCGGGCGTCGACAGCACTTCGGAGAAGCGCACGATCTGCCGGTCTTCGTTGGGGATCTCGATACCCACGGTGGTCTTGCCGGGGATCACTTCCACCACGCGCACGCTGGTCACGGCCAGGGACCGCGCCAGGTCCTTGGCGAGGTTGGCGATGCGGCTGACCTTCACGCCGGCGGCGGGCTGGATCTCGTAACGGGTAATGACCGGACCCGGGTGGATCGAGTCCACCGAGACCTCGACCCCGAACTCCTTGAGCTTGATCTCGAGCAGGTGACCGACGGCCGCCAGGGATTCAGGGGAATAATTGAGCTGTTTCTTCTCGGCCGGGTCCAGGATCGAGATCGGCGGCAAGGTACCTTCCACCGCACTGTCGACGAACAGCGGCGCCTGTTTCTCTTTCTGCACGCGCTTGCTCTGCTCCGGCGCCTTGGCCGGGGCCATGGTGATGACCGGCGGCACCTGCTTCTCGCGCTCGGACATGTGCTTGCTCAAGGCCTGCTC
The DNA here is from genome assembly GCF_022952855.1 of Pseudomonas sp. RGM2987. Taxonomy (GTDB): domain Bacteria; phylum Pseudomonadota; class Gammaproteobacteria; order Pseudomonadales; family Pseudomonadaceae; genus Aquipseudomonas. The sequence continues at coordinate 87,968 of NZ_JALJDX010000215.1, read as the reverse complement.
ACGCTCGATCAGGCGCTCCTTGACCTTGGCCTGCTCACGCTTGTCCGGCACCGTCGGCGCAACCACATCATGGACGCGATCATCGACTTCACGCAGTTGCGCCACCAGCTGCTTGCGCTCGGTGCGCGCCGCCCACCAGCGATTCACGGCGCCCTGGATCAATTCGAACAGGTCGAGGGTGATCTTGCCGGTCACGTCCATGACCTTGAACCACGACAAGTCGGTGAACACCGTCAGGCCGAACAAAAACAGTGCGATGAACAGCAGCGTGCTGCCCTGGATGTTCAGGGCATTGCGGGCCAGGTCGCCGAGGCTTTCCCCCAGCGCACCGCCCGCCCCGGCCGGCAGGCCAGTGGGCGCGTGGAAATGGATATGGGCCAGCGCGGCCCCCGACAACACCAGGAACACCAGGCCGATCAAGCGCCAGGAAAACAACCAGCCGCTCCACTGCCAGGGCTCGTGGCGCTGGCGGAAGATCTGGTAAGCCTTGATCGCCAGCAGCAGCGGGAAGATGTAGGCGAAGTAGCCCAGCACCATGAACAGGATATCGGCGCTGTAGGAACCGGCCGGACCGCCGAAATTCTGCACGTCGTCGATCTTGCTGTTATGGCTCCAGCCCGGATCGTCCTTGCCATAGGTCAGCAAGGCCATCATCAGGAACAGGCACAAGGCCCCGATGGCGATCAACGCACCTTCCTTGAGCCGGTAGTGCAATTGCTGGCGCCAGAGCGGAACGACTGTTTTGGGTGCTGCGGTGGATTTCTTCAAAACGCTTCTTTTCCTGCGCCAAAGGCGCGTCCATCTGTTGAATGACATAAAAAACTGCCCATCACGAGCAGGTAAAAAAGTGAATGTGCACAACCGGTACTACTTTTACCACTGTGAGGTGCATCCAGAAAACCGCAGGTGTTGCCGAAGATTTGGATCTTTAGCCGATCCTGCGTTCAAAACTCAAGCATTGTACGGGTTTGTCCGTCTCCAGGCATTGCCCGTACGCTGGGTTACAGCATAGCCGGGAACAGGGTGCACAAGCGCCAATTGGAGCATGCATTGTCTTTTGTGACAAAGGCTTATGAGGTGTTTTTATGAGCGAAGTGAAGCATTCACGCCTGATCATTCTCGGTTCCGGCCCTGCGGGGTACAGCGCGGCGGTCTATGCTGCCCGCGCCAATCTCAAACCCGTTGTCATCACTGGCCTGCAGGCCGGTGGCCAGCTCACCACGACGGTGGAAGTCGATAACTGGCCCGGCGATGTCGAAGGCCTGACTGGCCCGGTCCTGATGGAGCGCATGCAGCGGCACGCCGAGCGCTTCGACACGCAGATCGTCTACGACCATATTCACACCGCCAAGTTGCAACAGCGCCCTTTCGAGTTGATCGGCGACAGCGGCACCTACACCTGTGATGCACTGATCATCGCCACCGGCGCTTCAGCCCAGTACCTGGGGCTGCCATCGGAAGACAGTTTTGCCGGCAAAGGGGTTTCCGCCTGCGCGACTTGCGATGGATTTTTCTATCGTAACCAAGTGGTGGCGGTGGTTGGTGGCGGCAATACGGCGGTCGAGGAAGCCTTGTATCTGTCGAACATCGCCAGGGAAGTCCACCTGATCCACCGTCGCGACAAGCTGCGCTCAGAGAAGATATTGCAGGACAAACTCTTCGAGAAAGCCGCCAACGGCAATATAAAGCTGCACTGGAACCAGAACCTGGACGAAGTACTGGGCGATGCCAGTGGCGTGACCGGTGCCCGCCTGCGCCACAGCGAGACCGGCGAAACCAGCACACTGTCCCTGGCCGGCGTGTTCATCGCCATCGGGCATAAACCCAACACTGAGCTGTTTCAGGGCCAGTTGAACATGCGCGACGGCTACCTGCTGGTACGCGGCGGCAGCGAGGGCAATGCCACCGCAACCGATATCGAAGGCGTGTTCGCCGCCGGCGATGTCGCCGACCACGTGTATCGCCAGGCAATTACCTCCGCCGGGGCCGGTTGCATGGCGGCTCTCGATGCGGAAAAGTATCTCGATGACATTCCGACCGTTTGACGGTTAACCTTGTGGCGAGGGGATTTATCCCCGCTGGGCTGCACAGCAGCCCCAGCAGTCGACTCAATCTGTCTGACCCACCGGGTTGTCTGGTTTTAGGGCTGCTTCGCAGCCCAGCGGGGATAAATCCCCTCGCCACAGTACATCTGTGCTCGAACCCGCCCTCCCCTTCTGCTAGTGCGGATAACAATGCTGACCTGGTTACAACGCAACTCCCTTGATTTCCCTCCACTGGAAAAAGCCATGCGCGACCCCAACGGGTTGCTGGCCGCCGGTGGCGACTTGTCCGCCGACCGGCTGATCCAGGCTTATCGTCATGGCTGCTTCCCCTGGTTTTCCGAGGGCCAGCCGATCCTGTGGTGGTCGCCGGACCCTCGTACCGTGTTGTTTCCCGACGAGCTGCATGTTTCCCGCAGCCTGGGCAAACTGTTGCGCAAGCAACGCTACCAAGTGACGTTCGACCAGGACTTCGCTGCGGTCATCCAGGCCTGCGCCGCACCACGGGAGTACGCCGACGGCACCTGGATCACCGAGGCCATGCAGACCGCTTATCTGGAACTGCACCGGCGCGGCTTCGCCCATTCGGTGGAAGTCTGGGACCAAGGTCTATTAGTGGGTGGCCTGTATGGCCTGGCGATGGGACAGCTGTTCTTTGGCGAATCCATGTTCAGCCGGGCCGACAATGCCTCGAAATTCGGCTTCGCCGCCCTGGTCCAACACCTCAAGACGGCCGGTTTCGTGCTGATCGACTGCCAGATGCCCACCGAACACCTGCATAGCCTCGGCGCCCGCTCGATTCCACGGGCCGCGTTTGCCGGCTATCTCCGGGCGCACCTGGACCAGCCCAACCACGCAACCTGGGTTTGCTGAGCGACATTGGCGCTCGTGGCTTACACTTAACCGAAAGCTTATCCCGAGGGTTGATCATGACCGAGTTGGCGCGCTTGAAGTTCTATGCCACTCAACCCCACTCTTGCAGTTACCTGCCCGAAGAGCAGGCCACGACGCTGTTCCTCGACCCTAGCCAGCCCATGGATGTGCATGTCTATGCAGACCTGTCGGAGATGGGCTTTCGCCGCAGTGGCGATCACCTCTACCGGCCCCATTGCCAAAACTGCAACGCGTGCGTCCCAGCGCGAATCCCTGTGACTCGCTTTACCCCCAATCGCCAGCAGAAGCGTATTTTCAAGCGCAACGCCGACCTGCAGGTCCGGCCAGCCAAGCCGCAGTTCAGCGAGGAATACTTCAACCTGTACCAGCGCTACATTGAGCAGCGCCACGCCGACGGCGACATGTACCCGCCCAGTCGCGATCAATTCTCGACCTTCCTGGTGCGCGACCTGCCGTTTTCCCGCTTTTATGAATTCCGTCTCGACGGGAGACTGGTGGCCATCGCCGTCACTGACCTGCTGCCCAATGGACTTTCAGCGGTGTACACCTTCTATGAGCCGGATGAAGAACGGCGCAGCCTGGGACGCTATGCCATCCTGTGGCAGATCAACGAATGCCTGCGCCTGGGGCTCGAAGCGGTATACCTGGGCTACTGGATCAAGAACTGCAAAAAAATGAACTACAAGACGCAATATCGGCCCATTGAGCTGCTGATTAACCAGCGGTGGGTTGTCCTTAACTAGAACCCCTTGGCTTGAACCCTCTTTTTCGGGCACAATGCACGCCGCTTTTGCCTGGCGCAGTTGCACCGGGCCATTCACTGGATACCGAGGGCTTTACTGCATGTCGAAAGAAGACAGCTTCGAAATGGAAGGCACTGTCGTCGACACCCTGCCCAACACCATGTTTCGTGTGGAGTTGGAAAATGGGCACGTCGTAACCGCGCATATCTCCGGCAAGATGCGCAAGAACTACATTCGTATTCTTACCGGTGACAAAGTGCGCGTCGAGCTGACGCCCTATGACTTGAGCAAAGGGCGCATCACTTACCGCGCTCGCTAACAAGTCAATACAAGACGCCCGGCTAACACCGGGCGTTTTTGTTTGTGAGAGCCAAGCTTGCTCGCGATAGCGGTGGGTCAGTTTGCATAAGTGCCAAATGGACCGCCGCCATCGCGAGCAAGCTCGGCTCCCACAAGGAATTGGCGGTGAGACTCAATCTTGTGCCTTGCCGAAGACAAACTGTGGGAGCGGGCTTGCTCGCGATAGCGGCAGGTCAGCTTGTATAGATGTTGAATGTAAAAACGCATTCGCGAGCAAGCCCGCTCCCACAGGGGTTCAGTGTGCTTCCTGAAGACAGCAAAAAGGCGCCTTTCGGCGCCTTTTGCTTGTTACCCGTCGCGATCAGGCCATTTCGGCCGTGGTTTCGAAGTCGAAGGTCAGTTCGCCGTCCTTGATGTCGATATGGACCACACCGCCATGCTCGGCCAGTTCGCCAAAGAGGATTTCCTCGGCCAGCGGACGCTTGATCTTGTCCTGGATCAGGCGAGCCATCGGCCGTGCCCCCATCGTCACATCGTAGCCACCCTCGGCCAGCCAGCTGCGAGCCGCATCGGTGACTTCCAGCAACACACGCTTGTCTTCGAGCTGCGCCTGGAGTTCGGTAAGGAACTTGTCCACCACGCTTTTGATGACCTCATGACTGAGGCGACCAAACTGGATAATGGTGTCCAGGCGATTGCGGAATTCAGGCGTGAAGCTCTTCTTGATCACTTCCATCGCATCGGACGAGTGGTCCTGATGGGTGAAGCCGATCGAAGCGCGAGCAGCGGTTTCGGCACCGGCGTTGGTGGTCATGATGAGGATCACGTTGCGGAAGTCCGCCTTGCGCCCGTTGTTATCGGTCAGCGTACCGTGGTCCATGACCTGCAGCAGCAGGTTGAAGACTTCCGGATGCGCCTTCTCGATTTCATCGAGCAGCAACACACAGTGGGGTTGCTTGGTAATCGCCTCGGTCAACAGACCACCCTGGTCGAAACCGACATAGCCCGGAGGCGCCCCGATCAGGCGCGACACGGTGTGCCGCTCCATGTACTCGGACATGTCGAAGCGAACCAGCTCGATTCCCATCGCCTTCGCCAGTTGCCGGGCCGCCTCGGTCTTGCCGACACCGGTAGGACCTGCGAACAGGAAAGACCCCACTGGCTTGTCCGGCGACTTCAGACCGGCGCGAGACAGCTTGATGGCGGTCGACAGCGAATCGATGGCCGCATCCTGGCCAAATACCGTCAGCTTCAGGTCACGCTCCAGGTTACGCAGCAGCTCCTTGTCGGAACTGGTGACGTGCTTGGGCGGAATCCGGGCGATTTTCGCCACGATGTCCTCGACCTGCGGCACCTCGATGCGCTTGACCCGATTTTCCAGCGGTTGCAGGCGCTGATAGGCACCTGCCTCGTCGATCACGTCGATGGCCTTGTCCGGCATATGCCGGTCATTGATGTAGCGCGAGGCCAGTTCAGCCGCGGCGCGCAGGGCTTCATCGCTGTATTCGATGTTGTGGTGCAGCTCGAAACGCCCCTTCAGGCCGCGCAGGATGCCAATGGTGTCTTCCACCGAAGGCTCCGACACGTCGACTTTCTGGAAGCGCCGTGCCAGGGCGCGGTCTTTCTCGAAGATCCCACGAAACTCCTGGAACGTGGTCGAGCCAATGCAGCGGATATCACCCGACGAAAGCAGCGGCTTGAGCAGGTTCGAGGCATCCATGACCCCGCCCGACGCAGCCCCGGCACCGATAATGGTGTGGATTTCGTCGATGAACAGGATCGCCTGCGGGCGTTTCTTCAGTTCGCCGAGCAACGCCTTGAAGCGCTTCTCGAAGTCACCGCGGTACTTGGTACCGGCCAGCAAGGCACCCAGGTCAAGGGAATACACCACGCTGTTGGCCAGCAGGTCCGGCACCTGGTTGTCGACGATGCGCTTGGCCAGGCCTTCGGCAATCGCGGTCTTGCCCACGCCTGCCTCGCCCACCAGCAACGGGTTGTTCTTGCGGCGCCGGGCCAGGATCTGCGCGACACGCTCGACTTCCGCCTCGCGCCCGACGAGCGGGTCGATGCGGCCCTGGCGCGCCAGTTCATTCAGATTGCTGGCATAGGCATCCAGAGGGTTGCCTGAAGAAGAAGACTCACCACCCTCGTCGTCCTGCATCTCCTGCTCACCCTCGGAATGATCGCCATGCCCCGGCACCTTGGAAATGCCATGGGCGATGTAGTTGACGACATCGATACGCGCAACGCTCTGCTGCTTGAGCAGGAAAACCGCCTGGCTCTCCTGTTCACTGAAGATCGCAACCAGCACGTTGGCGCCGGTGACTTCGCGTTTGCCCGAGCTCTGTACATGAAAGACAGCACGTTGCAGGACACGCTGGAAGCCCAGGGTTGGCTGGGTTTCCCGATCCTCGTCATGCACGGGGATCAATGGCGTGGTGGAGTCGATGAACTCCTGCAGGTCGTGCTTGAGCTTATCGAGGTTTGCGCCGCAGGCACGCAAAACGGTGGCGGCAGCCTCGTTATCCAGTAAGGCCAGCAGCAGGTGTTCGACGGTCATGAATTCATGACGCTTCGAACGAGCCTCCTTGAAGGCAAGATTGAGGGTGACTTCGAGCTCGCGGTTTAACATGGCTTCACCTCATACCCAAGTGGTCGGCGTTAACCGTCCTTCTCGATTTCACAGAGTAGCGGATGCTGGCTTTCCCGGGCGTACTGGTTGACCTGCATGGCCTTTGTCTCGGCGATGTCGCGGGTAAACACTCCACACACTGCCCGTCCCTCTGTATGAACGGCCAGCATGACCTTGGTCGCCAGCTCGCGATTCAGGTTAAAAAACACCTCGAGCACTTCGACGACGAAATCCATCGGTGTGTAGTCATCGTTGAACAAAACCACCTTGTACATCGGTGGCGCCTGTAATGCTGGCTTCGCTTCCTGAACAGCAAGGCCGGCGGAATCGTCGTCGTGTAGATCCGGGCGATCCTGATTGAATGTTAGTCGAATCTGGCTGACTGCATGCATGGAAAGAAAGGTTCGTTTAGTTGGCGAATACAGTGATGGGGGCGCTTATGGGTGATTTCAACCACGACCACCCGGCCACCTTGACTATCGGCAAAACGGTGTTACAACCAATAGAGCCCATCGTGGGTTAAAAAGGTCCGTGGAATCTATCCTGTTTCAAGATTAGCCTGCGGATGGACTGGATGATACTCCAGTGATGGAGTGCGTTGCAGAGGGATATGGTTTATGTCGGTCGTCAAAATGAGTGGCAAGGTGAAATGGTTCAACAATGCCAAGGGCTTCGGCTTCATCATCGCAGCCGGAATGCCCGATGAAGACCTTTTCGCCCACTTCTCGGCCATCCAGATGGATGGCTACAAGACCTTGAAAGCCGGGCAACCTGTGACGTTCCAGGTTATCCAGGGCCCCAAGGGCCTGCACGCCGTCAACATAGAGCCGGTCAAAGTCGAAGAAGCACCTGTCCCGGTCATCGCCAGGGTCACCGAGACCCATTGACCGGCGGTCGCCGCCCGGCCCACGAAAAATGCCCGGTTCGATCACTCGAACCGGGCATTTGTGATGCGCGCTGATCCCGCTTACATGTGCTCGATCAATGCCTTGCCGAAGCCCGACGATGACACCAGCGTGGCGCCCTCCATCAAGCGTTCGAAGTCATAGGTCACGGTCTTGGCCGAAATCGCACCGTTGGTGCCCTTGATGATCAGGTCGGCCGCTTCGGTCCAGCCCATGTGACGCAGCATCATTTCAGCCGACAGGATCAACGACCCTGGGTTGACCTGGTCCTTGCCCGCGTACTTGGGCGCAGTGCCGTGGGTCGCTTCGAACATCGCCACGGTGTCGGACAGGTTGGCACCCGGCGCAATGCCGATACCCCCCACTTCCGCCGCCAGGGCATCGGAAAGGTAGTCGCCGTTGAGGTTCAGGGTCGCAATCACGTCATATTCGGCCGGGCGCAGCAGGATCTGCTGGAGCATCGCATCGGCGATGGCGTCCTTGACCACGACATTCTTGCCGGTCTTCGGGTTCTTGAACTGCATCCATGGACCGCCGTCGAGCAGGGTCGCGCCAAACTCCTCGGCCGCCACTTCGTAGGCCCACTCCTTGAAGGCACCTTCGGTGAACTTCATGATGTTGCCTTTATGCACGATGGTCAGCGAATCGCGATCATTGTCGACCACGTATTGCAAGGCCTTGCGCGCCAGGCGCTGGGTGCCCTGCTTGGAAACCGGCTTGACGCCGATGCCGCAATCCTCGTCGAAACGGATCTTGGTCACGCCCATTTCTTCTTTCAGGAACTTGATGACCTTAGTGGCTTCGGCCGAACCGGCTTTCCACTCGATGCCCGCGTAGATGTCCTCGGAGTTCTCGCGGAAGATCGTCATGTCCACGTCGCCAGGTTTCTTGACCGGGCTCGGCACGCCTTCGAACCAGCGCACCGGACGCAGGCACACGTAGAGGTCCAGTTGCTGGCGCAGGGCCACGTTCAGCGAGCGAATGCCGCCACCGACCGGAGTGGTCAGCGGGCCCTTGATGGACACCACGTAATCCTTGACCGCGTCCAGTGTTTCCTGGGGCAGCCAAGTGTCCTGGTCGTAGACCTGGGTCGCTTTCTCGCCGGCGTAGACTTCCATCCAGGAAATCTTGCGCTTGCCTGCGTAGGCTTTCTGCACCGCAGCGTCCACCACCTCGATCATCACCGGGCTGATATCAACGCCAATCCCGTCGCCTTCGATGAAGGGGATGATCGGGTTATCGGGAACATTAAGAGAATGGTCTGCATTGACGGTGATTTTTTCACCGACGGCTGGAACCTGAATCTTTTGATACCCCATGCTGAACTCCATTGCTTGGATTGAACATCTGGCTGCGTTCGAGCGTACCCCAGTTGAATCGGCACGCAAACCCTACGTTCGGCCCATCACGACCAAAGAGATGCAGTTGGCCGCGTACAAGCCTGAAAACCAAGGGAAAAGTGCCAAACATGAGCATAGCCCACCCCCTCGGGAGTGCGACGTTTAGACCAATGGACGACTACGAACGTCTATGAACCATCGGCAGATTGCCAGCTACCTATGTATAATGCCGCCGCTGACCACAGGGTCACGCCGGCTGACTGCTCTACGACAAGACTTTCCGCCAATGAAAGCCGGTCCGTTACCGCGGCCCGACCGCTTGACGCTCGACTGATGCAACCCAACATCACCGCGAAGAAACCTCGACATTCGGCTCACGGATGACTTTGAACGAACGCGCTTACCCGGCGCCCCTCGAGTTTCTGCGCATGCTTTAGCAAAGAAGAGAGTTAATCCGAATATGCCCACCCGCTCGAAGATCATCTATACCTTCACCGACGAAGCGCCTGCCCTCGCCACCTATTCCCTGTTGCCGATCATCGAAGCCTTTACCGCTTCGGCCGATATCGCCGTGGAAACCCGCGATATCTCCCTCGCAGGGCGGATCCTGGCCAGCTTCCCCGAGCAACTGGGTGACAAAGCCGTAGCCGACCACCTCGCCGAACTGGGCGACCTGGCCGTTACGCCCGAAGCCAACATCATCAAGCTGCCGAACATCAGCGCCTCGGTTCCGCAACTGCAAGCCGCCATCAAGGAATTGCAGGCCCAGGGCTACGCTCTGCCGGACTACCCGGAAACCGTGACCACCGAGGCCGAGAAAGACGCTCGCGCCCGTTACGACAAGGTCAAGGGCAGCGCCGTGAACCCGGTCCTGCGCGAAGGCAACTCTGACCGCCGCGCGCCGCTGTCGGTCAAGAACTATGCTCGCAAGCACCCGCACAAAATGGGCGCCTGGGCCGCTGACTCCAAGTCCCACGTCGCCCACATGAGCACCGGCGATTTCTACGGCAGCGAGAAAGCTGTCCTGATCGACGCCGCTGACGCCGTGAAAATCGAGCTGGTGGCCCAGGACGGCACCACCACCGTGCTGAAAGAAAAAACCAGCGTCCAGGCCGGCGAGATCCTCGACTGCGCCGTGATGAGCAAGAACGCCCTGCGCGCCTTCATCGCCGCTGAAATCGAAAGCGCCAAGCAACAAGGCGTGCTGCTGTCGGTTCACCTCAAGGCCACCATGATGAAGGTCTCCGACCCGATCATGTTCGGCCAGATCGTCGCCGAGTTCTATAAAGACGCCCTGGCCAAGCACGCCGACGTGCTGGCGCAGATCGGCTTCAACCTGAACAACGGCATCGGCGACCTGTACGCTCGCATCAAGGCCCTGCCGGCCGAGCAGCAGGCGCAGATCGAAGCCGACATCCAGGCGGTCTACGCGGCGCGCCCAGCCCTGGCGATGGTCAACTCCGACAAAGGCATCACCAACCTGCACGTGCCGAGCGACGTCATCGTCGACGCCTCGATGCCGGCCATGATCCGTGACTCCGGCAAGATGTGGGGCACAGACGGCCAGTTGCACGACACCAAGGCCGTGATCCCGGATCGTTGCTACGCCACCATCTACCAGGCGGTAATCGAAGACTGCAAGGCCAACGGTGCGTTCGATCCGACCACCATGGGCAGCGTGCCGAACGTCGGCCTGATGGCCAAGAAAGCCGAAGAGTACGGTTCCCACGACAAGACCTTCCAGATCAAGGCCGACGGCGTGGTTCGCGTCACCGACGGCAAGGGCGCCCTGCTGATGGAACAGGCTGTCGAAGCCGGCGACATCTTCCGCATGTGCCAGACCAAGGACGCGCCGATCCAGGATTGGGTCAAGCTGGCCGTCAACCGTGCCCGCGCCAGCGCCACCCCGGCCATCTTCTGGCTGGACCCGATGCGCGCCCATGACGGCGTGGTGATCGAGAAGGTCCAGGCTTACCTGAAGGACCACGACACCAGCGGCCTGGACATCCGCATCATGGCCCCGGTCGAGGCGATGAAATTCACCCTGGCCCGCACCCGCGAAGGCAAGGACACCATCTCGGTGACCGGCAACGTGCTGCGCGACTACCTGACCGACCTGTTCCCGATCATGGAACTGGGCACCAGCGCCAAGATGCTGTCGATCGTGCCGCTGATGAACGGCGGTGGCCTGTTCGAAACCGGCGCCGGCGGCTCGGCGCCCAAGCATGTCCAACAGTTGCTGGAAGAGAACTTCCTGCGCTGGGATTCGCTGGGCGAGTTCCTGGCCCTGGCTGCATCCCTGGAACACCTGGGCGTGACCTACGACAACCCGAAGGCTCTGGTCCTGTCCAAGACCCTGGACCAGGCCACCGGTGAGTTCCTGGACCGCAACAAGTCGCCTTCGCGCAAAGTCGGCGGCATCGACAACCGTGGCAGCCACTTCTACCTGACCCTGTTCTGGGCCCAGGCACTGGCCGCACAGAACGACGATGCAGCCCTCAAGGCGCAGTTCACTACCCTGGCCAAGACGCTGACCGACAACGAAGAGAAAATCGTTGCCGAGCTCAACGCCGTCCAAGGCAAACCCGTGGACATCGGCGGCTACTACTTCGCCAATCCGGAACTGACCAGCAAGGCCATGCGCCCGAGCAACACCTTCAACGCGGCGATTGCTGCGCTGGTATAAGGTTGCAAGGCAACGCCACAAACCCCGGCCATGCGCCGGGGTTTGTGTTTCTGGACACACACCTTTGTCGGGTGCAAGTCGCAGTTACCGCATTCACCGTAATCCCCTGTGGGAGCGGGCTTGCTCGCGAAAACGGTGTATCAGCTAACGGACATGTCGACTGACACACCGTATTCGCGAGCAAGCCCCGCTCCCACAGAGGTCGCATCCAGACTGAAAGATCGAGGACGCTACATGGACTGGAAACCCCACATCACCGTCGCCACCATCGTCGAAGACAACGGCCGCTTCCTGATGGTGGAAGAATCCAAGGGCGGGCGCGCAGTGCTCAACCAGCCCGCCGGGCACCTGGACCCGGACGAAACGCTGATCGACGCCGCCGTGCGCGAGACCCTGGAGGAAACCGGCTGGGACGTCGAGCCCACCAGCGTGGTCGGCATCTATCTGTACACCGCGCCAAGCAATGGCGTGACCTACCAGCGGGTCTGTTTCGCCGCCAAGGCGCTCAAGCACCACCCCGACTATCAACTGGACGACGGCATCCTCGGCGCCAAGTGGCTGAGCCGCGACGAACTGCTCGAACAACGCGACCATTGGCGCAGCGAGCTGATCATCCGCTGCATCGACGATTATCTGGCCGGCCATCGCCACAACCTGACGCTGATCCGTCCTTCTGTTTAGCCTTGCGCGCCCGGGCCTGATAGAATCGCGTCCTTTTTCAAGACACTCATTGAATTCCTATGCGTGATCCAGCCCCTTCTGCCACACAAAAGAAGCGCGTCATTGTCGGCATGTCCGGCGGCGTGGACTCTTCCGTTTCCGCCCTTCTGCTGATCGAGCAGGGTTATGAGGTGGAAGGCCTGTTCATGAAGAACTGGGAAGAAGACGACGGAACCGAATACTGCACCGCCATGGACGACCTCGCGGACGCCCAGGCCGTGTGCGACAAGATCGGCATCAAGCTGCACACCGCCAACTTCGCCGCCGAGTACTGGGACAACGTGTTCGAGCACTTCCTGGCCGAATACAAGGCCGGCCGCACGCCGAACCCGGACATCCTCTGCAACCGCGAGATCAAGTTCAAGGCGTTCCTCGACTACGCGATGATGCTCGGCGCCGACCTGATCGCCACCGGTCACTACGTGCGCCGCCGCGACATCGACGGTCGCACCGAGCTGCTCAAGGGCCTTGACCCGAACAAGGACCAGAGCTACTTCCTGCATGCCGTCGGCGGCGAGCAGATCGCCAAGACGCTGTTCCCGGTGGGCGAACTGGAAAAGCCTGAAGTGCGGGCAATCGCCGAAAAGCACGACCTGGCAACCGCGAAGAAAAAGGACTCCACCGGCATCTGCTTCATCGGCGAACGCCGGTTCAGCGACTTCCTCAAGCAATACCTGCCGGCCCAGCCAGGCGAGATCAAGACCACCGAGGGCGAAGTCATCGGTCGCCACCACGGCCTGATGTACCACACCATCGGCCAGCGCCAGGGCCTGGGCATCGGCGGGCTGAAAGACGCTGGCGAAGAGCCGTGGTACGTGCTGGTCAAGGACCTGGAGCACAATGAACTGATCGTCGGCCAGGGCAACGACCATCCCTGGCTGTTCTCCCGCGCCCTGCTCGCCTCCGAGATCTATTGGGTCAACCCGATCGACCTCAGCGAACCGCGCCGGCTGACGGCCAAGGTCCGCTACCGGCAGAGCGACCAGCCTTGCACTCTGGAAAAAACCGCCACGGGCTACCGCGCCACGTTCGATGATCCGCAGCGAGCGGTCACACCCGGGCAGTCCGTGGTGTTCTACGACGGCGAAATCTGCCTGGGCGGCGGCGTGATCGAAGTCGCAGAGCCGTGGAGCAGCAAGGCATGACCCCGATCCAGGAGCAATTGACGGCACTGGGCGGCGTATTCCTGGCTGCGGTGCTGGTGGACCGGATCGCCAAGACCGGTCAGGCCACCGAAGCGGGCGTCGCCTGCATGCTCGGCAGCCTGCTGGTGCGCGACCCCAAGGACACTCTCGAAGTCTACGGCGGCGACGACCTGAACCTGCGCGAAGGCTACCGTGCACTGATCGGCGCCCTGGAGCGCGACCCCAGCGCCCTGCAACGCGAGCCGCTGCGCTATGCCCTGTCGATGCTCGGCCTGGAACGCCAGCTCGCCAAGCGTGACGACATGCTGGAAACCATCGGCAAGCGCCTGCCGCAGATCCAGTCCCAGGTCGAACACTTCGGCCCGTCCCACGAAAACGTGGTTGCCGCCTGCGGCGCGCTGTACCAGGACACCCTGAGCACCCTGCGCCAGCGTATCCAGGTGCACGGCGACATGCGCAACCTGCAGCAACCGAGCAACGCCTCGAAGATTCGCGCCCTGTTGCTGGCCGGGATTCGCTCGGCCCGCCTGTGGCGGCAACTGGGCGGCCACCGCTGGCAACTGGTGATCAGCCGGCGCAAATTGCTTAAAGAGCTTTACCCATTGATGCACAACGAATAAGTCGCCTCCCTCGTTGCTGTTGTGGCGAGGGAGCTTGCTCCCGCTGGGGCGTGAAGCGTCCCCAAGAAAGGGCCTGCTACGCAGCGCAGCGGGAGCAAGCTCCCTCGCCACAGGTAATAAATAGTATTTCGTTACGCGTAATACGCCGGTCAGTTGGCGACGGATCGGCGATTGTTTTCATGTATGATACGCGCCCCATTTCGTTGCCCGACTGTCCGAGAACACCCCATGCAGCTCTCTTCGCTCACTGCGGTTTCCCCTGTTGACGGCCGCTATGCCGGCAAAACCCAGGCCCTGCGCCCGATTTTCAGCGAGTACGGCCTGATCCGTGCCCGCGTCCTGGTTGAAGTGCGCTGGCTCCAGCGCCTGGCCGCCCTCCCCGCCATCGGCGAAGTCCCGGCGTTTTCCGCCGAAGCCAACGCGGTGCTGAACGCCCTGGCCGACAACTTTGCGCTGGAGCACGCCGAGCGCGTCAAAGAGATCGAGCGCACCACCAACCACGACGTCAAGGCCATCGAATACCTGCTCAAGGAGCAGGCGGCCAAGCTGCCGGAACTGGCCAACGTCAGCGAATTCATCCACTTCGCCTGCACCAGCGAGGACATCAACAACCTGTCCCACGCCCTGATGCTGCGCGAAGGCCGTGATGACGTGATGCTGCCGCTGATGCGCCAGGTCGCCGAGTCCATCCGCGAGCTGGCGATCCGCTTCGCCGACGTGCCAATGCTGTCGCGCACCCACGGTCAACCGGCTTCGCCGACCACCCTGGGCAAAGAGCTGGCGAACGTGGTGTATCGCCTGGAGCGCCAGATCGCTCAGGTCGCCGCCGTGCCACTGCTGGGCAAGATCAACGGCGCGGTGGGCAACTACAACGCCCACCTGTCGGCCTACCCGGACATCGACTGGGAAGCCAACGCCCGCGCCTTCATCGAAGACGAGCTGGGCCTGAGCTTCAACCCGTACACCACCCAGATCGAGCCGCACGACTACATCGCCGAGCTGTTCGACGCGATTGCGCGCTTCAACACCATCCTGATCGACTTCGACCGTGACATCTGGGGCTACATCTCCCTGGGTTACTTCAAGCAACGCACCATTGCCGGCGAAATCGGTTCCTCGACCATGCCGCACAAGGTCAACCCGATCGACTTCGAAAACTCCGAAGGCAACCTGGGGATCGCCAACGCGCTGTTCCAGCACCTGGCGAGCAAACTGCCGATCTCCCGCTGGCAGCGCGACCTGACCGACTCCACCGTGCTGCGCAACCTGGGCGTGGGTTTTGCCCACAGCGTCATCGCCTACGAAGCCAGCCTCAAGGGCATCAGCAAGCTGGAACTGAACGAGCAGAAGATTGCCGCCGACCTGGACGCCTGCTGGGAAGTCCTCGCCGAGCCGATCCAGACCGTCATGCGTCGCTACAACATCGAAAACCCCTACGAAAAGCTGAAAGAACTGACCCGTGGCAAGGGCATCAGCCCTGAAGCGTTGCAGACTTTCATCGATGGCCTGGACATGCCTGTCGACGCCAAGACCGAACTGAAGAAGCTGACCCCGGCCAGCTACATCGGCAACGCGGCGGCGCAAGCCAAGCGCATCTGATCACGCTTTGCCCTGAGACGCCCGGCCGAGCGCCGGGCGTTTTTATTCGCGTCTGAAAAATACTTTTTTTCAATAGGTTACACATGAATCCTGATATTCCTCTGCAACTCCTGGGCGGCATCACGGCACGGGAGTTCCTGCGCGACTACTGGCAGAAAAAACCGCTGCTGATCCGCCAGGCGATCCCTGACTTCGAAAGCCCGATCGACGCCGACGAGCTGGCCGGCCTGGCCCTGGAAGAAGAAGTCGAATCGCGCCTGGTGATCGAGCATGGCGAGCGTCCGTGGGAATTGCGTCGCGGCCCGTTCGCCGAAGACGAATTCAGCAAGTTGCCGGAGCGCGAGTGGACGCTGCTGGTGCAAGCCGTCGATCAGTTCGTGCCGGAGGTCAGCGAACTGCTGGAGCACTTCCGCTTCCTGCCGAGCTGGCGCATCGACGACGTGATGATCAGCTTCGCCGCCCCAGGCGGCAGCGTCGGTCCGCACTTCGATAACTACGACGTGTTCCTGCTGCAAGGCCACGGCAAGCGCAACTGGAAGATCGGCCAGATGTGCGACTCCGACAGCCCGCTGCTGCAGCACGCCGACCTGCGGATCCTTGCCGACTTCGAGGCCACCGACGAGTGGGTCCTGGAACCGGGCGACATGCTCTACCTGCCGCCGCGCCTGGCCCACTGCGGCGTGGCCGTGGATGACTGTATGACCTACTCGGTCGGTTTCCGTGCACCGAGCGCCGCTGAAGTGCTGACCCACTTCACCGATTTCCTCAGCCAGTTCCTGCCGGACGAAGAACGCTACACCGACGCCGACGCGCGCCCGGTGGCCGATCCGCACCAGATCCAGCACGACGCCCTCGACCGCCTCAAGGGCCTGCTGGCCGAACACATGAGCGACGAGCGCCTGCTGCTGACCTGGTTCGGCCAGTTCATGACCGAGCCGCGCTACCCGGAACTGGTGGTCGGCCCTGAGCTGGAAGAGGAAGACCTGCTGGCCGGCCTGGAACAAGGCGCAGTGATCATTCGCAACCCGAGCGCCCGCCTGGCCTGGTCGGAAGTCGATGACGACCTGCTGCTGTTCGCCAGCGGCCAGAGCCGCTACCTGCCGGGCAAGCTGCGCGAGTTGCTGAAAATGATCTGCGCCGCCGACGCCCTGCACATCGAGAATCTCGGCCCATGGCTGGCCGATGAGGACGGTCGCGGGCTGATCTGTGAGCTGGTCAAGCAAGGCAGCCTGGGGTTCGCCGATGAATAAAATTCACGTACGTGTCGCAGACTGGCAAAAGGACAACGCCGAGATCCGGCGCATTCGTGAAACCGTGTTCGTTGTCGAGCAGTGCGTCCCGCCTGAGCTGGAATGGGACGCCGACGACCAGGGCGCGGTGCATTTCCTGGCTTATGAAGGCGACTTTCCCATCGGCACCGCCCGCCTGTTGACCGACGGTCATATCGGCCGGGTTTCGGTCCTCAAGGACTGGCGCGGCCTGAAGGTCGGCGACGCACTGATGCACGCCGTGATCGCCGAGGCCGAGAAACGCGGGCTCAAGCAACAGATGCTCAGCGCCCAGGTGCATGCCACGCCGTTCTACGAGCGACTGGGCTTTGCCGTGGTCAGCGAGGAATTCCTGGAAGCCGGGATTCCCCATGTGGACATGGTGCGGCGCTCGGCCTGACCCCGTGGCAAGGGCATTTCTCTGTGGCAAGGAGATTCTGTGGCGAGGGGATTTATCCCCGCTGGGCTGCGCAGCAGCCCCAATGAATCTGATTGCATTACCCTGACACTCCGCAGTGACTGGTTTGGGACTGCTGCGCAGCCCAGCGGGGATGAATCCCCTCGCCACAAGAGCACTCTGCATCACCAACACGCCCCGCCATCCACCGATGCCGGGGCGTTTTGCCGTCTATCATTCAACTTGCCCCACCCGGAGCCGACAAACTGGCAATATCAAGCCTTTGTCTCGCGGAGAAATGGAATGTCCTTACGCACCCTCCTGGTCACCCTGCTGCTCGGCTGCAGCCTGTCGGTGCTGGCCGACACGCAGATCGTGCCACTGAACTACCGCACCAGCGCCGACCTGCTGCCGGTGGCGCAGAACTTCATCGGCAAGGACGGCCAGGTCAGCGCCTACGGCAACCAACTGATCGTCAATGCCGACCCGGGCAAGATCGAAGAGCTGCGGCAATTCCTCGCCCAACTCGACACCGCGCCCAAGCGCCTGCTGATTACGGTGGATACCAACGAAAACAACCTGCAAGGCGACCAGGGCTACTCCATCAACGGCGCCGCCCCGAGCCAGACCCGCATCATCAACCGCAGCACCGCCAGCCGTGACGGTGGCGTGCAGCAGGTGCAAGCCAGCGAAGGCCAGCCGGCACTGATCCAGGTAGGTCAGAGCGTGCCGTTCACCAGCAGCCAGACCGACAACTACGGCCGCCTGCAAAGCCAGACCGAATACCGCAACGTCACCCAGGGGTTTTATGTCACGGCCAGCGTTACCGGCGAGACCGTTCATCTGAGCATCAGTACCAACCGTGACCGCATGAGCCAGGAGCGTCCCGATGTAGTGAATGTGCAAAGTACCGACACAACCGTCAGCGGACGACTGGGTGAGTGGATCACCCTGGCCGGGGTCAATCGCCAGACCCAGGCCGATAAACAGGGCCTGACCCGCAGCTACTCGACCCAGGGCCGCGATGACATGATTCTGCGGGTCAAGGTCGACACCCTGAACTGAAGCACCGAAAACTGACTGACGAGTCTTATTAGACCAAAGATGTAGTGCTGGAAAAAAAGCACTACAAAACGTTTGACGAGCCAAAAAACCGAAGGCATGATGGCCTCGCTCCCGCTAATCAGGGGCCCTGGCAAGGGCCTTCGGGTCGACGCTTGCAACTACCCTGCGAGCCGATTCGTGTCTGTACCGCCCACAAGGTGTGTTTGACGAGGTTGCGACTGGAACGAAGTTGTCCCGAGGGACGGAAGCGTAACTAGGTAACCCGGCATCACTCTGAGTCCGTATAAAGGCCCACGACGCCTGCATGCGCCCGCAGCTCGCCCCTACCTGCTCACTTTCCCCTCGAGCCCATCGTTCATCCCGTCGCCGCCCCGCCTCAACCGACTTGTGCGCCCGGCCCCCTGGCCAGCGAGCAGCCTGCTTCGCCAATGATTGGCGCCGTAGGCAGGAGTAGGAATAGTTCACCCCGAATGATTTTTTCTACAAGACGCGACGAGGTTTATCTCCATGGCACTGACACGCGAACAGCAAATTGCAGCCCTTGAAAAAGACTGGGCTGAAAACCCGCGCTGGAAAGGCGTGAAGCGCAATTATTCGGCTGCTGACGTCGTCCGTCTGCGTGGCTCGGTTCAACCTGAGCACACCTTTGCGAAACTGGGCGCCGAAAAGCTCTGGAACCTGGTGACCCAAGGCGCCAAGCCGTCCTTCCGCCCTGAGAAAGATTTCGTCAACTGCATGGGTGCCCTGACCGGCGGCCAGGCTGTGCAGCAAGTCAAGGCCGGTATCCAGGCGATCTACCTGTCGGGCTGGCAAGTGGCTGCGGACAACAACTCCGCCGAGTCGATGTACCCTGACCAGTCGCTGTACCCGGTGGACTCGGTTCCAACCGTGGTCAAGCGCATCAACAACTCGTTCCGTCGCGCCGACCAGATCCAGTGGAAAGCCGGCAAGAACCCGGGCGACGAAGGCTACATCGACTACTTCGCCCCGATCGTGGCTGACGCCGAGGCCGGTTTCGGCGGCGTACTGAACGCCTACGAGCTGATGAAGAGCATGATCGAAGCAGGCGCCGCCGGCGTTCACTTCGAAGACCAACTGGCTTCGGTGAAGAAATGCGGCCACATGGGCGGCAAGGTATTGGTACCGACCCAGGAAGCCGTGCAGAAGCTGACCGCTGCCCGCCTGGCCGCTGACGTTGCTGGTGTCCCGACCATCATCCTGGCCCGCACCGACGCCAACGCCGCTGACCTGCTGACTTCGGACTGCGACCCGTACGACCAACCGTTCGTAACCGGTACCCGCACCCAGGAAGGCTTCTATAAAGTGCGCGCCGGTCTCGACCAGGCCATCGCTCGCGGCCTGGCCTACGCACCGTACGCCGACCTGATCTGGTGCGAAACCGCCAAGCCGGACCTGGACGAGGCGCGTCGTTTCGCCGAAGCCATCAAGAAGGAATACCCAGACCAGCTGCTGTCGTACAACTGCTCGCCTTCCTTCAACTGGAAGAAAAACCTGGACGACGCGACCATCGCCAAGTTCCAGCGCGAACTGTCCGCCATGGGCTACAAGCACCAGTTCATCACCCTGGCCGGCATTCACAACATGTGGCACAGCATGTTCAACCTGGCGCACGACTACGCCCGCAACGACATGACCGCCTACGTGAAGTTGCAAGAGCAGGAATTCGCCGACGCCGCCAAGGGCTACACCTTCGTGGCTCACCAGCAGGAAGTGGGCACCGGCTACTTCGACGACATGACCACCGTGATCCAGGGCGGCACCTCATCGGTCACCGCACTGACCGGTTCGACCGAAGAAGAGCAGTTCCACTGATCCATTTGATAAACGGCCCTTGCGGACCGAATAAAAGCTAACCGCAAGGCCGACGATCTGAAGCCCCGACTGGTTCGTAATGCTGTTCACTTAAGGATGTCACCGCTCCGTGGCGGGGGTGCATGCTCCAGCAGGCGCGCGCAGCGGTCCCAAGCTTTTGGGGCTGCTACGCAGCCCAGCGGGAGCAAGCTCCCTCGCCACGACAAGTGATAAACCTTAAGTGAAAGGTATTGCGACTGGTTCGGGGCTTTTTTTCGCCTACAGTATTTCAAGAACACTGCCGAACCCTCCCACAGGATCTGCAGCATGACTGAATGGCATTGGGCACAAGAAATCGAAGACTCTTCAAAAAAATTGATCGAACGCAGTATCAGGCAGTCTGAAAAAGAGTAAAACGGCCGGCGCTGACAATTACAGTCTCTGCCATGTAAGAAAAGTTCGTGGCGACTGCATGAAAATGGCTGAGTGAAAGTCACCACAAACAATAATAATTATCATTTGAAAGCCATTATCATTGTCACATCCGGCACGAAATACATTTGACGAATAAGGGCCCAATGCCCGCGTGGCCGGGGCCGGGGGGTCGTGGAGTTGGTCTATGTCCTTATTCCTATAAATAATTTCGCTATAGGAATTTTACTTGCCCAGTGTTTAGCCCTAAAATCACCGCGATTAATTGCTGCGACATATCGTCACTGCGTTATTTCTTTTCAAGCTCAGAGGCCCTTGCCCTCTGTTAAGGATTTCCAGCATGCCCGAAGCGACAGGACTCATGGCCCACAACTGGGGCTTTGCCATTTTCCTTCTGGGCGTTGTCGGCCTGTGTGCCTTCATGCTCGGCGTGTCGAGCCTTCTCGGGTCACGAGCCTGGGGCCGCAGCAAAAACGAACCGTTCGAGTCCGGCATGCTACCCACCGGTGGCGCCCGCTTGCGGCTCTCAGCCAAATTCTATCTGGTCGCGATGCTTTTCGTGATCTTCGATATCGAAGCCCTCTTTCTCTTTGCCTGGTCTGTGTCCGTCCGCGAAAGCGGCTGGACCGGATTCGTCGAAGCTCTCGTTTTCATAGCAATTCTGTTGGCAGGTCTTGTCTACCTTTACCGGGTGGGGGCACTTGATTGGGCTCCGGAAGCTCGGCGCAAGCGGCAAGCGAAGCTGAAACAATGAGGCTTTGGCAATGCAATACAATCTCACCAGGATCGACCCCGATGCTCCTAACGAGCAGTATCCGATCGGCAAGCGGGAAACCGTTGCTGATCCGTTAGAAGATCAAGTCCACAAGAACATCTTCATGGGCAAGCTCGAAGACGTGCTGAACAGCACGGTCAACTGGGGTCGCAAGAACTCCCTGTGGCCGTACAACTTCGGCCTTTCGTGCTGCTACGTGGAAATGACCACCGCCTTCACGGCGCCCCACGACATCGCGCGCTTTGGCGCCGAGGTGATCCGGGCATCGCCGCGCCAGGCGGATTTCATGGTTATCGCCGGTACGCCGTTCCTGAAAATGGCCCCTATCATCCAGCGCCTGTACGAACAGATGCTGGAACCCAAGTGGGTCATTTCCATGGGCGCCTGTGCCAATTCCGGCGGCATGTACGACATTTATTCCGTGGTCCAGGGAGTCGACAAGTTCCTCCCGGTGGATGTCTATGTGCCCGGCTGCCCGCCCCGCCCCGAAGCGTTCCTGCAAGGCCTGATGCTGCTGCAGGAATCCATCGGACAGGAACGTCGCCCGTTGTCCTGGGTGGTCGGTGATCAAGGCGTCTACCGCGCCGATATGCCGTCGACCAAGGAAGAGCGCCGCGAACAGCGAATCGCAGTCACCAACCTGCGCAGCCCCGACGAAGTCTGATCCAGCTCTGTTCTGCCCAAGAAACGAGACACTGGCTTCATTCTTTACGTTGACCGAAAGCGATAAATAACCATGACTACAGGCAGTGCTCTGTACATCCCGCCTTACAAGGCAGACGACCAGGATGTGGTCGTCGAACTGAACAACCGTTTTGGTCCTGACGCGTTCACCGCCCAGGCGACCCGCACCGGCATGCCGGTGCTCTGGGTGGCCCGCGCCAGGCTCGTCGAAGTCCTGACCTTCCTGCGCAACCTGCCCAAGCCCTACGTCATGCTCTATGACCTGCACGGCGTGGACGAGCGCCTGCGCACCAAGCGTCACGGGCTGCCCGACGGTGTCGATTTCACCGTGTTCTATCACCTGCTGTCGGTAGAACGTAATAGTGACGTAATGATCAAGGTCGCCTTGTCCGAGAGCGACCTCAGCGTGCCGTCCGTGACCAGCATCTGGCCGAACGCCAACTGGTACGAGCGCGAAGTCTGGGACATGTTCGGCATCGACTTCCCCGGCCACCCGCACCTGACCCGCATCATGATGCCGCCGACCTGGGAAGGTCACCCGCTGCGCAAGGACTTCCCGGCCCGCGCCACCGAATTCGATCCGTACAGCCTGTCCCTGGCCAAGCAGCAGATCGAGGAAGAAGCCGCGCGCTTCAAGCCCGAAGACTGGGGCATGAAGCGCTCCGGGGCGAACGAGGACTACATGTTCCTCAACCTCGGCCCGAACCACCCTTCGGCCCACGGTGCGTTCCGTATCATCCTGCAACTGGATGGCGAAGAAATCGTCGATTGCGTCCCGGACATCGGCTACCACCACCGTGGTGCCGAGAAGATGGGCGAGCGTCAGTCCTGGCACAGCTACATCCCGTACACCGACCGTATCGACTACCTCGGCGGCGTGATGAACAACCTGCCGTATGTGCTCTCGGTCGAGAAACTGGCCGGCATCACCGTGCCGGACCGGGTCAACGTGATTCGCATCATGATGGCCGAGTTCTTCCGCATCACCAGCCACCTGCTGTTCCTGGGCACCTACATCCAGGACGTCGGCGCCATGACCCCGGTGTTCTTCACCTTCACCGACCGCCAGAAGGCCTACACCGTGATCGAAGCGATCACCGGTTTCCGCCTGCACCCGGCCTGGTACCGCATCGGTGGCGTCGCCCACGACCTGCCCCGCGGTTGGGAAAAACTGGTCAAGGACTTCGTCGAATGGATGCCCAAGCGCCTGGACGAATACACCAAGGCCGCCCTGCAAAACAGCATCCTCAAGGGTCGTACCATCGGCGTTGCCGACTACAACACCAAGCAGGCGCTGGAATGGGGCGTCACCGGCCCGAGCCTGCGTGCTACCGGCCTGGACTTCGACCTGCGCAAGGCCCGCCCGTACTCGGGCTACGAGAACTTCGAATTCGAAGTGCCACTGGCGGCCAACGGCGATGCCTATGACCGCTGCATGGTGCGCGTGGAAGAAATGCGCCAGAGCGTCAAGATCATCGAACAATGCATGCGCAACATGCCGGAAGGCCCGTACAAGGCGGATCACCCGCTGACCACGCCGCCGCCGAAGGAGCGCACGCTGCAACACATCGAGACCCTGATCACGCACTTCCTGCAGGTTTCGTGGGGCCCGGTCATGCCGGCCAACGAATCCTTCCAGATGATCGAAGCGACCAAGGGCATCAACAGTTATTACCTGACGAGCGATGGCGGCACCATGAGCTACCGCACCCGGATTCGCACCCCAAGCTTCCCACACCTGCAACAGATCCCTTCGGTGATCAAAGGCAGCATGGTCGCGGACATGATTGCGTACCTGGGTAGTATCGATTTCGTTATGGCCGACGTGGACCGCTAAGCATGAACAGCACGCTTATCCAGACTGACCGTTTCGCCCTGAGCGAAACCGAGCGCTCGGCCATCGAGCACGAGCTGCATCACTACGAAGACCCGCGCGCGGCGTCGATCGAAGCCCTGAAGATCGTCCAGAAGGAACGTGGCTGGGTGCCCGATGGCGCGCTCTACGCCATCGGCGAGATCCTCGGCATCCCGGCCAGCGACGTCGAAGGTGTCGCGACCTTCTACAGCCAGATTTTCCGCCAGCCAGTGGGCCGCCACATCATTCGCGTCTGCGACAGCATGGTCTGCTACATCGGCGGCCACGAGTCAGTGGTCAGCGAGATCCAGGGCAAACTGGGGATCGGCCTCGGCCAGACCACTGCCGACGGCCGCTTCACCCTGCTGCCGGTGTGCTGCCTGGGCAACTGCGACAAGGCCCCGGCGCTGATGATCGACGACGACACTTTCGGTGACGTCAAGCCAGACGGCGTCGCCAAACTGCTGGAGGGCTACGTATGACCCTGACTTCCTTCGGGCCCGCCAACCGCATCCAGCGCTCGGCCGAAACCCACCCCCTGACCTGGCGTCTGCGTGACGACGGCGAAGCGGTTTGGCTGGACGAGTACCAGGCCAAGAACGGCTACGCCGCTGCGCGCAAGGCGTTCACCCAGATGGCCCAGGACGACATCGTCCAGACCGTGAAGGATTCCGGCCTCAAGGGGCGCGGCGGTGCGGGTTTCCCCACAGGCGTGAAATGGGGCCTGATGCCCAAGGACGAATCCATCAACATCCGCTACCTGCTGTGCAACGCGGATGAAATGGAGCCCAACACCTGGAAGGACCGCATGCTGATGGAGCAACTGCCCCATCTGCTGATCGAAGGCATGCTGATCAGCGCCCGTGCGCTGAAAACCTACCGTGGCTACATCTTCCTGCGCGGCGAATACACCACCGCCGCCAAGCACCTCAACCGTGCCGTGGAAGAAGCCAAGGCCGCTGGCCTTCTGGGCAAGAACATCCTCGGTTCGGGTTTTGATTTCGAGCTGTTCGTGCACACCGGTGCCGGGCGCTACATCTGCGGTGAAGAAACCGCACTGATCAACTCCCTGGAAGGCCGTCGTGCCAACCCACGCTCCAAGCCGCCCTTCCCTGCCGCCGTCGGCGTGTGGGGCAAGCCGACCTGCGTGAACAACGTCGAGACCCTGTGCAACGTGCCGGCGATCATTGCCGACGGCGTGGACTGGTACAAATCCCTGGCCCGCGACGGCAGTGAAGACATGGGCACCAAGCTCATGGGCTTCTCCGGCAAGGTCAAGAACCCGGGCCTGTGGGAACTGCCGTTCGGCGTCACCGGCCGCGAGCTGTTCGAGGACTACGCCGGCGGCATGCGCGATGGCTACAAGCTCAAGTGCTGGCAGCCCGGCGGCGCCGGTACCGGTTTCCTGTTGCCCGAACACCTGGACGCCCAGATGTACGCCGGCGGCATCGCCAAGGTCGGCACCCGCATGGGTACAGGCCTGGCCATGGCGGTGGACGACAGCGTCAACATGGTCTCGCTGCTGCGCAACATGGAGCAGTTTTTCGCCCGCGAATCCTGTGGCTTCTGCACCCCTTGCCGCGATGGCTTGCCCTGGAGCGTCAAGCTGCTGATGGCCATCGAGAACGGCGAAGGCCAGCCCGGCGACATCGAGACCCTGCTGGGCCTGGTGGGTTTCCTCGGCCCAGGCAAGACCTTCTGTGCTCACGCACCGGGTGCCGTGGAGCCGTTGGGCAGCGCAATCAAATACTTCCGCCCTGAATTCGAGGCCGGCATCGCGCCAACCCGCGCGGGCGATCTCAATCAGGTGGTCTCGCCGACCATGGTCGGCGCGTAACGACGCTTAAACAGGCGAAGGGTCCGTGCCCTTCGCCTTTCGTCCGATGACGCCTTTTCACCGAGGCTGTTTGGATTCGGACGAATAACAAGATTCCATTAGCCACGCCCGCTGACACCGGGCCAACGAAGAACTTTGAACCATGGCCACTATCCACGTAGACGGCAAAGCGCTCGAAGTCGACGGGGCAGACAACCTGTTACAGGCATGTCTGTCGCTGGGCCTCGACATCCCTTATTTCTGCTGGCACCCCGCGCTTGGTAGCGTCGGGGCCTGCCGCCAGTGCGCGGTCAAGCAGTACACCGACGAGAACGACACCCGTGGTCGGATCGTCATGTCCTGCATGACGCCTGCCACCGACAACACCTGGATCTCCATCGACGATGAAGAATCCAAGGCCTTCCGTGCCAGTGTCGTCGAATGGCTGATGACCAACCACCCTCACGACTGCCCGGTCTGTGAGGAAGGCGGTCATTGCCACCTGCAAGACATGACCGTGATGACCGGTCACAACGAGCGCCGTTATCGCTTCAAGAAGCGCACCCACCAGAACCAGCAACTGGGCCCGTTCATCTCCCACGAGATGAACCGCTGCATCGCCTGCTACCGCTGCGTGCGTTTCTACAAGGACTACGCCGGCGGCACCGACCTGGGTGTGTTCGGCGCCCACGACAACGTGTACTTCGGTCGCGTTGAAGACGGCACCCTGGAAAGCGAGTTCTCCGGCAACCTCACCGAGGTCTGCCCGACCGGTGTGTTCACCGACAAGACTCACTCCGAGCGCTACAACCGCAAGTGGGACATGCAGTTCTCGCCGAGCATCTGCCACGGCTGCTCCAGCGGTTGCAACATTTCCCCGGGCGAGCGCTACGGCGAACTGCGTCGCATCGAAAACCGCTACAACGGTTCGGTGAACCAGTATTTCCTCTGCGACCGCGGTCGTTTCGGCTATGGCTACGTCAACCGCAAGGACCGTCCGCGCCAGCCGCTGCTGGCCGACGGCACCAAGCTGAGCCTGGACGCCGCCCTGGACAAAGCCGCCGAACTGCTGCGCGGCCGCAACATCGTCGGCATCGGTTCGCCCCGGGCCAGCCTGGAAAGCAACTACGCACTGCGTGAGCTGGTCGGCGCCGAGCACTTCTACAGCGGCATCGAAGCCGGTGAGCTGGAGCGCATCCGCCTGGTCCTCGACGTGCTCAATAACAGCCCGCTGCCCGTGCCGACGATGCGTGATATCGAAGACCACGACGCGGTGTTCGTCCTTGGCGAAGACCTGACCCAGACCGCCGCTCGCATGGCCCTGGCCCTGCGTCAGTCGGTCAAGGGCAAGGCCGAAGCGATGGCCGACGCGATGCGCGTCCAGCCATGGCTCGACGCCGCGGTGAAGAACATCGGCCAGCATGAGCTGAACCCGCTGTTCATCGCCAGCCTCGCCGAAACCAAGCTCGACGACGTGGCCGAAGAATGCGTCCACGCCGCCCCTGACGACCTGGCGCGCATCGGTTTCGCCGTGGCCCACGCCCTGGACGCCAGCGCCCCGGCCGTCGAAGGCCTGGACAGCGAAGCAGCCGCCCTGGTGCAGCGCATCGCCGACGCGCTGCTGGCGGCCAAGCGTCCATTGATCATCGCGGGCACCTCGTTGGGTTCCAAGGCGCTGATCGAAGCCGCCGCCAACATCGCCAAGGCCCTGAAGCTGCGCGAGAAGAATGGCTCCATCAGCCTGGTCGTACCGGAGGCCAACAGCCTCGGCCTGGCCATGCTCGGTGGCGAATCGGTCGATGCCGCGTTGCAAGCAGTGATCGACGGCAGCGCCGACGCTATCGTAGTGCTGGAGAACGATCTGTACACCCGTACCGACAAGGCCCGCGTCGACGCGGCCCTCAGCGCGGCGAAAACCGTGATCGTCGCCGACCACCAGAAAACCGCCACCACCGACCGCGCCCAGCTGGTGCTGCCGGCGGCGAGCTTCGCCGAAGGCGACGGTACGCTGGTCAGCCAGGAAGGCCGCGCCCAGCGCTTCTTCCAGGTCTTCGACCCGCAATACCTGGACGCCAGCATCCTGGTCCACGAAGGCTGGCGCTGGCTGCATGCCCTGCGCGCTACCCTGCTGAACCAGCCGATCGACTGGACACAACTGGACCATGTCACCGCCGCCGTGGCGTCGAGCACCGCGCAACTGGCCGGTATCGTCGACGCCGCGCCGTCCGCCGCGTTCCGCATCAAGGGCTTGAAACTGGCCCGTGAACCGCTGCGCTATTCCGGCCGCACCGCGATGCGCGCCAACATCAGCGTCCACGAACCGCGCACCCCGCAAGACAAGGACACCGCGTTCGCCTTCTCCATGGAAGGTTACTCGGGCTCCGCCGAACCGCGCTCGCAAGTGCCGTTCGCCTGGTCGCCGGGCTGGAACTCGCCGCAGGCCTGGAACAAGTTCCAGGACGAAGTCGGCGGTCACCTGCGCGCCGGTGACCCGGGCACCCGCCTGATCGAAAGCCAGGGCGATGGCCTGAACTGGTTCGCCAGCGTGCCGCGTGCCTTCAACCCGGCGCCGGGCACCTGGCAGGTCGTGCCGTTCCATCACCTGTTCGGCAGCGAAGAGAACTCTTCCAAAGCCGCGCCGGTGCAAGAGCGCATTCCGGCCGCCTACGTGGCGCTGGCCAAGTCCGAAGCCGATCGCCTGGGCGTCAACGACGGTGCCCTGCTGAGCCTGAACGTGGCCGGCCAGACCCTGCGTCTGCCGCTGCGCATCAACGAAGCATTGGGCGCCGGCCTGGTTGCACTGCCGGCCGGCCTGGCGGGCATTCCGCCGGCGGTATTCGGTAAAACCGTTGACGGTCTGCAGGAGGCAGCGCAATGAGCTGGTTCACCCCTGATGTGATCGCCGTGATCCTGACGGTTCTCAAGGCCATCGTGATCCTGCTGGCCGTGGTGGTCTGCGGCGCCTTGCTGAGCTTCGTCGAACGACGCCTGCTGGGCTGGTGGCAGGACCGCTACGGTCCTAACCGCGTCGGCCCGTTCGGCATGTTCCAGATCGCCGCCGACATGGTCAAAATGTTCTTCAAGGAAGACTGGACGCCGCCGTTTGCCGACAAGGTGATCTTCACCCTGGCACCGGTGGTGGCCATGAGCGCCTTGCTGATCGCCTTCGCGATCATCCCGATCACCCCGACCTGGGGCGTGGCGGACCTGAACATCGGCCTGCTGTTCTTCTTCGCCATGGCCGGCCTGTCGGTGTATGCGGTGCTGTTCGCCGGCTGGTCGAGCAACAACAAGTTCGCCCTGCTGGGCAGCCTGCGGGCCTCGGCCCAGACCGTGTCCTACGAGGTGTTCATGGGTCTTGCGCTCATGGGCATCGTGATCCAGGCCGGCTCGTTCAACATGCGCGACATCGTCGAGTACCAGGCGCAGAACCTGTGGTTCATCATTCCGCAGTTCTTCGGCTTCTGTACCTTCTTCATCGCTGGCGTGGCCGTGACTCACCGTCACCCCTTCGACCAGCCGGAAGCGGAACAGGAACTGGCCGACGGTTACCACATTGAATACGCCGGCATGAAATGGGGCATGTTCTTCGTCGGCGAGTACATCGGCATCATCCTGATCTCGGCGCTGCTGGTGACGCTGTTCTTCGGTGGCTGGCACGGTCCGTTCGGCATCCTGCCGCAACTGTCCTTCGTCTGGTTCGCCCTGAAGACCGCGTTCTTCATCATGCTGTTCGTCCTGCTACGCGCCTCGATCCCGCGTCCGCGCTACGACCAGGTGATGGATTTCAGCTGGAAATTCTGCTTGCCGCTGACCCTGATCAATATGCTGGTGACCGCTGCGATCGTTTTGATGAACGCGCCCGCGGCCGCGGTTCAGTGAGGATTTGACCCATGTTCAAATATATTGGCGACATCGTTAAGGGTACCGGTACCCAGCTGCGAAGCCTGGTCATGATCTTCGGCCATGGCTTTCGCAAGCGCGACACCCTGCAATACCCGGAAGAGCCGGTCTACCTGGCGCCACGTTATCGTGGCCGCATCGTGCTGACCCGCGACCCCGACGGCGAAGAGCGCTGCGTAGCGTGCAACCTGTGCGCCGTGGCCTGCCCGGTGGGCTGCATTTCGCTGCAGAAAGCTGAAACCGAAGACGGTCGCTGGTACCCGGACTTCTTCCGCATCAACTTCTCGCGCTGCATTTTCTGCGGCCTCTGCGAGGAAGCATGCCCGACCACCGCGATCCAGCTCACGCCGGATTTCGAAATGGCGGATTTCAAACGTCAGGACCTGGTGTACGAGAAAGAAGACTTGCTGATTTCCGGTCCAGGTAAAAACCCTGATTACAACTTCTATCGTGTTGCAGGCATGGCCATTGCCGGTAAGCCAAAAGGCGCCGCGCAGAATGAAGCCGAACCGATCAACGTGAAGAGCTTGCTGCCTTAAGGAAGAAAGATGGAATTCGCTTTCTATTTCGCATCGGGTATCGCTGTGGTCTCCACGCTTCGCGTGGTGACCAACACCAATCCCATACATGCCCTGCTCTACCTGATCATTTCGCTGATCGCCGTGGCCATGACCTTCTTCAGCCTCGGCGCACCGTTCGCCGGTGCCCTGGAAGTGATCGCCTACGCCGGCGCCATCATGGTGCTGTTCGTGTTCGTGGTGATGATGCTGAACCTGGGCCCGGCCTCGGTGCAGCAGGAACGCACCTGGCTCAAGCCGGGCATCTGGGCAGGGCCGGTGATTCTCGCCGCGCTGCTGCTGGGTGAACTGCTGTATGTGCTGTTCGCTCACCAGAGCGGCCAGGCCATCGGCCAAACCACCGTAGGCGCCAAGGCCGTGGGCATCAGCCTGTTCGGTCCGTACCTGCTGGTGGTCGAACTCGCCTCGATGCTGCTGCTTGCCGCAGCCGTCACGGCGTTCCATTTGGGCCGTAACGAGGCGAAGGAGTAATCACATGCCTGCTATCCCTCTCGAGCATGGTCTGGCGGTTGCCGGCATCCTGTTCTGTCTCGGTCTGGTCGGCCTGATGGTCCGCCGCAACATTCTGTTCGTGCTGATGAGCCTGGAGGTGATGATGAACGCCTCCGCCCTGGCCTTCATCGTCGCGGGCGCTCGCTGGGCGCAGCCGGATGGACAGATCATGTTCATCCTGGTGATCAGCCTGGCAGCCGCCGAGGCCAGTATCGGCCTGGCGATCCTGTTGCAGCTGTATCGCCGCTTCCACACTCTGGATATTGACGCTGCCAGTGAGATGCGCGGATGAACCTGATCTTTCTGACTTTCGTATTTCCCCTCATCGGTTTCCTGCTGCTGTCGTTCTCCCGTGGACGCTGGTCGGAAAACCTCTCGGCGCTGGTTGGCGTCGGCTCCATCGGCCTGTCTGCCATTGTCGCGGCCTACGTGATCTGGCAATTCAACGTTGCCCCGCCCGAAGGCGGTGTCTACGTGCAAGTGCTGTGGCGGTGGATGGCGGTGGAAGGCTTCACGCCGAACTTCGCCCTGTACCTGGACGGCCTGTCGATCACCATGCTCGGCGTGGTGGTCGGCGTGGGTTTCCTGATCCACCTGTTCGCGTCCTGGTACATGCGCGGTGAAGCCGGTTACTCGCGCTTCTTCGCCTACACCAACCTGTTCATCGCCAGCATGCTGTTCCTGGTGCTCGGCGATAACCTGTTGTTCCTGTACTTCGGCTGGGAAGGCGTGGGCCTGTGCTCGTACCTGTTGATCGGTTTCTACTACAGCAACCGCAACAACGGTAACGCGGCACTCAAGGCCTTCATCGTGACCCGCATCGGCGACGTGTTCATGGCCATCGGCCTGTTCATCCTGTTCCAGCAACTGGGTACGCTGAACATCCAGGAACTGCTGGTACGTGCGCCGGAGCACTTCAAGACCGGCGACTTCTGGATCGTCCTGGCGACCCTGATGCTGCTGGGCGGCGCGGTCGGTAAATCCGCGCAACTGCCGCTGCAAACCTGGTTGGCGGATGCGATGGCCGGCCCTACCCCGGTCTCGGCGCTGATCCACGCGGCAACCATGGTGACCGCCGGCGTCTACCTGATCGCCCGTACCCACGGTCTGTTTGCCCTGGCTCCGGACATCCTGCACCTGGTCGGCATCGTCGGTGGCGTGACCCTGGTCCTGGCCGGCTTTGCCGCGCTGGTGCAGACCGACATCAAGCGGATCCTCGCCTACTCGACCATGAGCCAGATCGGCTACATGTTCCTGGCCCTGGGCGTCGGCGCCTGGGAAGGCGCGATCTTCCACCTGATGACCCACGCGTTCTTCAAGGCCCTGCTGTTCCTTGCCTCCGGTGCGGTGATCGTCGCCTGCCACCACGAGCAGAACATCTTCAAGATGGGCGGCCTGTGGAAGAAACTGCCATTGGCCTACGCCAGCTTCATCGTCGGCGGCGCGGCCCTCGCGGCCCTGCCGCTGGTCACCGCCGGTTTCTACTCCAAGGACGAGATCCTCTGGGAAGCGTTCGCCAGCGGTAACCAGGCCCTGCTGTATGCCGGCCTGGTGGGTGCGTTCATGACCTCGCTGTACACCTTCCGCCTGATCTTCATCGCGTTCCACGGTGAAGCCAAGACCGAAGCCCACGCCGGCCATGGCATCGCCCACTGGCTGCCGCTGTCGGTGCTGATCGTATTGTCGACCTTCGTCGGCGCGATGATCACCCCACCGCTGCACGGCGTGCTGCCACAAAGCGTCGGCCATGCCGGCGGCGAAGCCAAGCACAGCCTGGAAATCGCTTCGGGCGCCATCGCCCTGGCCGGTATCCTGCTGTCGGCGCTGCTGTTCCTGGGCAAGCGGCGTTTCGTCACGGCCATCGCCAACAGCGGCCTGGGCCGTGTCCTTTCGGCCTGGTGGTTCGCTGCCTGGGGCTTCGACTGGATCTACGACAAACTGTTCGTCAAGCCATACCTTGCGATCAGCCACATTCTGCGCAAAGACCCGCTCGACCAGACCATTGGCCTGATCCCGCGCATGGCCAAGGGCGGCCACACTGCCCTGAGCCGTACCGAGACCGGTCAACTGCGTTGGTATGCGGCTTCCATGGCGGCTGGCGCCGTGCTGGTTATCGGCGCCATCGTGCTGGTAGCGGTCTGATATGAACCTTGCGAACTTGCGAAAGGAAACGAGCCCGTCATGATTCTGCCCTGGCTAATCCTGATCCCCTTCATCGGCGGCCTGCTGTGCTGGATCGCGGAGCGTTCCAGCTCCACGCTCCCGCGCTGGATTGCGCTGCTGACCATGTCCCTGGAACTCGCGCTCGGCCTCTGGCTGTGGGCGACCGGCGACTATTCATTTGCCCCGGCGCCTGGCGCCAATCCAATCTGGGCGCTTGAATTCAAGCACCTGTGGATTGAGCGCTTCGGTATCAGCGTGCACCTGGCCCTCGACGGCCTGTCGCTGCTGATGATCCTGCTGACCGGCCTGCTGGGTATACTCTCGGTCCTGTGCTCCTGGAAAGAGATCCAGCGCCACGTCGGCTTCTTCCACCTGAACCTGATGTGGATCCTGGGCGGTGTCGTCGGCGTGTTCCTGGCGTTGGACCTGTTCATGTTCTTCTTCTTCTGGGAAATGATGCTGGTGCCGATGTACTTCCTCATCGCGCTCTGGGGTCACAGCTCGGCGGACGGCAAGAAAACCCGGATCTACGCGGCCACCAAGTTCTTCATCTTCACCCAGGCTTCCGGCCTGATCATGTTGGTGGCGATCCTCGGCCTGGTACTGGTGAACTTCAACAACACCGGCGTGATCACCTTCAACTACGCCGACCTGTTGAAAGTGCAGATGTCGCGCACCACCGAGTACGTGCTGATGCTCGGCTTCTTCATCGCCTTCGCGGTGAAGCTGCCGGTGGTACCGTTCCACTCCTGGCTGCCGGACGCCCACGCCCAGGCGCCGACCGCAGGTTCCGTCGACCTGGCCGGTATCCTGCTCAAGACCGCGGCCTATGGCCTGCTGCGCTTTGCCCTGCCGATGTTCCCCAACGCCTCGGCCGAGTTCGCGCCGATTGCCATGACCCTGGGCCTGATCGGGATTTTCTACGGTGCGTTCCTCGCGTTCGCCCAGACCGACATCAAGCGCCTGATCGCGTTCTCCAGCGTCTCGCACATGGGCTTCGTGCTGATCGGGATCTACTCCGGCAGCCAGTTGGCCCTGCAAGGCGCGGTGATCCAGATGCTGGCCCACGGTCTGTCGGCGGCGGCGCTGTTTATCCTCAGCGGCCAGTTGTACGAACGCCTGCACACCCGGGACATGCGTGAGATGGGTGGCCTGTGGTCGCGCATCGCCTACCTGCCGGCCATCAGCCTGTTCTTCGCTGCCGCTTCCCTGGGCTTGCCGGGCACCGGTAACTTCGTCGGCGAGTTCCTGATCCTGATCGGTTCGTTCGTCAGCGCACCGTGGATCACCGCCATCGCCACCTCCGGCCTGGTGTTCGGTTCGGTCTACTCGCTGATCATGATCCACCGCGCCTACTTCGGCCCGTCCAAGTCGGACGAAGTGCTGCGCGGCATGGACGGTCGCGAACTGATCATGGTGCTTGGCCTTGCGGTGCTGCTGGTGTACCTCGGCGTGTCCCCGCAACCGTTCCTCGACACCTCTGCCGCCACGATGCATGGCGTGCAGCAGTGGCTCGGCACCGCCTTCTCTCAACTCGCTTCGGCCCGGTAAGAGCGCTATGGAATTCACGATTCAACACTTTATCGCGCTTGCGCCGCTGTTGATCACCAGCGCCACGATCATCGTGGTGATGCTGGCGATCGCCTGGCGCCGCAATCACGCCCAGACCTTCCTGCTGTCGGTGGCGGGGCTGAACCTGGCCCTGCTGTCGATCCTGCCGGCCCTGAAAGTCGCACCGTTGGCGGTCACGCCGCTGATCCAGATCGACAGCTTCGCCTGCCTTTACATGGCGTTGATCCTGGTCGCCACCCTGGCCTGCGTCACCCTCGCCCACGCCTACCTGGGCGATGGCGGCTCGGGTTACCCGGGCAACCGCGAAGAACTGTACCTGCTGATCCTGATGGCCGCCGCCGGTGGCCTGGTGCTGGTCGGCGCACAGCACCTGGCCAGCCTGTTCATCGGCCTGGAACTGCTGTCGGTACCGGTCTATGGCCTGGTGGCCTACGCCTTCTTCAACAAGCGCTCGCTGGAAGCCGGCATCAAGTACATGGTGCTGTCGGCGGCCGGTTCCGCGTTCCTGTTGTTCGGCATGGCGCTGCTGTATGCCGAAGCCGGCACCCTGAGCTTCGTCGGCATCGGCCAGGCCCTGGCGGCCACCGGCCTACCAAGCCCGATCGCGCAACTGGGCCTGGGCATGATGCTGATCGGCCTGGCGTTCAAGCTGTCGCTGGTGCCCTTCCACCTCTGGACCCCGGACGTCTACGAAGGCGCCCCGGCGCCAGTGGCGGCGTTCCTCGCCACCGCGTCGAAAGTGGCGGTGTTCGCGGTCATGGTGCGACTGTTCCAGATGTCGCCAGTGGCCAGCAGCGGCGTGCTGAGCAACGTACTGACCATCATCGCCATCGCGTCGATCCTGTTCGGTAACCTGCTGGCACTGACCCAGAGCAACCTCAAGCGTCTGCTGGGTTACTCGTCCATCGCCCACTTCGGCTACCTGCTTATCGCCCTGATCGCCAGCAAAGGCCTGGCCGTGGAAGCCATCGGCGTGTACCTGGTCACCTACGTGATCACCAGCCTTGGCGCGTTCGGCGTGATCACCCTGATGTCCTCGCCGTACAACGGCCGCGACGCCGACGCCCTGTACGAATACCGTGGTCTGTTCTGGCGCCGTCCGTACCTGACCGCCGTGCTGACCGTGATGATGTTGTCCCTGGCCGGCATCCCGCTGACAGCCGGCTTCATCGGCAAGTTCTACATCATCGCCACCGGCGTCGAAGCCCACCAATGGTGGCTGGTCGGCTCCCTGGTGCTGGGCAGTGCCATCGGCGTGTTCTACTACCTGCGCGTCATGGTCACCCTGTATCTGATGGAACCGAACCTGCGCCGCCACGACGCCGAGTTGCACTGGGAACAGAAAGCAGGCGGCGTGATGCTGCTGGCTATCGCCGTCCTGGCGTTCTTCCTCGGTGTGTACCCGCAGCCGTTGCTGACCCTGGTGCAACAGGCTGGCCTGGCGGGTTGATCGTCAGATCGCTGTAGCCCATGAAAAAGCCCGTATCGTGAGATACGGGCTTTTTTTATGCTTGTGTTTACCGGGAGGTAACCGGAACCTTTGTGGCGAGGGAGCTTGCTCCCGCTGGTCTGCGAAGCAGACCCATCGATTTCTACAGGCAGCCCCATTGCGTGGTTTTGCGACTGCTGCGCAGTCGAGCGGGAGCAAGCTCCCTCGCCACGGTCTTGCAGGCTGGGTGACGCTCACTTTCCAGGTGCAGCTACCATGAAGCGGCCAAGGGACCACTCGTGAAGGAGCAACAAGATTGAGCGTCGACATCGAATGTGTAATAGCCGGCGCGGGCATCATTGGTCTTGCCGTGGCCCGGGAAATGGCCCTGGCCGGTCACGAAGTGCTGTTGATCGAAGCTGCCAGTGCCATCGGCACTGTCATCAGTTCGCGCAATTCCGAAGTCATTCATGCCGGCATCTATTACCCGCAGGGCAGTCTCAAGGCGCAGTTGTGTGTCGAAGGCCGGCACCAGCTATACGCTTACTGCGAAAGTCATGGCGTTAGCACCCGCCGGCTCGGCAAGCTGATCGTTGCCACGGATGAGACCCAGGTGGCTGGGATCGAGGCTCTGTTGGAGCGTGGTTTGGCCAATGGCGTGGAGGACCTGCGTCTGCTCGACCGACAGCAGGCGCAAGCGCTGGAGCCGGAGCTGGCGTGCGTCGCGGCGTTGTATTCGCCGTCGACCGGGATTGTCGATTCCCATGCCCTGATGTTGGCCTTGCAGGGCGATGCCGAGGCCGCTGGCGCGACGGTGGCATTCCATACGCCGCTGTTGAGTGCATGCGTCACCACAGATGGCTTTAGGCTAGAGCTGGGCGGCACGGCGCAGATGGGCTTGTCTTGTCGGCGACTGATCAATGCCACCGGCCTGCAGGCCCCTGCCCTCGCCCGCTGCATCGAAGGCCTGTCGCCGCAGTCAGTGCCGGACGATTATTTGTGCAAGGGCAGCTACTTCAGCCTCAGCGGGCGGGCGCCGTTCCGGCATCTGGTCTATCCCGCTCCAGAAGCCGCCGGCCTGGGCATCCACATGACCCTGGACCTGGCGGGCCAGGCGCGTTTCGGGCCTGACGTCGAATGGGTCGAGAAGCAGGACTACCGTGTCGACCCGACCCGGGCCGAAGCGTTTTACCCGGCGATTCGCACATACTGGCCGGGCCTGCCGGACCGGAGCCTGCACGCCGACTACAGCGGTATCCGGCCTAAGATTTCGGCACCCGGCGAACCTGCCCATGACTTTCTGATCAGCAGCGCCGCCGAACATCAGGTGCCTGGGCTGATCAACCTGTTCGGCATCGAATCGCCGGGGTTGACGTCCTGCCTGGCGATTGCCGGACGGGTTCGGCAGTTGCTCGACAACTGAGCTGCGAATTCGCTGTGGGAGCGAGCCTGCTCGCGATGAGGCCAGACCAGCCGACATCATCATTGGCTGCACAATCGCTATCGCGAGCAGGCTCGCTCCCACAGGGCTTCGGTCAGGGCAACGCAAAGTGCAAGGCACTTTGGCCCCGCTTCATGCAGCCTGCACGATGGCAAAAATAGCGACAATCGCAACACACTGTTTTTAAACGAATTTAAAAACCATCACAGCTGGCATGGCTCATGCAATTTACCTGTTACGTGGCGTCGGCGCTTGAAGCCGGCCCGCATCCGTGAATTGCCAGGAGCTACTAATGAACGCCATCGACCTGTTGAAAGCCGACCACGAACGCGTCAAAGCCATTCTGACTCAACTGAGCGAATCCACCGACCGCGCAGTGAAGAAACGCACTGACCTGTTGGCTAAACTCGAAATGGAAGTCTCTATCCATACCCGCCTGGAAGAAGAGATTCTGTACCCGGCCTTCAAGGAAGCCGGTGGCAAGGAACAGGCCGAAATGTACTACGAGGCCAAGGAAGAGCATCGCACCGTCGATTCCCTGGTGCTGCCG
Organism: Pseudomonas sp. RGM2987; assembly: GCF_022952855.1. Classification (GTDB taxonomy): domain Bacteria; phylum Pseudomonadota; class Gammaproteobacteria; order Pseudomonadales; family Pseudomonadaceae; genus Aquipseudomonas. Next base: position 50,110 of record NZ_JALJDX010000215.1, on the reverse strand, counting down.
GACCTGAAAACCACCGACCCGACCCAACCTGAGTTCGCCGGTCGGGTGAAAGTGGTCAAGGAACTGCTGGAGCACCACATCGAGGAAGAAGAGAAGGAAATGTTCCCCGAAGCGAAAAAGCTGCTGGGCAAGGCCAAGCTCGATGCCCTGGGTGAACAGATGGAAGCCATGAAAGCGCAGTACAAGAAAGAATTGAGCAGCGCCAATATCGCCGCCTGATCCGCTCAAGCGCCGTGAACGCTCCAGCCGTCCCATGACGGTTGGACGCGTTTCGGCGCTTTATTGCATCTGCTCGCGCAAGAATTCCACCAGCGCCTGCACCGGCCGTGAGCCTTGCCGATGTTGCGGGTACACCGCCGACAACGTCAGCGGCTCGGGCTCGAAACCCGCCAGCACCTGGATCAACCGACCGTCCTTCAGCGCATCGCCGAGAATGAACGTCGGCAGATAGGTCACGCCCATGCCGGCGATTGCCGCATCCCTGAGGACATCGCCGTTGTTGGCGCGCATCCGTCCCGTGACTTCCAGGGTCAACGACTTGCCGACGCCGCCGAAACGCCACTGGACCTGACGGCTGTGGCCGTAGGGCAGGCAATCATGCTCACGCAGGTCTTCGGGCCGTGTCGGGGCGCCGCGTTGCGCCAGGTAGGCCGGGCTGGCGCAGTACACCCGTTCGATGGTGGCGATGCGCCGGGCGATCAGGGTCGAGTCCTCCAGCACACCGATGCGCAGCGCCAGGTCATAGCCCTCCCCCAGCAAGTCCACCGGACGGTCACTCAGGTCGGCTTCGACGCTGACGCCTGGATGGCGCTGCAGAAACAGCGGCAGCAAGCTGCCCAAGTGCGACACCGCAAACGACAGCGGCGCGCTGAGGCGGATCGTGCCACGGGGCTCGCTGGTCTGGCCGCTGATGCCCTGCTCCACCTGTTCCAACTCACCCAGCAGGCGCTGCGCCGACTCGTAATAGCGCTGGCCCAGGGGCGTGACATCCAGGCGCCGCGTCGAGCGGTTGAGCAGACGCACACCCAAGCGCTGCTCCAGCTCCATGAGCCTGCGACTGACAAACTGCTTGGACAGCCCCAGCTTGTCCGCCGCAGCGGTGAAACTGCCCGACTCCATGACCTGGGCAAAGATGCGCATTTCTTCGAAGGGGTTCATTGGGGATCCGCGGGTGAATAATCAAGAACTTTATAAAGGTGTTCAGGTTGAACTCAACCCTGTGGCGAGGGGATTTATCCCCGCTGGGCTGCGCAGCAGACCTGATAACTGACTCAGATAAACAGTCTGACACACCAGGCGATCAACTTTGGGGCTGCTCCGCAGCCCAGCGGGGATAAATCCCCTCGCCACAGGTTTTCGCCAGGCAAAAAGATGCCCGCACGATGGCGGGCACCCGTTTAGCCAGTGAGCTCAGCTTACTTGGCAGTCAACGCCGAGTAGCTGTTCATCAGGTTGCGGTAGTTCGGAATGCGCTGGGACAGCAGGTTGCCCAGGCCTTCGATGTCGTTGCGCCAGTCACGGTGCAGCTCACAGGCCACCGAGAACCAGTTCATCATCTGCGCGCCGGCAGCGGTCATGCGCACCCAGGCAGCTTGCTGCACGGTTTCGTTGAAGGTGCCCGAAGCGTCGGTGACGACGAACACATCGAAACCTTCCGCCAGGGCCGACAGGGTCGGGAATGCCACGCAGACATCGGTTACTACGCCAGCGATGATCAGTTGCTTGCGGCCGGTGGCCTTGATCGCCTTGACGAAGTCTTCGTTGTCCCAGGCATTGATCTGGCCTGGACGCGGGATGTACGGCGCGTCCGGGAACATTTCCTTGAGCTCCGGTACGATCGGGCCGTTAGGGCCTTTTTCGAAGCTGGTGGTCAGGATGGTCGGCAGTTCGAAGAACTTCGCCAGGTCAGCCAGGGCCAGCACGTTGTTCTTGAACTCGTTCGGCGAGAAATCCTGGACCAGGGAAATCAGGCCGGTCTGGTGATCGACCAGCAGGACGACCGCGTCATCTTTGTTCAGACGGTTGTAGGTAGGAACGTTGCTCATGGGATGACTCCTTTGGATGGATGTTACGAAACCTTGTGGGAGCGGGCTTGCTCGCGAGAGCGGTGTGTCAGATTACGAAGTTGTCGGATGCGCCAACGTCTTCGCGAGCAAGCCCGCTCCCACAGGGGAAATGGATCATTCAGTCAGAACGCAAAGCACGAACAGCCGAACGCGCCCCAGAAGCCTTGGAAATCACTGACCGGCACGTTCGACAGGCGCGCGCGTTCATGGCTGTGGGAATGCACGGTGCACGGGCCGCTGCACTGGTGAACCTGAGCCTGCAACGGCGAGTTCGGGCGCCAGTGGCCTGGGACCTTGACCACCGGCGACCAGTCCGGCAGCACCGGGACGCTGGCCGGGCCGAGTTTTTCGAAGTCACCGGCGGCGTACACCACCTTGCCGTCGACCACGGTCAGCACGGACTCGATCCACTTGATGGCTTCTTCCTCGACGCTGAAGAAATCCGCGCTCAGGGCCGCCAGGTCCGCCAGTTGGCCGACCTTGATCTGGCCTTTCTTGCCCTGCTCCGAGGAGAACCAGGCGCTGCCATGGGTAAACAGCTCCAGTGCGGTCAGGCGCGGCAGGCCTTCTTCGTGCAGCGACAGGCCGCCGACGGTGCGCCCGCTGACCATCCAGTACAGCGAGGTCCACGGGTTGTAGCTCGACACCCGGGTGGCGTCGGTGCCGGCGCCCACCGGCACGCCTTCGGCGAGCATGCGCTTGATCGGCGGCGTGGCTTCGGCGGCCTTGGCGCCGTAGCGGTCGACGAAGTACTCACCCTGGAACGCCATGCGGTCCTGGATCGCGATGCCGCCGCCCAGGGCCCGGACCCGCTCGATGTTCTTCGGCGTGATGGTCTCGGCATGGTCGAAAAACCACGGCAGGCCGTTGAACGGGATGTCGCGGTTGACCTTCTCGAACACATCGAGCATGCGGCTGATGGATTCGTCATAGGTGGCGTGCAGGCGGAACGGCCAGCGCTGCTCGACCAGGTGGCGCACCACCGGTTCCAGATCCTGCTCCATGCCTGGCGGCAGGTCCGGACGCGGCTCCAGGAAGTCCTCGAAATCCGCTGCCGAGAACACCAGCATCTCGCCGGCGCCGTTGTGCCGCAGGAAGTCGTCGCCCTGGTGCAGCTTGACGCTGCCGGTCCAGTTCTTGAAGTCGCTGAGTTCTTCCTTGGGCTTCTGGGTGAACAGGTTGTAGGCGATGCGCACCGTCAACTGCTGTTCGCGAGCCAACTGCTCGATCACCGCGTAATCGTCCGGGTAGTTCTGGAAGCCGCCGCCGGCGTCGATGGCGCTGGTCAGGCCCAGGCGATTGAGTTCACGCATGAACTGGCGGGTGGAGTTGACCTGATATTCCAGCGGCAGCTTCGGCCCTTTGGCGAGGGTCGAATACAGGATCATTGCGTTAGGCCGCGCCACCAGCATGCCGGTCGGCTCGCCCTTGCTGTCGCGCACGATCTCGCCACCCGGCGGGTTCGGCGTGTCACGGGTGTAACCGGCCACGCGCAGCGCGGCGCGGTTGAGCAAGGCGCGGTCATACAGGTGCAACACGAACACCGGGGTATCGGGCGCGGCCTGGTTGAGTTCCTCCAGGGTCGGCATGCGTTTTTCGGCGAACTGGAATTCGTTCCAGCCGCCCACCACGCGCACCCATTGAGGCGTAGGCGTGCGGTCGGCTTGGTCCTTGAGCATGCGCAAGGCATCGGCCAGGGACGGCACGCCTTCCCAACGCAGTTCCAGGTTGTAGTTCAAGCCACCGCGGATCAGGTGCAGGTGCGAGTCGTTGAGCCCGGGGATAACCGTGCGGCCCTTGAGGTCGATGACCTGGGTACCACTGCCACGCAAGGCCATGGCCTCGGCGTCGGTGCCCACCGCAACGAACTTGCCCTGGCTGATGGCGACGGCGCTGGCACGGGGGTTTTCACGGTCTACGGTGTGGAACTGGCCATTGAACAGAATCAGATCGGCGTTCATCGGATTTTCCTTCAGCAATGGATGTGCAAGCACATCAGAAAATAAATTCGGTTCGTGGCGAGGGAGCTTGCTCCCGCTGGGGCGCGAAGCGGCCCTGAGCTTTTTGGGGCGGCTGCGCCACCCAGCGGGAGCAAGCTCCCTCGCCACGGCAAGCTCCCTCGCCACAACGGGGTTCGCTAGGGTTTCAGCTGTTCGTGCGCCTTCGAGGCTTCCAGCCACGGCGCGAACAACCGGGTCGCCAGCGGCATGCACACGTAACAGACCGAGAGCACGATGGTGACCGTGATCAGGAACGTGGCGACCACGTAGTTGGACAGGAACGCGTTGAGTTGCAGGACCGGCCCCCAGATCAGCGGCACCAGCAAGGTGTGCGGCAAGATCACCAGCAGCGTCACCACGGCCTGCTTCCAGCGCGGCGGCGGCGTGGAGGCATCGGCCAGCGGGGCGAACCAGAACTCCTTGTGGGACCCGACTTCAGTCAGGTCACCGTCGGCCAGCAACGGCGTGGCTTCGTCGATCAACTGCCGGCGCTCAGGGGAGTCCAGCCAGCGTTGCATGGCCTCGGTGGAGCGGAAACGCAGCACGCAGGTGAACAGCGACAGCCCGCCCTGCTTGCCCCGGACCACATCCACGCCCAGGTGCCCCGGCCAGCCACCGGCAACGGTCACGGTGCGGCGCAGCCAGGCCTCGTAGGCCGCATCCTGACCGGCCTTGACCCGGTGCTTGACCACCAGGGTGACGATTTCATCGGCACCGGGTTTGGCGGTGGTTTCGAGGGTTTGAGATTCAGACATAGCGAAGCACTCCAGCAAAACGCGCGTTGATTGCCAGACGCCCAGGCCCGGCGATCAAGACGCTGGTAAAGATGATCAGCAGCAGCCAGCCGAACTGCCCTTCTTCCAGGCTCCACTGTGGGTGAACCACCAGCAGGGCGACGGCCAGCAAAAACAGGATGGGCAAGCAGGCCAGGCGCACCAGGACGCCAGCCATGATCAGCAACGGACAAAGCACCTCGGCGAAAATCGCCAGGATCAGGGTCGGTGCAGCACCGAGATGGAACGGATCTTCGATCCGGGTCAGCTCGACGCTGTAGTGCAACAGCTTCGGCAACCCATGGACCCAGAGCAGGAACAGCGCGCCGCTCAAGCGCAGGAACAGCAAGCCCAGGTCCTGCAACGGGCGTTCATCGGCAAGGTTCATCGGTGGTCTCCGACCGGCTGCGCCGAAGCGGCCGCCGGCAACGGTTGGGACATGTGCGTGGCGATGCGCGAGCGCAGCCAGCGTTCGGCGGGGTCGTTGTCGTGCACGCCGCTCCAGACCATCGACAATTCAGCGGCATTGATTTCGAACGGCGGATCTTCGGCGCGCAATCCGCAGCCCTCCACCAGCGCGCAGGCGGCGTAGTCAGGCACGGTAGCGATCAGCTCGGTGCCGGCCAGCAAGGCCCGCAGGCCACTGAATTGCGGCACCGCCAACACCACCTTGCGGGTGCGGCCGATACGCGCCAGGTCCAGGTCGATGTTGCCGCTCAGATCGCCGGAGAACGACACCATGGCATGGGGCCGTTCGCAGTATTCGTCCAAGGTCAGCGGTCCCGGGCGCTTGTCGCCGCGCAGGACCTTGCAAGGGATATCCCGCAGCTTCTTGCGCTTGGCATTGGCCGGCAGGTCGGTGGTGTAGCTGACGCCGACGCTGATTTCACCACTGGCCAGCAGCGACGACATCAGCAAGAAATTGGCCCGGCGCACCACCACGATGATGCCCGGCGCTTCTTCGCGCAGTTGCATCAGCAGCGGTGGAAACAGGCCGAACTCGGCATCGTCGGACAGGCCGACGCGAAACACGTCGCAACTGGTGGACGGATCGAACGCCTTGGCCCGGCTCACCGCGCCGGAAATGGTGTCCATGGCCGGTTGCAGTTCCTTGAGAATGGCCAAGGCCCGTGGGGTCGGCTCCATGCCGCGACCGTGACGGATCAGCAGCGGGTCATCGAACAGATCCCGCAACCGTCCCAACGCAGCGCTTACCGCCGGCTGGCCCATGAACAGCTTTTCGGCGACGCGGGTCAGGTTCTTCTCGAACATCAACGCCTCGAAAATCACCAGCAGGTTCATGTCGAGACGGCGTAGATCGTTGCGATTCATGTTTTTTTTGATCCTGTTGAATTCCAGGGGGCGGTGGAGTCCCTGTGGGAGCGGGCTTGCTCGCGAAGGCGCATCGACATTCAACATCTTCGTCGACTGACACATCGCTTTCGCGAGCAAGCCCGCTCCCACATGAAATCTGTGCTTGCCTCATGGCATTAGGGCAAGCCCCCCCTTCAGCCCTGGATAAACGCCAGCAAATCAGCGTTCAGCCGGTCCTTGTGGGTATCGGTCAGGCCATGGGGCGCGCCGGGGTAGACCAGCAGTTGGGAGTTCTTGAGCAGCTTGGCGGCGGCGATGCCGGCGGCTTCGATGGGCACCACCTGGTCATCATCGCCATGCACCACGAGGGTTGGCACATCGATGTTGCGCAGGTCTTCGGTCAGATCGGTCTCCGAAAACGCCTTGATGCAGTCATAGGTGTTCTTGTGGCCGGCGAGCATGCCTTGCATCCAGAACCAGTCGATCATGCCCTGGGAAACCTTGGCGCCCGGACGGTTGGCGCCGAAAAAGGCACTGGCCACATCTTTGTATAGCTGAGAACGGTCAGCCAGTGAGGCCTGGCGGAAACCGTCGAACACTTCGACGGGCAAGCCGCCGGGGTTGGCCGCGGTCCGCACCATCAACGGCGTCACCGCTGAAATCAGGCCGAGCTTGGCGACGCGTGCGGCGCCATGGCGACCGATGTAGCGCGTCACTTCGCCACCGCCGGTGGAGAAGCCGAGCAGCACGGCATCCTTCAAGTCCAGGCGTTCGATCAGCTCGGCCAAGTCATCGGCGTAGGTGTTCATGTCGTTGCCGTCCCAGGGCTGACTGGAACGTCCGTGACCACGACGGTCATGAGCAATCACCCGGTAACCGTTGGATGCCAGGAACATCATCTGCGCTTCCCAGCTGTCCGAGTTCAACGGCCAGCCGTGGCTGAACACCACCGGCTGCCCACTGCCCCAGTCCTTGTAGTAGATCTCGGTGCCGTCGCGGGTGATGAAGGTGCTCATGGCATGACTTCCTTGCGGTGATTGGGAGGCCTTCATGGTCCGGTCAGACGCGACAGCGGCGTGAGTTAAACGTTGTTAATTTTTCAGAACCCGAGTGTTAAATGACCTCCGCTCTTGTGGCGAGGGAGCTTGCTCCCGCTGGGTTGCGCAGCAACCCCGGATTGTCACCTCACTGTGTCAGATTGATCAGCAGCCGGACTTCGAGGGCCGCTTCGCAGCCCAGCGGGAGCAAGCTCCCTCGCCACGGTTGCGCGCCGCAAAGCCTGCGCCAGACGCCTTCACCGTTGCGCTCAACGCAAAACCTGAGGAACATGCTCGGATAAAGCCCATGCACCGGGAAAAGCACATTGAGAGCACCATGAGCCAACCCCTCACCCTGCCCGTCGAACAGACGGTGCATTTCGGCCCTTACCAGGTCCATCCTCGCCAGCGTGTGGTACTGGAGGGCGGGCAACCGCTGCGCCTGGGACGGCGGGCCGTGGAGATCCTGCTGGTGCTGCTCGAGCACGCCCCAGAGGTGGTGAGCAAACAACAGCTGATCGCCCGGGTCTGGCCCAGGAGTGTGGTGGAAGACACCAACCTGCGGGTGCACGTCGCGGCTTTGCGCAAGGCATTGGGGGACGGTCAGGCCGGGCAGCGCTACATCGTCACCGTGGCGCAGCGCGGCTACAGTTTCGTCGCGCCAGTGTCCGCCGAGCCCCTCGCGCCATTGGTGGACATCGCGCCATCGTCAGCGACCCACAACCTGCCCCTGCGGCGGACTCGGATGATCGGGCGCCAGGCGGTGGTGGAGAGCCTGGTGGAACAGCTGCCGCGCAAGCGCTTCATCACCCTGGTCGGGACCGGCGGCATCGGCAAGACCACCGTCGCCCTGCGCGTCGCCGAACGACTGATCGATCACTACCGCGACGGCACTTATCTACTGGATTTGGCCTTGCTCAACGATCCAGCCATGATCGCTCCCGACCTGTGCGTCCTGCTGGATCTGCCACTGCCGGACACTGATCAGCCGGATGCCATCGCCCGCCAGCTCAAGGAACGGCATCTGCTGCTGGTGATCGACAACTGCGAGCACCTGATCGACGCCGTGGCCCAGCTGTGCGAAACCCTGCTGCGCGGCGCCCCGCACCTGCATATCCTGGCCACCAGCCGTGAAGGCCTGCGGGCCGAAGGCGAGCACGTGCAGCGCCTGGACTCCCTGGCATTTCCACCCCGTGAGATGCCCATCGAGGGCTACCCGGCTCTCGAATACCCGGCGCTGCAACTGTTTGCCGAGCGAGCGATGGCCAGTCAGGAGGATTTCGAACTCACTGATCTCGAAGTGCCTCTGGTGGCGGACATTTGCCAGCGATTGGACGGGATTCCCCTCGCCATTGAACTGGCCGCCGCGCAAATGGGCCGCTTCGGGTTGGAGGAGCTACACCGGCAACTGCAAGGCAGCGTAGCCCTGCTACACACCGATACCGACGTCGCACCGCGCCAGCAAACCCTGCGCGCCACACTGGACTGGAGCTTCGCCTTGCTCACCGTGTGCGAACAGATCTGTCTGCGACGGCTGGCGGTGTTCATGGGCAGTTTCAACCTGACGTCTGCCGCAGCCGTCATCGTTGGTCCCCATGTCGCCCCCGACCAGGTGCTGGTGTCCATCAGCCAACTGGTCGCCAAATCACTGCTAAACGTCGAGGTTGGCGACGAAGAAGTGCGCTATCGCCTACTCGACACCACCCGCAGCTACGCCTTGGAAAAACTCGCCGCCGCCGGTGAACTGGCGGCCAGCCAGGAACGCCATGCCGAGCGTTGCCTGGCGCTGATGGAGCAAGCCGAAAACGATTGGGAAACCACCCCCACGCCGCTGTGGATCACGCGCTACGCGGCCTATCGCGATGACATCCGTGCCGCTCTGGACCGGGGGCTGGCACCCGATGGGTCGCATACGGTGGCCGTGCGCCTGACTGCACGCACCCTGCCCCTCTGGCAGGAACTGTCACTGGTCAAGGAACACGGACTTTACGTCACCAAGGCCCGGCAGTTGCTGCGGGCCAGCCCGGCGCCGTGTCCCCGGCTGAGCCTGGCCCTGGAGCTGGCCCACGCCAGTTTCAGCTACCACACCGAAGGCGGCACGCCGGCCACGATCGGCGCCTTTGTCGCCGCTCGGCAACTGGCGCAGCACTGCCAGAACCGCGCCGGCGAACTGCGGGCGGTGTCGGGGCACATGGCGGTCAGCCTCAGTTGCGGGAACTACCGGCAAGCGCTGGAACAAAGCCAGGATTTCGACCGGCTCGGCCCCCAGGGCGACCCGGTGCTGTCTTTGAGCGCCCAGCGCCTGCGGGTGCTGGCGCTGCATTTTGCCGGCGACCAGGGCGCGGCTCGACAGGAGGCCGAGCAGGTCATCCAGCGCCTGGCCCAGAACGGCCATCTCAGCCGCTTCACCCACGGTTTCGGCGTACAGTACGACCAGAGCGTGGCCTCGCTGACGTCCCTGGCGCGCATCCTCTGGCTGCAAGGTTTTGCCGAAAGAGCCCGACGGGCAGCCGACCTCGCCCTGCAAATCGCCTTGCAGATCAACCATGGCACTTCAATCTGCTACACCCTGGCGTTGGCCGGCTGCGCGATTGCGCACTACAACGGCGATCATGGCACGGCTCGGGAACGGCTGGAGATGTTGCGATACCAGGCCACCAAGCATTCGGTGATCCTGTTTCATCACTGGGCCCGCCATTACGACAGCGCATTCAACGGTGGCACCCTTGAGGTGAATCCGGTCAACGGGTTGATCGGGGATGTCGTCGTGACCCTACGCACCGATCTGGTCAACGACGCGCAAGTCGAACGCGCCCGCAGTGGCGCGGCGGGCTGGTGCTCGGCAGAAATCCTGCGGGCCGGCGCCGAAACCCTGCTGGCCACGAACGAGCCGTGCGTTGACGGCCGTGCGGAGGAACAACTGGTGGCGGCCCTTGCCATAGCCCGCGATCAAGCCGCCCTGGCCTGGGAGCTGCGCAGCGCCACGTCCCTGGCGCGGCTATGGCAACGCCAGGGTCGCGAGTCGGCGGCGCAGCAATTGCTCGACTCGGTCTATCGCCGCTTCACCGAAGGCTTCGACACACCCGACCTAGTGCAGGCCAACGCGCTGCTCCAGGCCCTGTCTGGACGCTGCGGGGCTTGAACGAGCCGGCGTCCAGGCGTCCTGCAGGACATAACGCCGATGATACGAATGCCAATGTCCGCTGCGCCGCAGCTTTTCCAAGGCATAGGCTCGGGTGGTATGAAGCCAGCGAAAACGCACCCCACTGGCGCACTGCTCGACCATCAACAATGACTGGCTCGCCAACCGTGACAGTAGCCATGGCAACTGCTCGGCATCCAGCTCAGGGCAACTGACCACGGCCTTCACCGCGTTGACGGTAAAAGGCCGATCAAAGACCGCCAGGCGCTGGAACAGCACCTGCTCATTGGCATCCAGACGCTCGAAGCTCCAATCCAGCAGCGCTTCCAGGCTCCGGTGACGGGGCACCGCTGTGCGTCGCCCGTGACTCAGTAACGATAGCCCATGATCCAACTGCTCCAGCACCCCGGCCACGCCCAGGGCGCTGACCTGGGCGGCCGCCAATTCCAGGGCCAGGGGCAAGCCGTCCAGCCGCTGGCAGATCTGCGCAACCGCCACCAGGTCGCGGTCACTGGGTTTGAAACCTTGCTGCCGGGCGCCAACCCGCTCGACCAGCAACTGCACCGCCGGGCATGCCAGTAGCTGATGCTCTGGCTCAAGGGGTGAGGCCAACGCCAGGCCAGGCAGTTGCACCACATGTTCGCCGGCGAGGTTCAGCGCTTCGCGGCTGCTCAACAACAACGCCACACCCGGTGCCGCGGCCCGTAACGCCAGGGCCAGCTCGCGGCAGGCGTCGAGCAGGTGTTCGCAGCCATCGAGCACCAACAGCATTCGCCGGGGCTTGAGTTGCCGGCTCAAGGCGTCGGGCTCAAGACCCAGTGTGCAAGCGATGCCGGCGCGGACCTGGGAGGGATCAGCGACGGCCGTCAGGTCGACAAACCAGGCGCCGTCGTCAAAGTGTTCGAGTAAAAGCTCCGCCACTCGCAGCACGACGGTGGATTTGCCGACACCGCCCGGGCCGGTCACGGTGGTCAGGCCCTGGCGCGGCACCTCGGCCAGCAACCGGCCGAGCACTTTGTCGCGGCCAATGACCGGGCTCAGGCGTGCGGGCAGGTTGTGTTTTTCGATCGGTGCCGTGGACATCACCGGTGCGACAAAACAATAGCCCTGCCGGGGATCATTGAGGATGTACTGGCAACCGTCGCGCCCATCGACGAATGCCCGGCGCAGGGCCGCGATGTGTACCCGCAGGTTGATGTCCTCGACGACGCTGTCCGGCCAGACCCGGGTGATCAGTGCTTGTTTGCTGACATAACCCCCCGCGTGTTCCACCAGCACTTGCAGAATGTCCAGCGCCCGCCCGCCCAATGCCAGGGGTTCGCCGTCGCGGGTGACCAGTCGCTGCTGCCGGTAGAAGGCAAACGGGCCGAAGCCCACCGCCGGTTCGGTGTCGGGTTTGACGAAACTGTTCATCAGCGATCCAGTGCCGGATAACCGGTGGTGGCATCGCGTCGTGGGTCATCGAAACGCGTCTACCCCGGCTCCTGCGCATCCTTTCCAGAGGGTTCGCGTCTATCTTGGCAGCCCACGACCAGAGAACAATGCTGGCACAGGACGCATCACGGACATATCGGTGCCCTGGACGGACACATCTGTCACTCAACTGAATTGCTGGCGGTACTGCACCGGGGTCAGGCCGAGTTTTTCGCTGAACAGCGAGCGCATGTGCCGCACACTGCCGAAACCGCTGCGAAACGCCACGGTCTTGAGGGGCAAGTCAGTGCCCTCCAGCAACTGCCGGGCCCGGTCGATACGCGCCCCTTGCAGGAACTCCATCGGCGTCATCTTCACTTCGCGGGCGAATGTGCGGGCGAAATGCCGCGAACTCATGGACGCCAGTGCCGCCATGCGCTCGATGGTGAACGGTTCCTCAAGATGCTCCATCACGTAGTTCTGTACCCGGGTGACGGCCGTCTCCTGTGCGCCAATCGCCGCTACCAACGGACTGAACTGCGCCTGTCCGCCCTGGCGCTTCATGACTACCAGCAGCACCTTGGCTACATCCAATGCGACTTTGCGTCCGTAATCCTGGGCGACGATGGACAGCGCCAGGTCGATCCCTGCGGTGACGCCGCCCGACGTGAACAGGCGCCGGTCCTGCAGGAAAATCTTGTCGGTTTCCACCAAGGCCTTGGGGAAACGCCGGATCAGCCGCTCGGTGTAATGCCAGTGGGTGGTGACGCGGTAGCCATCGAGCAAACCGGCCTCCCCCAATACGAAGGCACCGGTGCAAACGGAACCGTAGCGTGTCGCCCGCTGCGCGGCGGCCCGCAGCCAGGTATGCAGCCCCGGATGCTGATTGTCATAGGCCCCTGGCCCGCCCGGCACCAACAACACATCGTAGGCCGCCCAAGCCTGGTCAATATGGATGTCGGCCTGCACCATCACGCCGTTGGACGCCCGCAACGCCCCGCGCTCGGTGCCCAGGGTCAGTAATTGATAACGTTGGTTCGCTTCGAGGTATCGATTGGCGATGGAAAACACTTCCAGAGGCCCGGCCATGTCGAGCAGCAGGAAATCCGGGAACAGCACCATTGCAACGGTTTTCATGGGTAAAACGCCAAAAAATCCAGGGAAACGCGGTGAAGCCTGACGGCTGACAATCTACAGATTGCATCTTCCCTTGTGGGAGCGGGCTTGCTCGCGAAGACGGTATAGCAGTCAATGCAGATGTTGAATGTGATGCCCTCTTCGCGAGCAAGCCCGCTCCCACAAGGGGTCAAGTCGGCCGGTAGATCAGGCCCCTCCATTATGTCGAAGCGAAGCACCACCGGGTAGACTTCATACATTGTCCACTCAAAGCGGACAGTATTTCACTTTCCACCCGCTTATTGCTCAATCCGATAACCATTAACCTTCTTCTGTACCCGGCGAACGGCCCAGGCCACCGCCCACTGACTCAGGAGAAATCATCATGCTGACCTTTCGCAAAGCTTCGGACCGCGGCATCGCCCGTCACGGCTGGCTGACCTCGTTCCACACCTTTTCCTTCGCCAGCTACCGCAACGTCAATGAGCAAGGCTTCTCCGACCTGCTGGTGATCAACGATGACCGGGTCGCCGCCGCGAAAGGCTTCGGCCAGCACCCGCACCGCGACATGGAAATCTTTTCCTACGTGCTCGAAGGCGCACTGGAACACAAGGACACCCTCGGCACCGGTTCGGTCATCCGCCCAGGCGACGTACAACTGATGAGCGCCGGCAGTGGCGTGGCCCACAGTGAGTTCAACCACAGCGCGGACGAGCCGGTGCATTTCCTGCAAATCTGGATCGTGCCGAATGTGGTGGGTGCCACGCCGCGCTACCAGCAACAGCATTTCAGCGCCGGGCAGAAACGCGGTCGCCTGCAACTGATCATCTCCCCGGACGGCGCCGATGGCTCGCTGCAAGTGCGCCAGGATGCACGGGTCTATGCCGGCCTGTTCGACGGCGAGGAAAACGCGACCCTGACCCTGGCAGCGGATCGCTATGCCTATGTGCATGTGGCCCGCGGCCGTGTTGAGCTCAACGGTGTACAGCTCAACGAAGGCGATGGCGTGCGGGTGCGTGCTGAACAGGCGCTGACCCTGGGCAACGGCGCGGATGCCGAGGTGCTGGTGTTCGATTTACGGCCTCAGGAACTGCCGCAAATGCCATGAGACCCGGCGCAAGCCTTGAGCCTGGTGAACGAGGTTGCTCGTTCGCCAGGCTTCAGCGCAAGGCTTGCTTACGCGCCGCGGCCGAACGATAGCTGCCCGGCGGTACGCCGAAGAAATCCCTGAAGCGCCGCTGGAAGTGCGGCGAACTGACGAAACCGGTCGCCACGGCAATTTCCGTCACGGACCGATTGGTCTGCTGGATGAGTTGACGCGCGCGGGTCAGGCGCAATTCCAGGTAATAACGGGTCGGCGTCGCGCCGAGAAAGCTGCAGAAGCGCCGCTCCAGCTGGCGCTTGGAAATCTTCACGCACGCTGCCAGCTCATCGATCGTCAACGGCTCCTCAACGTTTTGCCACATCAATTCCAGGGCCAGCTTGAGGCTTTCCGGCAGCGTCGGATCCGTCTCGACGAAGACCGGCGGCAGATCCGTCGCGTCATCGCCTGACTCGTCGCAGCGCAGGATCTCCTCGATGGCACCCACCAGCGCCTGCCCGCCCGTCTTGCTGATCAACTGGAGCATCATGCGCAGCGAGCTGTTCGCGCCCGCACAACTGACCCGCTCCCGATCCACCACGTATGCCCGGCTGGACACTTTCACATGGGGAAAGACCTCCGCCATCATGGCGCGGCTTTCCGGGTGGACGGCGCATTCGTAGCCATCCAGCAGATTGGCATCGGCGACGAAGAACACCCCGTTCCACAGCCCACCCAGGATCGCCCCGCAGGTTGCATTGGCGCGCAGCTTGCGGCGCAGCGTGGCGATGCCCTGCAACTTCACCCGAAAGCCTCCGGCCACGATCAGTACGTCGAGGTTTTCCGGCAACTGCGCCAACTCGATGTCGGTGGAAATGACAATCCCCAGGTCACTGGTCACCTGTGGGCCCGAAGCCCCGACTGTCAGCACTTCATAGAGAGGCGAGTCGCTCATCAGGTTGGCGGTCACCAGCGCGTCCACCGCGCCGGTGAAAGACATCATCGAGAAATTGTCCATCAAGACGAATGCGACACGGGTCGGCGCCTGGCCCGCAATGGCCTTGCCCTGCGGTTGATAAGCCATGTTCTTGTTTTTGAGTACGCTCTCGAATGCGCTTGGCATAGGGCCTCGTTGATCCTTTGAAAACCATCAGGACTCGCCGCCGCCCCGCACACTCGCGAGAGCCAAGACGGCCATCCTCCAGATTTGCGACGCTGGCAGTGCTTCGTGCGCCACTTCAGTCGTTTGGCGCGCTTGGGGCGCCGAACGGGCTCAAGTGGGCAACGCGTCAGTCGATATGCTGAGAGTAAGCATGGGCGCTACCTCTCGTTCCAGCATTTGCGACGCTCACCGCTACTGTTTCCGCCGTCCCAACACTAAAAATACCTGCGGGAGTTTTCATGAACATCAAACAGAAGCTGACATGGGCGTTCGCGACCATTGCCTGCCTCCCCGTCGTCCTGGTCGCGGTGCTCGTCGTGCTGAACCTGCGCGAGGCGGCGAAAACCAATTTCCTCGACAGCAGCGGTCGTGAAATCCGGCAGATCGACAACGGCATGAAGACTTTTTTCGACGGCATCAGTCAGAACGTCGAATTTTTCGCCAAGGATCCGCGGATCGTCGGCGCCAAGGACCTGAAGAACTATTCCGGTGCCGACGCCGCACAAATTCCCCTGACGGAGACCAACAAGCAGTTGCTGGAGATCTTCGACAGATTCGCCAAGAGCCACCCCACTACCGCCTATCTTTCCGTGGGACTGGCCGACGGTGGCTATGCCAGCTGGCCTGACGACCCGAAGATTTCCAACTACGACCCGCGTGTTCGCCCCTGGTACAAAGCCGCCATTGCCGCGCCGGGCACCACCGTGCGTACGGATGCTTACTATTGGGCACCGGATGATGTTTCGTTGATCGGTATCGTGCATACCATTGCCGATGCCAGCGGCAAGCTGGTGGGTGTCGTCGGCCTGGACGTGTCGCTCAAGCAACTGACCGAACTGGTCAAGAACATCAAGCTGGGCGACAGCGGTTACCTGATGCTGGTCGAAGCCAGTGGCAACGTGCTGGTCGACCCCAGCGACGCCAAGCACAACTTCAAGCCCCTGGCCGACCTCGGCCCCAACTATGCCGAACTGGCCAAAAGCAGTGACGGTGTGACCCAGATCGAGATCGATGGCGTGCCGTACATGGCCAACGTGGTCAGTTCCAAAGGCCTGGGCTGGCGCTTCATTGGCTTGATCAAACGTGACGAAGTCATGGCCGAGGCCTCGAGCCTGACCTGGTTGATCGCCGCCATTGCCGCAGCGCTGGCGGTGGTGTTCGCCATTGTCGGTGCAAGTTTCGCCAGCGTGATCGTGCGTCCGATCCGCGGTGTGGCGAACGGCCTGCAAGAGATCGCTGAAGGTGAAGGCGACCTCACCCGCCAACTCGCGGTGCAGGGCAAGGACGAAACTGCCACCCTGGCAAGCTGGTTCAACCAGTTTTTGGGCATGATCGCGCAGTTGGTGCAGCGCATCGGCAGCGCCTCTTCCGACCTGCAGAATGCCGCCGCCGATACCAGCGAAGTCGCCCAGAACATGAACGAAGCCGCCGGCCGCCAGCGTCAGGCGGTGGAGCTGGTGAGCACTGCGTTCAACGAAATGGTCGCGACCGCCAACGAAGTCGCCCGCTCCTGCAGCCAGGCCGCCTCCAGCGCGGACACCGGCTACCGTGACGTGCACGACGGCCAGCATCACATCGGCGAGGCCACCGGCAGCGTGCTGAAACTGAGTGACGACCTGCAAAAATCGACCCAGACCATGCAGGCGCTCGAGCAGGACAGCAAGAACATCAACACCATCCTCGACACCATTCGCTCGATTGCCGAACAAACCAACCTGCTGGCCCTCAACGCCGCCATCGAAGCCGCGCGCGCCGGTGACCAGGGTCGCGGATTTGCCGTGGTAGCCGACGAAGTACGGGCCCTGGCACGACGCACTGCCGATTCCACCGGCGAAATCGACAGCCTGCTGGGTAACCTCGCCCGCCGCACCCAGGAAGTGACCCAGCAGATGCAAAGCAGCCTGCAAGTGTCGCAGACCAGTGTGGAACGCATCCAACAGGCCCGCGACAGCTTCGACAAAATCCGCAATTCGGTGGATTCGATCCGCGACCAGAACACCCAGATCGCCACCGCTGCCGAGGAACAGCACCAGGTGGCCGAAGACATCAACCGGCACATCGCACAGATCCATGCCGATGCCCAACTGGTCGAAGAATTCGCCCATTTGGCACAAAGCGGTTCGGGCCGGCTGACAGACATCTCCGGACAGCTCAAAGGCCTGGTGGGACGCTTCAAGTTCTAAGTACAAATCCCTGTGGGAGCAGAGAATCCCTGTGGGAGCGGGCTTGCTCGCGAAAGCGGACTGACATTCAACATCCATGTCAGCTGACCCAACGCCTTCGCGAGCAGGCTCGCTCCCACATTTTGGTCCAGGCCAGACGGTGATCCTGCGACCGCCACCGAGCCCTAGTGATTACTGACTCGCCGTAGCCGATCCGGCCTGGGCGCCGAACATCGCTTCAAAGCGCGGCTTGTTGGCTGCGTAGTACTCGGCAACGACTTTGTCCGCCGAGCTGTCACGGGCGGCCGCCATCAGTTTTTCCAGGTCTGCCTGGGGAATCTTGAAGTTGGCGAAGAATCGGGCGACATCGGGATGCTCCGCACTGAAGCCTTTGCGGGCCATCGCGTGGATCTGCTCCGCGCCGCCGAAGATCTGCTTCGGGTCATCCAGATAGCGCAGCGACCATTTGGAGAACATCCAGTGCGGACTCCAGGCGTTGATCAAAGACCATTTGTCCCGCTTCAGGTTACGGTCCAACTCGCTCAACATTCCAGATTCAGAAGACGCGACCATCTTGTAACCATCGAGCCGGTATTCCTTGATGGCCTTTTCCGTGAGTTTGTATTGGCCATTGCCAACTTCTGAAGTCAGGATCTTGCCGCCGAGTTTTTCCCGCACCTGCGGTTTGTTGAGGTCTTCGACGCTGGCAATCTCGCTGACTGGAATACTGGTGGGCACCGCCATGCCGATCCGGCCTTCATACAGCGCGCCGAGGTCTTCCAGCTTGTCGCTGTACTTGTCATAGAACGACTTGTGAGTGCTCGGCAGCCAGACCATCGGGATCAGGTCGATGCTGCCATTGGCCAAGGCCTGGAACTGGATGCCTATATCGGCCAGGACCAACTTGACCGGTTGCTTGAGATGATCTCGAAGCGCTGTGTCGGCCAGCTTCACCGCGATTTCCGTATCCGACCAGTTCACCCATCCGATGCGGATCGGCGTGGGCTCCTCGGCGTGAGCCATCAGGCTGCTGATGGCCATCGCAAAGCCGGCAAGCCAGCCGAAGGGAGTGCTATTGCTTAACCTCATCATGGTTCATCTCCGCGTACTGTATGAGTTGTTATTGGCAGGGCAGCAGAAAGATCAACTTCCCGAGGACGCAACAGGACGTCGCATCCACAAGGGCTTTTCATGTCGTTCTTGGGCAACTTCAGGCGACGCAAACGGTGACTCGACGCTCCCGTTTCGAAGGGATCTTAGTCCTGGTCTTCTCTCCACACAAGCAAAATGTACACCTATGTCACAGAGATTGACATACATGAACATTGAACATACCGTCGTGTCAAAACCACGCCCGTTGTTCTGTTCCGGAGCACCACCATGTCCAGCGATCCTCTGCTGCATCCTTACAAAATCAAAAATCTCACGCTCAGAAACCGGATCATCACCACCGCCCATGAGCCCGCCTATCCCGTCGACGGCATGCCCAAGGATTTGTACCGGGCTTATCACGTCGAACGCGCCAAGGCCGGTGTGGCGCTGACCATGACCGCAGGCTCCGCCGCCGTTTCCCGCGACAGCCCGCCGGTGTTCAACAATGTGTTGGCGTACCAGGATGAAGTGGTCAAGTGGCTGAAGGACCTGACGGACGAATGCCACGAACATGGCGCGGCGGTGATGATCCAGCTGACCCACCTGGGCCGGCGCACACGCTGGGACAAGGCCGACTGGCTGCCGGTCGTCTCGCCCTCCCACCGCCGGGAAGCGTCTCACCGCTCCTTTCCGAAAAAGATGGAGGACTGGGACATCGACCGGATCATCAAGGATTATGTAGATGCCGCCGAACGCATGAAGGCGGCCGGCCTCGACGGCCTGGAGTTGCAGGCCTACGGTCATTTGATGGACCAGTTCTGGTCGCCCCTGACCAACGATCTCGACGGCCCGTACGGGGGCTCGCTGGAAAACCGCCTGCGCTTTACCTTCGAGGTCCTGCGGGGCATTCGCCAGCGCTGCGGCGAGGATTTCCTGCTGGGGGTGCGCTACACCGGCGACGAGGACTTGCCGGGCGGTTTCGGTGCAGAGGATGGCTTGCGGATCTCGCACATGCTCAAGGACAGCGGCCTGGTCGACTTCCTCAACGTGGTTCGCGGGCACATCGATACCGATGCCGGCCTCACCGACGTGATTCCGATCCAGGGCATGCGCAACTCACCGCATCTGGACTTTGCCGGCGAGATCCGTTCGGCCACTGGTTTCCCGACCTTTCATGCGGCGAAAATCCCCGACGTTGCCACGGCGCGCCATGCCATCGCCTCCGGGAAAGTGGACATGATCGGCATGACCCGCGCGCACATGACCGACCCGCACATCGTGCGCAAGATCATTGAGAAGCGCGAAGAGGACATTCGGCCCTGTGTGGGCGCCAACTACTGCCTGGACCGCATCTATCAGGGTGGCGCCGCGTACTGCATCCACAACGCCGCCACCGGTCGTGAAACCACCATGCCCCACGACATTTCCAAGGCACCGCACCGACGCAAGGTGGTGGTGATCGGCACCGGCCCGGCGGGCCTGGAGGCCGCACGGGTGGCCGGCGAGCGCGGCCATGCCGTCACGGTATTCGAAGTCGCCGACCAGCCTGGCGGGCAGATCCGCCTGACCGCCCAGAGCGAGCGGCGCCGCGAGATGATCAGCATCATTGACTGGCGCATGGCGCAATGCGAACGCCTGGGCGTGAAATTTCATTTCAACACCTGGGCCGAGGCCGAGACCGTGCTGGCCGAGGATCCGGACGTGGTCATCGTCGCCACCGGTGGCCTGCCCCACACCGAGGTGCTCAAGCAGGGCAACGAACTGGTGGTCTCGACCTGGGACATCATTTCCGGCGACGTGAAGCCGGGCAGGAACGTACTGATCTTCGACGATGCCGGTGACCACGCGGCGCTACAAGCCGCAGAGTTCATCGCCAACAGCGGTGCGAAACTGGAGATCGTCACCCCGGACCGCTCATTTGCCCCGGAAGTCATGGCAATGAACCTGGTGCCCTACATGCGCAGCCTGCAAGGCCTGGACGTGACCTTTACCGTGACTTACCGGGTCGAATCCGTGGAGAAGCACAACGGCCAGTTGCTCGCCCGCTTTAGCAGCGATTATGGACAGGTGCACAAACAGCGCGTGGTCGACCAGGTGGTGATCAACCACGGCACGCTTCCCCTGGATGACTTGTACTTCGACCTCCGCGTCCATTCGAGCAATGGCGGCGCGGTGGAACAGCACGACCTGATCGCCGGAAAGCCCCAGAACATCGTGACCCACCCCGAGGGCCGCTTCCAGTTGTTCCGGATCGGCGACGCGGTGTCGGCGCGCAACACCCACGCCGCCATCTATGATGCGCTGCGGTTGCTCAAAGACATCTGAAATCATGCCCCTGGGCACACCAGGGGCACTCTTCATTTCCCGTCAGGCCTAAAGCCCCTTGCGAGCCACGGCAGCGCCTTCTCGCAGCGCCCTGCCGACCTGCTCTTCGAAGCCACCCTCGGTCATCGTTTGCAAAGCGGCGGCCGTGACACCGCGATAAGCCACCAACGAATCGATCATCTGCCGAGGATCGTGGCTCGCCAGCAACTGGCTGCAGTTCACCACGACGTTCTTTGCCGCGAGCCGGGCAATATCAGCCGGGACACCGGCAGCCACCGCCTGATCGGCCAGCGCCGTCATCAACAAAGCAGGAAAAGCCGGACCGGTACCCGAAAGTGCCGAGAGGTAATCGATAAAATCCTCCTCCTGGACCTGCGCCGCGGTACCGACGCTTTCGAACAAGCGCTGCACCAGGTTACGCGTCGCTGCGGCTACCTCACCCGCGCAATACCAAGGCGTGAACGATTGTTCTATCTCCACCGCCGCGTTGGGCATCG
This sequence comes from Pseudomonas sp. RGM2987, assembly GCF_022952855.1. Taxonomy (GTDB): domain Bacteria; phylum Pseudomonadota; class Gammaproteobacteria; order Pseudomonadales; family Pseudomonadaceae; genus Aquipseudomonas. Next base: position 28,930 of record NZ_JALJDX010000215.1, on the reverse strand, counting down.
CCCGTATCACGGCCGACGCCGAGGTCCGTTCGGCGATTGTTTGCGCCTTGATCCCGGCCATCAGCGAGATGACGATCTTGCCAGTCGCGTTGATGTTCAGGCTGGCAAAATGTTCGGGTCGAACCGCGATGACAATCACATCGCTGCGATCCACCAACACTTGGTTATCGGCGACCAGACAGACGCCCTGTCGCGCCAACGGATGCTCACCGCAACGGTTGGAAATGACCAGCTTACCCGCCGGCAGCAAGGCCTTCGCCAGCAGCGCCTTGACGATCGAGCCGCCCAACCAGCCGGAGCCACCAATGATACCGACCGTCTCATTGATCATCGCTGGCCCCCGCGAAAGTGTCAGTCAGGGGCACGAAGAGCCCAGGCTCTTTTTCGGCGTAACCGAATTTCCCGTAGAAACGATCCAGCTCACGCTGCTTGGGTACCTTCCCGGTAAAAATGCTCACGTAATGCGGGATGCGCTGGAAACGCACGGTGATCAGCTCACTGGTGTTCATGGTGATATAGCCGATCTGCGTCAGATAAATCGTCCGCGCCCGCGTATCGGCGGCCTGGCTGTCGTAACCAAAGCGCTTGAACATGTTCGCCAACGCAAGCATTCGCTGCTCATCCACCGCCGAGACCTCCTGGGCCACCTCGGCTGACTGCAAGGCCCAACTGCGCACGGCGAACTCGAACTGCGAATCGAACAATCGGGGGTTCAGCCAACACTCGAAAACGTTGAGGATCGCCTCGGAAATGCTCTCCGCGTAGCTTTCGCATTGGCGGATCAGCCCCCCGGTGTTGGTGTCGCGCCAGCGGACAAGCAAGGCCGCCAGCAGCTGTTCGCGATCCTCGAAGAACCAGTAGAAACTGGTACGAGACAAGCCCAGGCGCTTGGCCAACGGCATGACCCGAACCGCGTCGATACCCGCCTCCTTCAGCGCCTCGTAGGCCGCCTCCAGCCAACCCTCCGGCGACCCCCGCCAACCCGCGTCCTGCGCCTTGCCACGCGCCTTGCCTACCTGGGACATCTCGCTTGCCTTTTCAATGATGCGTGGTCCGAATGTACCGTGCCGATCGACTAATGTACACCTAGGTACATTTTATCGACGCCCCCTCCTCGTTCAACTGCTCTGCGGGCTGTCGACCCGACATTAATAAATCTCAAAAACAGAACAGCGCTGCCGATACCCTGGGTAAGAGCAGTGAGCGGGTTTCAGGATCAAGGCAGGCCAGCAATGACAGAGATTTATCTACTGATAGCGCACGGCACGGACCAGGGCGAACCCTATGTCCTCGGCTGGTTCGACGACAGGCAAAAGGCCCGGGAAGTCGCCGAACAGAAAGAATGGGAGACTTATCGCGCCAGTCTCAAGGCTGGGCATCAGTGGTCAACCCACAAGCCGTTGGCGCCTGATCAGACTGACTATCGTCGTTATTGGATCAAGACGATTTCGAAGTTTGATCATGTTCCGGTGCCGAGGTCTTGGGCGTTGCATTGAGGTTGTTGGATGAGGTTCTGCGTCGGCTCAGGTGAGTAGCCAAGGCGCTGGTATTTCTGGCTAGACGTCATCTGCGGACCGCACTCAAGAACCTTGATTTCAAGATCCGGGCGCCTGAGTCATGGATCTTTTTCCGCTTGAGACGATTGGGGCGGCATGCTCAAATACGCAATAGCATTTTGCCATGGAGCTCTCAGTTGAAGCACTACCGCGGACCTATCGTATTTTTTTCGGTAATGATTTCCCTCTTTGTCTTGCTTCAACTTTGGCACGCCAAGTCTGCTTCGGAAGATAAAAAAGAAGAGCGGGAACGCAATCTCAAAGGCATTGCGCTCATCATGAATGCCCAATCCCAGAAGACGTTCGATGGTAGTCGCATCGATTCGGTAACCTACAAAGATGAGGTCATGCGGATCTCGGTCACGCTTACAAACATCTCGAAAGATGAAGTTGACCTCGATGCATTCGCTAAGGAAAGAAAGGATGTTGCCGCCGCCGCATCCTGCGATGAGAAGTTTCTAGGCCCATTCGTGAAGTCCGGGCTTCTGGTGAATTACACCCTCAATGACGCAAGCAACTCTCCCATCACTGAATTTCAGATAGGCAAGTCCGATTGTCTTTGAGGTTCTGTCGTACCCGCTTCTTCGGCGGACTTTTTTAATGCTTGCCGTACCTGCGCGGTCTTACAAACCAAATTGCCAACCCGGTCACTGAGGACGGGTAGGTGCATTGTTGCCCTATGGGTTGACTGGCCTGTCTACACGTTGTCCTGTTTCCAAATCCTCAATCTTGAAATCCCACCAATCTTCGCTTGGCACAGACTGGAGGCCGTACTCCCGACCAGCGATCAGATTAACGTCCCGAAAAATCGGCCGTGTCGCCTGTGTACCTGTCCACTTCTTTACTTCTAACCGGTGGGGTCCCGCTGTCAATCGATATTCCGTCCGCTGCGTATACAGCGCATAAAGAGTATCTGCCCCGTCCACCCTGGCAATCGTAAGCGTTTTCTCAATCGCCCGAATGCCAGCGGTTTGAGAGTTTGGCAGTCCTTCTGCCGCCTTTTCTGTGTACGACTTGCAGCCAGCTGCCACCAGCATTAACGCCGCGATACCGAAAAACCGTAGACCTTGAGCAAACAGCATAACCCGCCTCGTCCATTCGCAAAATTGCTCTATTCAATCCCATCGACTATCAATTTTCCACCCTGACTCAGGGAGGGTTGGCTGGAAGTCAACCATGACCAAGAAGCCAAAAGTCGCTCCAGCGTCGCGCAAGGTACTGGCCTACTCCGTCCAGACCAACGACCTGGAAGATTCCACGCTCCAGTTCACTACATCGAATGCCGCAGCCCAGCGTCAGGGTGGGTGCAGATGCGATCGGCACGGACTTCGGCGCGGTGTCTTGTCGTAGGGCTCAGTAGGCCGACCAGTACGCCAGCCCCCGCTTCATACCGGCCAAGGCCTACATCGATGCCGGCTGGTGGTTCGACTGCAACCACTGCGGCATCAGATGCGATAGCGATGCCAGTCATTGGGACGATGAAACGGATACCGACGTGCAGCTGGGCCTGGTCTAAGAGGGTCCAGTCGTCTACTGCAAATCCGGCCGCTGCATTTTTTATTGTCAGCTTGAGCGGAATATGAAAACCGCTGCGATTGCAATCACACAGACAATCCCAAACACCATCCGTGCGAGCCAAGGAGCTGTCAGCCAGATGCCGGTGACCCCAGCAATCTGTCCAATGTTTTTCTCGCTGAAATAGCGGCCAGATGGCGGCTCGCGAAAAGGATTGCCGCAGTGGGGGCAGGAGTAGGCTTTATCGGAGATCCTGGCATTGCATTCAGGGCAGTCAATTAGGCTCATTATTTTTTGTCCGTATTCATTGATGGCTGCAAGCCCATATGAAGACTTCATTTTCTGATTTTGGTTCTGCGGGCAATCATCCAACACCCTCCCCTAATCAACGAATCACGCCAGCTGGCGAGGATATCTATGTTTACCGCCAGCCTCGGCGAATGGTCCACCGGTTCCCGCGACGCGGGAGTGCAAGTACTCTGGGCAGCTGATCACTTGCCCAACGCGGTTGAATGGCACACCGCCAACCACCCCGAAACGCACCATGTCTGCCAGGAGCTGTACCAAGCTGACTGGTCCCAGCCGTAAATTTTCTCAAAAAAACCGCTCCGCAGCGGGGTTATATAAAATGAGACCATCGTGTCGGTCCTACCGGCGATGGAAAGGTCTGTTTTTCAGGGAATGACTGATGAAGTTTGGGTTTTGCAGCACTTTGTATCACGCTGATTTTCTCCCGTTTTGGTAACGCCAAAGCAGAAAGCTCCAGGAACAGAGCCCCCCCTACCTGTTTACTTGCTGCTCGGCCAAAGCAATATGGTCGGCATGCGCTCCGACGCGCAGAAGTTGCCGGAGTCGCTGAAGCGCACGCAAGCAAAGCAATGCTCTTTTCTTCAAAGCCGGAAAATGGGCGCCGCTTGCCCCTGGCGTTTCTGAAGTGAAGGGTTTCGGTCCTGAAACTTCCTTCGCCCAAAGCATGAAGACATCAGGAAAATTCGGGATCATCAAGGTCAGCGCTGGCGCAACGACGCTCTTCAAGGAGTGGAACCCGAATACCGACGACTCTCTGTACGGAAAGACTATTGATCTTGTTCGAGAGGCGGAAAAAACCCGGCCAACTAGAATCGCTGGCGTTCTGTGGATGCAGGTTTTCCGTTTTGACGCAGACGAAAGAGATTCAATTCGACCGTATGACGGTTTGATACGTCGCTCTGAGCATGAAACTGGAGCCTTGCTATGGATTTATCGGCGGTCGCCCCGTGGTGCTAAACCCGAGCTTGCCCGGGAATGGCTCGACCCGGCCACGCCCAAGGAGCGCGTCGAACAAATGCTCCTTCACCAAGGCGAGCAGACCGAGACGTTCGAATGGTTCAAGGTGGACCGCGCCGTCGGCACCGTGAGAAATCAGGGCCCCGAGCTGATCAGGCCTATTGCTGATTCAATCCTTTGACCTGCGCTTGGCAGATGGCCAATGTGATCAGCAAAGACTATCTCGATTAGGGTACTGGCTGTGTCTCGGATGCAGTAGATGTACCGGTCCAGCAGCGGCGAAGAAACATCTTTCTAAAAGAGCTAGCAGTGTCACTTCCAACCTTATTCATAGGCTGCTCTACTAAGTAATAGGTGATCGCCGATATTGCAATCGTCAGGGAGACGGATATCGCCGCATAAACGGCTGCATTTCCAATCATTGACATCCCACCAAGCGGGATGCCCAGCTTTACGCAAAGCTGCCGGGTCAGGATCATTCCAATCAGATGCATAAGATAAAACGAAAACGATATTTTACCCAGAAACGTCAGAACCGGGCGGTTCAACCACGGCATAAATCCAGACCGAGAAATGCTCAGAATCAGAATACCTGCACATATTGTCTGGACGATTATTGATGTATCACTTTTATACCCAAACGCCATGTCCGATACGAGCATAAGCAGCAGGCCCACATGAGAAACATATGGACCGACAACCACATCCTTTCGCGCGTACGTTATCAAGCTCCCAATAAAGAAGGCCGGAAGATATTTAGCATAAATTGGCGAAATCAAACCTGAAAAATAAAGCAATGCAAGCGCCAAGCCTAAAAATACCAATCCAGGCCGAAAAAGACGATGAACTGCAAACCCAAGAAAAACTACAACACATCCCGCCAATTCAACCTTCAAAGTCCAGGCTACACTGTTAATTGACGTATCCATCAAAAGCATATTCTGCACTAATTTTTCAGACGGATAGCTGATCATGAACCCCAGAATAAGAAGACTACAGATCAAGGCAGGAAATATACGATAAACACGACGTATAACGAAGACGAAAAACTCGACCCCATAATTCACAGAAGAAAGACGCTGCAAAGAGAGAGTCAATACAAAACCGCTAAGAACGAAAAAAATGATTACTGCTGAGTGCGCGTTGAACAAAAGCTGGATGAGGCGAGCAAACACCCCCTCGACATTGGAAAAATTCATCATCGACAAAGTCTGGGCGTGAAACGGCTGAGTCGAAAAAGCCGTTAGGCAGTGCGCTACCGCTACGCAAAGCGCCGCTAGGAACCGCAATGAGTCGAGACTGTTGTTACGGTCCATTTTGAACCTCCTTGTAAACGGGCAATTGTCGCCCAATGTCTCACAACGGCAAAGCTATTCCGCTCCATAACAGCATTGAATCCGATTTTTTATCGCCCTTATCTTTCATTCAGTCCTTCTACGTAAGCTTGGCAGGCAGCCAGCGCGATCAGCCCCCGGCCCCCGTCGTCGGTGATGTCGATAACTCTTTGAGCATGCGCTGGGTCAAGTTGGGCTCCAACTGACTGAATCCTTGAGTAGGACTAACAGCCGCAGATCAGAAGTGGCAAGCTGATCGCGCAGGCGAGCTTGATTGGTTTGAGCATCGCTCAACTCCTTGAAATGGGTTTGTTCGCTGGTCGTATGCCGCTAACGCACATCGACGACGATGCACTCGCTTTATACATCCAGTCGAAGCTGAATCCGGTAAAGGGGAAACCGGGTTACCAACCGGACGGTGAACACCGCGCTTAAGCGGGTAATCAGGGCGCTAAACCTCTGCGCCAGGAAGTGGCGCGACGAAGAGCGCCGCCCTTTTTGCTAGACGTCGTACCGATGATTTCGCTCCTGGATGAGAAGACGAATAGCCGCAAGCCCTACCCGCTTTCATGGGAAGAGCAGTCGATCCTGTTCGCCGAGCTGCCGGCGCACCTTCAGACCATGGCTATGTTCAAGGTCAATACGGGATGCCGAGAGCAGGAAGTCTGCAAACTCCAATGGAATTGGGAAATCGCGGTACCGGAATTGGGAACGAGCGTACTCCTGATTCGGGCGGGGTTTGGAGGCAGGAACGCCAGATCCGGCGTGAAGAACCGAGACGAGAAGGAGGGAAGCATGAAGAAAGCCAAGGTCACTTGGAAAGTCCCTATGGCAGAAACAACAAAGCCGCTCGAAAGCGGCTAAGTCATTGAAAAATATGGTCGGGACGGAGTGATTCGAACACTCGACCCCTAGCACCCCATCTCCTTTTTTATACTTCTTGAAAGACTCCGAAATTTCACTCTGGATTTTTATAAGCTAGTATTTACTTGAGCTCCAGCGGTGTTCTGCTCTACGAGAGTCCAGTAACGTCCATCAAGAGCCGACGTTTTTGTGGGGGTAAAAGTAGGGAGATTCCGTTTCGTGGCCAAAATCACCATCAAAGAACTCGAGTCGCTGACCGCCAATGATGCCGGCCGGATCCTCCGGGAGGATGGCAATCTCGCGGGTCGAATTTCCCTGCGTAAGGACGGCGTATCGGTCAGCTTTTTCTACCGTTATCGCTGGGGCGACCAAAATAAAGAGTACGCCTGCGGAACCTGGCCGCGCAAATCCCTGACGGACATTCGCAAGGCCCGCAACCAGGCCCGAGCGCTCATCGATGAGCAGATCAATCCAAACGAGCAGAAGAAAACCGCCAAGGCACAGGCATACGCCGCAGCTAACGTAGAGGCCGAACATGCAATAACGACGAAGGTGCAAACGCTGACCGTCCAGGATCTGGCCAGCGCCTGGCTGTTGGATGGCGTCGCGCGCAAAGACGGCAATGCCGAGTTGCAGCGCCGTTTTAACAAGGACCTATTCCCGGCACTTGGCAGGACAGCGGTGAACAATGTTTCCGAACACGATGTTCGGGCGCTGATCCGCACCGTGGTCAACCGCGGCGCTCACCGGCAAGCCATCAGCTTCTTCGCCGACCTCACTCAGATGTTCGGTTGGGCCAGAAAGCGCCAACCCTGGCGAGCCTTATTGATCGAGGGTGATCCAACTGAGCTGGTCGACATCTCCCCCTTGATCCCTGCCGACTACGAAGCGGAAAGAAGCCGCATCCTCTCACCGGCTGAGCTGTTGGAACTGCACACCCGCTTCCAGCAAATGACTGCCGATTATGATGCCCTCCCCGCGGGCCAAAAATACGACGGCATTCGTCCGCTAAAGAAGAAAACGCAGCTCGCGCTCTGGATCAGCCTGGGCACGCTATGCCGGATTGGCGAGTTGCTGCAGGCGGAATGGAAAAATGTCGATCTAGACCAGCAAACCTGGTTCCTCCCGAGCGAAAACGTCAAAGGCACCCGTGGCAAGAAACAAGACCACCATGTGTTCCTCTCGCCCTTCGCCCTGCATTTCTTTCAGGAACTCAAAACCCTGACGGGAGACTCGCAGTGGTGCTTTCCGAACAAGCAGGATGATGGGCATGTGGACGTAAAGGTGGTGAGCAAGCAGGTGGGTGATCGCCAGGCCCGGTTCAAAAACCGCAAGGCCCTCTCCAGACGGTGCCATGACGATACCTTGGTCCTTGCTGACGGCCAAAACGGCGACTGGACGCCGCATGACTTGCGCCGTACGGGGGCAACCATGATGCAGGCTTTGGGGGTCAGCCTGGACGTCATCGATCGCTGCCAAAACCATGTGCTGGCCGGTTCTCGGGTGAGACGCCACTACCTGCATCACGACTATGCCGAAGAGAAGAAACGTGCCTGGAATCTGCTGGGCGATCGACTCAGTGCTGTGTTGTCCTCCGCCTACGAGCACCCTCCGACCGAGTCGATGATTTCTTTCCCAGCCTATACCGAGAATGGATTGCTACCGACTTCATAAGTCGGCATCTTCAGTACTGAGTAATCATAGTTTCGTATGACATCGCCGAGCGCGCTATTTGGCTCGATTTCTGCCCATCATGACCGGCAAAAGTCGGCCAGCAGTTGCCAGTCGCACGTCTAAAAAAGTAGCGGCGATTCAGCCGCTGGCAACGAGCCAAAAGCAGGCACTCAACGCGTCTACTAAACCGGGGACGATTCACCTTGCGTAGTTAAACGAACTCCCACTTGCGCGGCAGCAACAGTGTAAGCCAGCCGCACATCATGGACGCAGCGCGAAGACTGCAATTTTAAAAGCGCGCGCTAAATTGCTAAGCTAATGGCACTCTGCTAGCGTCTCCTGACTTATAATCAGAAGGGAATCGTATGGACGCGCAGGGACAGGTACGCATCTGGCTACTTGAGCAGCCGGACTGGCTTCAGGAGGCTGCTGATCGGCTGCTTAAAAACGGTGATCTCACCCAGGATGACATTTCCCAGATTGCCGCACTGTTAAAAACGCCGTCAGGGCAGGCCGTCTCGAAACATCGAACATTCGATGAGCTAACACACGCTCCAGCTGGCTCTGTGCTCCGATTGCGAAGTATTGCAGACGTCACAGGAATTGAGAGCCTTGGTCCCAGGGCGCCTTTAGACTTTGGTACCGGCAATTTAACGGTTATCTACGGGCATAATGGCTCCGGCAAGTCCTGTTACACGAGGATTCTGAAAAAAGCGACAGGCAAAGCTCGCGCCAGTGATCTCAAACCAAACGTTTTCCAAGCGGCTCCAGCTTCCAGCAAATGCACCCTCAGCTTTGAACTGGATCAGTCATCGGAAAGCGTTGAATGGCATATCACCCACCCCGCGATTGAACAATTGCGGGAGATAGACATCTTCGATAGTGAAGAGGCGCTCCATTACCTGAAAAGCGAAAGCGCGGCCACGTACAGCCCGCCCATCATGGGTTTGTTCGAGAAGCTGGCCAATGCGACTGATTCGGTTAGGGACACCTTGCAGGCTGAACAAGATCAGCTTGTGAGCCAGCTCCCGGCTATCCCCGCTACCCTCAAAGACACGAGCGCCGGCAAGAGCTATCAAGGCCTTAGCGCGCTGGCACCATCAGCTGTCGATAATCTTTTACGCTGGACTCCAGAAAACGCAGGTAGTTTAGAAGCGCTCAATGAACGACTGAAGACCAGTGATCCCTCATCGCTTGCGAAACAGAAACGCGACACCTGCGTCCAAGTAACCAATATCGTCAAAGGCATCAAGATAGCCGTGGCGGCGTTTGGCGCTGAGCAGATCCAAACTATCCGCACTCAGCGATCAAACGCCCGTGACAAACGACGTATTGCGATCGAAGGCGCGCAGGCCAAATCAGCGATTTTAGAAGGCGTCGGTACGCCGACATGGAAAGCAATGTGGGAGGCGGCTCGCGCATATTCCCAAACGCCGTATCCGGACCAGCATTATCCAGTTACCGTGGACGGGCGCTGCGTGCTCTGCCATCAAGAACTATCGGCTGAAGCCCAAGATCGACTCAACGATTTCGAGCTGTTTGTACAAAGCCGCCTGGAAACAGATGCAAAGTCTGCCGAGCAAACTTACAGCGAAACTCTCCGTATGCTTCCTAACAGCCCGACGGAGGCCGAGGTACAGACGCAGTGCACTGCGGCAGCTTTGACCACGCCTGAGTGGATGGCAGCAGTGTGGGGCTTTTGGAGAGGTGTCGGAGAATCGAGGAAAACCCTGCTGGATCACGAGCAGTCAGGCTTGGCGGGTACGGTCCCCGATGTAGCCGCGAATCTCCTTGTACTTGAACAATTCGCGCAGCAGCTGACTTTGGAAGCAGACCAATTCGATCGAGATGCGCTTCAGTTCGACAGGCCGAAAGCTGTCGCTGATAAAACCTCATTGGAGGCTAGCCAATGGGTTTCGCAGCAAAGCGAAGCAGTCAGGAAGGAACAACAGAGGCTCAAGGACCACAAGCTGCTCGACAAGCTGAAGACTAGTGCAAGCTCTCGTCGTATCTCTAACAAGGCAACCGAAATCTCCGAAAGCGTGGTTACCGAGTTGTACGTCAAGCGCTTCAATGATGAGCTGCGTGCTCTAGGTGCCACCCGAATTCAGGTTGAGTTGATAAAGACCAGAACCACTCGGGGTAGAGTGCTTCATCAACTCAAACTCAAAGCTCTCAAAAATGGTGATCACTCGCCTGACAAAGTGTTGAGCGAAGGTGAGCGTAGGATCATATCCCTTGCAGCTTTCCTTGCGGACGTTACCGACAAACCAGGTGTCGCCCCTTTCATTTTCGATGACCCAATCTCGTCGCTAGATCATGATTTCGAATGGAAAGTCGCATGCCGCTTAGCTGAATTGGCTAAAGAACGGCAGGTCCTTATTTTTACGCACAGGCTTTCGCTTTACGGAGCGATGGATGACGTTGCCAAGAAAGTTGGTGATTCTTGGAAGAAGGATAACTTCCAGCAAATGTGCATCGAGTCCTTTGGTGGAGCATCAGGACACCCTGCTGATCAAGCAGTGTGGAATAGCTCGACGAAGACCGCAAACAACATCCTGCTGACTCGCGTCAGGGACGCCAAGAAAGCGGGCGAAGATTCAGGTGCAACTGCTTACTATGCCTTAGCTCAAGGTATCTGTAGCGATTTCAGGAAATTAATCGAAAGGTCGGTTGAAGATGACCTTCTGTTTAAAATCGTCGTACGCCATAGGCGCGGCATTTCCACAGATGGTCGTCTGCCTGCCCTTCTCGGGATCACCCGTGAGGATCTTCAAAAAATTGACGAGTTGATGACCAAATACAGCTGCTTTGAGCACAGCCAGTCTGATGAGATGCCGGTACAAGCTCCAGAAGAGCCCGAACTGAAAGCCGACATTGAATCGCTCAAGCAGTGGCGAGATGACTTGGAAGGCCGAAGGAAAAAGGCAGTTTAAACTCAGAAACCACGCAGAACAATCATCTGATTGCGCCGCTTGGCGAGCGGCGCAATCAACACGATTAACGGATTAACCGTTCGCTGACGACGACTTGGGGTAACCATCCGGGCATCCCACCTTGCGCTGAGGTGTAAGCGAACTGTGAACACGCCTACCGATCTCCCAAATTAAGGGCGATGGTGTCCACTTATTTTAAGCGGACGCGATAGCCCTTAAATGCGCCAACGAAGCTCTTACTCCAAGTCGTTCAAAGCCCAGGTTGTCCAGGAATGCCTGCAGCCCGGCTGCCTCCATTTCCAGCGTGGCCATCAGTCATGGCATCAATGCCAACGTGATCCGTAACTGGCTACCACTTTTCCGAGATCAACTACCCGCAACCCTGTCGGCGTTTGTTCCGGTAAAGGTCGCCCCGAAAAGGCAGGCCGAGTCATCGGTGATCATCGAGCTGCCATTTGGCGAGCACACCATCACGGTGAAATGGCCGTCTTCCGATCCCGAAGGATGTGTCAGTTTTGTCCGTGGACTTGCTTCGTGATCCGCATCGACGCAATTTGGCTGGCCACCGAACCGATGGATATGCGCTCCGGCACCGAGTAAGCGCTCGCCCGGGGCGTGGCTGTCTTCGGTGCGGCGCAGCCGCACTGTGCTTATCTCTTTGCCAACCGCCGAGGCAATCGCATGAAGGTGTTCGTGCACGACGGACTGGGCGTTTGGTTGGCGGCACGGCGTCTGCATCAGAGGAGGTTTTCCTGGCCGAGTAATCGTAAGCGTCCAGCCAAGTCATCTTCCGAACTCCAGCATTAAGGGCGATGGTGTCCGCGTATTTTTAAGCGGACGTGATCGCCCTTATCGCTAGGATTTCCATGCGCCAACGAAGCTCTTATCCGAAACCGTTCAAAGCCCAGGTCGTTCAGGAATGCCTGCAACCTGGCGCATCCATTTCCAGTGTCGCCATCAGCCACGGCATCAATGCCAACGTCATCCGCAAATGGATGCCGCTCTATCGAGATCAGCCTGCAGCGACTTCACTACCGGCATTCGTCCCACTAAAAGCCGCCCCTAAACGGCCGGCCGAGGCGTCAGTGATCATCGAGTTGCCCATGGCCGGCCAAGTGATCACAGTGAAATGGCCAATCTCAGATCCCGAGGGCTGCGCGCAATTTATCCGGGCTGTCGCTCAATGATCCGCATCGATGCAATCTGGTTGGCCACCGAGCCGATGGACATGCGCGCCGGCACCGAGACGGCATTGGCTCGGGTGATCGCGGTGTTCGGTGCGGCGAAGCCGCACTGCGCTTATTTGTTCGCCAATCGCCGGGCCAACCGGATGAAGGTGCTGGTGCACGATGGCGTGGGAGTCTGGCTCGCCGCGAGACGACTGAACCAAGGCAAGTTCCACTGGCGCGGAATTCGCCACGGCGGTGAGGTCGAACTCGACAGCGAACAACTCCAGGCATTGGTGCTGGGCCTGCCGTGGCAGCGAGTCGGCGCCAGCGGTGTGATCAGCATGCTGTAAACGCCGGCCATTTGGCCGGTCTACTTGTCGTCGCATCGCGCCTGCTCTGGCACAATCGGCGGTATGACCTCCTCGCCCAACCTCGACCAGATGACCCCGGAACAGCTTCGTGCCTTGGCGGCACAGGCGTTGCAGTTGCAGTCCCAGGTCGAGGCGATGAGCAGGAAGATCCAGAACGATGAAACCATCATCGAACAGCTCACTTACGAAATCGCCCTGCTCAAACGGCACAAGTTTGCCAAACGCAGCGAGCAAATCAGCCCGGCGCAAAGCAGCTTGCTGGATGACCTGCTCGACACAGATCTTGAAGCTATCGAGACCGAGCTAAAACAGCTCCTCCCAGCTGCGCCACAGGCCGAACCACGGCAATCCCCGAAACGTGCGCCCTTGCCGCCGCAGTTTCCACGCACGGTGATTCGTCACGAACCCGAAAACACCCAGTGCGCCTGTGGCTGCCAACTTCAACGCATCGGCGAAGACGTCAGCGAGAAGCTGGATTACACGCCGGGCGTGTTTACTGTCGAGCAACATGTGCGTGGCAAATGGGCCTGCCGTCAGTGCGAAACACTGATCCAGGCGCCGGTGCCAGCGCAGGTTATCGACAAAGGTATCCCGACCGCAGGCCTGCTGGCCCACGTGATGGTGGCGAAGTTTGCCGACCACTTGCCGCTGTACCGGAAGGAGAAGATCTTTGGCCGCGCCGGGCTGGCAATTGCTCGCTCGACCTTGGCCCAGTGGGTCGGACAAACCGGCGTGCGGCTCCAGCCGTTGGTCGATGCACTTCGTGAAGCGGTGCTGAACCAGGGTGTGATTCACGCCGATGAAACACCTGTGCAAATGCTTGCGCCGGGCGAGAAGAAAACCCACCGGGCTTACGTCTGGGCCTATAGCACCACGCCGTTTTCGGCGCTCAAAGCAGTGGTCTACGACTTCAGCCCAAGCCGTGCTGGCGAACATGCGCGCAACTTCCTGGGTGCCTGGAACGGCAAGCTAGTCTGCGATGACTTCGCGGGCTACAAAGCTGGTTTCGAACAAGGCATCACTGAAATCGGCTGCATGGCCCACGCCCGTCGCAAGTTTTTCGATCTGCATGTCGCGAACAAAAGCCAGTTGGCCGAACAGGCGTTGCACTCAATTGGCGGTTTATACGAAGTCGAGCGCCAGGCTCGGGACATGAGTGATGAAGATCGTTGGCGAATACGTCAGGAGTTGGCGGTACCGATTGGCAAAACAATGCATGACTGGATGTTGGCCCAGCGCGACTTGGTGCCCAATGGATCAGCCACGGCCAAAGCCCTCGACTACAGCCTGAAACGCTGGGTAGCGCTGACGCGCTACCTGGACGATGGGGCTGTGCCCATCGACAACAATCAGGTCGAGAACCAAATACGGCCATGGGCGCTCGGGCGTTCGAACTGGCTGTTTGCCGGGTCGCTGCGCAGTGGTAAACGGGCGGCTGCAATCATGAGCCTGATCCAGTCGGCGCGTATGAATGGGCATGATCCGTATGCCTATCTCAAAGATGTGCTGACGCGGCTGCCCACGCAGCGGGCCAGTGAGATCAATGATTTGTTGCCGCATAAGTGGGTAAATAGTCTGGAATAATCCTACAGCCGCTTCTCCATAACGATGGTGCGTTCCGCCCCATGAAACTCGTCGCGGATTCTCTGATAACCCAACGCGGTATAAAACCTTTCAGCTGTAATCGACGATGGCACACGTACAGCTCCAACTCCCGCGCTGGCAGCAGTTGTATGAATGACATCCATCAAATGCCGCCCGATACCGCCTTTCTGGTGAGCTGGGTCAACGAAAACACTTCTGACGACGTCACCGTCGAGACCGGCAGTGCCAATAATGTTTTCGCCCAATAAGGCTACGAAGACCCTACGCTTCGTAATCTGTGTGGTGATGGCTTCAGGAGAAAAGCTCTGCTCAACCTGAGCGATCACATCAGGCGGATAGTCCTGTGAATTTGACTCACGCAGGGCGGCTATAACTACGCGGCTTATCGCTGCTGCATCTCTGCTCGTGGCGGGACGAACGTGGCATTCCATGCTGAGACCTCAATCCTAAAGGATTACAGCTTAGCGCATCGCAATGTGCCTTCCCCAGACGCTTACGAGTAATCGGCATGGCGACCTAATGGAGCTGAATTCTGAGCAGCTCCAGGCATTGGTGGTATCTATGTCGAGGATGTGATGGAGGGTAAAGAGACCATCTACCAATTGATAAAGCCGGAAACTCAAGCCACCATAACTGCACCTGGTTCAGCATTACTGTACTTAAATACGTCGTCAAAGAACGCTAATCCGGCATGAGTCAGTACCAGATTGCCTTTTGCATTCCTGTAGGCGATCCCACGCTGCTCGAGATTTTTCCTAACTGCAGATGTAAGAGCCTCCCCTTTCATGTTGCTGGCAGACATGACGTCTTGTTTGTCTTCTCCCTTCCCGATCTCCTCCATGATCCCATCAGACACACCAGCTTCCCCGTCGCGCAGAATATCAAGCTGGTAGCCCTGTTCATGCAGTCCGCGAGCAAGGATCAACAGCAGAACCTGTATTTTCCTGACCACCTCGCTGTACTCCTCATCGCGCTCGACTGAACGGATGTAGATAAAGCCATTCCGCATCACCAACTCAAACCCGATGTTCAAGTACAAGGGCTTGTAGCTCTGATCGTAGTTATTGAGCATCTCTTCGAAGAGCGGGTTAGGTTTTATTTCACCATTCTCGTAGGTGTCTTTGTTGATCACCTTCCCCGACATCAACTCTTTGTAGATGGCTTGGCTAAGCTGTTGTCTCACTGCCCTGCTCCTCGATCCTCAATTTGTAATAGGTCAACTTCTGCCTGTCGTCCTCAATCAACCCTAACTGAAATCGAGGGGTTAGCATAATGTCCTCTCGGTGCTTTAGCCAAGACACGCCTTCCACTAGGTCAGCAATTTCGTAGTCGCTGATCTGCTGGGCCAGATGTGCGTGAAGCGACGCATGGGCGTCAGGCCCAACCTGAACATGCCACTCATCTATCAGCCTTCCAATTAGTTTTCTGCGCACGTCTAAAGCACGCCTGGCTTTGAGCACGTCCTCTCCAACTGGCTCAACAGACGTTGTTGTTACTTGGGTATTTTTAAGTGAATCCAGGCTACTCCGCAGATGCTCCTGAATGTGAAGCCAATGGTCTACGTTGTGCCATTCAATCTTGCTATCGGCTCTCTGCCTCTTCATGCCTTTGAAGGTAGAGAAACGCTCCAGTACCTCATGATCTTTAGGGATGAGATTGCCCCTTAGTTTCCCGTCATGGAGCTCCCGACAGGCAACCAGTAGATCGTTGAAAACACTCTCAACCTGGTCATACTCACGACGCTGACGTTCATTCTGATGCACGTAGCGCTGCAGAGACTTGCTGATGACCTCCACGTCGTAGCGATAGGAGCGAATGGATGCCACTGCATAGAGAACCTGCTGACCCAATTTTGGCAACTTGGCATCGCGGAACATCTCGGATATCCGCAGCAAGGCAGTGAGTGCCGGTAGGCCTTTCTTCAGAGGTTCCCTCTCGTTGAGGAACTGCAATGTGGGGAGAACATGCCTACCGTAGATTCGGGTGATCGCCTGCAAAGCACCGCGAGCCTGCTTCACCTCGTCGAGGTTCTCAAGGCTCATCACTTCGACGATCTCCGCCAGGCGAAGAGTCTGCCCCTGAAGACTGTCCACGTTCTCCTTGATCTTCCCTTGAGCGTAGCGGATGCGTTCCCGAAGTAGCTTAAGCTCATCCTTGAACGTGTCGTTCCCCTGCTCAATCACTGTCAAATCGCGAAGCTTTTCAAGACTATCATTGAAGCTATCGCACAGCGCCTCAAGATCGGCGCTACTCAGCTGCCGAAGACGCGATCTATCAAAGTGGCGAAATAACTCGATCAAAAACGGGGCGAAGGCAATGACTCCTCGCTTGGTGTCATGGTGCAATATCAAGCTTGCCCGGACGAGGTTACGCACGTCGAAGGCCGCTTCAATTTTTTGCCGATCGGACTTACTGTCTCCCAGCGAATCAAGCAGCTTCATCACTTTGGACTCGTACAGGCGAGTTGACACTTCTTCGCCAGCCGAGCCTTCATCCATGATGTCGATAAGATCAAGAAAAATGTGCTTATGCTCGATCATGAGCATGACCGTTTTGTCTGCTGCAACGATCATCCGGCAGTGATCTCCGCAACAGCATCGGCGGGATCTTTCTTTGTTGTCAGCGACTCGCTTTCACCTGTGTAGATCACTCGACGTAAGTGGCTGTATGCCCTGTCGGTGGCGAGAAAATGCGAAAGGTCGATGTAGTTTTCGATTACTTTCGCGATAGTAGACGTCGGCTCCGGCGTCGCCCCGAACAGCACGAACCCTTCTGACTCAGCGATGCCACGCGCAGCCTTCAGATTCAAGTGGCTCAGATTCGACAGCTCATCCATTACCAATGGCAAACAGATCTGTGTATTCGCAACCAGCAGCCTACGCAGAAGAATCGATAGCAGGCGGCAGTTAATCATTGCCGTAGTACCGTTGGACTGATCCTCTTCGGTGTACTTGTCATGCCCACGCTTGCGGTACCGATATCCAACCCGATCAATCAGTAGGCTCATATCCAGGGTGGTCCCCCGACGGCCACCGTTAACAAAGAACTCGGTACAGAAAGCTCGTAACCGTTCATACAAGCGCTTCTCGTGGAGCCCGGTTGTCATGAGGTTTATGGAGTCAATATCGACCAACAGCTCTTCGAAATGGGGATTCAATACGCAGTAAATCTCGATCGCCTCGAGGTCAGACACACTGAACTCCGAGAGCTGGTCATCTACCTCTTTCTCGAACTCCTTGATCATCCTTCTGGCGTGTTTGATTTCGTCGATTTGAATAGAGGTATTCGAATTATGCGCGGTGACCTTGGCCTGGTAGGTCTGCTGCTCACCTTCCAAGGTGCCAAACATCGCCGCGAAAGCTCTCCGACAGCTACGCATCCGACTCAAGTCATGGAAAGCATGGTAGCCAAAGTCTCTGCCCTCTTCGCCCAGCAAGTTACGTTTCAGCAGTTCATCCAAGGCCACTTGCAGAGCTTCTCTGCTCTTGGCTACCTCAGAAGCGAACTGGGAAATCTCCTTGATCTGGCTAGGGTGAAAGAAAGTATCGCGAGCTTTAAGCTTCGTTTCGCGGATCGAAAGGAATCCTAAAGTGATCTCAGCTACGTTCCGGATCTGCTCAAGGTAATTGCGCAGATCTTCGTTTTCCTTCCTGACCCTGGCGAGCACTTCTTTTGCGCGCTCAACCTGTACCGCTAGGTCCTCCAGCTCGCCGGCGGCATCCGCCACACTCTCATGTAGCTTGGCCAACTCTACCGTCTGTTCCCCCACCTCAAGTTCCAATGCTTTCTGCTGCTCGCGCATGTAGCCATGCCGACTGAGTAGTTGAACCTCTTCATCAGTTTCAATCCGCTCGCGGGTCAGCTTCTTGGCTTTATCCTTGGCCTGCTCAGCAGTCAACTTGCTGTCATCGTTTAGACGCTGAATGAGGTCATCACAGTCCTTGATATCGTCATCCAGTTTGATCAGGTCTTGCTCGTGCTGCTTCCTTGCTCTGGTCGGGTCGAAAGACATGAAACCAAATGAGGTCTCCTGGCTCAGGAAGCTGATGAAAGAACCTCGCTCCTGGAATAGGCAGCCAAACTCTTTGATGGCTTGCTTCTGGTCAGAGTTGAGTCGAGGAGTCAGATTGGTGAACAGCGTCGAGTTCAAGCTACTCAGCACCGACGCACTGTGACGATCGACCTGCTCGAGAACAGTTTCCACATGTTCATCAAGAATTTTTCGGAGTTGGTCGCGCTGATGGGAAAGACTGTTCTTATTCCTGATCGCCTGGGCTAGTTGCTCAGCGCTCTGAACCTTGTTTGTCAGGGTCTCGATCTCTGCGGTCAACTCTGCGGAGAGATCGGATAAGAGCTCGCGGACCTCATGCTCTGTTGTGCCAGGGTAACGCCGAAGAATCTCGCTGACCTTGAATAGCTGCTTTTGGACACCGTCCAAATCCTTATGCCGGAGACTCAGTGCTCCAGCCAGCTTCAGATACTCAGCCTTGACCAGACCGTGGTGCTGTCTCTTAGCTGAGTGAGCCACATCAAGAGCCTGATATCTCTCGGATTCTGCCTTAACATCATCAAGAATGCTGGACTGCCTTTCAGCCAAGGCATGCTCAACATCGACGATACTCTGAACGATCAGTTCGGATTTCGTCTCAAACAGTTGGAACTGGCTATCAAAGCCCTCCCAAGACCTCCGCGCGCTTTCTATGTCCGCCAGGCGATCGCCTTCTTTTTTCAGGTTCTCATAGTCATCGAGGATCTCGCTCAGGCTGACACTCAGCTCTGCATTCTTACGGTCCTTATCCCCCTCGATGATCGTAGCGATAGTATCCGGCAGAGTGCGGTTGTCCTTCGCCCCAATGTCGAAGGCCAGGTGGATTAGCATCTTCCACGCTTCGATCTCGCGTGCTGTACCGCCATTCCTAAGAGGCAGCAAGCAGAATCGGCCCTCCTCACGATTAAGAGCCTGTTGACCGAAGAGCCGCTGGCGAATGACAGCACCGTCGTTCATTGCCTCCCCGCCCCGAGCTCGGAGATCCGAAAGCACACCAGAAAGTGAGATGCCTTCTATCGGGGCCCCCATGCCTCCATTAATGGGCGACTCAAGGTCCCAAAACATGTGCTGGATATCGGCATACATGCAAGGTACTGCCATACGGCCGTATGAGAATGGTCGGTTCCCGCGGTGCAGGACCAGGCAGAACGGGCCGTGCATGTTCTCCGCTTCGAGGATGATGAAGGAGTGGTTTTCCGGGAAGTAGTAGCTGTAGCTAGCATCAGTCGAGTAGTACGTCCCGGCCGGCCCCTTGAAGGCGAATTTCTTATTGCAGCTCTTGAAGTTCTCGTGTGGCAGCAAAAAAAGCTTCAATGCATTCAGCATCGAGGTCTTTCCGAGGTTGTTCTGGCCACACAAAGCGGTGTGCTTGTCCACGCGGATTACGGTGTAGGCATAGGCAGCACTGTTAACAAAAATCAGCCTGTGAAATTTGTATACGTCCTGAAACGCGTAGGAGTCGCTCAACATCATCAGTCCCTTGTCGTTGCCAACATCAAATAGGTTTCTTGCTCTAGCGCTCTATGGCTGTCTCGCATAAGTCCGATCAGCTCATTGGTTTCCTTGGATAGACCAACGAACTCAAGGAGATCTTGTCTCGTTTGCTGATTTAGTGAGTATTTGGAAGCGCTTAACCGGTGGGCGATATCATCAGGGTACACAAACACGACCCGGTGCCCGTCTGGCAGCCCTTTGAGAAGGGTTCGATACATTGTCAACCCACCTAAGTCGACATCAAAAAGGCAGTACAGCCTCTGGTATTGGCTGAGAAATGGCATATTCAGTCTGTTGGTGATCTGATTACCGGCGCTGAAAATGACATCGAAACTTTCACTTTGCTCAGTTACGCCACAGTCGGCCAGTATGTCGACGGTCTGTTTGAGAGCTAGGAAATTCTCGAGATTTTCCACCAGCAACGCCGCTGGCCGGAGAGTGTTAGGTGCTTCCCATCCATGCTTGCTCAGAAGAACTACGCTTGGATGAGGATGGACCATGCTTCGTGTTATCAAAAGCGAGCCGCTTACTGCTGCTGCGTGGCTACTTCCGTCGAAAGCAGCACCAATACGACCCGTAACTTCTGATGGCGCGTGTTCACGAATCAGCTCCGCAAAGCGATCCTCACGCAAGACAGCCACCCGATAGCTGCTCTTTCCAATTTTCGACGTTGAAAACGTATCGAACAGATAGCCAGCACCCTTGCCATGCTTCTTCAACTCCTTAGCAAAAGCCTCAAAGTTGATCGGCTGACCAGAGCTGATTGAGTTCAGATATGTGTAGATCCTCGACATTGCATCCCTTGCGCTCTGCTAAACAAGTGAAACCATAAGGTTTCTTGGCTGAAGCATATACCGCTCGTCGCGGCTACCGAGCTAAACGGCCCACCCGATTGAGCTGCCGCATACATGATGCGCCAGTCACCGAGCAGCTTGATTTCTCTGAAAGCATTCCAACGCATCCTTTGGGTTATTCGCAGAACACACGTGATCCAATGCCCGTTGGACTTCATACTCAGCGTATTCCTTTACCATCGACCCACTCCTCCTTAGAAATTCCATTCTGACCTTCACCATAAAGGCATATTGAAATCACTCCCACTCCATGGAGAATCGCCTGCACTTTTTTTCCACCATGGATAGCCGTCCCGTGTAACGCCTTCGCGGGTAAAAGTCTCCAAACAATACCGTTGGCTGACTGCCTAAAAACTGCTGCTGCAACGCGACCGTTGACCGCATCCTCAGACTGCCTTCAGCTGTTGACAACAGGCAGCAATCGGCCCAAATCGGCCTCTTAGTTGGAGCTAACAGTCCTGCCGGAGGCAGGTCTGTTAAACCGTAGAGGATAAAATGCACGAGCAGCCGCTGCTGAGTCCCGAAACGGTGTGAGCAAAAGAGCTAGAGCGCTACCAGCTCGGCGATTTTTGCCGCAACCACCGCCATTGAATCTTCTGCAGTGTCCAAGCCGCTTCGGGAGGCGAGCAAGGGACTTACGTTGCGGAGAGCTTCATACGTCGTGTTGTGCACAATGGGAACGAGCTGGTTACCCGCCAGGAGTGCCGAAAGTTCTTTGTCCGCAACACTCTCTTTGGGAAGGCGCGTCAGCAACGCGGGAGTGACCAGCACAAGCCCGATTCGCGAATTCGCTAAGCCCTTGTCGATTGTGCGCATCATTGGAACACCGAGACCGAGGTCCCTCTCGCTAAACCAAACTTTGACACCAGCCGCCACGAGCAACTCGTGCAGCTCTTTGGCTGGTCCGTGCCGATCGTCCCATGCGTGGCACAGGAAAACGTCACGAAGGTCAGGTTGCTCCGCTGCTCGCGCCTCAACGGTTTCGCGAATTGGAGTGAGGGACTGCACCTGGGCCGGTGAGTACGATACGGATGAACCTGCTCTCGACCAGCGCGGCTTTGAACTGCTGCTGGACCCGCCACCGCCACTGTTAGCATGGCTACCTCCATTGCCGACCGAGGGGGAGTAGGACGAGCCATAACCGTCATAGCGAGAGCTACTGCGGAAACTGGTGCGATAGCGGCATGCAGGACAGGCAGCGGCAGCGACCGCTGAGTTATGTCCACGTACTGGTGCTGTACATCTAGACATGTCGTAATCCTTTTATATGGGGAGCGACTAGCCCCAGGACACAAAACGTGCCCTGAGCTCTGTTAAGCGACTAAATCAATTGCTCGCTTTTGGGCGAATGACGATGCGGAACGGTTGGCCGTTAGCACGTCGAATCACCTTTCCCGATTTGGTGGTGATCGTCATACGGTAAATGACCTCGCCTTCCGCCTCGGGCTTTTCGAACATCTCAAGCTGGGACATAAAATGTCTCCTATGAGGTGGCTCGAACACAGAACTCGCTCCCTTGCGGAGGGAGCCCATAGGGGCTACCATCCACAAGCTTTTTCCACAAAGCGCGAGAGACATCTGGAACCAATTCAGACGTCTTTTCCCAAAGGCCGGTCAAGTTCGTACCTTGACCGGCCTTTCTGTTTCTGGCGTTCTGACATCCCATCCAAGCCTCCTTTTGAATCGCCTAAGGTGCTATGGATAGACATGTATCAAAACAATAATCAAACTCTATCATCATCATTTTGATGACGTCAAGCGCTCATGTGTTATCATTGTTGCTAGATGCGCCCGATCAGATATTGGATATTCAGCAGGACAGGTAAGAAGGCAAGACGGAGAGCAAATGATTGATTTGAGCGAATACAGCCAAGCGCAGCGGGAGCGTTTGGTGTACATAGATTTCCGCCTGTACTTCACGGGGGCCGTTTCACGAACTGATCTCATGGATCGTTTCGGGGTGGGTGCGGCAGCTGCCACCCGCGACTTCGCGCAGTATCGGGAGATTGCTCCTGAGAACACTGAGCTGGACACTGTGACCAAGCATTATGTGATACGCGAGACGTTCTCGCCTCTAATCGCGCACTCGCCTGAGCGCGTGCTCACGGCGCTTTCCCAAGGGTACGGATACGGTCTAGATGGAGAGAGGCCGCTCATCCTAAACGAATCCGTTTCGCTGCTCAGCAAACCAAAGATAGAGGTTTTGGCACCGATCTCGCGCGCGATCAGCCTCAATCAGGTGGTAAAAATAAGCTATACCTCGGGGTCGGGCGAGTCTGAACGAGAAATTGTGCCGTTCGCGGTCAGCTGCGATGGTTTGCGCTGGCACGTTCGAGCGTACGATCGGAAACGCCGGAAATTTGTGGACTTCGTTTTGGCTCGAATCGGTACGGCTCAGACTCAGTGGGGGGCTAAACCCAAGAACGACGAAGACCAAAAGCGCGATGATCAGTGGAATCGAATGCTGGATCTACCGCTCGTGCCGCATCCTGATAAGAGTTATGCGCAGATTGTGATGCTCGACTACGAGATGCCTGGCGGCGTGCTCAGACTTCGAGTGCGCGCAGCGATGGCTGGGTACGTCCTACAGCAATACCACGTGGACTGCTCACCTGACCACAGCATTGAAGACAACGCATACCGCCTATGGCTCAGTGATCCCTTGGCTCTCTATGGGGTAGAAAGCTCAATGTTCGCGCCGGGATACAGAAGCCCAAATGGAGACTTGGGCGGGAGCGATAAAGTTGGAGCCAGTTGAACGAGCTGCGCTTTGAATGCTTGGGCTAGAACACATTTGACCTAGATCTCAGAAACAGAGGGGTTCCTGGGGCTCATTGTGCTGGGGCGACCATAGATTTTATGGCTCCCCCTCACGGCATCAGCTAAACCGACTCAGCAGCTCATACCCCATGTAGGCCATCATCGATCC
Organism: Pseudomonas sp. RGM2987; assembly: GCF_022952855.1. GTDB lineage: Bacteria > Pseudomonadota > Gammaproteobacteria > Pseudomonadales > Pseudomonadaceae > Aquipseudomonas. The sequence continues at coordinate 5,315 of NZ_JALJDX010000215.1, read as the reverse complement.
GAAAAACACGGCCAAAGTGATCGTCATCTGACGTAGCTTGGCTTGGCTCTGATCAAGGCGGGCGGTCAGGGCGCCAGTATGCTGATTCAACGCCCCGATGATTCTGGCCTGCCCGTCGGACAGTGTGTCAACCAGCACCTTACTGGCCTGCAGTTTTTGGTCTGACTGCGCTTGTGACTGTAGTGAGGCGTCTTTCATGCCATTGAACAGGACTTGATGCACGGCAAGAGTGGCCTTGTGTTGGTGCTCCAAGCGTTGGCTAATCTCTGCTACAGCTGCTTTCAAACCAGAGGCTGTTCACGCCGACACCGAATTGACCCACGTGCCGACGCAAGACTGCCCCACCTCCAAGTTGGTACAAATCCAGCGTAGGCGAAGGTTCGAGAGGAGTCAGATTGGATCAGTGGCATTTCGGCAACTGGATCAAATCGGCGTCGCACGAACATGTAGTGCTCTAGAAAGTCACCGTTCCGTCGTATCACTAGTCGTTTCATCAAGCGAAGTGTGCCTCGCCAGCACGCGAGCCTTCGGGCATGATCAGTTCGGAACTGCAATCGTGTTGTTCGAGCTTTGACGCCAGGATGAATACGCAATGGAATGCTTCCACATCGACGAAAGTGGCTACACCGGATTCAACTTACTCAATCCTGCGCAACGCTTTCAGGGAGCGACTGCCGTAGCCATCACAGGTGATGAGGCGGCACGACTTAAAGAACATTCCGTTCCGGACAATGATTCCGGAATCAGGCCTCGCGCCGATGAATAACCTAACTGAATCAACAGCAGCCCTACTCTATGGTCCCTTACGCGCTAAGCGCCGCGGTTAACCGCCGATACATCACAAATTCTAGGAGCCAAAATGGCGTACGTGGTGGCTATGCTTGCAACCCGCTGGGGAAGCGAGCTGGGTGGATTAAACGTCTTCAACAAAGGCTTAGCGGAAGGTATGACTCAGGCCCTGCCGAAAGGCAGCAAGACGATCTGCTTTGTTAATCAGCAGCCAATTGTGGGCAGCAGTTCAGTCGCCATCGAACTTATCGAACATACGACGTTCAACGCTTCCACGCTCATGGAGGACATTGCCAAACGCTGCAAAGAGTTCGAGCCAGAAACGTTACTGGGAGTACTAGTGGTTGGACACGATACCATAACAGGTCGGGTGGCCATCGACTGCGCCAAGGAGCTTAGTGAGCACCTTGGAAGTGGATTTAACGTCAAATCCGCCGTGATTGGTCACATGGACTACTCGGCGTACGCCTTCATGAAAAGTCAGAGCATGCAGGATGTGGTCAATCGCTCCACAATACAGCGAGACATCATCGCGACCGCAGATTGTGCTTTTGCGGTGGGCCCACTATTACAGCGCAACTTCGCATCAGCACGAAGCGCTACGCACCGCCCAAGATCGCCAGTTAGGCCATTAATACCGGGCGTAGACAAAGTTGATTTTCAGACACACGACTCCCGCGTTGACCTGCACATTTTTATCTCGGGACGTCTTAACCGTGACGATGACCCAATAAAGAACTCGGTATTAGCTGTTCATGCGTTGGCAAAGGCATACGAGCGTGGACGTGCAATCAATGCTGAAGTGTGGCGCGCGCGTGGTCAATTATTCGCCTGGGGAGTTGACCCCGATTCCGATCAAACCGCGCTAGACGAGTTAAAGGAGATAGGCAGTAGGGGCGCAGCATTTGCGTTACACGCTGAACCGTTCTCTGACGATCAGGTAGCTCTGCGTCGTCGATTAGCCCGTTGCCATGTGGCACTGATGCCGTCGTGGCATGAGGGGTTCGGACTGAGCGGTTGGGAAGCCCTTTGTGCCGGCGTCCCGCTCGTGTGTTCGGCTCAGTCGGGGCTCGCTATGCTGCTCGAAGATCTGAAGCAGCAATTCCCAGAGATGCCATTCAGCAGTGTCGAATTCGTCAATATCGGGGGCAGCACGACCTCAGGCACCCCCAATCCAGCGGACATCGAGAGTTTTGCCGACGTGTTGCTCGAGATCATGACTGACCTCGAAGAGCGTAAGAAGGCTGCTATTGAGCTAGCAAAACTAATCAAACGTGAATTCAGCTGGAAGCGCTGCGCTTCCGACTTACTTGAGGGCACTGGCTGGTACTTACCTGGATCCGTTCATTGGGCATCCCGACAGGCCGTGGGGCAAAAGCAGGAGGAGTCTCGCCTTGTGTTGGAGCGTATTCTCAGTGATCTCCACCATCTGGATCTCGAAGAGGATTGGGGCGACTTAACGACTGCGTTCAACAACCTTAGTGATGCCGGCAAGAGCGTCAATGAAGAGAGTAAAGCCGAGCTGCTTATGAAGCTGCGCGCTATCGGCAGCACTATTGGCAATCGCATGGCCGCCACGAGTCCAACCGAAGAAGCTGCGAGAGAGTCTGGACGTATGGACGTGTGTTGGCGCTTCATGGCGGCATGCTCCAACATATGCTTAAGCTTTAGGGAGTTTTCGGAGTCCTTTCCAGAGGCCATGCTGCAGGTGATCTGGAAGGATGAATTTTTAATAAAGGAATTGTTTTACTACGCCTCAGACTTTGCCGAAGAGTTCTCGCACCAGGCGAGCGAGATTGCACCAAAGTTCTTCAAGCCTTCACAGTTACCCGGTGCGGCGACCTCATTTCCCACTCGGCTTGCACGCCTTGCCAGCAAATATCCAGAACTCAAGCAGCTCTTCACAAACATTGAAAGTGACCCAGCATTCGCGCTCGAACACGCGCGCTGCGTGAAAGTAACACGAGAGGCGCATGACATTGCTCTAGCCATCGCAGGCGACCCTGGACTTGCGTCGACAGCACTAGCATTAATGGCGTTGGGCTTAGAACCGGCCCGACAGGTGGCCGATCAGACTGTCACTTTTTTCAAGAACTATTATCCCGATGCGGGCAAGGTCAAGGGGCATTGGCGTGGTGACAAGCGCGTCTTTGCAGCGCTTGCTACAGCAAGCCTCCCGACGCAAGTGCTTCTCAAGGTCCTGCATAGCATGGCCCTTGATGAAGATGAGAGCATTCGTTGGGCTGCATTGCATCTCGCGTTCTCACACACCTTGCGGCGACGGCTGGACGCTGCCATTGCTGCAGGGAGCCTCTGCATCGAAAGCTCCCTTAACGAGGAGCTGGGTAAAATTGTGGACATGGCTGTCGGAGCCGACAAGGGCCATCCATGGCTACATCGGGAATTCCTGACTCATTATTTGGAGGAGCGCGCATCGGCTTCAGAGGCCGGTAATCCAACTCTTTTGAGCGTCTTGGATTTTCCCGTGGCCAGATGGTTGATTGGTCCCGTCGTGGGTGGGACAGCGCCTCAACTCCGCGGCCGGACCCATCCGGAAGTTGCTGATACACGTACCGACACCCTACAGGTTGTGAAACGCATACTGCTCGTGTTGCCCCCCATCGACGATGATGAGTCGGGCGCATCACGAACTAGCACTCCTGCGCTAGGCCTAGGCCTGCTGGCGTCTCATCTTGCGGCGCAAGGCCACGACGTGCAGATCGCTGACTGCCACAGGTTCCCGAAGCTGCGCGCTGAAGTGTTGAGCCTGGCGCGAACTTTCGATCTGATTGGATTCAACACTGTGTTTTCCACCATAAGATCAACAATGAATATGCTCGTCGATATTCGCAACCGGACACATAGTACGACGCTGGTAATTGGTGGTCCGGCAGCCAAGCTCAATGCCTGGCAGTTCTCTATGGTGCACACGGAGGACGCCCAGGCAAGCTGGGACTTTGCCGTTGCGACCAATGCAGTAGAGAATCTGTCTACACTAGTGGCGAGTTTGAAAACTTCAGGACAGTGGCCTGCAGCGCAAGGCATTACTGCCAACCTCAAGAGCTGGAACGTCATAGGTCGCGGCATCCAACGATGCAACACGCCGCAGCAACCATCGCTGGAATCGCCGGGGACTGCATGGTCGGATGTTTTGCTTGATCGCCGGATCTATCGCGTAGGCGATAGCCAATATGAGCCGGCCCGAACAAGGTCGAAGTCGCAGACGTTCCATGAGGCTCATCTGGTCATGTCGCAGGGGTGCGACTGGAACTGTGCATTCTGTACTGAACGCAGGGATAAGAGCGGAGGTGAGCAACGCCGCAAAGTCGGACATGTACTCGCCGAAATTCGCAATCTATCTCTGCAGCACCAAGATATTCGGATTCAGTTCATTGATGACAACTTGCTACCGCAGATAGCTTCGGATGCGAAAAAGGGCGACAACAATGCCAGATACTCTGGGCTCGCATGGGCTAGCGAGTTTCTAGATGGCCTAGAAAAAATCAAGGAAACGACTGGTGATTCTTTTGGCTGGCGTGGAATCTTCCGCCTTGAGGACTTTTTTTCCTACGATCTGGAACTCGACGACTTCATAGACCGATTGCAACGCTCAGGATGTCGCATGCTCGCATTTGGCGTTGAGCATGGGAGCGAGGATCAACGGAGAAAAAATAAGGCAGCGAGTGAACTCGTTACCAATGCCAAAATTTCAGAACTGTTCCTTCGACTTCACTCAAAGGACATTCTCACAAAAGCCTATTTCATGCTTGGCGGCCCATGGGAGACGCAGGAAACTGCACTGCAGACCATTGATTTTGCCGTTCAGAGCGGCGTGACGCTGGCATATTTCGCGCTATATAAAGATTTCGCTAAGGCTACTAGTGTTCTGAGCAAAGAGCAGCAAGTAGGAGATCCAAAAGCTAAAGGCTATATTCATTACGATCGACTGGCGCTAGATTGGGACCAAGCATTCGCTCACGCACAAGCATTCCCTGACGAAATGAGTGAGCATTGCGCAATGACTAGCGGCCCTATAACTCCGGAGGAGCTGGAGTGCTACCGGCAGCTTTCAGCACTGGGTTTCCAATTTACGGACTTGGTCAAGTACAACGATTTTCACAATGAGGACTCCGATGGCGGTAATCTCCTACGCAGCATGACATGGGGCTCACCGTCGGAATACTTTAATACTGTACAACAAGCCTACCGGAAGTTTTACTTACGACAGAAATTTGTTGAAGACTACGGTATATTACTGGCGCACGGTTACTGACTTTAACCTTGAGTTTTGTATTTACGGCTCAATATAATATTTTAGCAGACAGAATCCGACATACGCTTTCGGCACTTTGAAAGAAACCGTCGACAATTAAATCTGAGAAGGTATCGTGACTTAAGTAGAACCGTTTCAAATCAACAGTTGGTGCTCAGGATAGATCACTCTCTCAAGTATTAGTTTGAAGAGAGTGATTTCGTATGATCGGGGTACCCTACAGGCAGGCCTGAGCCGCTAAGCGGCTCAGGCC
>NZ_JALJDX010000134.1 GCF_022952855.1 Pseudomonas sp. RGM2987 | reverse complement strand
CGGCGGCGCTGGTGCGGTACAAGCGGGTGAAGACGAATGGCAGGCGACCATCGAGGGTGCCGTCTTCCAGGGTCAGCAGTTCTTCGCCGGTGACCATCGACACCGGGCAGCCACTGGTGGCGGTCTGGGCGGCGGTGTCGGCGCTGTCGCCGTTGGGGTTTTTCGATTGGGCGGGGGCGTCGTCGTGGGGTTCGTGTTTTTTCAGTGTGGTATTGCGCTGGGCGCCCCAACGCATCTGCATCCGGCCTTTTTTGACCCCAGCCGCGATCCCCCTGGCAGCGACGGCTTTGTAACGGTCCACATAGCCCATGAAGCCGTTGACTACGGCGAAGATTGCCCGGATAAAACGCTGCAAGGCGTTCAACAGGCGCGCGCCCGCATCGACCAGGCGCATCGACAGATAAGCGATCCCGGCCCCTGCGCCGGCAAACGTCAGGACGACGCCGATCAACAGATCGATCAACAGCTGTACGGTCAGCGTCGATAGCGCCTGGGCCGTTTCGCCGGCCACCTCGCTGGGCGGTAGCATGTCCAGCCAGAGACTGGCGGCACGCACCAGCAGACACAGCGCTGCTTCGTCGCTCGCCAGCAGTTGCAGCCTGGCCATCACCTGCGGTGCGGTCTGCGCCAGTTCGGCCAGTTGCGTCGCGCTCTCGCCCAACCGCTCAACAAACTCTTCAGGATTTTTGAGAATGTCCGAGAGCAGGCTGATGCTGTCCCACACGCCTTCGATGGCCGCCCAGCTTCCGGCCAGCAGGCCGTTGCCCACCGCAGCCGCCGAGGTCGACAAGGATTGTTGCGCCCAATGCGGCTTGAAGCCCTGCCACTCGCCGCGCAACCAGTCCGTCAGTTGGGAGCTCAGGTCATCGTAGGAAGAAAACAACTCGTCGAGCTGCGCCGACGACACTTCGCCCTGGACACGCACCCGATAGAACTTGCCCGCCTCGCCGTTGAAGGTCCCCAGGCCTTGGGCATCAAGGGCGACCGGCGTGACCTCGCCGCTGTCTACCGCCACCACATCTACCACGATGTCGCCCAGCGGAATGTCGTAGACCGATTCGAGCTTGCTCTCGATGGCCATCACCCCGCCGTAGGGGCACTGTACGACGGTGGAAAGAAAATCGTCGTCACCGGTGCTGACGACCGTGGTGCTGTCGGCGAAGCGGATCAAGCGCTCCATGCCCAACAGCGAAGGCAGGTCGGCGGCGTGGCTGGCAGTGTCCGCAGCCCGGCTGTACCAGCGCTCGAGCTGCTCGCGATAAACAGACAGGACGTCTTTGAAGCTGTCGAGCTCCTGCTCGATACGGCTGACCTGATCCATCAGGACATAGCTCGATCAAGGGCCAGCAGCAAAAAACGGTCAAACATGGGCAGACGTCTCGCAGCGCTCAGGGAGCGCGAGACTTTGCCGGGGATGTAAGGGGAAATAAGTCAGGGAAAGAAGCAATAAACGTAGGGCGATTCGCTAAATTCGCCCAACCTGCCAAACGAACGGCGCTCGGGAAAGCGCGGGATTTGGCTACGGGCCGCGAGTCTCCAGCTCTTTGAGCTTGATCTCGGCCAGCGGATGACCGGCCTTCGCCGCCAGCGCCCACCAGCGTGCCGCTTCGACCGGGTCCGGCGCCTTGCTGCTGGAGCCCGCCAGGCTGATCACACCAACCTGATAGGCCGCCTTGCCGTCACCGGCCAGAGCCGCCAGCCGCAGCAGACGAATCCCTTCTTCCCGCGCCCCGAGGCCTTGGCCGCGAAACGTCAGGATATGCCCGTAGAAACTTTGCGCACCGACGTCGCCCAGGTTCGCCATGCGCGAGAACTGGCCTTCGAGCCAGGCCCAGCCGCGTGGCTGGCGGACGAACCAGGACCAATGGAACAACCGTCGAGCCAGCCAGTACCCGGCCCGCGCCTTGAGGCGCCAGAGCACTCAGGCCTCCGCCGACTCGGGGTATTCGTATTCAAACACCCGCACCACTTCCGACGCGTGCCAGGAAGCGGCAGCCACCCCATCGGACGGCCCGGAAAAACGCCCCAGGCGCTCGACACATTCGAAAAAACCGGTGCGCGGCAATCGACTGGCACCTTGGCTGATGACCAGGGAACTGCGCAGCGGCTGTTCCGCCCGGGCATCCAGCGCGGCCAGGTGCTCCAGGGCCGCCGTCAAGGTCTGCATGGCCGGGCTGGGCAACTGCAAGCGCTCCAGCAACGCGCGATAGGTCAACAGATGGCGCTGGCGGCGCGCCTGGTCCAACTCCCCCAACAATCCATCCCAATGCTGCCGACTGATGCGTACACTCACGACTCATCCCTCCAACCTGGCACCGTCAATTCCCAGGCCAGACTGCGCCGAATCGCGGCATCGGGCTGACGCTCGCCGCTTTCGATCAAGGCCAGATAAGACGGACTGATACCTACCGTGCGGGCCAGCGCCTCAATGGCGATGCCCTTCCCTTCGCGCAAACTGCGTAATTGATCCAGACCAGGAAGGACCTGGCCGGGCGCCGCCGCGTGACGAACTGTCGCTTCGCGTGGCGGGGCTGGGTCGATGCCTGCGGCCTTCAGCAACGACTGGTACTGATCCCACGGCAAAACCGCGTATTCGGGCTCTCCGTCGCGGGTGATTATCTGAATATCCATGTCTACCCCGTAGGAAAACAACGCTTAGCGAATCAGCCTTTTTTCTTTGAAGTGTAATCCTAATACCGGCTAAGGTCGCGGGGCGATGAATTCCAGGGGCGAGAGAGGCTGGATCAGTCTTTTTTATGACCCTGGAGCTGGAGTTGTTCAGGAGTGTCGGGCAGCCTTTCTACCGAGGCAAGCTTCTCGGGTGATTGTCGATAACGCCAGGCGCGGAACGCTTCGAGCTCAACATCGAGGGTTTTCATGACCCAGGCCAGCACGGCGATATCGTCGAACATGCCGAACATCGGCAGGATGTCGGGGATCGCATCCAGCGGGCTGAGGAAATACATGAGCCCAGCCACGACCGAAAGCATCGACTTGGCACTGACCGCCCGGTATTCGCCCCGCCAGTAAGCCAGGCACAAAGCCTGCAACAGGCGCAGGTCTTCCTTGAGTTTGCCGAGCCGGCCACCTTCCCGGGCACCTTTGCTGGCGACGGCAAACAGCAATGTCGGCAATCGACCGCGGGCCAGCAACCGCCCCGCCAAGGGCAGAAATCGTGCGAAATTCCACGGCGCCTTCATTTTTTCTCCCACTGAAATGTTATCCACACAAATTGTGGATAACCTTGTGAACAGAGCTGCATTTCAGCGCTGAAGCCCCCGTTTCATAAGGGCCCGGCTTAGATCGGGCGTTTTTTACTCACATAAAAAAACCCAATATTTCATTGACTTGATCAGGTGGCTGGGTCTAGCACAGCACCTGTACTGCCTCTGACTGTAGCCTGCCCGCAGCGTTCGGTTTTTTTGCAGTTTACCGAAGCCCGGACGCAACAACGCCCCGCATAAGCGCAACGCTGTCATCCAAGGAATCATCGAACCGGTGGCGAGGGAGCTTGCTCCCGCTGGGCTGCGAAGCAGACCCATTTTCTGAGGGCTTCGCCCTCAAGCGGGAGCAAGCTCCCTCGCCACAATGATTCAACCAACCTTCAATAAACAGCATTGCCCGCATAAGCGAGGCGTTGTCGTGATAGCAGACGCGATTACTTGGCTGCGTCTTCTTTTGCCGGGTCCTTGATCGCCAGCAGTTCCAGGTCGAACACCAGGACCGAGTTGGCCGGGATGGCCGGGCTCGGGCTCTGGGCGCCGTAGGCCAGGTCGCTCGGGATGTACAGCTTGTACTTCTCGCCGACGTGCATCAGTTGCAGGCCTTCGACCCAGCCCGGGATCACGCCGCTGACCGGCAGGTCGATCGGGCTGCCACGTTCAACGGAGCTGTCGAACACGGTGCCATTGGTCAGCTTGCCGGTGTAGTGAACGGTCACCACGTCGTTCGGCTTGGGCTGTGGACCATCGGCTTTCTTGACCACTTCGTATTGCAGGCCGGAAGCGGTGGTGGTCACGCCGGTTTTCTTGCCGTTTTCTTCGAGGAATTTCTTGCCGGCCGCTGCCGACTCTTCGCTCATCTTGGCCATGCGTTCTTCGGCACGTTTTTGCAGTGCGGCAAAGGCTTCGACCAGTTCTTCGTCTTTCAGCTTCTGTTCTTTCTTGCCGACGGCATCTTCAATGCCCTGGGCAACCGCTTTGGAGTCCAGGTCATCCATACCTTCCTGAGCCAGGCTCTTGCCCATGTTCAGGCCGATACCGTAGGAAGCTTTCTGCGCCGGGGTTTTCAGCTCTACGCTGGTCTGCGAGTCGCAACCCGCGAGTACCAGGCCAACCAGGGCCACCGCCGCCGCCAACCGATGCTGTTTCATGCTATTTCCTTGTTCATGCGCCTAAAGGGCAATCGAGTAAAGCCGCGAGCTTATCAGGCGGCCCCGACCAATGGCTACCGGCATGTGAGCCACAAAGCGGTGATAAGTTCAGGTCCGCAAATGCTTTTTGATCCCTGGCAGATGAAGCCTCTGTCATCTGCTGCCTACAAGGGCCAGATTGTCGCTTCCCGAAGCCCCCCATAATGGCCACTTGCCCGTCGCGCGCGACTGAGGCATAAGGGCATATCAAAAAACAAGGATGTTCCCGTGCGCCTTCTCTCTCGCATTCTCTGGCTGCTTTTCGCCCTGCTGATCATCGCCGTGGCAGTGGTGCTTTATTACGTCGCCAACCCGCGCCTGCCGTTCTATACCCCGGTCGACCAGGTGCATTACCTGGACCAGTGGAGCGCCGACGAGCGCCAGACCTATTACTTCACGCCCCAGGGTACCCAGGTCAAAGGCCTGCGCTACGAGTGGTTCACCGCCCTGGAGTTGCCGTTTTCACAACAGCGCTTCGCTTCACCTGAGTACCTGGCGCGCTTTGGCTTTTTGGTTGACCCGGCGCAGAAAGCCTCGCCAGCCAACCCTGGCAACCTGCCGGTAGGTTTCGCACGGCACCAGAACGCTGGCAGCAAAGAACAGTTTCTGGATATTACCTGCGCCGCCTGCCACACCGGCGAGCTGCATTACAAGGGCCAGGCGATCCGCATAGACGGCGGCTCGGCCCAACACGTCCTGCCTTCCAGTGTTCCTACATTACGCGGTGGCAGTTTCGGACAAGCCTTGGTCGCCAGTCTGGCGTCGACCTACTACAACCCATGGAAATTCGAGCGCTTCGCCCGTCAGGTGCTGGGCCAGGATTACGACGCCCACCACGAAGAGCTGCGCAAGACATTCAAGGTCTCGTTGGACACCTTCCTGCGCACGGCCTGGAACGACACCCATCGCGGCCTCTACCCCACCGAAGAAGGTCCTGGCCGGACCGACGCCTTTGGCCGCATTGCCAACGCCAGCTTCGGCGATGCCATTTCACCGGCCAACTATCGGGTCGCCAACGCGCCAGTGGATTACCCGCAGCTGTGGGACATCTGGACATTCGACTGGGTGCAATGGAACGGATCGGCCCAACAACCCATGGCACGCAATGTCGGCGAAGCGCTGGGTGTCGGCGCCACGCTGAGTTTCTTTGACGCCCAGGGCAACCCATTGCAGGGTGATGCGCGCTATCCCTCCAGCGTGCGGGTGCGTGACCTGAACAAGATCGAAGAAACCCTGCAATTGCTCAAGCCTCCGGCCTGGCCGGAAGCGTTGCTCGGCGCGGTCGATAAGCCATTGGCCGCCAAGGGCCGGGCGCTGTTCGCCGAAAACTGCGCCGGTTGCCACGTGCCCAAGGTCATCCAGGGCCCTGACCGGCCGGTCCAGCAACTGCATATGTTGCCAGTGCAAGTCATGGGTACCGACCCGGGCACCGCCAACAACATTGCCGATCATCGCTTCGACCTGACCAGCCTGGGGTGGGACCCGGCCGAATTGGCAAAACTGGAAGTGCAGTTGCACCCGACCCCGACCGAGCCACTGGACCTGAGCCAGGTCTCGGTCGCCAAGGGCCTGGCGTATGTCACGGCCTTCGTCGAAAACCGCGCTTACCGCGACGCCGGCGTCACCCCCGCCGAGCGCCCGGCGCTGGACGGATTCGGCCTGCCCATCGGCGTGCGCGAACTGCGCGCGTATAAAGCCCGGCCGCTGGCGGGCGTCTGGGCTACGCCACCGTTCCTGCACAACGGCTCGGTGCCGACGATCTATCAACTGCTGTCGCCGCAGGATGAGCGGGCGACCCGCTTCTATAAAGGCAGCTTCGAATACGACCCTCGGCACCTGGGCTATCGCACCGAAGAATTCACCAACGGCTTCCTCTTCGATACTCGGATTACCGGCAACCACAACAGCGGTCATGAATTCCGCGCCGGCGAACGCGGCAATGGGGTGATTGGCCGCCTGCTGCAACCAGAGGAACGCTGGGCCTTGCTGGAATATCTGAAAGTGCTGGGCGGACCGCTGGAGTCGCAACTGTAATGCTGAATCTCACCGGTAAAAGGATTTTTCCATGCTGATTACGCTCTGGCTGCGCCTCGGCGCCTTTTTGGGCAAGACGCTCCTGTGGCTGCTGGGGATCGGGTTGCTCGGCTGGGCATTGGCCGCGGCCTGGTTCGCCTGGCAGCACCGCGGGCCGGTACCGGACCAGGAACAGGTCCCCCCCGGCGAAGCCGCCATGACCCAGGAGATCATCCAGACCGCGATCCGCATCGTCGACCAGCACCGCGAAGGCACGCGCTATTTGCGCGATGCCCATGCCAAGGCACACGGCTGTGTGATGGCTGAAGTCCAGGTGCTGAGCGACCTGCCGACTCCGCTGCGCCAAGGCGTATTTGCCGAACCGGGGAAGGTCTGGCAGGCGACCATACGCCTGTCCAACGGTAACGCTTACCCGCAATTCGACAGCCTGCGCGATGCCCGGGGGATGGCGATCAAGCTGCTCGACGTGCCGGGCAAGCAGCTGCTGGCGGATCGGCAATCAGCCGGCGAACAGGATTTCGTGATGTTCAACCATCCGAACTTCTTCGTCAGCGATGTCGCCGAGTATCGTCAGAACGTGGCCGCCCAGGCTGATGGAAAAAAAGCCATGGCGTTTTTCCCCAGCCTGGATCCGCGTAGCTGGCAGGTTCGCCATTTGTTCATCGCCCTGGCGACGCTCTCGCCGCCACCGGCCAGCCCGACCCAGAACACGTACTTTTCGGTATCGCCCTACAAATTCGGTGAGGCCAACGCCAAGTTTCGTGTAGCACCGGACCCAGACAGCTGCCCGGCGTATACCCTGCCGAAGCAGAACCAGGACCTGCCGAATTTTCTACGCAGCGCCCTGACGCAGCAGTTATCCACAGACCGGGTACCGGCGTGCTTTGTCCTGCAGATTCAGCGTCAGGATCCTGCCAAGTACATGCCCATCGAAGACACCAGCATTGAATGGCGGGAAAGCGATGCACCGTTCGAAACCGTAGCGCGCATCAAGGTGCCGGCCCAGGACTTCGATACGCCCAGGCTGAACCTGGCCTGCGATAACCAGTCGTTCAATCCCTGGTTCGGCATCGAGGCCCATCGCCCTATCGGCGGAATCAACCGTTTGCGTAAAGCCGTGTACGAGGCGGTCAGCGATTACCGCCACAGCCGCAATGCCGAGCAGTAGCAATAGCTAAATGACAAGCAACAAAAAGCCCGCTCAGTGAGCGGGCTTTTTGTTGGCAACCTGGCGTTCAGTGGTCCAGGTTATCGAAAATGGCGCAGCGGACGGGACTCGAACCCGCGACCCCCGGCGTGACAGGCCGGTATTCTAACCGACTGAACTACCGCTGCGCGTAACATTGAAAGTTTGGTGGGTGATGACGGGATCGAACCGCCGACATTCTGCTTGTAAGGCAGACGCTCTCCCGGCTGAGCTAATCACCCTTCGCTTTCGATGCGGGGCGCATTCTCTCACAGTTTTTCGTAACATGCTGATTTAATTACATAAATCAGCGAAAAAAAGTAAACGAGGCGCACCGCGGGTACTGCAAACAGCAAAAAGCCCGCGTTAGCGGGCTTTCCGTGGTCACCTGGCGTTCAGTGTTCCAGATAACCGAATATGGCGCAGCGGACGGGACTCGAACCCGCGACCCCCGGCGTGACAGGCCGGTATTCTAACCGACTGAACTACCGCTGCGCGTAACACGTTGAACGAATGGTGGGTGATGACGGGATCGAACCGCCGACATTCTGCTTGTAAGGCAGACGCTCTCCCGGCTGAGCTAATCACCCTTCGCTTTCGGTGTGGCGCGCATTCTACGGAGCGCTCCATGAGCTGGCAAGCACTTTTTAAATTAATTTTTTCAGGCCTTCCAAAGGCTTAGCGAAGGGTTGGCCTATGGCGCTGTGAAGAGAATAATGCCCCCCTTTGTATAAAGGAGAGACTCACCCCATGTGGTTCAAAAACCTGCTTATCTATCGCCTGACCCAAGATCTGCCTTTTGATGCCGAGGCGTTGGAAACCGCACTGGCCAGCAAACTGGCGCGTCCATGTGCAAGCCAGGAGTTGACCACTTACGGTTTCGTCGCGCCGTTCGGCAAGGGCGAAGATGCGCCATTGGTGCATGTCAGCCAGGATTTCCTGTTGATTGCCGCTCGCAAGGAAGAACGCATTTTGCCGGGCAGCGTCGTACGCGATGCCCTGAAGGAAAAGGTCGAAGAGATCGAAGCCGAGCAGATGCGCAAGGTCTATAAGAAGGAACGTGACCAGATCAAGGATGAAATCATCCAGGCGTTCCTGCCGCGGGCATTCATCCGCCGCTCCTCGACCTTCGCTGCCATTGCGCCGAAACAGGGCCTGATCCTGGTGAACTCCGCCAGCCCGAAACGCGCCGAGGACCTGTTGTCGACACTGCGCGAAGTCATCGGCTCGCTGCCGGTGCGTCCATTGACCGTAAAGACGGCCCCGACCGCGATCATGACCGATTGGGTCAAGACCCAGAAAGCCGCGGACGACTTCTTTGTCCTCGACGAGTGCGAACTGCGCGACACCCATGAAGACGGTGGCATCGTGCGTTGCAAGCGCCAGGACCTGACCAGCGACGAAATCCAGCTGCACCTGAACACCGGCAAAGTCGTGACCCAACTGTCGCTGGCCTGGCAGGACAAACTGTCGTTCGTGCTCGATGACAAGATGGTGGTCAAGCGCCTGAAGTTCGAAGACCTGTTGCAAGACCAGGCGGAACAGGACGGTGGCGACGAAGCCCTCGGCCAACTGGATGCCAGCTTCACACTGATGATGCTGACCTTCGGCGAGTTCCTGCCGGCGCTGGTCGAGGCGTTGGGTGGGGAAGAGATTCCGCAGGGGATCTAAAGGCTGATGATCTCTACTGTGGGAGCGGGCTTGCTCGCGAATGCGATCTGGCGTTCAACAATGATGTTGACTGACACTCCGTTTTCGCGAGCAAGCCCGCTCCCACATTGGTTTTATGTGCTTGTTCAATAACAAGGATCTGGTCATGCGCGCATTAGCTGCACTGAGCCGCTTCGTCGGCAATACCTTCGCTTACTGGGTACTGATCTTCGCCGTCGTGGCGTTCTTGCAGCCGGCCTGGTTCATCGGCCTCAAAGGCGCCATCGTGCCGCTGCTGGGGCTGGTGATGTTCGGCATGGGCCTGACCCTCAAGCTCGAAGATTTCGCTGAAGTAGCGCGCCATCCGTGGCGTGTGGCCCTGGGGGTGGTTGCTCATTTCGTGATCATGCCCGGCGTGGCGTGGTTGCTGTGCCAGGTTTTCCATCTACCGCCGGAAATCGCCGTCGGCGTGATCCTGGTGGGCTGCTGCCCGAGCGGCACCTCATCGAATGTCATGACCTGGCTGGCTCGCGGCGACCTGGCGTTGTCGGTGGCCATCGCTGCCGTCACCACCCTGCTCGCCCCGCTGCTGACCCCGGCGCTGATCTGGCTGCTGGCCTCGGCCTGGCTGCCGGTGTCGTTCATGGAGCTGTTCTGGTCGATCCTGCAAGTGGTGCTGTTGCCTATCGTGCTCGGCGTTGTGGCGCAACGGTTGCTGGGTAGCAAGGTTCGTCACGCGGTGGATGTGTTGCCGCTGGTGTCGGTGGTGAGCATCGTCATCATCGTCACCGCCGTGGTGGCGGCCAGCCAGGCGAAAATTGCCGAATCGGGCCTGTTGATCATGGCCGTGGTGATGCTGCACAACAGCTTCGGCTTTTTGCTGGGTTACTTCACCGGACACTTGTTCAAGCTGCCGCTGGCCCAGCGAAAATCCCTCGCACTGGAGGTCGGCATGCAGAACTCCGGGCTGGGCGCCGCCCTGGCCAGTGCGCACTTTTCGCCTTTGGCGGCGGTGCCCAGTGCGCTGTTCAGTGTCTGGCACAACATCTCCGGGGCGCTGCTTTCCACGTACTTCCGGCGCATGAGCGAAAAGCAGGACCGCGAAACGCTCGCCAGCCAGCAAGCGGCCGATTGAGGCAGGCTTGATCGAGTGCCCGATCATGGGCACTCTAGCTCGCCAGTGCGGGGACGACCCCGCATCGGCTAGCCACTGTTAATCCGGGGACGACCCCATCCATTCATGGAGGTGTGTGATGTCCTGGATCATTCTGTTTTTTGCCGGCCTGTTCGAGGTCGGCTGGGCTGTCGGCCTGAAATACACCGACGGCTTCAGCCGCCCCCTTCCCACTGCATTGACGATTGCCGCCATGGCGATCAGCCTTGGCCTGCTCGGCCTCGCGATGAAGGAATTGCCGTTGGGCACCGCTTATGCGATCTGGACCGGGGTCGGCGCGGTGGGCACGGTGATCGCCGGGATCATTTTGTTTGGTGAATCGATGGCTCTGGTTCGGTTGCTCAGCGTGGCGCTGATCGTTGCGGGGTTGATCGGGCTCAAGGTCAGCGCCTAGGCCACTACCGCTATCGTCGGATCGCCGCCCGGAGCAGGCTCGCTCCCACATTGATCCGCAGTGCTTCGCGATTCTATGCCTGACATTACCCTGTGGGAGCGAGCCTGCTCGCGAAAAATCGAAAGGCCGCGGCAGCTTATCTGACGCTCCCGCGCAACTCCCCCACCAACCCCTGCAACTTCGCAGGCTGTGCCATCTCGACAGCCACCGCCGGCCCAGCCACCAGGGTCACCCGCGACCACAGTCGGCGAAACAGGCCCTTGGCCGGATCGCGACTGAAGAAACTGCCCCACAAGCCTTGCAGCGCCAGGGGAATCACTGGAACCGGGGTTTCCTGGAGAATGCGTGTCAGCCCGCTCTTGAACTCATTGATCTCACCGTCAGCGGTCAGTTTTCCTTCAGGAAAGATGCACACCAGCTCACCGTCCGCCAGGTATTGGGCGATTCGCTTGAAGGCCTTTTCGTAGATGTGGATGTCTTCCTGGCGTCCGGCAATCGGAATCGTCCCGGCGGTACGGAAGATGAAGTTCAGCACCGGCAGGTTGTAGATTTTGTAGTACATCACGAAGCGAATCGGCCGACGCACCGCACCGCCAATCAGCAAGGCATCGACGAACGACACATGGTTGCAAACCAACAGCGCCGCACCTTCATCGGGAATCGCGTCGAGGTTGCGATGCTCCACCCGGTACATGGAATGGCTCAGCAGCCAGATCATGAAACGCATGGTGAATTCGGGGACGATCTTGAAAATGTAGGCGTTTACGCCGATGTTCAGCAGCGACACCACCAGGAATAATTGCGGGATCGACAGCTTGGCGAGACTCAGCAGCACGATGGAAACGATGGCCGAGACCACCATGAACAGAGCGTTGAGAATGTTGTTGGCCGCGATCACCCGCGCCCGCTCGTTCTCGGCGGTGCGGGACTGAATCAGCGCATACAGCGGCACGATGTAGAAACCGCCGAAGAGGCCGAGGCCGAGGATATCCACAAGCACCAGCCAGGCGTGGCCAAAACCGAGCACCTGGAGCCAGCCATGACCCTCGACGCTGTCGGGAATCCCACCGGAATGCCACCACAGCAGCAACCCGAACACCGTCAGCCCGAACGACCCGAACGGCACCAGGCCGATCTCGACTTTGCGTCCGGAGAGTTTTTCGCAGAGCATCGAACCCAGGGCGATCCCCACCGAGAACACGGTCAGGATCAAGGTCACCACGGTTTCATCGCCGTGCATCCACTCCTTGGCGTAGGCCGGGATCTGCGTCAGGTAGATCGCGCCGACGAACCAGAACCAGGAGTTGCCGACAATCGAACGGGACACCGCCGGAGTCTGCCCCAGGCCCAGTTTCAGCGTGGCCCAGGATTGGCTGAAGATGTTCCAGTTCAGGCGCATCTGCGGCGAAGCCGCCGCAGCCCGTGGAATGCTGCGGCTGGCGAGATAGCCGAGCACCGCGACGCCGACGATGGCGCAGGACACCACCGGTGCGTACTGGGCCGAGGACATCATGATCCCGGCGCCGATGGTGCCGGCGAGAATCGCCAGGAAAGTGCCCATTTCCACCAGGCCGTTGCCGCCGACCAGCTCTTCCTCGCGCAAGGCTTGCGGCAGGATCGAGTACTTCACCGGACCGAACAGCGCCGAATGGGTGCCCATGGCGAACAACGCCAGCAGCATCAGCGACAAATGATCGAACAGAAAGCCCACGGCGCCGACCGCCATGATGGCGATTTCGCCGAGCTTGATCAGACGAATCAGCGCATCCTTGGCGAACTTTTCCCCGAACTGCCCGGCCAGGGCCGAGAACAGAAAGAACGGCAGGATAAACAGCAAGGCACAGAGATTGACCCAGATCGAGCGGTCACCGTCGATGGTCAATTTGTAGAGAATGGCGAGAATCAGCGACTGCTTGAAAATGTTGTCGTTGAACGCGCCGAGGGACTGTGTAATGAAGAACGGCAGGAAACGCCGCGTGCGAAGCAAGGTGAACTGCGAAGGGTGACTCATCTTCCATGTTCCTGAGTGGCGTGGACGCTTATTGGAATGACGCTTTTCGATCCAGGCCACACATTACCTGTCTTTAGCGATTATTTCGCCAGCCCCGCAATGCACGGCGACACAAACAGCTCGCCGTGCCAGGCGCCCAGCAGCGTACACCGAGCGACGATCAGCCACATCAGCACCAGCATCGCCACCAGCACGCTGCCACTACGAACCAGTTAGGCGTGGATTGGCGAACGGCTTCCAGCGGCCTGGGCAGATGACTGAATATTCAGACGCTGCCTTCTGACTCAATCACCAGGACTCTTGCCTCACCCACCGGGCTGGCTACATGCTCGGTGCCCACCGACGCATAGAAAATATCCCCGGCACGGAGCAAGGCCTCCTTCTCGATTCCGGCTTCCCGATAGCGCATCCGCACTTCTCCATCGAGCACCACGAATACCTCCTGACCATCATTGACGTGCCATTTGTAGGGCTGATCGGTCCAATGCAGTCGCGTAGTGATGCCGTCCATGTTGGCGATATCCAACGCCGCCCAGGCACGCTCGCCAGTGAAGGATTTGCTGCGAATAATTTTCAAAGGAATTCGATCCGAAAAGACACAGAGGCGCCAAGGCTAGCTCAAATTAGCTGACCTTGGCGTCGGCTTTCCAGGTCTTCAAGGCCGCAAACCCGTGCCCAGGGGGGTTACCGACTGACGGGACAGCCCCAACAAGGCTCCAGCTGACAGCACAATCAGCACCACGCCATATCCATCGGTCGTCGGGATCAAGCCAAACACCCGCGTCAGGTTCCCGGCCAGCAGCGACGGCAAGCTGAAAGCCAGATAGCTGAGCACATAGAACGCCGACATCAAGCCGGCCCGTTCGTGGGGCAACGCCAGCGGCATGATGCTGCGCAGCGCGCCGAGGAATCCTGCGCCGAAACCGCTGCCAGTGACCAGGGTACCGACGAAGAACAGCGGCAGGCTGGCGCCATGTACCGCAACCAGTACCAACGCCAGGCCGAGCACCAATAAGCTCGCAGCCAGGCGCAGCATCTTGCCCGCCTGCTGATTACGCAGGGTGTAGATGGACAACGCGCCGCTGAGTGTCAGCACCGCCACCAGCGCACCGCCGACCAGGTTGGAGGTCGAGCCCGTCGCCGCCCGTACCAGGGACGGTGCCAGCGACAGATAAAAGCCGCCGACGGCCCAGGCCGCCAGGTCCAATGGCAGCACCAACCACAAGGCACGCCGCGCCTGGACCGGCACATGCAAGGTCGGGCGCAGGGACTGCCAGGCACCCGGTTGCGCACTGACGCTCTCCTTCAGGCGCCATAGGTAAACGGCCTGGACCAGGAACATTCCCAGCAGAATCCAGTACGTCAGTTGCAACGGCAACGGCGCGAATTCTGCCAGCAGGCCACAGCCCAACGCCCCAAACGCCATGCCCAGCAGCGGCGCAACGCTGGTGATCAGCGGGCCTTGCTTGCGGTCGAAGTCCAACAGCGCGGCCCCCAGAACACTGGTGGCCATCCCGGTGGCGAACCCCTGGATCACGCGGGCAGCGATCAGCCAGGCGACACTGTCCGCAAAGATGAACAGCACCATCGCCAGCATATTGAGCAGCAGCGACATGAAAATCACTGGTTTGCGGCCCAGGTAATCGGACAGCGAGCCGACGGTCAGCAGTGCCGTCAGCAGGCTGAAGGCGTACACCCCGAAAATCAGCGTCAGGGTCGCCGGGGAGAATTGCAATTGTTCCTGGTAGAGGTGATACAACGGCGTCGGCGCGCTGGACGCGGCGAGAAAGCTGAGCAAGGTGATCGCCAGGAATAACAGGCTGGCACCGGTCGAAGCTGGACGAGACATGGGCACACTCCACACGAATTCGGCAAAAGCTATTTTTTAGCTTTTGCCGAGTGTGCAACCGACATGCGCTTAAAGCAAATTCTTTGTGTTAAGGTCCGACCCATGGCTATTAAAGAAGGTTTACGCCCCGGCGGCAGAAGCGCCCGGGTCCAGGAGTCGATTCACTCGGCTGTTCGTCAGTTGCTGCAAGAGCAGGACCGCGCGAGCCTGACCGTGCCGCAAATCGCCGCGCGCGCCGGGGTGACACCCTCCACTATCTACCGACGCTGGGGCGATCTGCCGGCGCTGCTGGCCGATGTCGCCATCGCCCGCATGCGCCCGGACACCGAACCGGCCAACACCGGCAGCCTGCGCGGCGACTTGCGAGCCTGGGCCGAGCAGTACCTGGATGAAATGAACTCCGAGCCCGGGCGCAACATGATGCGCGACATCCAGGCCTGCCCCACGCCCGGACAGTGCGTAGGGATCATCAGCGGCCAGTTGCAGGTCATCCTGGATCGCTACCCAGACGAACCGAACCCTGGCATTGAGCGCTTGATCAACCTGATGGTGGCGCCGACGGTGTTCCGCATCCTCTTTGCCAGTGAGCCGTTGGAGGTTGAGGAGTTGTATCGATTGGTGGATATCGCGCTGAATCAGTAAGGCCCTCATCGCGAGCAGGCTCGCTCCCACATGGGTCCTGCGATGCGCCGCGTTTGCGTGCCTGGCACAAACCTAATGTGGGAGCGGGCTTGCTCGCGAAGACGTCGGGTCAGCAATGAATGCCTTGACTGACACACCGCCATTCGCGAGCAAGCCCGCCCCCACAGTAGGTCAACAGTGGACGCAGGACTGGCGGCTACCCATAACCCTGCTCGCGATGAGGCCCGCCCGGCCACCTCACACCCCAGGATTCTCGCAACCTGCGACGCCCGACCTTGGTCGACACTGACGAACCCGAGCCGGCGTGCGAGACTGTCTTGCCGGGCTCAAGCCCCGGTGTCTTTGTCGGGGAGTCTTCATGTCGTTGTCCAGCGGGCTGATCGCCGTTGTCGCCCTGGCCTACATGGCCATCATGTTTGCCATCGCCTTCTACGGCGACCGGCGCAGCACGCCGCTGCCGCCACGGGTTCGAGCCTGGGTCTACAGCCTGTCGCTGGCGGTGTATTGCACCAGTTGGACGTTCTTCGGCGCGGTTGGCCAGGCCGCCGAACAGCTCTGGTCGTTCCTGCCGATCTACCTCGGACCGATCCTGCTGCTGGTGCTGGCGCCGTGGGTCTTGCAGAAAATGGTGATGATCAGCAAGCAGGAGAACATCACCTCCATCGCCGACTTCATCGCCGCTCGCTACGGCAAGTCCCAGTCCCTGGCGATCGTGATCGCCCTGATTTGCCTGGTGGGCGTGTTGCCCTACATCGCCTTGCAGCTCAAGGGCATCGTGCTCGGGGTGAACCTGTTGATCGGTGCCGGCGCCGATGCCATGGGCACCCGTGCGCAAGACACCGCGCTGATCGTCTCGCTGATCCTGGCGCTGTTCACCATTGTGTTCGGCACCCGCAACCTCGACGCCACTGAACACCACCGCGGCATGGTGTTGGCAATTGCTTTCGAGTCGCTGGTCAAGCTGTTCGCCTTTCTCGCGGTCGGTGCGTTCGTGACCTACGGCCTGTACGACGGCTTCGACGATCTATTCGACCAGGCGATGCTCGCGCCACGGCTGGAGCAATACTGGAAAGAAACCATCAACTGGCCCTCCATGGTGGTGCAGACCGGAGTGGCAATGATGGCGATCATCTGCTTGCCGCGGCAGTTCCACGTGACCGTGGTGGAGAACATCGAGCCCCAGGACCTGCGCCTGGCCAAGTGGGTTTTCCCCGCCTACCTGGCCCTGGCCGCCTTGTTCGTGGTGCCCATCGCCCTCGCCGGACAAATGCTGTTGCCCAGCTCGGTGCTGCCTGATTCGTTCGTCATCAGTTTGCCGCTGGCCCAGGCCCATCCGGCCCTGGCGATGCTGGCCTTCATCGGCGGCGCCTCGGCGGCCACCGGCATGGTGATCGTGGCAAGTGTGGCGCTGTCGACCATGGTCTCCAATGACATGCTGCTGCCGTGGCTGTTGCGGCGCAACAATGCCGAGCGACCGTTCGAAGTGTTCCGCCAGTGGATGCTCTCGGTGCGCCGGGTAAGCATCGTGGTGATCCTGTTGCTGGCCTATGTCAGCTACCGCCTGCTGGGTTCGACGGCGAGCCTGGCGACCATCGGCCAGATCGCCTTCGCCGCCGTGACCCAACTCGCTCCCGCCATGCTGGGTGCGCTGTACTGGAAGCAGGCGAACCGCCGCGGGGTATTCGCCGGCCTCGCTGCCGGTATCTTCCTGTGGTTCTACACCCTGGTGCTGCCGATTGCCGCCCATAGCCTGGGTTGGTCGCTGGGCACCTTCCCGGGGCTGGCCTGGTTGCACGGCAACCCCTTGAACCTGCCGATCACCCCGCTGACCCAAGGCGTGGTGCTGTCCCTGGCGGGCAACTTCACGCTGTTTGCCTGGGTTTCCGTGTTGTCGCGCACCCGCGTGTCGGAGCACTGGCAGGCCGGGCGTTTCATCGGCCAGGAAATCAGCGCCCGGCCCAGCGCCCGCTCGATGTTGGCGGTGCACATCGAAGACCTGTTGCAACTGGCCGCACGATTCGTCGGCGAAGAGCGGGCGCGGCAGAGTTTCATCCGTTTTGCCTACCGCCAGGGCAAGGGTTTCAACCCGAACCAGAACGCCGACAGCGAATGGATCGCCCACACCGAACGCCTGCTGGCCGGCGTCCTCGGTGCCTCGTCGACCCGGGCGGTGGTAAAGGCCGCGATTGAAGGCCGGGAGATGCAACTCGAAGACGTGGTGCGGATCGCCGACGAAACCTCGGAGGTGTTGCAGTTCAACCGGGCCCTGCTGCAAGGCGCCATCGAGAACATCACCCAGGGCATCAGCGTGGTCGACCAGTCCCTTAGGCTGGTGGCCTGGAACCGACGTTACCTGGAACTGTTCAAGTACCCTGATGGATTGATCAGTGTCGGCCGGCCGATCGCCGACATCATTCGCTACAACGCCGAGCGCGGCCTTTGCGGCCCGGGCGAGGCGGAAGTCCACGTGGCCCGGCGCCTGCACTGGATGCGCCAGGGTCGGGCCCATACCTCGGAGCGGCTGTTCCCCAACGGCCGGGTCATCGAGTTGATCGGCAACCCGATGCCCGGCGGCGGTTTCGTCATGAGCTTCACCGACATCACCGCGTTCCGCGAGGCCGAAAAAGCGCTGACCGACGCCAACGAAGGGTTGGAGCAACGGGTCGCCGAACGCACCCGGGAGCTGTCGCAACTGAACCTGGCCCTGACCGAAGCCAAAGGCACTGCCGAAGCCGCCTACCAGTCCAAGACCCGATTCCTGGCGGCGGTCAGCCACGACCTGATGCAACCGCTCAACGCCGCACGGCTGTTCTCCGCCGCGCTGTCGCACCAGCACGAGGCCCTGCCCGGCGAAGCCCGGCAACTGGTGCAGCACCTGGACAGTTCACTGCGCTCGGCCGAAGACCTGATCACCGACCTGCTGGATATTTCCCGCCTGGAAAACGGCAAGATCAACCCCGACCGCAAGCCGTTCGCCCTCAACGACCTGTTCGATACCCTCGGCGCGGAATTCACCGTGCTGGCCCGGGAACAAGGCTTGAAATTCCGGGTTCGCGGGTCGCAGTTGCGGGTCGACAGCGACATCAAGCTGCTGCGGCGGATCTTGCAGAACTTCCTCACCAACGCCTTCCGCTACGCCAAGGGACCGGTGCTGCTGGGCGTACGCCGTCGCGACGGCGAGTTGTGCCTGGAAGTCTGGGATCGTGGGCCAGGTATCGCCGAGGATAAGCAGCAGGTGATTTTCGAAGAGTTCAAGCGCCTCGACAGCCACCAGACCCGCGCCGAAAAAGGCCTGGGGCTGGGCCTCGCTATCGCCGATGGGTTATGCCGGGTGCTCGGTCATACCTTGCGCGTGCGCTCCTGGCCGGGGCGTGGCAGTGTGTTCAGCGTCAGTGTGCCGTTGGCCCGCTCGCAGGCGGCCGTACCCAGCGTGGTGGTAGAACCCAACGGGCATCTGCCCAGCGGTGCGCAGGTGTTATGCGTCGATAACGAAGACAGCATTTTGATTGGCATGAACAGCCTGCTGACCCGCTGGGGTTGCCAGGTGGCGACCGCGCGCAACCGTGACGAATGCGAGCGCTGGCTGGCGGATGGCGGGCGGCCACAACTGGCGTTGGTGGATTTTCATCTGGATGACGGCGAGACCGGTACCGAGTTGATGGCCTGGTTGCGCACGCGCATGGGTGAGCCAGTGCCGGGGGTGGTGATCAGCGCTGATGGTCGGCCGGAGACGGTGGCGCAGGTACATGCTGCGGGGCTGGATTATCTTGCCAAACCGGTGAAGCCTGCGGCGCTCAGGGCGTTGTTGAGTCGGCATTTGCCGTTGTGATGGCGCGCCAGCAACTCGTTGGTATCAGTGGCGAGGGAGCTTGCTCCCGCTGGGCTGCGAAGCGGCCCTCTTCTGTGAGCGCTGCGCACTCAAGCGGGAGCAAGCTCCCTCGCCACGGGGTTTTGCTTCAGCCTTGGTTTTTTTCGGGGGTTTCTTCCGGCAACTCCGGCAGCCCATCCGCATCCGTCATCGCCCGCTCCAGCAAATCGGCCGGCAAATTCTTGCTGGCCCGGGCGCCGAGAAGCTTGAGTTGTTCGCTGCGGCTGACCAGGTTACCGCGGCCTTCGGTCAGTTTGTTACGCGCCGCGCTGTAGGCTTTGTCCAACTGCTGCAAGCGACTGCCGATCTCGTCCAGATCCTGGATAAACAGCACGAACTTGTCATACAGCCAGCCGGCCCGTTCGGCGATTTCCCGGGCGTTCTGGCTCTGGCGTTCCTGCTTCCACAAGCTGTCGATCACCCGCAATGTTGCCAGCAAAGTCGTCGGGCTGACGATCACGATGTTGCGGTCGAAGGCTTCCTGGAACAGGTTCGGCTCGGCTTGCAGGGCGGCGGAAAACGCGGCTTCGATCGGCACGAACAACAACACGAAATCCAAACTGTGCAAACCGTCCAGACGCTTGTAGTCCTTGCCGGCCAAGCCTTTGACGTGGGCCCGCAGCGACGCCACATGTTGCTTGAGCGCGAGTTGGCCGATGGCGTTGTCCTCGGCGGCCACGTACTGCTGATAGGCGGTGAGGCTGACTTTGGAGTCGACCACCACTTGCTTGTCGCCGGGCAGGTAAATCAACACGTCCGGTTGGAAACGCTCACCGTCCGGGCCCTTGAGGCTGACCTGGGTCTGGTACTCGCGACCCTTCTCAAGACCGGCGTGTTCGAGTACCCGCTCCAGGATCAGCTCGCCCCAGTTGCCCTGGGTTTTCTGGCCCTTGAGTGCCCGGGTCAGATTGGTCGCCTCATCACTCAGGCGCAGGTTCAGCTGTTGCAGCCGCTCCAATTCCTTGCCCAGGGAGAAACGCTCCCGCGCCTCGGCCTGATAGCTTTCCTCGACGCGCTTTTCGAAGGACTGGATACGTTCTTTCAGCGGATCGAGCAACTGACCCAGGCGCTGTTGACTGGTTTCGGCGAAACGCTGCTCGCGTTCATCGAAGATCTTGCCGGCAAGCTCGGCGAACTGTGCGCGCAGCTCGTCTCGCGAACCCTGCAGATCATTCAGGCGTTGCTGATGGCTTTCCTGCTGCTCGCGCAATTCGGCGTGCAGCGACGCTGCCTGGGCATCGAGCCGCCGCAGTTCCGCTTCCTTGTTGGCGCGTTCGAGGTTCCAGGCGTGGGCCGCATCCCGGGCGTTGTCGCGCTCGACCTGCAGCAGCTCGACTTCGCGACACGCTGCGGCGAGCTCGGCTTGCTTGGCGCCGTTGGCCTGGCTCAGGTCGCTGATTTCATCGCGGCAGGCGTCGAGTTGCGCGTTCAGGCCATCATGGGCCATGTGGGCCGTGGCCAGGCGCTCTTCCAGCAGCGCCAGTTCAGTCTGTGCGGCGCTGGCCTGGCGTTGCAGGTGCCAGGCCAGCGCGAGCAACGGCACCGCGGCGCCCGCCAGGCCCAGCAACAGGCTGGTCAAATCCATAGCCATGACAATTCCTGCCGAAATAAAGCCCGAAGGTTAACCAAGCGGCCTGGGGTTGCCCAGCTCGTCTTGAATCAATCTTCGATTTCACCCAAGGCCTGACGGGCCCGTTGATCGCCAGCCCGGGCAGCCTGGCGCAGCAAGTCGTGACCGATGCGCCGGTCGCGGGCGTTCCCGCATTCGCGACACATCAACTGCCCAAGGCGACTTTGCGCGGCCACCACGCCCTCACGGGCCGGTTGCTTGAGCAGACGACCGGCCAGGTGTTTGACACTGGGGTTTTCCCCCAGCCGCGGACTGTCGAGCAACCACTCGGCCACGCGCATGGCAATGCGCTTGGGTGGGGTAACACGCAAGGGTGTGGAAGTAACAGGAGGTGATACTGAGCGAAACTTCATAAAGCACTGTGGGGCAGATCGGAAGGCGCGCCACTCTACTCCTTTTTTCGCACGGGTAAAGTCGAAAAAAACCGGCACGCCCGTCCTAGAGCAAGCGCTTGGGACAATCCACAGAAGCTGTGGATAACTCAGTGGACAACCCCCCTTGAACTGGCCGAAAGCCCTGTGGAACGGGGCCTGCGCTCAAACTGTCGATTTTTTCACCAGCAAAAAAAAGCGCTATTTTTCATTGACTTAAATTTTGGATGCAGGCACCCACTGCGGATTGTTGGCACATGACAGTACGGTGACAAGCGGCGTGACAAGTGTGCACAAGTAACACCGGAGGTGGTTATAAGGGGCCATTTTTTTGCTACATCCGGCGGTAACCCTGGGGATAACGTTCTCGCTACCCTTTAGGAAACCAACAATCCATGTGGGAGCGGGCTTGCTCGCGAAAGCGGTGGGTCAATTGAGACGATGTTGAATGTATCGCCGCCTTCGCG
>NZ_JALJDX010000135.1 GCF_022952855.1 Pseudomonas sp. RGM2987 | reverse complement strand
TGCGGTGTGTCAGTCAACGATAAGTCGATTGATACACCGCATTCGCGAGCAAGCCCGCTCCCACAAATAGATATCAGCGCCTGCCCCTCCCGAACTAAAACCCTATACAATGTGCGCCCTTTTGCCCTCCTGATACCAAGGAACCTTAGTGAGCACGTTGCCTCCCTGCCCGAAATGCAATTCCGAATACACTTACGAAGACGGCACCCAACTGGTCTGCCCGGAGTGTGCGCACGAATGGTCCGCCAGCGGCGAAGCTGAAACGGCCTCTGATGACACCGTGAAGAAAGATTCGGTCGGCAACGTCCTGCAGGACGGCGACACCATCACCGTGATCAAGGACCTCAAGGTCAAGGGCACGTCGCTGGTGGTCAAGGTGGGCACCAAGGTCAAGAACATCCGCCTGTGCGATGGCGACCACGACATCGATTGCAAGATCGACGGCATCGGCCCGATGAAACTCAAATCCGAGTTCGTCAGAAAAGTCTGAGTTTGCTGTATTCCATCCCATGCCCTGCGTGGGATGGTGCTTTGCCCTCCCCCGATTACCCCCGTCATTCCAGGCACCGGCCAAATGCCAGCCGCCTCGAGCTGCCCCAACCCGTCGTCAGAAAAAAAATCCAGGCGCCAATTGAGACTTGCTATTTAGCGAATAAGAATTATTCTCATCGAAACCCATCAAGGAGATGAGAACCATGACTTATCTGATCGATGCCTGGCTGGATCGCCCGCATCCTTACCTTCGGATCCTGCATCGGGAAACCGGGGAAGTCTGTGCGGTGATAGAAGAAGACGCCCTGAACGAGCTGCAGGACCAGGGGGATCTGGACCTCAACAGTCTCAACTCCAGCGAACCGCTGGTGCTCAAGGAGCTGGTGCGCAACCTGTTCCTGTTCTGCTACGCCCGGGCGTTGCGCCCCACTGGCGATTTCAATGGCAGGTTCCAGGGGTGAGCATGAGGATAATGTGGGAGCGGGCTTGCTCGCGAAGGCGGTGCATCAGTTAACTGATAGGTCGACTGACAGTCCGCATTCGCGAGCAAGCCCGCTCCCACATTTTTGCCCAGTGTTAAACCGGACAGAGCCTTACAGAACGTCCAACAGCTCGACGTCGAACACCAGTACGCTGTGCGGCGGAATGCTGCCAACGCCCTGGGCGCCGTAAGCCAGCTCGCTTGGCACGTACAGGCGCCATTTGCTGCCGGCATTCATCAGTTGCAGTGCTTCGGTCCAGCCTGGGATCACGCCACCGACCGGGAATTCGGCAGGCTGGCCACGATCGTAGGAGCTGTCAAACACAGTGCCGTCGATCAGGGTGCCGTGGTAGTGAGTGCGCACCTGGTCTTCACGGGTCGGCTTGGCGCCTTCACCCTGGGTCAACACTTCAAATTGCAGGCCCGAAGCCAGGGTAGTGATGCCTTCACGCTTGGCGTTTTCCGCCAGGAACGCACGGCCTTCGCCTGCGGCGGCTTCAGCCTTGGCAGCGGCTTCGGCTTGCATGATTTCGCGGATCACCTTGAAACTGGCGGACATCTCTTCCTGGCCTACGCGGCTTGGCTTGCCGGCGAAAGCGTCGGTCAGGCCGGCCAGGATCGCGTCCAGGCTGACGCCCGGTGGCGGGTTATCGCGCAGTTGGTCGCCCAACTGACGGCCAATGCCGTAGCTGACGCGGGTTTCGTCGGTGGACAGGTTAACTTCGGACATTGTGCTGCTCCGCTGTGCGGACGGCTCGGGAAGTGGCCGTGCGTGACACAGCGCCTCCCGGAGCGCCCGGAACCAAAAGGGCGAGCAGACTAGCACAGAAGCCATGACCGATGACGAGCCTCGCCATCAAAGCCATTTGCCAGAAACGACAACGCCCGCCTGTTCATCCACAGCCGGGCGTTGTGTCAGCAGGATGAACGGACCTCAATGCTTGGTCAGTTTATCCAGGTAGCCCATGGCAAACGCCGAGACCACGAAGGTCATGTGGATGATCACGTACCACATCAGGTGCTCGGGATCGACGTTCTTGGCGTCCATGAAAATACGCAGCAGGTGGATCGAGGAAATCGCCACGATGGACGCCGCGACTTTCATCTTCAGCGATGAAGAGTCCATGGTGCCCAGCCAGTTGAGCTTTTCCTTGTCCGAATCAATGTCCAGTTGCGAGACGAAGTTCTCGTAGCCGGAAATCATCACCATGACCAGCAGGCCGCCCACCAGCGCCATGTCGATCAGCGACAGCAGCACCAGGATCAGGTCGGACTCGGCCATGGAAAACACATTGGGGATGACGTGAAACACTTCCTGGAAGAATTTCAGCGCCAGGGCCAGCAAGCCCAGGGACAGCCCGAAGTAGATCGGCGCCAGCAGCCAACGGGAGGCGTACATTGCATTTTCGATAAAGCGTTCCATTGAGTCTCACACCAGGGCTGAAAAATCGCGGCGAGTATATCAGCCACGAACGGCCCCAGAAACGCCGGCCCCGCCCCTGGTCCCTGCCCTTGTGACAAAATTTTACTGGTGCAAGACGCCCGTCAATGCAGCGGCCGGAACTCGAAACCACCGACATTGCGACAGCGACCGCCATTGATTTCACGCAGTTGGGCCTGCATGTGCAGACACCAGATCTGCGGATCATTGGCCACCTCATACCCGTGCAAAGTCAGGCTCTGGACGATGGTATCGAGGATGGATTCGGCGGCGTTCGGGCCAGCAAACGGGCCCTGGGCCTTGATGGCGGAAGGTTGTTCACCGGCCATTCCGGCGGCGAAGAGCAAGGTCCACATACCGGTATCACCCGCCAGCGGACGGATAGCGCATTCGATACGGGTGACAAGGCCCAGGCATTGGCGAGTGAGGCAAAGGTTGCGCGACATGGCGGCGCCCCTCGGTAGATCCGGTATTCAGCCTCAGGATGAGGCTGTTTCGATCCGATGATGGCTCTCGTTATCCTTGAGCTGAGGATAGAAGATAAGTTCCGGTTTCACGGGGTTTCGAGACCAGAATGCGCCGAGCGGTCATAGTGTGAATATTGGCGCCAGGGTAGTGGCATTTTGTACAAGAAAACACCGCAAAAACTATTGTGCAATGTTGCTTGAGGGCATCACTGAACCCGTGGCGAGGGAGCTTGCTCCCGCTTGAGTGCGAAGCGCTCAAAAAAGGGCTGCTTCGCAGCCCAGCGGGAGCAAGCTCCCTCGCCACAGAAACTCAACCCATCTCAAATGACCAGACTGATCATGAGAGCGGGTCTGTCGATCAGATCAAACCGGCTTGGCCTCGGCCAGCGCCTGTTGCGCCAGTTCCTTTTCCGCTTCCTTGATGTCGTCTTCGCTGATCATTTCCGCGATGACCCGCAGCCGCTCCACTACCCGGGCGTTGACGCTGCCCTCCGGAAACTCGCCGTTTTCATCCGGCTCACCGGCAGGTTCACCCACCAGCAGGCTCAGGGCTTCGTCGGCCTGGCGCACGGCGTACACGTGGAACTGCCCGGCGCGCACCGCGGCCAACACTTTCTCGTCGAGCATCAACGTGGCGACGTTGGCCTGCGGGATGATTGCGCCCTGCTCGCCAGTCAGCCCACGGGCCTCGCAAAGGCGGAAGAAGCCTTCGATCTTCTCGTTGACCCCACCCACCGCCTGCACTTCACCAAACTGGTTGATCGAGCCGGTGATGGCGAAGCATTGCTTCAACGGCGTCTTCGACAGCGCCGAAATCAGCGTGCACGCCTCGCCCAGGGACGCACTGTCGCCGTCCACATAACCGTAGGATTGTTCCAGGGCGATACTGGCCGAGATCGCCAGCGGGAATTCCTGGGCATAACGGCTGCCCAGGTAACCGGTGAGAATCATCACGCCCTTGGAGTGGATCGGCTGGCCGAGATTGACCTCCCGCTCGATGTCGACGATGCCGCTGCCGCCCGGGTACACCGTGGCGGAAATCCGCGCCGGTACACCAAATGCCGAATCGCCGACCTCCAGCACCGTCAGCCCGTTGCACTTGCCCACCGCCGCGCCGTCGGTATCGATCAGGATGATCCCGGCCAGCATGTCATCAAGGATTCGCGCCGAAACGCGCCCGGTGCGGGTGGCCTTGGCCTTGAGGGCGCGTTCGATGTGGCCGGCGTCGGTCATCTCGTCACCGGCCAGCTGGCGAATGAAATCCGCCTCGCTGACCAGCTGGAACAGATCGCCGATACGCGCCGACAATCGTCCCTGGTGTTCGGCCAGACGCGCGCTGTAGGTCGCCAGGCGTGCCACAGCATCGGCGGTCAGCGGCGCCATCCCCTCCTCCGAAGTACGGGTCTTGAGCAGCTGGGCGAACTGCTCCAGGCTTTCGTCGCCCATGGGGATGTCTTCGTCGAAGTCCACCAGCACGCGGAACATTTCCTGGAAGTCCGGATCCAGGTCCTGCAAGGCGTAGTAGAGCTGGCGGGCGCCGATGATCACCACCTTGACCTGCAACGGAATGTGCTGCGGCGTGAGGGTCACCGTCGCCAGTCGCCCGAGCTCGCCCAGCGGCGATTCCATTTTCAGCTTGCGCGATTGCAAGGCGCGCTTGAGCGCATCCCACACGAACGGCTCGCCGAGCATTTTCTCCGCTTCCAGGATCAGGAAGCCGCCATTGGCCCGGTGCAAAGCCCCCGGACGCAACTGCCGATAGGTGGTGTAGAGCGCGCCCTGGTCGGTGCTGTACTCGATGCGCCCGAACAGGTTGTCGTAGGTCGGGTGCGGCTCGAACACCACTGGCGCGCCGCCGCTGGACGGATGACCCACCACAAGGCTCGGGGCGTACTGTTCTTCCAGCAGCTTGCGGGCGACGGCGTCGGTCTTGCTGTCATCCACCAGTTGCTCGACCACGGTCTTGAGCAGGTAGACCTGCATCGCTTGCAGATAACCGCAGACCGCGGCGTTCTCCGCATATTTTTCCGACAACGGCGCGAGCAAGGGTTGCAGGGCCAGGGTGATGGTTTCTTCGTTGAGCTGACGCAACTGGTTGCTGGACTCGCGCTTCCATTGCGGCAGGCTGGCCAGTTCTTCGTTCAAGCGTTCTTCCAGGCTCGAGATGTCCTCGTGGAAACGCTCGCGTTCGGACTCCGGCAACTGGGCGAATTCCGCCTCATCCAGGGCCTTGCCGTCGCTCATCGGGGTGAAAGCGATGTTGCTGCTGTCACGGTACAGCGCAACGTCCTTCTCCAGCGCCAGGCGCTCGATCACATCCAGGGCGCGGTCGTAGCGCTGGTTGAAGGCGCGGTCGATGGCGCTTTTCTTCTGCTGGTAGGACGGGTGCTCGAACACTGCGGGAAAGGTCGCCAGCAGGTTGTCGATCAGGCCATTGATGTCGGCGATAAAGGCGCCGGCAGTGCCGGATGGCAGTTCCAGGGCGCGGGGTTCACGGGGCTCGTCGAAATTGTTGACATAGACCCAGTCCGCCGGGGTCTGCAGGCGCTTGCCTTCGGCCTTGAGGTAGCGTTTGACGAACGAAAACCGGCCGGTGCCGGGCTCACCCATGACAAATACGTTGTAACCGGGGCGCGGCATGGCCACGCCGAACTGCAAGGCTTCGACCGCACGTTCCTGGCCGAGCACACCGCGGAAGGGCTCCAGATCATTGGTGGTAGAGAAGCTGAACTGTTCAGCGGAAAACGGACGGGTCAGCGCTTCAGGCGCTAGACGCAAGCTGGCAGCAACAGGATCAGGCATCGGGCTTCCTTACATCAGGCGGGGCAGATAGCGGCATTCTGGCGCTGCCTGTACCTGGCTGGCAAGGAGCGCCTCAGGCCAAAGCATAGTCCAGGACACACCCGGCCCCGGGCCGACAGCCTCGCGGCGTGAACGATAGTTTTTGCAAAAAGTCACGGAACCCTCGGATCGTGCCTAAACTCCAAATTGCGCGGCTGGAACAATAACCGGCCCACTGGCACCTGGCCCCACAGGCACGGGCCAGACCCTGTCCATTGGTATGCACATAAAGAGAACATAGCTATGAAACGGATTCTTCTCGGTACTCTCTTCACCGCTGTATCCATCAACGCCATGGCTCAGGCCCCGGGCGGCCCGGATTGCGGTTGGGGCAACATGCTGTTCGAAGGCCAGCGTGGCACCCCGGCGCACTTCCTGGCATCCACCACCAACGGCACCTCCGGTAACGCCACCTTCGGCATGACTTCCGGCACCAACGGCTGCTCGACCAACGCCGCACTGACCTACGGTGGCAAGTCCTGGCTGGCCATGAATGGCATGATGAACGAGCTGTCCGAAGACATGGCCAAGGGTCAGGGCGAGGCGCTGACCACCTATGCCGTGGTACTGGGCGTGGCGCCGGAAGACCGCGCGCACTTCTCCGCCGTCACCCACGAGCACTTCCAGCAGATCTTCAGCAAGGCTGACGTGACTGCCGAAGACGTGCATACCAACACCCTGGCCGTGCTGAAAAACGACCCTCGCCTGGCCAAGTACGCGACTCAAGCTTAAGCTCGCCACACTCGCTCCCTCCGGGGAGCGGGTTTTCTTTTCTGGGCCCCTTTTGGTCTTTATTTTCGACTTTCCAAGTAGCCGACTATGCTCAAACGCCTTGCCTGGCTGGCGCTCTGTGTGTGCGCCCCGCTGTCCGCCGCGCCTCATGTCGACCCTCAACGTTTGCAGCAACTGGCCAATGACCGCTTCTGGATTTCCCTGGGCCATTACGAAACCGCCAAACTTGGCGGCTGGCGCAGCTATATCAGCGACAGGAAATTCTTCCTCGCCGCCGACGGCAATGAACATCCCGACCGTGAACTGACCGCCACCCTGCAAGCCCTGTACGGCCCGGCCAGCGCCGGCCAGCAACACGCCCAGTGCGTGTACCCGGCGCGCACGCGCTGGCTCAAGGCGCAGCTCAAGCTCACGGACCTGCCCACCGTCGATTGCCGCGACTTCAACCAATGGTTCAAGGATGTGTCGCCCCACAGCGCGGTGATGATTTTCCCGGCGGCGTACCTGAACAGCCCCTCCTCGATGTTCGGCCATACGTTGCTGCGCATCGACCAGGCCGACGTGCAGAGCGACAAGACCGCCCTGCTCAGTTACGCGATCAATTTCGGCGCCTACATCGAAGGTTCGGACAACAGCATCCTCTACGCCTGGAAGGGCTTGATGGGCGGCTACCCCGGCCTGTTCGCCCTGGTGCCGTACCAGGAGAAACTCTCCGAGTACCGTAGCCTGGAAAACCGCGACCTATGGGAATACCGCCTCAACCTGAGCCAGGTGGAAACCGAGCGCATGGTCGAACATGTGTGGGAGCTCAAGCAGATCCAGTTCGACTATTTCTTCTTCGACGAAAACTGTTCCTATCGCCTGCTCGAACTGCTGCAAGTGGCTCGCCCCAGCCTGCGTTTGACCGAGCAATTCCCGCTGACCGCCATCCCCACCGACACGGTCAAGGCCGTGAAGGAAGCCGGGCTGGTGGAAAGCATCCAGTACCGGCCGTCCCGGGAACGTGAACTGCTCAGCCGCGCCGAACCGCTCAGTGATGACGAACAGCAATGGGTGCTGAAAGTCAGCGCCGACCAGCAGCAACTGCAAACCGCCGGGTTCAAGGCGCTGCCTCGCGCACGCCAGGCGTTGATCGTCGATGCGGCCTACCGCCTGGAGCGCTACCGCGCCAACGGCCAGGAGCGCGACCCGCAGCGATCCCAACGCAGCTTCGAACTGTTGCGGGCGATCAACCAGAACCCCGCGCCGGAACTCGACATCCCGCAACCGGGCCTGCCCGAGGATGGGCATGAATCGCGCACCTGGCAGGCCGGCCTCGGCACGCGGGGCGACCGGGCATTCGGCGAGTATGGCTTGCGCATGGCCTATCACGACCTCAACGACAACGCCGAGAGTTTCCCACTGGGCGCGCAGATTGAAATCCTGCAATTGAAGCTGCGCCAGTACGAAGGTAATGACTGGCAGGTGCAGCAACTCGACCTGGCGACGATTCGCTCGCTGACCCCGCGCAACGAGCTGCTGCAGCCACTGTCCTGGCAGGTCACCGGTGGCCTGGAGCGAGTGCCAGGCAAACACGACGATGAAAACCTGGTCAGCCACGTCAACGGCGGTGCCGGCGGGACCTGGGCATTGGGTGACGATGTCCTGGGCTTCGCCCTGGGCACGGTGCGGGTCGAGCACAACAACGACTTCGCCGAGTTCATCGCCCCGGCCGGCGGTTTCAACAGCGGCGTGCTGTGGAAAAACCCGCTGGGCAACCTGAGCCTGGAAGCCAAGGGCGATTATTTCGTCAACGGCGAAGTGCGCCGTAGCCTGAGCCTGAACCAGCAGTGGGAACTGTCACGTAACCTCGGCTTGCGCCTGAGTGCCCAACGGGAATTCAGCCATCTGGCCTCGCCGGAAAACGAGGTTATGCTTGAAGTGAAGTGGTATCACTATTAATCCAGCCAGGACCCCAAACGGATTAATCACAGGGCTTTCACATCGGCCTGACGAATTCGCTTCTAGACTTATCGTATAAGTGGATGCGGCAGGAAGGCAGGACATGAGGCGCGCGGTAGCGGTATTGGCTGTAGTGATGATGCTTGGCGGCTGTGAAACCACCCATGAAGACCTCGTCGCCCGAGGTTTTCCACCAGCATTTGCCGACGGCTATGACGACGGTTGCAGCAGTGGCCGACAGGCGGCCGGAGCAATCACCGGCCAGTTCCGTAAAGACGTACCACGCTACCTCAAGGACGCCCGCTATGCCGAGGGCTGGAGCGACGGTTTCCGTCAATGCCAGGCGATGCGCGAAAGCCAGGAGCGTGATGCCTACCGTGATCGCCATTGGGATGAGCATGAGCGTGCCTGGCAGCAGGAGAAAGACCGGGACGCCGCCCGGGCTTATCGCTCGCAGTGAGTCGTGCATAGACATCCAGCGAAACCAAAAGCCTGCGACCATGGCCCAAACTCCAATAGAGGAGAACACCATGAGTCGCGCTTTCGTCAATGAAGACAACGCCGCTGCCCAGGCCGACCAGCCGGTCGAACGCCAGATCAGTGCGCAACCCAACTACGTCACGCCCGCCGGACTCGCCCAGTTACAAGCCCGGGTTGCCCAGTTGCAGGCGCTGCACGCTCAGCAAGTCGCCAGGGCGGATCAGGCGGACAAGCAACGCATTGCCGACCTTGAGCGGGACCTGCGCTATTTCAATCAGCGTATGCAAAGCGCCCAAGTCGTGGCGCCGACATCATCCGAGCAGGTGCGGATCGGACACTGGGTGACCTTCGTCGATGAGCAGGACCACCCGCAGCGGATACAACTGGTGGGCGAGGACCAGGCCGACGCGGCCAGCGGACTGATCAACTGGAGTTCGCCATTAGGAAAGGCGCTACTGGGAGCGAAAGTCGGGGATGAGGTAGTTTGGCAGCGACCGATGGGCAACCTGGCCATCGAAGTTGTCGCGATAGAACTTCAGTAATCTTCTCGGCAACTTAACCACTGTTAAAACTGCCAATACACAGCCTTACTAACACCTGTAGCCTTATGTAACCGCAACATAAAGTCATAACGGCAAGTTTGTGTTAATCCAGCAGCGTGCTACTGTTTTTCCCGCACCCGAACCGGTGCGAACAACAAAGGAGGCACACAATGAGCGAACAGATACTTGCAATGTCTGGCGACTTCGACAACGACTTTGAATCCTATCTGCAGGTCAACAACCTCAATATGGAATCAGCAGCAGTGACTATCGTCGAATGCGGCACCCTCCATTGCACCGCAATCTTGTGTTAAATCCTTTCCTTAGAAACAAGCCTGCATAACAGCATTTCAACCCTTTAATCCAACCACAAATCAATGCCCAACTGCCCGGGTACATTCCCTGGTACCCGGCCCTGTACCGGGCTAAAAAACTGATGAGGTAATATTATGTGTGAACAAATCCTGAACATGTCCGGCGACTTCTATCTCGAATTCGAGACCTATCAAACTCCCACTAATAATGTCGGAGCGATTCTGGCAACCACGTTGGAATGCAATACCTTCGGGACCTGCACCAATCTTGAATGTTCGACACTCGGGTGCTGATCCCGCCTGACCGGCAATTCAACAGGCAACACCGATAAATATAGAGCAGGCATCGCCTGCTCTATCCATGTCAGGAACCACGACATGCTAGTTAACGCTTTGAAGTTGAATCAGCGCGGCAGGTGCCGACTTTCTTCCCCCTCCGACATCAGCCTGTTTGAAAACAACCTGGCCCGCCTGCATAGCGATGACCAAGCGCTGCTAAACCACTTGGGAATGGACCGGGCGCAATTGGCTTCGTACATCAACGAGTCCGTCAACACCCGGCAGTTATCCCACGATGGCGAAATCGTACTGGATGCCTTGAAAGAAAAGCTTGTGCGGCTTGATCGCATTAGCATCGATACGAAAACACCCCGCAGCGACGACGATAATTTTTATTGGTTTGGCTACCGTTTTTTTCTTTATTTTGTCGACATGCTCAAAGCCGATGAGCGCTACAGCCGTGCATCCAGGCACATCAATGAGCCAACGTTACTTGCGAGCCTTGAACGCTATGTCCTGGCCCGAGTAGCACGCACGGCGGAACAGAGCCTGGTCCATTATTTGAACACTCGGATCGTCGAGGGCGACGACATCGACCTGGCCCGTTTCAATGAGCGTTTGCGAACCTTGCCGCTGCTCAAGTTCTTCGATTCCTATCCGGTGCTCGCGACACTGCTGCTGGAGATGCTGGAAGACACGATCCACTTTCTGTATGCGGTCATTCTCAACTTTGCTGACGATGTTGAGTCGTTGGAGACCGCCTTTTCGATCCCCTCTCGAAAAATCGACGCTATCGAACTCGGTTTGGGTGACCCTCACGGTCGCGGCGAAACGGTCTGTCTGGTTCAAGTTGCCGGTACTTCGCTGGTCTACAAGCCCAGGGCGAGCCGTGAGGCGCTTTTTTACTATGGGCTTATTGAACAACTAAGCGAGTGGACGGCAGCGCAATGTTTTGCTGTTCAGTCACCACGGATCCTCAGTCGTGAGCACCATAGCTGGGTGGAGAGGGTCGACAATGCGCCTTGCGACAGCGAAGCGGACGTCGAGCTGTTCTATGAAAAGATGGGCGCACAAATAGCTGTCATTCATGCACTGAACGGCATCGACTTTCACTACGAGAACATCATCGCCTGTGGCAGCAGTCCCGTCATGATTGACCTGGAGTGCCTGTTCACCGCCTCCACCAGCGAAGTGCTGCTGGATTTGCCCGCTGGCTGCGCGCTGTCCAATACCTATAAAGTGATCCAACAGTCGGTATGTTCCAGCGGCTTCGTACCCTTCTCGCAAGCATCCAATAACGACCAGAGTGGCCTGACCCGGCAGGCG
Source organism: Pseudomonas sp. RGM2987 (assembly GCF_022952855.1). Classification (GTDB taxonomy): domain Bacteria; phylum Pseudomonadota; class Gammaproteobacteria; order Pseudomonadales; family Pseudomonadaceae; genus Aquipseudomonas. Next base: position 11,366 of record NZ_JALJDX010000135.1, on the reverse strand, counting down.
CTGTTCATTTCTACCCGCCATTCCCTGGTTTTAGAGAATGGCTTCTACCACCTGCGCAAAATCAAATTCGAACACCGCCTGCCGCAAAAACATTTGCCGCTATTACACGGGGAGCGCAAGGGGCTGGAGGCTTACAAAACTGCGCTATTCCAAGGGTTCGAATACGCCTATGACCAATTACTGACCCACCGCGCCATCCTCATGGGAATGCTCGAACAATCAGCGGCCGGCCTCTCGACCCGGGTCTTGTTGAAGAACTCCCAACGTTATGCAGACTTTATCGGACTGAGCCGGCACCCACGCTTCATGCAAAACATGCTGGACAGAGAACTGTTGCTCGCGACCTGTTGGAAAGAGGTGAAAGAGCCCTATCGGGTAAAAGGCATCCCCCGCCATGAGATAGCCGACCTGCAACGATCCGCCATTCCGTGCTTCACCATGCCCTTGAGTACAAGCAGTTTGACGAGTGCACAAGGTGTCACGATAGAACTGACACAAGTAGAGCCACCGCTAAAAAGCTGCCTGCAAAAACTGGCTGACCTGTCTCTGGCGGACAAGGCACTGCAAAGTACCTTGCTGGAACTCTGCCTGTTCCCAGTGCCAAATGGAGATTCACGGTTGAGTGTCCGGCAGACGCCTGGGGGCTTGGACGAACCCCTCCAGGCCGAGCCACTCGACGGCGTCATGAGCATCAGCTCCCGCCTTGAAGAACTCGCGATTAAAGGATCCGCGACGGACGTCAGGTGGTTATCCTTTCATTTGCACCCCATGACAAAAGGCAGATACCCCTCCCCGATGGATCACGGGCTGTACTCCGGCATCGCCGGGATCGGCTTGTTTTACCTGGGTTTGTTCAAGGTGAGCGGCAAGCCTCATTACTTGTCGCTTCTGAACCAGGTTCTGCACTCACTGGATCAACATTTCGGCTTTTTCAAAAGCGACTTGAGCGTCAGCGCCTATCACGGGCTGGGGGCTTACCTGTATCTGCTGATCAATCGTCGCCAGTTAACCGGGGATGAGACACAGGATGAAAAAATCGCCAGCCTGTTGCAGCAACTGTTGGAAGTCCCCCGTGAGGATTATGACTTCGACTTCCTGGGCGGCTGTTGTGGCGCGGTAACGCTGCTGGCCAATATCCACGCGTTATCTGTGCGTGCGGATGTGCTGCCGACCCTCCAGCGCATGATCGATTACCTCAAGGACCAGTTGCTGATCGAAGACGGCCAATGGCTGCGGCGCGCTGATCGCTCCGTCATCCTGACGGGCTTGTCCCATGGTCTGTCCGGCGTCATCCATGCCTTGTGCAAGGCCTACGACGTGACCGGCGATGCGACGTTGGTGCCCTTGGCCGTCCAGGTGCTTGAAGGCGAAAACCACTTGAGTCGGGACGGTTTCTGGCTGGACTTGCGCGACCATGGCCAGGTGGATCATGCGACCAAGTGGTGCCACGGAGACGGCGGCATCCTCATTGCTCGGCGACAACTTATGAAATCCATGGGAGACGTCCTGGACGAACCCACCAGGCAAACCGTGCTCGACGACATACAGCGCTGCGAGAACAATCTCTGGCAGCACGGCTTTGGCGACGGCTACAACCTCTGCCACGGGGATTTCGGCAACCTGATCTGCCTGTTCGACGGGTATCGGCAGTCGGGCGATTGCGAGGGCATCCGCAGGGTCCGACAAGCCATCGACCAGGTCGCCTGGCAGTTCTTTGAAGGGCCATGTCTGAATAGCGACCGGGTTCCCGATGTCAGTCTGTTGACCGGGATTGCGGGGGCGGGCTATGCGCTGCTGTACGCGATGGATCCGACGCTTCCCAACGTGCTGACCCTGGATTTTGCGACGCGGGCCTAGCCCTATCGGATAAACACAATATCCTGTGTGGGAGCGGGCTTGCTCGCGAAAGCGATGGCACATTCAGTATCGATGCAAGCTGATACGGCGCATTCGCGAGCAAGCCCGCTCCCACAGGGACCATCCACTTCCTACAGGGACTGCGCCCATAAAAAAACGGAACCCGAGGGCTCCGTTTTTTTCATGCCAGCAACCGAATCAGGCCAGCTTCTTGTGCCGCACACGATGGGGCTGGGCAGCCGCTTCGCCGAGGCGTTTCTTGCGATCGGCTTCGTACTCGGTGTAGTTGCCTTCGAAGAACACCGCTTGCGAATCGTCTTCATACGCCAGGATGTGGGTCGCCACGCGGTCGAGGAACCACCGATCGTGGGAGATCACAATGGCGGCGCCCGGGAAGTCCAGCAAGGCTTCTTCCAGGGAACGCAAGGTTTCAACGTCGAGGTCGTTGGACGGTTCGTCGAGCAGCAGGACGTTGCCGCCCTCCTTCAACGTCAACGCCAAGTGCAAGCGGCCACGTTCACCACCGGAGAGGTCCTTGACGAACTTCTGCTGGTCGCCGCCCTTGAAGTTGAAGCGCCCCACGTAGGTACGCGATGGGATTTCGTAGTTACCGATGCGGATCTGGTCGGAACCGTCGGAGATCTGCTGGAACACGGTCTTGCTGCCGTCCAGGTCCTCACGGCTCTGGTCGACACAGGCCAGTTGCACGGTTTCACCGATTTCGATGCTGCCCGAATCCGGGGTTTCCTTGCCCATCAGCATGCGGAACAGCGTGGATTTACCCGCGCCGTTGCCACCGATCACACCGACGATGGCGCCTTTGGGCATGGAGAACGACAGGTTGTCGATCAACACGCGGTCGCCATAGCCCTTGGTAACGTTCTTGAACTCGATGACCTTGTCGCCCAGGCGCGGGCCGGCCGGGATGTAGATCTCGTTGGTTTCGCTGCGCTTCTGGAATTCCTGGGACTGCATTTCCTCGAAGCGTTGCAGGCGGGCCTTGGATTTGGACTGGCGAGCCTTCGCGCCTTTGCGCACCCACTCCAGTTCTTCTTTCATGGCTTTTTCATGGGCCGACTGTTGCTTGGACTCCTGGGCCAGACGATCGGACTTGGCTTCCAGCCAACCCGAATAGTTGCCCTCGTATGGAATGCCAGCGCCGCGGTCGAGCTCCAGGATCCAGCCGGCGACGTTGTCGAGGAAGTAACGGTCGTGCGTGATCGCTACCACGGTGCCCGGGAAATCGTGCAGGAAGTGTTCGAGCCAGGCGACGGAGTCGGCGTCCAGGTGGTTGGTCGGTTCGTCGAGCAGCAGCATGTCCGGGGCGGACAGCAGCAGGCGGCACAGGGCCACGCGACGCTTTTCACCGCCGGAGAGGTGTTCGACCTTCGCTTCCCAGGCCGGCAGGCGCAGCGCATCGGCGGCCACTTCCAGCTGGCGCTCCAGGTTGTGACCGTCGCTGGCCTGCAGGATCGCCTCGAGCTTGGCCTGTTCGGCGGCCAGCTTGTCGAAATCGGCGTCCGGGTCGGCGTAGGCGGCGTAGACCTCGTCCAGGCGGGCCTGGGCGTCCTTGATGACGCTGACGGCTTCCTCGACCACTTCACGCACGGTCTTGGTCGGGTCCAACTGCGGCTCCTGGGGCAGGTAGCCGATATTCAGGTCCGGCATCGGACGGGCTTCGCCGTCGAACTCGGTATCGACGCCGGCCATGATTTTCAGCAGCGTGGACTTACCCGAACCGTTGAGGCCCAGTACGCCGATCTTGGCGCCGGGAAAAAACGACAGCGAGATGTTTTTCAGGATTTCCCGCTTCGGCGGAACAACTTTGCTCAGCCGATGCATGGTGAAGACGTATTGAGCCATGGAGAACCTAGCGTCAGTGACAGGTGAAAAGAACAAGCCAGGCCATGCGCGGCGCCGGCGCTTGACGGTCATCAATGCCTGCGGGCGGATAGAGCCTGGGAATCTGGAGCTGGAACGCTCTTGTTTGACCGGCAAAGCTACCTCAACCGCCGGTCCAGGTCCAGCCGCGAGGGACTGGCACTTTGCCACAAGTCAAGGCATGCTAGCCGCCCTTCGGGCGTCCGGCTTATAGTGCGTGTCGCGCCAGTCCAGCAAACCGCAGGATTACAGCTTGTCCAACGTCACGCCGCCCCCGTCCCCACGCGCACCGACCGCCGTGCCCGGCTCGCCCCTGCGCGGGACGTTGAAGGGTGCGCTGGCCACTTTGGTGTTGCTGTTGCTCGGCTTGCTCTTCTGGCAATTGATCGACCAACTGCGCGAAACCCAACAGCACCAGCGCCAATACACCATCGACTACACCGCCGACCTGGCGGCGCAAGTCAGCCTGAACATGGCCTTGAACGCGCAGATCGCCCTCAATCTTCTACCGATCGTCGAACAACCGCAAACAGCCGACGAACAACAGGCGCTGGTGCGCAAGCTTCAACAGTCGTTGCCGGAAGTTCGCAGCCTGGCGCTGCTGAGCCCTTCCGGACGGGTGCTCAGCGACAGCGACGCCGGTAGCCAGGATGCCGACTACCTGGCTGAACTGGTGCGCCGCAGCCGTGCCCAGGCGCATTACTTCAGCAATACCGAAGACGGCTCCGTGGTGCATCTGCTGTTGCATCAGGCCAGCGGCAGCAGCCGCGGCTACTGGGCCCTGCGCCTGACGCCGAACTTTTTCGCCACCCTGACCAAACAGGCCGATGCCGGCATGCGTCCGCTGTGGCTGGTGGAAAACCGTCTCAATCAGCAGATCATCAGCCGTGATGAGAGCCTGCCCAGGTCCGGCCCTGCCCGCCTGTCGGTGGATGACCTGGAAAATACCGTACTGACCGTGCCCCTGAGCAGCAGCGACTGGCAACTGCGGGGGCTGTTCGACCGGCGCCAGGTGATCGAGCAACTGCTGCCGGCGTTCATCGGCAAATGCCTGCTGGGCCTGGCGTTTTCGTTGCTGCCAGTCATCGCGTTGTTGAACATGCGTCGACGCCAGCGGCAGTTGCACGAAGGTCGACGGCGCTACCAGGATATTTTCGAAGGCACCGGCGTCGCCCTGTGCGTGCTGGACCTGTCGGGGCTCAAGGCTTTTTTCGCCAGGAACGGCCTGCACAATGGCGACCAGTTGCGGGCCTGGCTGCAAGCCCCCCAGCAACTCAAGCAACTACAGCGGGAAGTGATCGTCACCGAGGTCAACCAGATGGCGTTGAAACTGCTCAACGTCGACTCCTGTGAGCAGGCCTGGCAACTGCTGGTGGGCAACGGCGTGCAGGACAACAACCCGGTCGGCTCCAAGCTGCTCGAGGCGCTGCTCGACCCGCACAAACAGCTGGAACTGGAAATCAGGCTGCAAGATGCCCACGGCAGAGATCAACACCTGTGGCTGGTCCTGCGCTTGCCGGAACACCAGGATGACTACAACGCCGTCATCCTGAGCATCAGCGACATCACCAGCCGCAAGCTGGTGGAGCTCTCGTTGCTCGAGCGCGAGGGCTTCTGGTCCGACGTGGTGCGCACGGTACCGGATCACCTCTATGTGCAGGACGTCATCAGCCAGCGAATGATCTTCAGCAACCATCACCTGGGCCAGACGCTGGGGTACGACCGTACCGAACTGCATCAGATGGGCGAGTACTTCTGGGAAATCCTGCTGCACAGCGAAGATGCCGACCACTACCACCACCTGCGCCAGGAGCAGCGCCGGGGCGGTTACACGCAACTGCTGCAATGCCAGTTGCGCTTTCGCCATCGCAACGGCAAATGGCGCCGTTTCGAGATTCGCGAACAAGCACTGGCCCGCGACCGGCATGACCAGGTGACCCGGATCATTGGCGTGGCCAAGGACATCACCGAGCAGATCGAGGCCAGCGAATCGCTGCGTGACAGCGAGCAGCGCTACCGGATGCTCGCCGAAAGCATCAGCGACGTGATCTTCTCCACCGACAGCAAGCTTGCGCTCAACTATGTCAGCCCGTCGGTGCAGGCCGTGCTGGGCTACGACGCCGACTGGATTTTCCAGAACGGCTGGCAGTCGATCATTGCCAATCCGCAGCAACTGACCGGCATCTACAGCCTGATGGACCGGGTCAGCAAGGCCCTCGACAAACCCGAGCAACTGGCCGAGTTGCGCAACCAGATGCAGACCCAGCTGTTCCTGTTCGATTCCCTGCGGGCCGACGGGCGCAAGATCCCCATCGAACTGCGCCTGGTGCTGGTCTGGGACGACCATGGCGCATTCGAGGGTGTGCTGGGTGTAGGCCGTGACATCAGCCAGCAGCGACGTGCCGAAAAAGACCTGCGCATGGCCGCCACGGTATTCGAGCACTCGACCTCGGCGATCCTGATCACCGACCCGGCCGGCTACATCGTCCAGGCCAACGAAGCCTTCAGTCGCGTCAGCGGTTATGCCGTCTCGCAAGTGCTGGACCAATTGCCCAACATGCTGACCGTGGACGAGCAGCAGGAAGCCCACCTGCGCTACGTGCTCAAGCAACTGCAACAGCACAGCACCTGGGAAGGCGAAGTCTGGCTCAAGCGCCGCAATGGCGAGCACTACCCGGCCTGGGTCGGCATCACCGCTGTGCTCGATGACGAGGGCGACCTGGCCAGCTACGTGTGTTTTTTCAGCGACATCAGCGAACGCAAGGCCAGCGAACAGCGCATCCATCGCCTGGCGTACTACGACGCCCTGACCCACCTGCCCAACCGCACGCTGTTCCAGGATCGCCTGCACACCGCGCTGCAATCGGCCGACCGGCAGAAGACCTGGGTGGTGCTGATGTTCCTCGACCTGGACCGCTTCAAGCCGATCAACGATTCCCTGGGCCACGCCGCCGGCGACCGGATGCTCAAGGAAATGGCCACCCGCCTGCTCGGTTGCGTGGCCGATGACGACACCGTGGCGCGCATGGGCGGCGACGAGTTCACCTTGCTGCTGCAACCGCGCGCCAGTCGCGAAATGGCATTGAACCGGGCGATCACCGTGGCCGAGCAGATTCTTGCCAGCCTGGTCCGGCCTTTCGTGCTCGAAGGCCGGGAGTTCTTCGTCACCGCCAGTATCGGTATCGCCCTGAGCCCTCAGGACGGCAACGAACTGAGCCAGCTGATGAAAAACGCCGACACCGCCATGTACCACGCCAAGGAACGCGGCAAGAACAACTTCCAGTTCTACCAGGCGGACATGAACGCCAGCGCCCTGGAGCGCCTGGAACTGGAAAGCGACCTGCGCCATGCTCTGGAGCAGAACGAATTCGTGCTGTATTACCAGCCGCAGTTCAGCGGCGATGGCAAACGTTTGACGGGCGCCGAGGCCCTGTTGCGCTGGCGTCATCCGCGACGCGGGCTGGTGCCGCCGGGAGACTTCATCCCGGTGCTCGAAGAACTCGGGTTGGTGGTAGACGTGGGCGACTGGGTCATCGACGAGGCCTGCCGGCAGCTCAAGGCCTGGCACCAGGCCAAGGTCCGGGTGCCGAAGGTCTCGGTCAACATCTCGGCCCGGCAGTTCTCCGACGGCCAGCTCGGCACGCGCATCGCCAATATCCTGCGCAGCACCGGCCTGCCGCCGGCGTGCCTGGAACTGGAGCTGACCGAAAGTATCCTGATGCGCGAGGTCAGCGAGGCGATGCAGATCCTCGCCGGGCTGAAGAACCTGGGCCTGAGCATTGCCGTGGACGACTTCGGCACCGGGTATTCGTCCCTCAACTACCTCAAGCAATTCCCCATCGACGTGCTGAAGATCGACCGTACCTTCGTCGATGGCCTGCCCTCTGGCGAACAGGATGCGCAGATCGCCCGGGCGATCATCGCCATGGCCCACAGCCTCAACCTGGCGGTGATCGCCGAAGGCGTCGAGACCCATGAGCAACTGGACTTCCTGCGCGAACACGGCTGCGACGAGGTCCAGGGCTACCTGTTCGGTCGCCCTATGCCGGCCAACCGGTTCGAGGCGCAGTTCAGCAATGATGCGCTGTTCATGCTCGATTGAGTCCTTGTGGCGCCTGCACCGGCCTCTTCGCGAGCAAGCCCGCTCCCACATGAAATGCGCTCCCTGTGGGAGCGGGCTTGCTCGCGAAGACGTCTGTCCAGACAACACCGAAAGCTGCGTGAAACCCATTCGTCCGCGACATGACGTCCTTTCATATGCCTTCCAAAAGCGGTTGGGTTAGAATGCCCCCCTTTTCTGCCCCCGATCCTTGAGGACCGCCATGTTCAGCCGTGATTTGACTATTGCCAAGTACGACGCCGATCTCTTTGCCGCCATGGAGCAAGAAGCTCAGCGCCAGGAAGAGCATATTGAGCTGATCGCTTCGGAAAACTACACCAGCCCTGCGGTGATGGAGGCTCAAGGTTCGGTACTGACCAACAAGTACGCCGAAGGCTACCCGGGCAAGCGCTACTACGGTGGTTGCGAGTACGTCGACGTGGTCGAGCAACTGGCCATCGACCGCGCCAAGCAGCTGTTCGGCGCCGACTATGCCAACGTCCAGCCACACGCCGGTTCCCAAGCCAACGCCGCCGTGTACCTGGCGCTGCTGTCGGCCGGTGACACCATCCTGGGCATGAGCCTGGCCCACGGCGGCCACCTGACCCACGGCGCCAGCGTGTCCTCCTCGGGCAAGCTGTACAACGCCATCCAGTACGGCATCGACGGCAACGGCCTGATCGACTACGACGAAGTCGAGCGCCTGGCCCTGGAACACAAGCCTAAGATGATCGTGGCCGGTTTCTCCGCCTACTCCCAAGTGCTCGACTTCCCGCGTTTCCGCGAAATCGCCGACAAGGTCGGTGCCTACCTGTTCGTCGACATGGCGCACGTGGCGGGCCTGGTTGCCGCCGGCGTCTACCCCAACCCTGTGCCGTTCGCCGACGTGGTCACCACCACCACCCACAAGACCCTGCGCGGTCCACGTGGCGGCCTGATCCTGGCGCGCGCCAACGCCGACATCGAGAAGAAGCTGAACTCCGCCGTGTTCCCGGGCGCCCAGGGCGGCCCGCTGGAGCACGTGATCGCGGCCAAGGCCATCTGCTTCAAGGAAGCGCTGCAACCTGAGTTCAAGGCTTACCAGCAACAAGTGGTGAAAAACGCCAAGGCCATGGCCGGCGTGTTCATCGAGCGCGGCTTCGACGTGGTCTCCGGCGGTACGGAAAACCACCTGTTCCTGCTGTCGCTGATCAAGCAAGAAATCTCCGGCAAAGACGCCGACGCCGCGCTGGGCAAGGCCTTCATCACCGTCAACAAGAACTCGGTGCCAAACGACCCACGCTCGCCGTTCGTCACTTCCGGCCTGCGCTTCGGCACCCCGGCCGTGACCACCCGTGGTTTCAAGGAAGCCGAGTGCAAGGAACTGGCCGGCTGGATCTGCGACATCCTGGCTGACCTGAACAACGAAGCGGTCATCGACGCCGTTCGTGAGAAGGTCAAGGCCATCTGCAAGAAGCTGCCGGTATACGGCGCTTAATCCGCCCGCCGCTGGGCAGTAAAAAGGCTCGCATCGAAAGATGCGGGCCTTTTTTATGTGCGCACGACAACTAACGATCTACTTCAAACATTCCACTCAATAACTTCCTGCAATACAGCCAACCCCACAATCCGGCAACTAACCCATAACATCAAGTCCGCTACATTCAACCACCATAAAGGACTCGATACAGCATGGACAGCAAACAATCTTTTAACGCGACACTCAGGATGCATGACGCTCGTATCAATCTACTTGAGCACTTGCACGGCAAGCCTGCCATAGCAACCATCCGTTCATTCAGCGGCGGTTTTTTCACCGGCCCGGCCCAGGCCCATGATCACTCCAGCCTGCTCGGGATGTACCCGAACGCCCAGGATACAGACAGCCCGCCCTTGCGCCTGCATTTTCGACATACAGCAGATGGCTACATCCTGAGCATAAAAAACCCCGGCGAATACTACGACAAACTCATCAGCCGGAGCTGGCTGGAAGTGCTGGGGGCCCAACACCCAAACACCCGAAACCCAACGCTTTTCAACCTTGTCGATCATCGGCGCAATATCATTAAGCGCAAGGACTTTACTTCTATCCACTCGCCTGTGTCGCTCATGACGACCAACAGTAAATATATTGGTGGATTAAAGATACCGGGCTCGCCTTATATCTACCTCGCCAAGACAGAAGAAAAATCAAAGATAACGTTCATTTTGAGTATTCATTAAAAGCGCCGCATGAGAGCCCGGTGGAGGGCGGCTATATCACCGAAGCGACAGCGCCTGATGAATGAGCACCTGGACCATCTTGAGCAAAAGCTGCTGATGGCCGCAGGCACCGGAGCTTCAAACTAGGATCGCTTCGAAGCCAGCGCGGATTTTTTCCTCGGGCAGCTCGTCGGCGATGAACACGATCACGCTTTCCCGCGCTTCGCCTGGGGCCCATTCGGTGTCCCAATCGAAGCCGTAGAGCTTGAGCACGCCTTGGAATACCAATCGGCGTGGTTCATCGGCGATGTTCAACACGCCTTTGTAGCGCAGCAATTGCTTGCCATGCGCCTCCAGCAGCTGGTTCATGAACTCGCTGAGCCGGTCGATATCCAGCGGCTTGTCGGTGCGCAGCACCAGGCTGCTGATGCGATCCGCCGTGGTCGACGCTGCAACCGGCCGCAAATTGAACCCCGCGCCAAGGTCGGCGTTGAGGTTGAAACCCCGGATATCGAGCAGTTCGGCCAAATCAATGTTCCCGTGCTCCACGATCCGGATCGGCGCCCGTCGGTTGATGCGCGTCAGCCGCTCGCCAAGGGCCTCGACCTGGGCCGCGTCCACCAGGTCGGTCTTGCTCAAGAGCAGGCGATCGGCGAATCCGACCTGGGCCTGGGCGATGGCCTGGGTCAGGTGCAACTCGGCGTGGGCGGCATCCACAAGGGTCAGGATGCCGTCGAGGATATAACGCTCGCGCAAGTCTTCGTCGATGAAAAACGTCTGCGCCACCGGCGCCGGATCGGCCAGGCCAGTGCACTCGATCACCAAGCGGTCGAACGCAATTTCACCGCTGTCCAGCCGTTCGAGCAAAAGGTAGAGAGCCTTGGTCAGGTCGGTGTGAATGGTGCAGCACACACAGCCGTTGGCCAGGGTCATGACCTGCACCGGCGCCTCGCCCAGCAGTTGGGTGTCGATACCGGCGTCGCTGAATTCGTTCTCGATCACAGCGATTTTCAAGCCGTGCTCGGCCTTGAGCAGATGGCGCAACAGCGTGGTCTTGCCAGCGCCGAGGAAGCCGCTGAGGATGGTGACCGGGATGGGAGAGGACAACGTGATTCTCCTGCTGCGAAATTGAATGAAGACACACAATACAGTTGTGGGAGCGAGCTTGCTCGCGATAGCGGGTGGTCAGCCAACATCTTCGTTGACTGAACCACCGCCTTCGCGGGCAAGCCCGCTCCCACGGGGATCTGTGGCGTATGCAAATCTTGAGGCCAGCCCAAAAACCAAATGTGGGAGCGGGCTTGCTCGCGAAGGCGGTGGCTCAGTCAACAACTTCATCAACTGACCC
>NZ_JALJDX010000136.1 GCF_022952855.1 Pseudomonas sp. RGM2987 | reverse complement strand
GTCAGTGACATTGATGTTGGCTGACACACCGCATTCGCGAGCAAGCCCGCTCCCACAGGGGACGCGCTCACCACGATTATCCAAGGAACCCGATCCATGTCCTGGACACCCCCCATCCATATCCTGTTGTCGCCGATCACTGCCGACGATCAGTCGCAGATCGACCAGCTGCAACTCAAACCCCTTTTCTACGCGGCGCAGAAGGAGGCCCTGGCCCGCGCCGGTGATGACGAAGACGATCAGTTCTTCGAACTGGCCAGGTTGGCCACCGGCTTGTCGGTCAAGGAACTGGACCAGCTCAAGCGCCCGGACTACGTGAGCATCGCCCAGTACGTCCATGAGATGTCGAGCCGCCCGGCGTCGCACTTCCTGGACGACCCACAGGCTGACCCCGACCAGGTGCAGTTGCTGCAACCGATCAGCGTGGCAGGCCGCAGCGTGACGTCGCTGACCCTGGAAATGCCGGTGCTGCGGGCCACCAAGGCGATGAAAAAGCTGAAGACGGCCAAGGAACGCGCCGAGTTCATCACCGCCCATTGCACGGGCCTGATGATCCCCGATCTCGACCTGTTGAGCGTGCCCGACTGGACCCAGTTGCAGGTGCGTATCGACGATTTTTTAAACAAACCGGCGGACTTCTTTCGCAGCGCGACATCGAAGTGATCCTCGATGTAGTGCCGCTCATTTACCCAGTAAGTGAGGCGGAGATCCTGGAGTGGGACGCCGGCAAGGCATTGCGCCGTTACGACATCGCGATCACTCGCCTCGGCGTGAAACAGGAGTAAAGCGCAATGGCGGACGATAGATATTCGCTCAAGTACGCAGCCTTCGATCAGAGTGGCTTGGCGTTCGGTAACACTGGCCTCGGTCCGGCAGCAATGAGCGGCGCAATCGCCCAAGAGGCGGGCCTGTTCGGCGGGGACCCGCTGTCTGGCCTGGGGCTGGCGCTGAATAATGTCGGGCTCAAGCTCGGCCTGCTGACGACCGCGATCGAGGCGTTGACGTTGAAGCTCTCGACCCAACGATTGTTGTCCCAGACGACGTCCGCCGGGTCCAAGAGTGAAGCTGGCGCTGAGCAAAAAGACGCGGCTAAGACTTCTGGCTTTTTTGAACCGCCGGATCTGCTTAAACCTGCGATAGAAATGGATTCGGCCGTCGCCGATCTGAAACAGGCTACCCAATTCACCGCTCGCCAGAGCCAGGAAATGGCTCGGGACACACAGCACATCGCCAGTGCTGCGCTGGTGTCGGCCGGGGGGACCAAGGCGGTGGATCTGGTACGGATTGAAAGCCTGGCAGCCAGGGCCGGAATCGCCAGCGATCTGCCCGATGCCTCGGACCGCAAGTTCGAGTTGCTGCGCTTTGCCAGCGATGCGGGAGTGGTCGCCTCGGCGTTCAAGGTGCCGGCCATGGATGTCGCCGAGATGCTGGCCTCCTGGCGCACCTCGATGAAACTCGACGCTGCCCAGGCGTTTGATCTGGCGGATGCCACCAACCAACTGGGCAAGATTCCCGGTGGCGCGAAAGCGGCTGAGGTCGGCGCGGTACTGCAGCGTGATGGCGCCGCTGCGACGCAAGCAGGCCTGGCCCCGGCGCAAGCCGCCGCATTGACAGCGGCCTTGCTCAATACCGGTACGCAACAGGCCGAAGCCGGCATCGCGCTCGATAAATTCACCACAGCGTTGGGCAAGGGTGAGCAAGCCTCCGCCACCGAACAAACGGCCTGGAAGCAACTGGGCCTGGCGCCCGTTGCGATAGCCAATGGCTTGCGCGACAAGGACACCGCCCCTGGCACTGTGATGACGGTGCTGGCGGCACTGAACGCGCAACCGGCCGAAAAACGCTCGACGCTCGCCGCCACGCTGTTCAGCAACAGTGATGACGCCGTGCTGCGCATGGCACGCAAAATCAGTGATGTGAACGAAGCCTTCGGGCAGGTAAAAGATCCCGCCCAGTACGCCACTTCGCAGTTGAGCAACCAGGGTTCGGTCAGGCAGGACGCATTGGCGCTCTCGCAAACCCGGCAGGGTCAGCTCAACGCCATGAGTGCGCGCAGCGAGCGACTGTCGGTGGCTACGGGTGACGCCTTGGCGCCGTTGATGGACAGCTCGCTCAAGATGTCGGGCTCGCTGGTGGACGGCATGAGTGAGCTGGCCGAAACCTCACCCAAGGCCGCCGCCGCACTCGTGCTGGTGGCCGCCGCGATCAAGCCGCTGGCGAGCGCGTTGCTCAACGCTATCACGGACGAACTCGGCAGCCGGGTGGCCAAGCGCGTCCTGGGCGGTGTGGCGACGCGTCTGCCGGGGCGTTTGGGTGAGGTGATTTCCGAGGACGTCAGCAAGGGCAGGGCTACAGGCCGGCTGGGTCTCAGGGAGGCAAGCCCGCTCGAGCCAGCCAGCGTGGCGAAAGCCGAGGCGGGCGTGAGCGCCAGCGGTTCCCTGCGCGGTATCAGTGCTTCATTGCGCTCATTCACCCGAATGCTACCCGGAGGATTAGTGCTGGGTGCCGCCCCGCTGGTGGTCGAAGGCGCACTGAGCGGTGACGCCCGGATGTTCGGCGCAGGCCTGGGAGCGGCGGGGGGCGGTTGGGCGGGGGCAACGGGCGGAGCGAGGGTAGGGATGACCTTGGGCTCCTTTATCTCACCGGTTTTTGGCACGGCCCTCGGTGGAGCGCTTGGCGCGGTCATCGGCGGGCTGGGGGGAAGCTTGCTGGGCGGTGAGTCCGGTTCCTGGCTGGGGGAAAAACTGGCCGCGCCAGCCGACAAACTCGCCGCCCCGGACCAGGTCAGCAAGGACCTCACCAGCACCCAGACCAGCAACCAACAAAACACCATGACCGCCAACATCTACATCAACGGCCAGGACCAGGCCAGTGCCAGTCAGCTGGCCAACCTGGTCGTGCAGCAGATCGCAGGCCAATTCGGCCTGTCCACCACGCCCGACTCACTCGCCATGCGCAGTGACGCGGCCCTGACCGACGGAGCCACCTGATGCGCCAACAAATGGCACTCGGCAGTTTCATCTTTGGACTGTCCAGGGATTTCGCATACCACAGCCTGTCACGTACTTCAGACGGCGGCTGGAAGAGCATCGATATTCTCACCAGTAAACCCAAGTCCAGCCAGGTCGGCCAAGGCCTGCAAGGGCTGACCATCACCGGTAAGTCGATGTACGCGACAGCCATGGATCGCCTCGATGAGCTGCGCGCATTGCAGGCACTGCGTGCTCCCGTGCCGTTGATTGACGGCATTGGCCGCAACTGGGGCCTGTGGCAGATCAACAAGGTGTCGGAAACCCAGAGCGAGATCATCGATGATGGCACCGCGATGGTGGTCGGCTGGACGATTGAATTGACGGAGTTTGCCAATGCGTAGGGTTCGAAGCATCGCCGGTGATTCGGTGAATCTGTTGCTGTATCGCGAAATCGAGCGCTGTGACGATGCGGTCGAGGAGGCGCTCTGGCGCCTCAATCCGCAGCTGGCCGAATGGGGACCGGTGCTGCCGGCGGGCGTGCGGGTTGTCCTGCCGGAAGTGGAGCTCGAACCCGCCGCACCCAACCCCGTTTCAGCCTGGGATTAAGGAGGCCACATGTCTTTGGGTTTCACGCCTGCGGTGGAGATCTATGGCGCCAACGCGGCGCTGATCAATCAACGCTTGCTCAAATGGACGCACATCGATGCGGCGGGCATCGAGTCCGATCAACTGACGCTGGTCATCAACCTGGAAGGGCTGGAAGGCCTGCCCAGCCTGGAAGGCAAAATCGGCCTGCGGGTCGGCTACCTGGAGTCGGGGCTGGTGGATAAAGGCCAGTTTGTCATCACCCGGCGCACGCCGTCGTTGTTTCCGTTAACCCTCACGCTGGTCGCCATGGCGGCACCTTTCAGCGCGGCAGACCAGACCGGATTCAAGGAGCGCCGATCCGTCAGCCATGGACCGACGACGCTGGGGGCGCTGTTTCGCGAGTTGACCTCCAGGCACGGGTTTTCCCCGCGCGTTGCGCCTGAATTGTCGTTGATCAAGATCGAGCACATCGACCAGTCCAATGAAACAGACATGGGGTTCCTGACGCGGCTCGCTCACCGCTATGACGCGGTCGCCAAGCCGATCAACGAGTTGTACGTGCTGGCCCGACGCGGTCAGGCGAAATCGTTGTCGGGCAAGGTCCTGCCAGAAATAAAACTCTCGGTGACCACCAACAACCGTCCGGGCGACAGCGCCTTTATCTCGGCCAAATTCGATGAAACCGCCCGGGCTAAATACCAGGGCTGCAAGACCGCCTGGTGGGATGCGGTGAGCGGCATGTTGCGCGTCGAGGAAAGCAGCACCGCGCCGTTCAAGACCCTGCGCCAGCGCTTTCAGAGCGCCGACGATGCCCGCGCCGCTGGCGAAGGCGAAGTGCGCCGGATGCTGCGCGAATCCCTCAAGGTGACCATCGAGTGCCCTGGCAACCCGGGCCTGTCCGCCGAAGGCATCGTACTGCTGGACTCCAGCTGGCCAGACTTCATGCGCGGCCGCTGGTCCATCGACAAAGTCACCGCCAGCGGCGACCGGGCCACCAGCTACCGCTGCTCGATCCACGCCACTTGCCTGGATGCCAAGGCATAGCCCCCAAACGCTACTACCCCTGTGGGAGCGAGCCTGCTCGCGATGAGGTCAGCCCAGACAACATCGAATCCGTGGCGAGGGAGCTTGCTCCCGCTCGACTGCGCAGCAGTCGCATCACCTGAAGAAAAGCGGGGGCCTGCTTCGCAGGCCAGCGGGAGCAAGCTCCCTCGCCACAATTGACCTGCATCGACTCAAAAATCGGGAGCAACACCGATCTGATGTGGGAGCGGGTTTGCTCGCGAAGGGACCAGTAGCTTCAACATCGAAGTTGCCTGACCCACCGCTTTCCGCGAGCAAGCCCCACAGGGCCTCCATTGCACATTCAAACAATGCTGGAACCCCCTTATGAAGATGACGCCGGTCCTCACGCACTTGCGTGAGCAATGCCCCGCGCCCGCCCATCGCGTGGTCGCAGGCTTTGGCCTCGCCACGCTGCAAGCCGGTACTCCCCTGCAAACCCCCTGCGCCTAAGTTCTGCCTACCGCCGACGTGGCAAGCAAGAACATGGCGCAGAACGTCACGTTGCAAACGGTACGTGACGGTTTCGACACGGTGCTGGTGCTTGACGCCAGCGACGACGGCGCTGGACCTGCTGCATGACCTGCGGGCCGAACTGTGGCGGGCGCTGGTCACGGAAGCAGGAAAGAGGGTTGTTTTCAGTACTCTAACCCTGTCGCCTACCCTGATTGTTCTGGAGTCAATGATTTGCTTTGGACATTCAAGGGCACTACTGAAAGTATGTAAAAGGATTTAGGGGGCTGGTTGTTAATCGTTGGAACGCAGCCGCCGCAACCGGAGTTTGGCCAAGGCTTCTTGCTGACGGAATACATCCGAAGAATGTTATTGATTTAAAGGTCAAACGTTATTTCTAACTTTGGCCTACATGAGCATTTAAGGGCAGGGAAATGATCTATGTTCAGTATGGTGATGAGGAAAAGACGGTGGTTTCATGGTTTGCGAGTACCCCAAGCCGGAAAGAGCTGAGCGAAACTTGGGTGAGATTGAGATAATCGATCCCGCTACAAGGTGCATTACGAAGTACTCCCGGTTTTTATTCGGGCGGGTATGCCTAAGATTTCAGAGGTGCGGGTAGGTCAGCGTACTGACTTTAATGCCTCGGCAAACAGCTGCCCTAGCGCAATCTGACCTTGGGTGTCGTAGTGCAAATTGTCAGGGCCTTTAGTCAGGTTGTCGCAGTTGAACCATGTGTAGCCTGGCTCTTGAACCGACTCCTGCGCTTTGCGGACGGTTTCAATGAACGGGAACTGAGTGCTAGGGGCCGTCACCCTGCAAGCGGCGATAGGCAGATGCGGCTCGTTGAGGTCTGATCTCAGGGAGGAGAGAAGGGTCTTCAGGTTGCTTTCGTAGGAGTCGGCCATTTCCTGAGTCGCGCCGTCGCTCTCGCCCTGCATCCATAGAACTCCAGCGATCTTGATTGACCGAGTTCTCTTCGCTTCCTGGACGAGATCTAGGGTCTTTCCATACAGAGAGTCGCCGATATTCGGGTTCCATTCCTTGAATAGCGTTGTCGCGCCGGCGCTGACCTTGATGATTCCGAACTTGCCTGATCCCTTCATGCTCTGGGCGAAGGAAATTTCGGGCCCGAAACCCTTCACTTCAGAGACGCCAGGGGCAAGCGGCGCCCATTTTCCGGCCTTGAAGAAAAGTGCATTGTTTTGCGCGCGCTTCATCGGCCCTGGCAGTTTCTCGGCATCGGAACGCATGCCAACCATATTGCTTTGGCCGAGAAGCAAGTAGACGGGGAGCGGCGATTTACTCCTGGAGCTTTCCGCCTTGCTCTCGCCACCACCGGCGAAGGCCAACGCCACGAAAATTACTGCAAATCTGAACTTCATAGTCCATTTCCCTGAAAAAACGAAACCACCCTTTGCAGGGGGATCCAAAACGATTGGCCATTTTATATAGGTCCGCCATTGAGCGGGATTTTTTTGCCTGGAGAAAAGTTATGTCTATTTCCGAAAGGGATCGCGACATCCTTGCCCGCACCGTGTGGGCAGAAGCAAGAGGTGAAGGTTTTGCTGGCCAAATCGCCGTGGCGTGGGCGATCCGCAACCGTGTGGAGGATGGCCGGGAAAACTCCTGGTGGGGAGAAGGTTATGCCGACGTCTGCCAAAAGCCGTACCAGTTCAGCTGCTGGAACAAGAACGACCCGAACTATCCATTCCTGAGCGGTATACGTCAGATTCCATTCCGCGAGCTGGCGCAGTGCCGCATCGCGGCTGACCAGGTAATCGACGGGAGGGTCTCGGATCCCACCTGCGGCGCCACGCACTATTACGCGCTCAGCATACAGGTCGTGCCAGGGTGGGCAGCCAAGGCAAAGCAGACCCTGCTCTTGGGCCACCACATTTTTTTCAGCGACGTGCCGTGAATCCTTTGGGCGTGAAAACTTGGGCAATCGGTGTGCTGGTGCTCGTGCTGCTGGCCGTCGGCGTGACCTGGACGGTCCAGGACTGGCGCTACGGTGGGCAACTGGCGAAGCAGGCTAGCCTGCATCTTGCCGATCTGGACACGATCAGCAGCGCGGCCGCCACCAAGACCAAGGTTGAGCAGGACAAGCGCTTGGCCTTGGAGCAGCGGTTGTCGGCCAGCGAGCAAACCCACTACAAGGAACTGAGCGATGCTCAAAGCAATCAAGCTCGCCTGCGCGATCGTCTTGCCTCCGCTGATCTGCGGCTGTCAGTCCTCCTCGAGGATTCAGCCAGTTGCAATCCAGTGTCTGCCACCCCCGGCGCCAGCGGCGTGGTTCATGGAAAGGCGCGAGCCAAACTTGACCCGGCGCATGCTCAACGAATTATCGCCATCACCGACGAAGGCGACCGTGGACTGATCGCCTTGCAGGCTTGCCAGGCCTATATCAGAGCGTTGGGTCAGTAGTCCGAGGATCCTTGCAACCTTGGAGTGCTCGTGTACGGTAGGCCTCATTGCGTCGACATCAGGAGAAGGTCATGGGTGAGATTACCGAACTGGCGGCGGAACTGGGCCGGCGCCTGCAGTTGCTCAATGCCCATGTCACCACGGCCGAATCCTGCACCGGCGGCGGGATTGCCGAGGCGATCACCCGTATTCCCGGCAGCTCGGCCTGGTTCGAGGCCGGTTACGTCACCTATTCCAATCGCCAGAAGACCCAGCAGTTGAACGTGCCGCAAGAACTATTCGGGACGGTGGGGGCGGTCAGTCGCGAAGTGGTCGAGGCCATGGTGCGGGGCGCCCAGCAGCAAAGCCTGGCGCGTTATGCCGTGGCGGTCAGCGGCGTGGCCGGGCCGGACGGGGGCACGCCGAATAAACCGGTGGGCACCGTGTGGCTGGCCTGGGGCGTTGGCGAGACGGTCGTCAGCCAGCAGCGATTCTTTCCAGGCAACCGCGACGAGGTCCGCCGACAAACGGTGAAGGCCGCGCTAGAGGGGCTGTTACAACATGCCGCTGTAGAAATCTCAAATCAGGGGTAGGCGATCCTCAAACGCTGTGGAATAATACTGGCTACTTATACAGGTGTTGGCCGTCAGGCCTTATTGATTACGTGAGGACTTTAATGGACGACAACAAGAAGAAAGCCTTGGCTGCGGCCTTGGGTCAGATCGAACGTCAATTCGGCAAGGGTGCCGTAATGCGTATGGGCGATCAGGACCGTCAGGCTATTCCTTCCATCTCCACCGGTTCCCTGGGCCTGGACATTGCGCTTGGCATCGGCGGCCTGCCAAAAGGCCGTATTGTTGAAATCTACGGTCCTGAATCTTCCGGTAAAACCACACTGACCTTGTCCGTGATCGCCCAGGCTCAAAAAGCTGGCGCGACTTGCGCCTTCGTCGACGCCGAACACGCCCTGGACCCGGAATACGCCGGCAAGCTGGGCGTCAACGTCGACGACCTGTTGGTTTCCCAGCCGGACACCGGTGAGCAAGCCCTGGAAATCACCGACATGCTGGTGCGTTCCAATGCGGTTGACGTGATCATCGTCGACTCCGTGGCTGCACTGGTGCCAAAAGCTGAAATCGAAGGTGAAATGGGCGACATGCACGTGGGCCTCCAGGCTCGCCTGATGTCCCAGGCCCTGCGCAAAATCACCGGTAACATCAAGAACGCCAACTGCCTGGTGATCTTCATCAACCAGATCCGCATGAAGATCGGCGTGATGTTCGGTAGCCCCGAGACCACCACCGGTGGTAACGCGTTGAAGTTCTACGCCTCGGTTCGCCTGGACATTCGTCGTACCGGCGCGGTGAAGGAAGGTGATGAGGTGGTCGGCAGCGAAACCCGCGTCAAGGTCGTGAAGAACAAGGTGGCTTCGCCGTTCCGTCAGGCAGAGTTCCAGATTCTCTACGGCAAGGGCATCTACCTCAATGGCGAGATGATCGACCTGGGTGTGTTGCACGGCTTTGTCGAGAAATCCGGTGCCTGGTATGCCTACAACGGTACCAAGATCGGTCAGGGCAAGGCCAACTCGGCCAAGTTCCTGGCGGACAACCCGGAAGTTGCAGCAGCGCTCGAGAAGCAATTGCGTGACAAGCTGTTGAGCCCGGTTGCAGACGTCAAGGCACTGGCAAACCGTGAAACGGCTGATGATCTGGCTGACGCTGACATCTGATCGACTCAATGACCGCCGTACTCGACACCCTCGTCGCGGTGCGACGAACCGCAATGGACCTGCTCGCCAGGCGCGAGCACGGTCGAGTCGAGCTGACGCGTAAACTGCGTCAGCGCGGTGCTCCCGATGAGTTGATCGACCCGGCCCTCGACCGTTTGACCGAAGAGGGCCTGCTGTCGGAAACCCGCTACCTGGAAAGCTTTGTCTCCTATCGCGCCCGATCCGGTTACGGACCGTTGCGCATTCGCGAAGAACTGGGCCAGCGCGGGTTGCAACGCCCGGATATCGAACTCGCATTGCGCGAAAGCGGTATTGACTGGCAGGCGCAGCTTACCGATACCTGGCGTCGAAAGTTCTCGGGGCATCTGCCCATCGATGCACGGGAACGAGCCAAGCAGGGGCGTTTCCTGGCGTATCGAGGGTACTCCATGGAAATGATCAACCGCTTGTTCAGCGGTCGCGGCACGGACGATTGAAGCAAAACGGCCCGCTATTTCGATAGCGGGCCGTTTTTTTTGCCTCAAGTTTTTGCCTCAGGTCACCTTGATCGGCTCCCAGGTGAGGGGCCGGACTTCCTGGGTCGGCTCGGCCCAGTTTTCCGGCAGGTTGATGTAGTCCACCAATTCCCTCAAGCGGCCGTGATCCCGGGCGTTGAAGGTAAACGCCAGTCGGGTCAGATGACTGAACCGGGCTTCGTCGCGGTCATCGTCGCTGTAGTCGTGCTGATGAAAACAGTCATTCAGGCACAGGTCGGCAAAGTCCGCCTGCATCAGGTGCATGGCCTGTTCGCTGAGCTTGTGATTCATGCGAATCACGAATTGATGCTTGAGCCAACGACTGGAGTGGAAGTTAAGGTAGAACCGGTTGATTTCCTCTACGGCGTCTTCGGCGTTGTGCACCAGGCGCATCAGCTTCAGGTCGGTGGGCAGGATGTAGCGATTCTCCTCCAGTTGCTCACGGATGAAATCCAGGGCGCCTTGCCAGAATCTTCCCCCCGGCACATCAAGCAGGACCACCGGCACCAGCGGGCTTTTGCCGGTCTGCACCAGGGTCAGGACTTCCAGCGCCTCGTCAAGGGTGCCGAAGCCACCCGGGCAGAGCACCAGGGCGTCGGCCTCCTTGACGAAAAACAGTTTGCGGGTGAAGAAAAAGTGGAATGGCAACAGGTTCGGCGTGCCCTCGACGGTCGGGTTGGCATGTTGTTCGAAGGGCAGGGTGATATTGAAGCCCAGACTGTGGTCTCGGCCTGCGCCTTCATGGGCCGCGGCCATGATGCCGCCGCCGGCACCCGTGATGACCATCATGTCCGAACGGGCCAGCGCTGCGCCGAGTTCGCGGGCCATGCCATACAGCGGATGTTCGATAGGGGTTCGGGCGGAGCCAAAGACGGTCACCTTGCGCCGCCCCTTGAACTGTTCGAGCGTGCGAAATGCATGCTCCAGCTCGCGCAAAGCCTGGAGGGTGATCTTGGCGTTCCAGCGGTTGTGATCCTCTTGGGCCATGCGCAACACGGTCAGGATCATGTCGCGGTAGATGGGCAGGTTCGGGCTGTTGGGTGATACCAGGTTGAGTTGCTCTTCGACCTTGTGGATAAGGTCGTGGCCATGGCTCTCAAAATGACGGCTGAGCAGATCATTCGGTTTGTAAGGCATGCAGCTTCTCCTTCTTGACAGGACCCCCGCCCCGGACGAGACATTCGTCAGGGCCACGACATTCCCTATGTCGCTGTCGGCCCAGGCTCGGTGCCCGGACGTTGACCTGGCTCGACGCGGTCTGCCCAGGGCGACCCAGTCATCCAGCAGGTCCTGCGTTTCCCTTGGATTTAAAACAATTACACGGCAAGGCGTAGCAGGGCAGCCTAATTCTGTCCGGTCAAAAGAGATACCTCTGAATCTAGACCCTCGTGCCGATCTTCGCAGCCCTGATCATGGCGCCCAAAAGTAAACATTGGCAATCGCCGGATAATGACTGTGGAAGACCCGTACCGCTCGTCTGATTGCCGACCGGCTGGGTAGCGCTCTGATTTACTGATTAACAAGCGTGCCGATGTTTTGGCGCCTTGAGCCAGGTGGCACGCGACGGATTGAAGCGGATCGGGCATGGAGGCGGGAGAGATGAGCAGGGTGACTCTTGAACTCGACAGGCAGCTGTACCTGGCGCTGCTGGAATCGGCCCAGGCCAATCGGGTGAGTCTGGAAGAAGAATGTTGCCGCCGACTGGAAGGGCGGACATGGCGCTCGCGCTATCTACAGGCGCTGGTGGCAGAACTGCGCGCCGACGATGAGCAGCGACGCGCACGCTCGGGTTGATTACTTCTTAGTCTTGGCCGGTTTCGGGCAATCCGATTCCTGGAAGCGCTCGGTTGCGACCGGACGGTTGGTCTTAACTTCTGTGAATTCGTAGCGCATCGTCGCGCCCTTTGCCATCAGCTTGCGGAAGCCCGGGTTGGTGCAAACCGTGGAGCCCAGCTGGAAATACACGGCCTTGGGGTCGGCACGCATTTTTTGCGCATGGCTGCTTTGCACGCTGAGGTGGTTGATCAGCTCGGTGCCTTCAACGGTATAACCCTGGTCGAGAATGTCTTCGTTGATCGCCCGCGGCGTACCGACGCTGCTTTCCCTGGCGACGTTCTGCAGCATCTTGTTCAGTTCGAGTTCTTTCAGCGAGGCAGCCTGAGCGCTGATGGACGTTGCCAGCAGCACGGCAACGGTAGGGACGATAAGGCGCAGCATGAAACTCTCCTGGTTCAGTGACAGGTGGTTCGACCGATCACATGACTGTGCGTTCAGTGGCCGGGAATTATAGGGGAGCCCGGTTGCACGGTACAGGCTTGCGCGCTCTGGTAGACTGCCCGGCTTTGTTGCCCTGCCGAGTGTTGTTCGTGTCGAGTTTTCCTGTCTGTCGGCGTCGCCCATGAATCAGCATGCCCCGAATGCCGTAGCCCGTCTGCGCGACCAGCGCGTTGATGAAGGTATCAAGCCACTCCAGGCCCGTGGCTGGCGCGCGCCCCGTTGTAGCGCTTGCCGAGTGATCGAGAGTCATTGCCTGTGCGCCTGGCGTCCAAGCGTCGAGACCCGTTCCGGGGTTTGCCTGATCATGACCAATAAGGAAGTGTTCAAGCCGAGCAACACCGGTTGGCTGATCGCCGACGTGGTTCGTGACAACCATGCGTTCATCTGGTCGCGCACTGAAGTCGACCCGCAACTGCTGGCGTTGCTCAATGATCCGCAATGGCAGCCGTACCTGGTATTTCCTGGCGAATACGTCGAGCCGTCGCGAGTGACCCACACGGTCGACTTCGATCGGTCCAAGAGCCCGCTGTTCATCCTGCTGGACGCGACCTGGACCGAGGCGCGGAAGATGTTCCGTAAAAGCCCATACTTCGACCGGCTGCCGATCCTGAGCCTGTTGCCAGACAAACTGTCGCGTTATCGCTTGCGCCGGTCGACCCGCAGCGAGCACTTGTGCACCGCCGAAGTGGCGGCGTTGTGCCTGGAGCTGGCGGGTGACAGCGACGCAGCATCCGCCCTGGACGCCTATTTTGATGTGTTCAGCCAGCATTACCTGGGCGCCAAGCGCCAACAGGACGTGAATCTAACGACCCCCGCCCACGCCGAGTTGCAGGCCTTTATCGGCACGTCGCAAACGATCTTGGCCCAATAGTGGCCCATACTGGATACAGGAGCGGCCGTGCTGCTTGACCACCCCGGCTTCGCTGGGCATGCTGGGCGCCGCCCCGGGGCAGCTCACGGTTGAAACGCCGTGTCTGGCGTTGGACGTGCCCTGTAGATGCTGCGGCGAGTAGTGTCTTGAGTTGTCTTGGCTTGATCCGAATGCATCGGGCCTGCCATCAAAAACAGGATCATTTAAACAATGGCCACATACGAAATCCTGATTGCCGATGACCACCCGCTCTTTCGCAGCGCGTTGCGTCAGGCAGTGACCCTGGGCCTTGGCCCGGATGTCCGGTTGACGGAGGTGGCCAGTATCGCGGAACTGGAGGTCCGGCTCACCGAAAAGGCGGATTGGGACCTGGTGCTGCTGGATCTGAACATGCCCGGCGCCTATGGTTTTTCAGGATTGGTGCTGTTGCGCGGCCAATACCCGCAGATCCCGGTGGTGATGGTCTCGGCCCAGGAAGAGGCCTCGGTGATGGTCAAGGCGCGTGAATTCGGTGCCAGTGGCTTCATCCCCAAATCCAGTTCCCTTGAGATGATCCAGCAGGCCGTCAAGGCCGTTCTGGATGGCGATGTAAGCTGGCCGCCCCAGGCGTTCGAAGCCGTGAGCGTCTCCGAAGAAGCCAAGGCCGCCAGCGAAGGGCTCGCCAGTCTCACACCGCAGCAGTTCCGGGTGTTGACCATGGTCTGCGAGGGCTTGTTGAACAAGCAGATCGCCTATGAGTTGAACGTGTCGGAGGCCACTATCAAGGCCCATGTGACCGCGATTTTCCGCAAACTGAATGTACGTACGCGAACCCAGGCAGCCTTGTTGCTGCAACAACTTGAGTCAATTTCACCGCAGACTTGATGCGCGTGTTCACGCTTTTTTGACCGGATTTGAATTAGCTTCTCCACTCCTTTTTGATCAGTGCCCAGCCTATGTCACCTTTCAAAGGCCAAACCGGCCTTAAACGCATCCTCAACGCCTCTGGCTATTCCCTGGACGGGCTGCGCGCGGCTTTCGTCGGCGAGGCGGCTTTCCGTCAGTTGGTGCTGCTCAACGTCGTGTTGATCCCGTTGTCGTTCTTCCTCAACGTCAGCCGTGTCGAGCAGGCGCTGTTGATTGCGGTCTGCCTGTTGGCATTGATCGTGGAGTTGCTCAACTCGGCAGTGGAGGCGGCCATCGACCGTATCTCCCTGGAGCTGCACCCACTGTCGAAGAACGCGAAGGACATGGGCAGTGCGGCCCAACTCGTTGCCCTGACGATGATTGCCCTGGTCTGGGGGGTAGTCCTGCTCTGATCGCTCAGGCTATGGCCGGCAGCACGATTTCATCGCTGCGCTGGGCCCCGGCCGTGAAAGCCCGACACAGCTCGAGAAATTCGCGCATGGCCGAGGTCTGGTATTTCTGCTTGTGCCAGATGAAATAGAACTGCCGCGCCAGGTCCATGTCCGGGGTTTCCACCGGAACAAGGCTGCCGCGGCGGAAGGCATCGCGCAGGGCCAGGCGTGAGATGCAACCGATCCCCAGGCCCGACTCCACGGCCCGCTTGATGGCTTCGGTGTGCTCCAGTTCCAGGCGGATATTCAACGCGCTGCGATGATGACGCATCGCCTGGTCGAAGGTCAGTCGGGTGCCGGAACCCTGTTCCCGCAGAATCCACGCTTCCTGGGTCAACTGCGCCATGGTCGCCTGACCGCGCTTGGCCAGTGGGTGCTGGGGCGCGCAGAACACCACCAGTTCGTCCTCCACCCAGCTCTGCACTTCGATGTCCGGATGGCTGCAATCGCCCTCGATCAGACCCAGGTCAATTTCATAATGAGCCACTTGGTGCACGATATTGGCGGTGTTCTGTACATGCAGCTTCACCTGGCTTTCCGGATGACGTTGCATGAAGCCACCGATTAGCAGGGTCGCCAGGTAATTGCCGATGGTCAGCGTGGCGCCAACCGCCAGCGAGCCGAAACCGGACTTGCCGTTGAGCAGGTCTTCGATCTCCTTGGCTTGGTCCAGCAGCGCCACCGCCTGGGGCAACAGCTGTTTGCCCAAGGCATTGAGACTCAGACGCTTGCCGGCGCGGTCGAACAGCTGGCAGCTCGATTGGCGCTCCAGCTCGGTGATGGAGGTGCTGGCAGCCGACTGCGACAGGTTGAGCAGGCCCGCAGCACGGGAAACGCTCTCTTGCTGGGCGACGGCGACGAAGACTTGCAGTTGACGGAGAGTAAATCGCATATCGATATAACCGATAACCCTTATCTTAATAATCCAGTTAACAGATATTGTCGCCGCCATTAGAATGCGCTGCAATTGCGCAGATTAACGGCGCAGGCATCATTCCCAGGAGTCCCCGTACATGAGCAACATGAACCACGAGCGTGTCCTCAGTGTTCATCACTGGAACGACACTCTGTTCAGCTTCAAGTGCACCCGTGATCCGGGCCTGCGCTTCGAGAACGGTCAGTTCGTGATGATCGGCCTGCAACAGCCCAATGGCCGCCCGCTTATGCGCGCTTACTCGATCGCCAGCCCGAACTGGGAAGAGCATCTCGAATTCTTCAGCATCAAGGTCCCTGATGGTCCGCTGACTTCCCAGTTGCAGCACCTGAAGGAAGGCGACGAGATCATCATCAGCAAGAAACCCACCGGCACCCTGGTGCTGGACGATCTCAAGCCTGGCAAGCATTTGTACCTGCTCAGCACCGGCACCGGCCTGGCGCCGTTCATGAGTGTCATCCAGGATCCGGAAACCTACGAGCGTTTCGAGAAAGTGATCCTGTGCCACGGCGTGCGCTACGTCAATGAGGTCGCCTACCGCGAGTTCATCACCGAGCACCTGCCGCAGAACGAGTTCTTCGGCGAAGCCCTGCGTGAAAAACTGATCTACTACCCGACCGTGACCCGCGAGCCGTTCGAGAATGAAGGCCGCCTGACCGATCTGATGCGCAGCGGCAAGCTGTTCCGCGACATCGGCCTGCCACCGATCAACCCGCAGGACGACCGCGCCATGCTGTGCGGCAGCCCGAGCATGCTCGACGAGACCAGCGAAGTGCTTAACAGCTTCGGCCTGACCGTTTCCCCGCGTATGCGTGAGCCGGGTGATTACCTGATCGAACGCGCGTTTGTAGAGAAGTAAGCTTGCGGTGACCGGTTTGTAGTGGGCTGCCAGCCAACATAATCATCGGATGTTGGACCGCCTTCGCGAGCAAGCCCGCTCCCACATTGATTTCCTTTGAACACGAATTCAGCGTTCACCAGAGATCCAGTGTGGGAGCGGGCTTGCTCGCGAAGAAGGCGCCTCGGTCCACCGGTTGTCCCATAAAAAAGCCCGTGCTACCTGATAAAGGCAGCGCGGGCTTTTTCGTTTCCGGCGCTCAGGATTTGGCTGGCACCACTTCCAACACCCGGATCAACCCCGCCTGCGGGTAATGCCACCGAACGTCCAGGTCCCAGAACTGCGCGCCATATTCCCGTTCGACGGTAGGAATTTGGTACGCCGGGCGTGGGTCTTGGGCCAGGCACTGTTCAATCAGCTCCATCAGGGGCTCTCCCAGTCGCTTGGCGTGCTCGCACGCTTGAAGCAGGGCAGTGTCCGCCCATTGCACCGCAATCAATTCAGGCGCGGCGCTGGCGATGGTGTTGGACGCCGAGCCGATGATGTCGGCGTAGGGCACGTAGGGCTTGATGTCCAGCACCGGCGTGCCGTCCAGCAGGTCGATGCCGGAGATCCACAACCGCCCGGCTTCGACCTGGTCCAGCTTCACCACCGACTGACCAATGCCATTGGGGCGGTGGGTGGCGCGGGTGGCGAACACGCCCATGGATTTGTTGCCACCCAGTCGCGGCGGCCGCACTTTCAACCGTGGCTTGTCTTCCAGCGCCTGGTGAAACAGGAACAACAGCCAGACATGGCTGACCTGCTCCAGGCCCTGCACCGCCTCACCCTGATCGAACGGCGCCACCAATTCCAGTACACCGCGTGCAGCCGGGGCCAGTTGCGGTTGGCGCGGAATGGCGAACTTCTCCTTGAAGCAGGAGCGGACGAAGCCGATGGGGGAGACGTTATAGGTCATGGATTGGGATCGGGGCGAGGAGGGAAGGGGCATGATAACGCGAGAGGCAGGTCCGACATCGACCCTGTGGCGAGGGGGCTTGCTCCCGCTGGGACGGTCCGACGCCTCGGGCGAAGCGGCCCCCCTGGTTTTGTCTGACACACCGCAAGGGGGACGCTGCACGTCCAGCGGGAGCAAGCTCCCTCGCCACAGGAACTCTGGAAACCGAAATCAGCCGCGAATGCGCAGCGTCAGGCCCTTGAGGAAGTTGCGCAGCAGCTGGTCGCCGCAGGGGCGGTAGTTGGTGTGGCCGAACTTGCGGAACAATGCGCTCAGTTCCGGCTTGGACACCGGGAACTCGGCGGCCTTGAGAATCGCGTGCATGTCGTCTTCCTTCAGCTCGAAGGCCACCCGCAGTTTCTTGAGGATGATGTTGTTGGTCACCGGCACTTCGATGGGCTGCGGCGGACGGCTTTCATCCTTGCCACGCTTGAAGATCACCAGGCCATCGAGAAAGTGCGCCATGACTTCGTCGGGGCAGAACACGAAACCTTCTTCCTCATCTTTCTTGAGGTAGCCCGCCAGGTCGGTCAAGGAGACATCCAGGCCGCCAAGCTTGATGATCTCGATGACTTTCTTGTCGCTGATGTCGAGCATGTAGCGCACGCTGCGCAGTACGTCGTTGTGAATCATGTGTGCAATCCTGATCAATCTGCAATGGGCGCCCCAACTGGGCGGGGCACCGGAAAATTAGAATTTCTCTTTGGCGGACAGGTAGCGCCACTGGCCCAGTGGCACCTTGCCGATGGACACCCCGCCGATGCGGATGCGGCGGATGGCAACCACTTTGAGGCCGACCGCCTGGCAGAGCAGCGCGAGGATGCCCGGCTGCGGATTCTTCATGGCGAAGCGCAGGCGGTTCTCGTTCTGCCAGCTGGCCTTGACCGCCGGCAGTTCCTTGCCTTTGTAGGTCAGGCCATGGTTCAGGCGATTGAGGCCATGGGCGACCATCTCCCCCTCGACTTCCACCACGTATTCCTGCTCGATCTTGGCCGCGTCGGCGGTGAGCTTGCGCAAGATCTTCCAGTCCTGGGTGAACACCAGCAGTCCGCTGGCATTGGCCTGCAGGTCGGCGCTGGCGGTCAGGCGCAGGAAATGGCCCTTGAGTGGTCGTTTGCTGAAACGATGCTCTTCGCTCAAGGTCTGCGGGCCGAGGGAGGCCATGGCAGTGTCTACATCCATGCCCGCCGGGACGTTCAGCAGGAGGGTCACCGGCTCCGGCGCGGTGGCCTTGGCCTCGGGGTCGAGTTCGACTTTCTGGGTGGTGACCTTGAACTGCGGCTCATCGATCACTTCGCCATCGACCGTGACCCAGCCGCCCTCAATGAACAGCTCAGCCTCCCGACGGGAGCAGCCGACCAGTTCGATGAGGCGTTTGGAGAGGCGAATCGGGTCAGTCATGACAGTGCCGTAACAAAAAGAGGGTGGGCATTGTACCTGCCTGGCGCCGGTTAATCGCGGGTCCATTTGCGTTGTGTGGCTTTTAGCCGCGCCGGGCCTTCAGGTCAGGTTGTTTGTAACGCATGTGCAGCAACGGGTAAGGCTGGTTCATGCCATCGTGCGCCGAACGGCCGACCACCTCGAAGCCTTGCTTGAGGTAAAAGCCCAGCGCCTGCGGGTTCTGTTCGTTGACGTCCAGTTCATCGGCGTTCAGGTGTTCCATGGCGTAGTGCAGCAGTTGCTTGCCCAGGCCCTGGCCCCGGTGTTGCGGGTCGATGAACAGCATCTCGATCTTGCCGGCGGCCACCCCGGCAAAACCGGTGATGCGCTGGCGCGCGTCCCGGGTGCAGATGAGCATCACCGCGTCCAGGTAGCGGGTGAGCACCAGGTTTTTCAGCAGTTCGATGTAGCTGTCCGGCAGGAAGTCGTGGGTCGCGCGCACCGACGCCTCCCACACTTCGGTCAGTTCCGGATAGTCGTTCGGTTTCGGTGTATGGATGACCGAATGCTGGCGCATGCCCGCCTGTTCCTTGTGCTGGAGGCCCGGGGTTTCTCCATACGATAGCCGTAAAAAAGCCCCGCATCTTGTCGCAAGGCAGGGCTTTTTGGTTTTTTCGAAGCAGGCGAAACAATGACGGTAGATGCGGACCTGTGGCGAGGGGATTTATCCCCGCTGGGCTGCTAAGCAGCCCCAAGGCACATGAGGGACGCTTCGCGTCCAACGGGGATAAATCCCCTCGCCACAAAAGCCCCCTAGGCTTGAGTCCAAGCCTGGATCAGCCGATCTGCTCAGCCCACAAATCGTATTCGTCAGCATCGGTCACTTTGCACCAGACCTTGTCGCCCGGCTTGAGGTTGCTGCCGTTGTCGATGAACACGTTGCCGTCGATTTCCGGGGCGTCGAAGAAGCAGCGGCCCACGGCGCCTTGTTCGTCCACTTCGTCCACCAGCACTTCGATTTCACGGCCAATGCGCATTTGCAGGCGGGCCGAGCTGATGGCCTGCTGGTGCGCCATGAAGCGCTCCCAACGGTCCTGCTTGACGTCGTCCGGTACCACATCCAGGTTCAGGTCGTTGGCCGGTGCGCCTTCGACCGGGGAGTACTGGAAGCAACCGACGCGGTCGAGCTGGGCTTCGGTCAACCAGTCCAGCAGGTACTGGAAGTCTTCTTCGGTTTCACCTGGGAAGCCAACGATGAACGTCGAGCGGATGATCAGGTCCGGGCAGATCTCGCGCCAGTTCTTGATACGAGCCAGGGTCTTGTCTTCGAACGCCGGGCGTTTCATCGCCTTGAGGACTTTCGGGCTGGCGTGCTGGAACGGGATGTCCAGGTACGGCAGGATCTTGCCGGCGGCCATCAGCGGGATCAGCTCGTCGACATGCGGGTACGGGTAGACGTAATGCAGGCGGACCCAGACGCCGAGAGTGCTGAGGGCTTCGCACAGTTCGGTCATGCGGGTTTTCACCGGCGCGCCGTTCCAGAAGCCGGTGCGATATTTCACGTCGACACCGTAGGCGCTGGTGTCCTGGGAAATCACCAGCAGTTCCTTGACGCCGGACTTGACCAGGCGCTGGGCCTCGTCGAGCACGTCGCCCACCGGACGGCTGACCAGTTTGCCGCGCATCGACGGGATGATGCAGAAGCTGCAGCTGTGGTTGCAACCCTCGGAAATCTTCAGGTAGGCGTAGTGACGCGGGGTCAGCTTGATACCTTGCGGCGGCACCAGGTCGATCAGCGGGTTGTGGTCCTGACGCGGTGGAACCACCTCGTGCACGGCGTTGACCACCTGCTCGTACTGCTGCGGACCGGTCACGGCCAGCACGCTGGGGTGCACGTTGCGGATGTTGCCCTCTTCCACGCCCATGCAGCCGGTGACGATGACCTTGCCGTTTTCCTTGATGGCTTCGCCAATCACTTCCAGGGACTCGGCCTTGGCCGAATCGATGAAACCACAGGTGTTGACCACCACCACGTCGGCGTCCTGATACGTGGAGACGACGTCATAGCCTTCCATGCGCAGCTGGGTCAGGATGCGCTCGGAGTCGACCAGAGCCTTCGGGCAACCCAGGGATACGAAGCCGACCTTCGGGTTGGCTGGCGCGGTAGTGGTGGACATGTCTAACCTCGGTGTAGGGGGATCGTCTCATGCCGAGACAGGGCGCCTGACGCGCCTCTGATCAAAAAGTGCGCAATTCTAGCGGTGGCCGAGGCACTTGACCAGCTTTATACGGGGAAAAACGACGAGTGCTGCGCTATGCTTCGCGCCTTTGGGTTCTGACGATTTCCACATTCAAGAAAACGTCTGTAACAATCAGTAAAACAGCGCATGCTGCGTCTACAAAAGCATAGTGCTTCGTTGAAGAAGACAGGTCTGGGAATCAGGAGTGTTGGATGGGTCATGCAAGTAGTCAGGCGGCAGGTGCCGAGCATTCGGCAGCAAAACCGCTGAGCATGCTGGTCGCGGCGGTCGGGGTGGTTTATGGCGACATCGGCACGAGCCCGTTGTACACCCTTAAAGAAGTGTTTTCCGGAGCCTATGGCGTGCCCGTCAACCACGATGGGGTGCTGGGGATCCTGTCGCTGATTTTCTGGTCGCTGATATGGGTCGTGTCGATCAAGTACATGATGTTCGTCCTGCGCGCCGACAACCAAGGCGAAGGCGGGATCATGGCGCTCACGGCCCTGGCCCGACGGGCGGCCGGGGGGAGAGCGCGGCTGCGGTCCTTCCTGGTAGTCTGCGGCCTGATCGGCGCGGCGCTGTTCTATGGCGACAGCATGATCACCCCGGCGATCTCCGTGCTCTCGGCCATCGAGGGCCTGGAGTTGGCGTTCGACGGCATCGACCATTGGGTGGTGCCGCTGTCGCTGGTGGTGCTGGTGGCGTTGTTCCTGATCCAGCGCCACGGCACCGCGCGGATCGGCATTCTGTTCGGGCCGATCATGGTCACCTGGTTTCTGGTGCTCGGCGCCCTTGGCGTCTACGGCATCATCCAGCACCCGGAAGTGTTGCAGGCGGTGAACCCGGCCTGGGCCGTGCGGTTCTTTGTCGTACATCCGGGCATGGGTGTGGCGATCCTCGGCGCTGTGGTCCTGGCGTTGACCGGCGCCGAAGCGCTGTACGCCGACATGGGGCACTTTGGGCGCAAGCCGATTGCCCGCGCCTGGTTCATCCTGGTTCTGCCAGGGCTGATGCTCAACTATTTCGGCCAGGGCGCACTGCTGCTGGGCGATCCGGAGGCGGCGCGCAACCCGTTCTATCTGCTGGCACCGAGCTGGGCGCTGATCCCGCTGGTGGGCTTGTCGACCCTGGCGACGGTGATCGCCTCGCAAGCGGTGATTTCCGGGGCGTTCTCCTTGACGCGCCAGGCGATCCAGCTGGGGTACATCCCGCGCATGTACATCCAGCACACGTCCAGCGCCGAGCAGGGGCAGATCTACATCGGTGCGGTGAACTGGTCGCTGATGGTGGGCGTGGTGCTGCTGGTGCTGGGTTTCGAATCCTCCGGCGCGCTGGCTTCGGCCTATGGCGTAGCAGTCACCGGCACCATGTTGATGACCACGATTCTGGTGTCGGCGGTGATACTGCTGCTGTGGAAGTGGCCACCGCTGCTGGCGGTACCGTTGTTGTTCGGTTTTCTGTTGGTGGACGGCCTGTACTTCGCCGCCAACGTGCCGAAGATCATCCAGGGTGGTGCGTTCCCAGTCATCGCCGGTATCGCCTTGTTCGTGCTGATGACCACCTGGAAGCGTGGCAAGCAGATCCTGGTCGAGCGGCTGGACGAAGGCGCGTTGCCGCTGCCGATTTTCATCAGCAGCATCCGCGTGCAGCCACCCCATCGCGTGCAGGGCACCGCAGTGTTCCTGACAGCGCGCTCGGACGCGGTGCCCCATGCGCTGTTGCACAATCTGTTGCATAACCAGGTGCTGCACGAGCAGGTGGTGTTGCTGACGGTGGTGTACGAAGACATTCCCCGCGTCCCGCCGCAACGCCGCTTCGAGGTCGATGCCTATGGCGAGGGGTTCTTCCGGGTGATCCTGCACTTCGGCTTCACCGATGAGCCGGACGTCCCGCAGGCCCTCAAGCTCTGCCACCTGGATGATCTGGACTTCAGCCCGATGCGCACCACCTACTTCCTCAGTCGCGAAACGATCATCGCCTCCAAGCTCGAGGGCATGGCCCGCTGGCGCGAGCTGCTATTCGCCTTCCTGCTGAAGAATGCCAACGGCAACCTGCGCTTTTTCAATCTGCCGCTGAACCGGGTGATTGAGTTGGGGACGCAGGTCGAGATGTAGACACTCGATCGACAAAAGCCCCCGTTGCCTTGCGGCAGCGGGGGCTTTTTTATGAGCGCTGTAACGAACTGCTTTATCCAGGACAAGACTGTACTTTTGTGGCGAGGGGATTTATCCCCGTTGGGTTGCGA
>NZ_JALJDX010000137.1 GCF_022952855.1 Pseudomonas sp. RGM2987 | reverse complement strand
GCAT
The DNA here is from genome assembly GCF_022952855.1 of Pseudomonas sp. RGM2987. Taxonomy (GTDB): domain Bacteria; phylum Pseudomonadota; class Gammaproteobacteria; order Pseudomonadales; family Pseudomonadaceae; genus Aquipseudomonas. Next base: position 22,917 of record NZ_JALJDX010000137.1, on the reverse strand, counting down.
AAATGTTGACTGACCCAGCGCCTTCGCGAGCAAGCCCGCTCCCACAGGGGATCCCGGGTTACTGCATCAAATCGGATTCGGGCAATCGATGAAAATATGTTCCAACGCAAAGCGCCGCGCCAGGTAGTCGCCCAGCGCCTGCACCCCGTAGCGCTCGGTCGCATGGTGGCCGGCGGCGATGAAGCTGATGCCGTTCTCCCGGGCGCTGTGGAAGGTCTGCTCAGAAGCTTCGCCGCTCAGATACAAGTCGACCCCGGCCAACACGGCCTGGTCGATATAGCCCTGGCCGCCGCCGGTGCACCAGCCGACCCGGCGAACCATCTGCTCGCCTTCGATCAGCAACGGCTCGCGCCCCATGGCCTCCTGGACCTTGCGGGCAAAATCCCGAGGCGTCATCGGTTCGGACAGCGAGCCGACCAGGCCGACGATCTTCGGGTTATCCGGATCCAGCGGCCCCTCGACGGTGATGTCCAACTGGCGGGCCAACTGCACGTTGTTGCCCACCTCCGGGTGCAAATCCAGCGGCAGGTGATAGGCCAGCAGGCTGATATCGTGTTTGAGCAACGTCTTGAGGCGACGCTGTTTCATGCCGGTGATGCAGGGGTTTTCGCCTTTCCAGAAGTAACCGTGATGCACCAGCACCAGGTCGGCGTTCGCCTCGACCGCCGCGTCAAGCAACGCCTGGCTGGCCGTGACGCCGCTGACAATGCGCATCACCTGGGGCGCGCCTTCGACCTGCAGGCCGTTGGGGCAGTAGTCGGCAATCTTGCTGCTTGCCAGGTAACGGTCCGCTTCTTCGACCAGGGTGCTCAGGGCGACGGCCATGAAAAGACTCCTAAATATCCCGTTCAGAGGCGCGCGCGGCCTCGTATAATGCGCGACATTATGGGCGGTCTCATCCCGCCTGCAACCTTTGTAGGGACATGCTTCATGCTCAAGGCGCTGCGTTTTTCCGGCTGGCCGCTGTTGGCCGGCGTGCTTGTCGCACTACTGATTATCCAGCGCTATCCGCAATGGGTCGGCCTGCCAAGCCTTGACGTCAACCTGCAGCAGGCGCCGCAGACCAAGTTCGTGCAGCCGGGCCCGGTGTCCTACGCCGATGCCGTGACCCTCGCCGCGCCGGCAGTGGTCAACCTGTACACCACCAAGGTCATCAACAAGCCCAGCCATCCGTTGTTCGAAGATCCGCAGTTCCGACGCTTCTTCGGCGACAACTCACCCAAGCAGAAGCGCATGGAGTCGAGCCTGGGCTCTGGCGTGATCATGAGCCCGGAAGGCTACCTGTTGACCAACAACCACGTCACCAGCGGCGCCGACCAGATCGTGGTGGCGCTCAAGGACGGTCGCGAAACCCTGGCCCGGGTGATCGGCAGCGACCCGGAAACCGACCTGGCGGTGCTCAAGATCGATCTGAAGAACCTGCCGGCCATCACCATCGGGCGCTCCGACAGCATCCGCATCGGCGATGTCGCGCTGGCCATTGGCAACCCGTTCGGTGTCGGCCAGACCGTGACCATGGGCATCATCAGCGCCACCGGGCGCAATCAGTTGGGCCTGAACAACTACGAAGACTTCATCCAGACCGACGCCGCGATCAACCCCGGCAACTCCGGCGGCGCGCTGGTGGATGCCAACGGCAACCTCACCGGGATCAACACGGCGATCTTCTCCAAGTCCGGCGGCAGCCAGGGCATCGGTTTTGCCATCCCGGTGAAACTGGCGATGGAAGTGATGAAATCCATCATCGAACACGGCCAGGTGATTCGCGGCTGGCTGGGCATTGAAGTCCAGCCGCTGACCCAGGAACTGGCGGAGTCCTTTGGCTTGTCGGGGCGTCCGGGGATCGTGGTGGCAGGGATTTTCCGCGACGGCCCGGCACAGAAAGCCGGCCTGCAACTGGGCGATGTGATCTTGAGTATCGACGGCGAGCCGGCCGGCGACGGCCGGCGCTCGATGAATCAGGTGGCGCGGATCAAGCCTACCGACAAGGTGACCATACAGGTGATGCGCAACGGCAAGGAGCTCAAGCTCACCGCTGAAATCGGCCTGCGTCCACCGCCCGCGCCGGTGGCGGCCAAAGAAGAGCAGTAGACCCGTGGCGAGGGAGCTTGCTCCCGCTGGGCTGCGCAGCAGCCCCAACTCTGCCACATCAAAACCTCAGACTGATCGCATCCATTCTCCTGGGACTGCTTCGCAGCCCAGCGGGAGCAAGCTCCCTCGCCACAAAAAAATTCAAAAACCCGAGATAGCAAAAATTCTCATTAGTAGTGTTATATTGTTTCGATTATCACAAATGGAACTGTATAACATGCGCGCCCCGACATCCTCCAAAACCCTCACCCTGCTTGGCCTGCTCCTGGCGACCCAAGCTTCTGCCCACGGCCTGTGGACGGAAGAGCGACGCGGCAATATCGAAGTGATCTACGGCCATGGCGCCGAGGACAATGCGTTCAAGGCGCAGAAAATCAGTGGCGCCTGGGCCTATGATCTGGCCGGCAAGATGGTTCCTGTCACGGTCGAGCGCCTGCCGGACCACGCCCGCCTGCAACCGCTCAAGCCACCGGCCGTGCTGGCAGTGGCGCTGGACAACGGCATGTGGTCACAGACCGCCGACAAGAAGTGGATCAACGAAGGCCGCAGCAAAGTGCCCGGAGCGATTGAATCGACCCACACCTTCAAGTACAGCCTGGCGATCTATGAGCCGGGGGCTAAGTTGCCGAAACTCGATCAGGTCAAGTTCCTGATCCTGCCTGAAATCGACCCGCTGACGGTAGGCCCGGGCCAGCCATTACCGGTGCGAGTGTTGCTGGACGGTAAACCATTGGCCGGGGTGAAGCTGGTGGGCGATTACCGCAGCGCACCGGGCACTGTCTCAACCCAAACCGACGCCGAAGGCCGGGCCCAGGTGCTGGTGCGCAACGAAGGGTTGAACGTTATCGCCGCCCAAATGGAAATACCGCTCAAGGACGACAAGGACGTGGCGACACGCGGAGTGTTCACCTCGCTGACCTTCCTGGGTGAGCCGCATCACGAATAAAGCATCTGAATACCCTGAATACACCTGTGGGAGCGGGCTTGCTCGCGAAAGCGGTGGGTCAGCCACTCAGGGTTGGCTGACACTCCGTCTTCGCGAGCAAGCCCGCTCCCACAAAGCCCGCTCCACAAGGTCGACTTAGAGCGTCAGAGTTCGCCGAGGCCGTCGATGAGCGCCTGGTTCTGCTCAGGGGTGCCGATGCTGATCCGCAGGAACTGGGCGATCCGTTCCTGCTTGAAGTGGCGCACGATCACGCCCTGCTCGCGCAGTTTGGCTGCCAGCCCTGCCGCATCGTGCCGGGGGTGGCGGGCGAAGATGAAGTTGGCGGCCGAGGGCAGCACTTCAAAACCCTTGGCCTGCAACTGCGTCACGACCCATTCCCGATGTTCGATGACCAACCGGCAAGTCTGCTGGAAATACTCACGGTCATCGAACGCCGCCGCGCCGCCAACGTTCGCCAGGCGATCGAGCGGGTAGGAGTTGAAGCTGTTCTTGATCCGCTCCAGCGCCTCGATCAGGTCCGGATGCCCCACCGCCAGGCCGACGCGCAGCCCTGCCAACGAGCGGGACTTGGACAGGGTCTGGGTCACCAGCAGGTTCGGGTAACGGTCCACCAGGCTGATGGCCGTCTCGCCGCCGAAGTCGATATAGGCTTCATCGACTACCACCACTGAATCCGGGCTGGCCCTGAGAATTTGCTCGACCGCTTCCAGCGCCAACAGGCAACCGGTGGGGGCGTTCGGATTGGGGAAGATGATGCCGCCGTTGGGACGGGCATAATCCGCCGGGTCGATGCGGAACTGCTCATCCAGCGGCACCGCATCGTATTGGATGCCATACAACCCGCAGTACACCGGATAAAAGCTGTAGCTGATATCCGGGAACAGCAGCGGTTGGTCATGTTGCAACAGGCCATGGAAAATGTGCGCCAGCACCTCGTCCGAACCATTGCCCAGGAACACTTGGTTGGTCTGCACCCCGTAATACCCGGCCACGGCGTTCTTCAACAGATCGCTGTTGGGGTCCGGATACAGGCGCAGGTTGTCGTTCAGCTCGGTCTGCATCGCCGCGAGCGCCTTGGGCGATGGACCGTAGGGGTTCTCGTTGGTGTTGAGCTTGACCAGCCGGGTCAGCTTCGGCTGTTCGCCCGGCACGTAGGGCACCAGGTTCTTGACGAACGGGCTCCAGAATTTACTCATGTTCAGTTCCCCTGCCCTTCAATCGAGGCGTCATCAAGAATGCGGTATTCGGCACTGCGAGCATGGGCGCTCAGCGATTCGCCACGGGCCAGCACCGAGGCGGTCTTGCCCAGTTCGGACGCGCCTTGCTCGGAGCAGAAGATGATCGACGAGCGCTTCTGGAAGTCGTACACCCCCAGCGGCGAGGAGAAGCGCGCCGTGCCGGAAGTCGGCAACACGTGGTTGGGCCCCGCGCAGTAATCGCCCAAGGCTTCGCTGGTGTGGCGGCCCATGAAGATCGCACCGGCGTGGCGGATCTTCGGCAACCAGGCCTGCGGGTCGGCGACCGACAGCTCCAGGTGTTCCGGCGCGATACGGTTGGCGACTTCGATCGCCTGTTCCATGTCATCGACCTTGATCAGTGCGCCACGGCCGTTGATCGAGGTGTTGATGATCTCGGCGCGATCCATCGTCGGCAGCAACTTGTCGATGCTGGCGGCGACCTTGTCGAGAAATTCGGCATCCGGGCTGACCAGGATCGCCTGGGCGTCCTCGTCGTGCTCGGCCTGGGAGAACAGGTCCATGGCGATCCAATCCGGATCGGTCTGGCCGTCGCATACCACGAGAATCTCCGAAGGGCCGGCGATCATGTCGATGCCAACCTGGCCAAACACATGGCGCTTGGCGGTAGCGACGTAGATATTGCCCGGCCCGACCACTTTGTCGACCCGCGGCACGCTTTCGGTGCCATAGGCCAACGCCGCCACAGCCTGCGCACCACCGATGGTGAACACCCGGTCCACCCCGGCAATACAGGCAGCGGCAAGCACCAGTTCATTGATCTCGCCCCGTGGCGTCGGCACTACCATGACCACTTCGGTGACGCCGGCGACCTTGGCCGGAATGGCGTTCATCAGCACCGATGACGGATAGGACGCCTTGCCACCCGGTACATACAGCCCGGCGCGATCCAGCGGCGTGACCTTCTGGCCCAGCACCGTACCGTCGGCTTCGGTGTAGCTCCAGGAATCCTGTTTCTGCCGTTCGTGATAGTCGCGCACACGGGACGCGGCTTTTTCCAGGGCCTCGCGCTGGGGCACGGTGATCCGGGTCAGGGCCAGCTCCAGGCGCTCGCGCGGCAGGATCAGGTCGGCCATGGACGCCACTTGCAGGCCGTCGAACTTCTGGGTGAACTCTACCAACGCGGCATCGCCACGCTCGCGCACGGCCTTGATGATGTCCAGCACCCGCTGATTGACCGAGTCGTCAGACACACTTTCCCAGCTCAGCAGATGATCCAGATGATGTGCGAAATCCGGGTCGGCAGCGTTGAGTCGGCGAATCGAAGTGGGAGCGGTCATAGCGAGGGCCTCATTAATGGCAAATGCTCAGGCGCCCTAAGCTACCAGTCCATTCGCGTGGGCACCTGAGAAAATTGGCTATGACACGGATAGACGGGCGCGACCGGAGTCGCGCAGGTGTATCAGCCGCGGTGTCGCGATTCCACTGCCTTGCGCAGGGTATCGATCAAAGCCTGGATACGGGCGTGCTGCATTTTCATCGAAGCCTTGTTGACGATCAGCCGGGAGCTGATGTCGGCAATGAAATCCTGGGGTTCCAGGCCGTTGGCCCGCAGGGTGTTGCCGGTGTCGACCACGTCGATGATCTTGTCCGCCAGGCCGATCAGCGGCGCCAGCTCCATCGAACCGTACAACTTGATGATGTCGACCTGACGCCCCTGCTCGGCGTAGTAGCGCTTGGCAATGTTGACGAACTTGGTCGCCACCCGCAGACGGCCCTTGGGCGGCGGCGCGCCGACTTTGCCCGCGGTCATCAGCTTGCAGCGAGCGATCTGCAGGTCCAGGGGCTCGTAGAGGCCCTGGCCGCCATATTCCATCAGCACGTCCTTGCCAGCAACACCCAGGTCGGCGGCGCCGTGTTCAACGTAAGTTGGCACATCGGTGGCACGCACGATCAGCAAGCGCACGTCGGCCTGGGTCGTGGGGATGATCAGCTTGCGGCTCTTGTCCGGATTCTCGGTCGGCACGATGCCCGCTTCAGCCAGAAGCGGCAGGGTGTCGTCAAGGATGCGGCCCTTGGACAGTGCGATGGTCAACATGGAAAGCGTCAGTCCTTATCAAGGTACTCATGCCCGGTCGCAAACGGCGCCGGACAGACATCGAGGGTGCAAGACACCCTCGATCTGAAACGAAATCAAGGCACATCCTTGTGCCCATGCAGCCAGGACTAGCCCGGTACGCGGCGGATCTTGGCGCCGAGCATCTGCAGTTTTTCTTCGATGCATTCGTAGCCACGGTCGATGTGGTAGATGCGGTCGATCAACGTGTCACCCTCGGCAATCAGGGCCGAGATCACCAGGCTTGCCGAGGCCCGCAGGTCGGTGGCCATGACTGGCGCGCCCTTGAGCTTCTCGGTACCGGTCACGATGGCGGTGTTGCCTTCGACCTGGATCCTGGCGCCCATGCGATGCAGTTCGTACACGTGCATGAAGCGGTTTTCGAAGATCGTCTCGATCACCGCGCCCGTGCCTTCGGCAATCGCGTTGAGGGAGATGAACTGGGCCTGCATGTCGGTCGGGAACGCCGGGTACGGAGCGGTCCGCACGTTCACGGCCTTGGGCCGCTTGCCGTGCATGTTCACTTCGATCCAGTCGTCGCCGCAGGTGACTTCGGCCCCGGCTTCCTTGAGTTTTTCCAGGACGGCTTCAAGGATGGTCGGATCGGTGTCCTTGACCTTGACGCGGCCACCGGTAACGGCAGCGGCCACCAGGTAGGTGCCGGTTTCGATCCGGTCCGGCATCACTTTGTAAGTGGCCGAATGCAGGCGCTCGACGCCATCGATAGTGATGGTATCGGTACCGGCACCGCTGATCTTGGCGCCCATGGCGATCAGGAAGTTCGCCAGGTCGACGACCTCAGGCTCGCGCGCGGCGTTTTGCAGCACACTGCGACCCTTTGCCAATGCAGCGGCCATCATGATGTTCTCGGTCCCGGTCACGCTGACGGTATCGAAGAAGAAATGCGCACCGCGCAAGCCACCTTCCGGCGCCTTGGCCTTGATGTAGCCGCCTTCGACGTCGATCACCGCGCCCATGGCTTCCAGGCCGCGGATGTGCAGGTCCACCGGACGCGAGCCGATGGCGCAACCGCCTGGCAGAGCGACTTCGGCTTCACCGAAACGGGCGACCATCGGGCCCAGTACCAGGATCGACGCACGCATGGTTTTCACCAGTTCGTACGGTGCGACCAGGGTCTTGATGGTGCGCGGGTCGATCTCGACGCTGAGCTTCTCGTCGATCACCGGCTCGATGCCCATGCGACCGAACAGCTCGATCATCGTGGTGATGTCGTGCAGGTGCGGCAGGTTGGCCACCGTCACCGGGCCATCGCACAGCAGGGTCGCGGCCAGGATCGGCAGGGCGGAGTTCTTTGCCCCGGAAATACGGATTTCGCCATCAAGACGAACGCCGCCGGTAATAATCAGTTTATCCATAAGAATCTCGACGCCCTTGGGCTCAGGTGCGCTCGGCCCAGGCCGCGCTGCTGAAAAATTTCATAGTGACCGCGTGGATGCTGCCATCGGTGATCCATGGGTTCAAATGGGCATAGACCTGCTGCTGGCGCTTCACCGGGCTCAACGCCGCCAGTTCATCGCTGATCACGTTCAGCTGAAAGTTGCAGCCTTCGCCTTCAACTTCCACCTGCGTATTTGGCAGCTTTTCTTCAAGGAAGCTCTTAACTTCTACAGCCTGCATGCTTAACCTCAATCGGCGCCCTGTGCGCGCGGGTCGCACATCATACAAAAAAGCCCCGCGCCTGCGAACCCCGCGTAGCAGGACTCTGACAGGGGGTTTGCTCGCGGGTGTGGGTCAGGATTGCGTCAACAGCTCGGTCAGTTCACTGACCTGGGCTATTTCACGCATGTCTTCGGGCATCGCGCGGATGCTCCACGTCTTGCCGGCCGCCGTGGCGTCCCGGATGAAGCACAGCAGCAGTGACAGGCCAACGCTGCTGGACTTCTGCACCTGCGAGCAATCAATGACCAACTCGGCGCCAGCACTGGACTTGATCAGCGCCTGGCCCTGCTTGCGCAGCGCGGGGCCCGTGCGATAGTCGAGCACGCCGCCGAGCATCAGCTCGCCAGCCTGCCCCAGACGAACGGCCGACTCACTCATTGCTGCTGCTTCTCCTGGGCGTCTTCAGCGACTTCCTTGGCCTTGGCCACTTCACCGGCCCAACCGTCGATGGTCTTGTCCAGGTTGTTGCCGTTGCGCTGCATGGCGTCGGCGAACTGATCACGGAACAGCTTGCCGATGTTGATGCCATTGATGACCACGTTACGAACCTTCCACTCACCGTTGATTTTCTCGAGCGTGTAGGAAACCGGGTACACCGCGCCGTTGGTGCCCTTGACAGTCATGCCCACGCTGGTGCGCTCACCCGATTCGTCCTTGGCCGGGTCGACGGTGATGCCCTGGTTGTTGTATTCCAGCAAGGCGTTGCCATAGAACTGGAACAGGCTGCGCTTGAAGTTCTCCTGGAAGCGGCCCATCTGCTCCGGGGTTGCCTTGCGCGAATACTTGACAGTCATGATGCTCTTGGAAATGCCGTCGGCATCCACTACCGGCCCGACGATGCGGTTGAGCGAATCGTAGAACGCGCTCGGGTTCTGCTTGTACTGCTCTTTATTGGCGGAAAGGTCCGCCAGCAGTTGGTCAGTGGTGGTCTTGATGATTTCGTGCGCAGAAGGCGCGGCCACGGCATTAGCCATCAACGGCAGCGCCGCGAGCAACACCAACAGGCTACGTCGCAGGATAGAGATCATTCAAAAGCTCCTCATTTAGCGTCTTTGCTAACGGTATTGAGCAAAAATTTACCGATCAGGTCCTCGAGCACCAGCGACGACTGGGTGTCGTGGATGGTCCCGCCGTCCTTGAGCACGGTTTCTTCCCCGCCCACGCTGATACCTATGTACTTCTCGCCCAGCAGTCCAGCCGTGAGGATAGATGCAGTGGAGTCGGTCGGCAGGTTATCCACGCGTTTTTCCAGTTGCAGGGTCACCCGGCCGGTGAAGTCCTCGCGGTTCAGATCGATTGCCGTGACCTTGCCGATAGTGACACCGGCCATGGTCACCTTGGCTCTGACAGTCAAACCGGCGATATTGTCAAAATAAGCATAAAGTTTATAAGTATCGGTGCTAGCCGTCGGTGCCAGGCCGCTGACCCGCAGGGCGAGCAACAGCAAAGCCAGGATGCCAGCCAGCAGGAAAAGGCCGACACCGATTTCCAGGGTGCGGTTTTGCATCAGAAATCTCCAAACATCAAGGCGGTCAGAATAAAGTCAAGGCCCAGGACAGCCAGCGAGGCGTACACCACGGTCTTGGTTGTGGCACGGCTGATCCCCTCTGACGTGGGCTCACAGTCATAGCCTTGAAACACGGCGATCCAGGTCACCAGGAAAGCGAATACGACGCTCTTGATTACGCCATTGAGCACATCGTCACGAAAATCGACGCTGTTCTGCATGTTCGACCAGAAGGAACCTTCGTAGACCCCCAGCCAGTCGACCGCGACCCATGAACCACCCCAGATCCCCACGACGCTGAAAATCATCGCCAGCACCGGCAGTGAAATGAAACCCGCCCAGAGACGCGGAGCGATGATGTATTTAAGCGGGTCGACACCGATCATTTCCAGGCTGGACAACTGCTCGGTGGACTTCATGTTACCGATTTCGGCTGTCAGCGCCGAACCGGCACGCCCGGCGAACAGCAGCGCGGTTACTACAGGACCGAGTTCACGCAGCAACGTCAGTGCCACCATCTGTCCGACCGCCTGCTCCGAACCATAGCGGGAAAAGATACTGAAACCCTGCAGCGCCAGCACCATGCCGATGAAGAGCCCGGAGACCACGATGATCACCAGGGACATCACGCCCACCGAGTGCAATTGTTTGACCAGCAGGCCGAAACCGCCACCCGCGGCGTTGCGACCGAGCAAGGCATGCATCAAAAACAGCGAGGAACGGCCCAGGACCGCCACCACGTCGATGCCGGAGCGGCCGAACAGGCGAATTCTTTCCAATAATGATTTCTTGCGCATCAGCGCTTCCCCAGCAGATCGGTACGGTAATCCGTGGCCGGAAAATGGAACGCCACCGGACCGTCCGGATCGCCCTTCATGAATTGACGGATGCGCGGGTTATCCGAATCCTTCAGCTCCTGGGGCGTGCCCTGCCCCAGCACCTGGCCATCGCCCACTACATAGATGTAGTCGGCAATGCTCGCGGTTTCGGCCAGGTCGTGGGAAACCACGATACTGGTGATGCCCAGTGCATCGTTGAGCAGACGGATCAGGCGCACCAGCACACCCATGGCGATCGGGTCCTGGCCGACGAAGGGCTCGTCATACATGAGGATCTTCGGATCGAGGGCAATCGCCCGCGCCAGCGCGACCCGGCGCTTCATGCCGCCGGACAACTCGTCCGGCATCAGCTCGAGGGCGCCGCGCAGCCCGACCGCCTGCAACTTGAGCAGGACGATGTCGCGGATCATCTCTTCCGGCAGGTCGGTATGGACCCGTAAGGGAAACGCCACGTTCTCGAACACATCGAGGTCGGTGAACAGCGCGCCACTCTGGAACAGCACGCCCATGTGCTTGCGCGCATCGAACAGGTCGCTGCGTGACAGTTTGGGAAGATTCTGGCCGTTGACCCACACCTCGCCGGCGCTGGGGCGCAACTGTGCGCCCATCAGGCGCAGCAGTGTGGTCTTGCCGCACCCGGAAGGCCCCATGATGCCGGTCACCTTGCCGCGCGGAATGCGAATATCGATGTCATTGAAAATGCTGCGCGTGCCTCGCTTGAAGGACAGTCCCTTCAGCTCGACCGCGTAGGCGTTGTCGGCACTCATCTAAACTCCTTGCGATGCAGCCTCACATTCGAACGCCTTGGCCAGCCGACAAGCGCCGATACCGCCGGGCATCCGAACCGGCGGCGAACTATATCACTGCAATCGCCCTGCGCCCAAGGCCCAACCCAGCGGCCAATACGTCGGCACACCGGTTTAAAGAACACAGTTTGTGTCAAGCCCACCGACTCATTCACACAAAGCATGACGAACTTACGTGAGGGAATTGTTCATTACCGCTATAATCGCCGCCTTTTCATCGGGCTATACGATTTCTGACATGAGCCAATCCAGCGACCTGATTCAATCGGCACAACGTACCATCCGCCTCGAGCTCGAAGCCGTACAAGGCTTGCTGCCCCATATCGATGCTGATTTCGTGCGCGCCTGCGAGATGATTCTGGCCAGCAAGGGCCGCGTGGTCGTGGTCGGCATGGGCAAGTCCGGGCACATCGGCAACAAGATCGCCGCCACCCTGGCCAGCACCGGTACCACGGCATTTTTCGTCCACCCGGCCGAAGCCAGCCACGGCGACATGGGCATGATCACCCGGGACGACATCATCCTGGCCCTGTCCAATTCCGGCTCTACCAATGAAATCGTCACGTTGCTGCCGCTGATCAAGCGCCTGGGCATCCAGCTGATCAGCGTCACCGGCAACCCGGACTCGCCGCTGGCCAAGGCCGCCGAGGTGAACCTAAATGTCCATGTGGAGCACGAAGCCTGCCCGCTGAATCTGGCGCCGACCTCCTCCACCACCGCAGCCCTGGTCATGGGCGACGCCCTGGCGGTGGCGTTGCTGGAAGCCCGCGGCTTCACCGCTGAAGACTTCGCCTTTTCCCATCCTGGTGGCGCCCTCGGCCGTCGCCTGCTGTTGAAGGTCGAGAACGTGATGCACGCCGGCCAGGAGTTGCCGCAGGTCCAGCGCGGCACGCTACTCAAGGACGCTCTCATGGAAATGACCCGCAAGGGGCTGGGCATGACCGTGGTTCTCGAAACCGACGGCAAGCTGGCCGGGATCTTTACCGACGGCGATTTGCGTCGCACCCTGGACCGCACCATCGACATCCACAGCGCGACCATCGACCAGGTCATGACACCCCACGGCAAGACCGCCCGCGCCGAGATGCTCGCCGCCGAGGCCCTGAGAATCATGGAAGACCACAAGATCAGCGCCCTGGTGGTCGTCGACGACGATGACCGCCCGGTGGGCGCCCTGAACATGCACGACTTGCTGCGTGCGGGAGTCATGTAAATGAGCACAGACCTGCTGCAACGTGGCAAAGCCATCAAACTGGCGGTGTTCGACGTAGACGGCGTCTTGACCGACGGCCGCCTGTATTTCCTCGAAGACGGCAGTGAGTTCAAGACCTTCAATACCCTCGACGGCCAGGGCATCAAGATGCTGATGGCCGCCGGCGTGCAGACCGCTATCATCAGTGGTCGCAAGACCCCGGTGGTCGAGCGGCGCGCAAAGAACCTGGGCATCCCCCACCTTTATCAGGGGCGCGAAGACAAACTCGTGGTGCTGGACGAGCTCCTGGGCCAACTCAACCTAAGCTATGAACAAGTGGCCTACCTGGGCGACGACTTGCCGGACCTGCCCGTGATCCGCCGGGTCGGGCTGGGCATGGCTGTCGCCAACGCGGCCGGCTTCGTACGCGAGCACGCCCATGGCGTCACCACGGCGCGCGGCGGCGAAGGCGCGGCCCGCGAATTCTGTGAACTGATCCTGCGCGCCCAGGGCCGCCTCGAAGCGGCCAACGCCGCGTACCTGTGAGCCATTTATGCTGAGCAAGAAAATTCGCACCATCGTGGTGTTTGGCTGTATCGCGGCGATTTTCGCCGCGGTGGGCTACTGGAACATCAGCCCGGAACGGTTCCTCGACCAGCCGGCGGCCCAGGTCGAGGAAAGAATCGACTGGTACGCATCCAATACCCACACCCTGCAGTACCTGCCCGACGGCAAAGTGCAGTACGAGATGACGGCCGACAAGGTAGACCACGTCAAGGCCACCGATATTACGCTAGTCACCACCCCGGACCTGAACATGTTCCGCGGCACCGAATTTCCGTGGCATGTGCAGAGCAAACACGCCGAAGTCAATTCCGGCGGCACCGAGGTGGAACTGATCGACTCGGTGCGCGTGGCCCGCACCGACGAAAAAAACCGCACGACCATCATCACCAGCAGTCGCATGACCGTGTTCCCGCAGCAACAATATGCGCAGACCGAGCAACCCGTTAGAATCGACGGCGCCGGAGGTGTATCGACCGGCACGGGAATGAAGGCGTATTTGAAGGAAAGCAGGATACACCTGCTATCGAACGTAAGAGGACAGTATGAAGCTCGCTAAAACCCTCCCTATTTTGCTCAGTCTGGGCGCAGCACTGGGAAGCGCGAGCGCCTGGGCTCTTCCCAACGACCGCGACCAGCCTATCCGCATCCAGGCCGACGATGCCCAGTTGGACGACAAGAACGGCGTAGCCACCTATAAAGGCGACGTGATCATCACCCAGGGCTCGATGAAGGTGACCGGCAATACCGTGACCATCACCCGTACCCAGTCCGGCGATATCGACGTAGTGACCTCGGTGGGCAACCTGGCCTATTTCGAGCAGTTGCAAACCGCGGGCGACACCAAGCCCGTGCAGGGTTATGGCGTTACCATCCAGTACCACGCCTCCCAGGACCGGGTTGTCCTGATCGACCGCGCCAAGGTCATCGACAAGGACAACAACGTCACCCAGGGCGAGAAGATCGTCTACGACACCAACAAGAAACTGGCCAGCGCCGGTCGCGCCACTGGCAGCAAAGTGACCGAGCAGCGCCCACGGATCGACATGGTGATCCAGCCTAAAAAGAAAACCGAGCAAAAGGCCCAGTAATGGCAACTCTGAAAGCTCAGCACCTGGCCAAGAGCTACAAGAGCCGTCAAGTCGTGCGTGATGTCAGCCTGTCCATCGACAGCGGCCAGATCGTCGGCCTGCTCGGCCCCAACGGCGCGGGCAAGACCACCTGCTTCTACATGATCGTCGGCCTCGTCCAGGCCGACCAGGGTCGTGTACTGATCGACGACCTCGATGTCAGCCACCAGCCGATGCATGGCCGGGCCAAGGCCGGTATCGGCTATCTACCGCAGGAAGCGTCGATCTTCCGCAAACTGTCGGTGGCCGATAACATCATGGCGATCCTCGAGACCCGCAAGGAACTCGACAAGGCCGGCCGTCGCCAGGAGCTGGAGAGCCTGTTGCAGGAGTTCCACATCAGCCACATTCGCGACAACCTCGGCATGAGCCTGTCCGGTGGCGAACGGCGCCGCGTGGAGATCGCCCGTGCCCTGGCCACCGCACCGAAGTTCATCCTGCTCGACGAACCGTTCGCCGGCGTGGACCCGATCTCGGTGGGTGACATCAAGCAGATCATCCATCACCTCAAGGCCAAGGGGATCGGCGTCCTGATTACCGACCACAACGTGCGCGAGACCCTGGATATCTGCGAGACCGCCTATATCGTCAATGACGGCCAGTTGATCGCCGAAGGCGACTCTGCCGCCATCCTGGCCAATGAGCTGGTCAAGGAAGTGTATCTGGGCCACGAGTTCCGCCTGTAAGCACAAGTGTCTGGCAAGTCGCCCGGGCGCTGCTAATTTTATTGTGGCAGCGCTCTAGGCAAACACTTCAGTTTCAGGCATATAATTTGCTTATGTTTGGCGCTCCGGCGCCCTGTAGTGGATGGCGCATGTGCGCCGGCGAATAAGGTGTTAAGCCCCTGCCATGAAACCATCGCTAGTCTTGAGAATGGGCCAGCAGCTGACGATGACACCGCAGCTGCAACAGGCCATCCGCCTGCTCCAATTGTCGACCCTGGACCTGCAACAGGAAATCCAGGAGGCCCTGGAGTCCAACCCGATGCTCGAACGCCAGGAAGAAGGCGACGACTTCGACAACTCCGATCCACTGGCCGACAACGTCGAACAGAAGACCAACACCGAAATCCAGGAACCGTCCTACCAGGAAGCCGCAGCCCCGACGGTGGATAACCTCGAGGATGGCGAATGGAACGAACGCATCCCCAACGACCTGCCCGTGGACACCGCCTGGGAAGACGTCTACCAGACCAGCGCCAGCAGCCTGCCCAGCAACGATGATGACGAGTGGGACTTCACCACCCGTACATCCGCCGGCGAGAGCCTGCAAAGCCACCTGCTGTGGCAATTGAACCTGGCGCCGATGTCCGACACCGATCGCCTGATCGCCGTCACCCTGATCGATTGCATCAACAATCAGGGTTACCTGGACGAGACCCTCGAGGAAATCCTCGAGGCCTTCGATCCGGAGCTTGATATCGAACTGGATGAGATCGAGGCCGTCCTCCATCGGATCCAGCAATTCGAACCCGCCGGCGTCGCCGCCCGCAACCTGGGCGAGTGCCTGCTGCTGCAACTGCGCCAGCTACCGGCCAAGACGCCCTGGCTGGCCGAAGCCAAACGACTGGTCACCGATTACATCGACCTGCTGGGCGGTCGCGACTACAGCCAGCTGATGCGGCGCATGAAGCTCAAGGAAGACGAGCTGCGCCAGGTCATCGAGCTGGTCCAGAGCCTCAACCCGCGTCCAGGCTCGCAGATCGAATCCACCGAACCCGAATACGTGGTGCCGGACGTGATCGTGCGCAAGCACAACGATCGCTGGCTCGTGGAGCTGAACCAGGAGTCAGTGCCCAAGCTGCGGGTCAACCCCCAGTACGCCGGGTTCGTCAGGCGCGCCGACACCAGTGCCGACAACACCTTCATGCGCAATCAGCTGCAAGAAGCGCGCTGGTTCATCAAGAGCCTGCAAAGCCGCAACGAAACCCTGATGAAAGTCGCCACCCAGATCGTCGAGCATCAGCGCGGCTTCCTGGAGTATGGCGATGAAGCGATGAAGCCGTTGGTCCTGCATGACATCGCCGAAGCGGTAGGCATGCACGAATCGACGATTTCCCGGGTGACCACCCAGAAATTCATGCATACCCCACGGGGCATCTATGAATTGAAATACTTTTTCTCCAGCCACGTCAGCACCTCCGAAGGCGGCGAATGCTCGTCCACGGCCATCCGCGCGATCATCAAGAAACTGGTGGCCGCGGAAAATCAGAAAAAGCCGTTGAGTGACAGCAAGATCGCTGGTTTACTGGAGGCACAAGGCATTCAGGTGGCCCGCCGTACTGTCGCCAAGTACCGCGAATCCCTCGGGATCGCGCCTTCGAGCGAACGCAAGCGGTTGATGTAACAGGCCACGCCACAGCGTTCCAGTGGCAGGCATTTCTGCCTGCCGCTTTATGCACTGGCAACGAAGGAGAAGCTGTATGCAAGTCAACATCAGTGGACACCAACTGGAAGTGACCGAACCCCTGCGCACCTACATCGGCGAAAAACTCGACCGATTGGAGAGGCATTTCGACAAGATCACCAATGTGCAAGTCACGATGAACGTCGAGAAGCTGCTGCAGAAAATCGAAGCCACGTTGCATATTCCCGGCGGAGAGGTGGTTGCCAACGCGGAGCACACAGACATGTATGCCGCGATTGACCTGCTGACCGACAAGCTGGATCGCCAACTCAAAAAGCATAAGGAAAAGACCCAGAGCCTCCTCCAGGGCGCAACCGGTCGTTAACCCCCTCAATCCATGATCCGACTAGAAACCATCCTGACCCCCGGCCGTTCCCTGGTGAACGCGCCGGGCGGCAGTAAAAAGAAAGCCCTCGAACAAATTGCCAACCTGATCCACCGCGAACTGCCGGATCTGGAAATGCAGGACGTCTTCGAGGCCCTGGTTGCCCGTGAAAAACTCGGTTCCACCGGTTTTGGCAACGGCATCGCCATTCCTCACTGCCGCCTCAAGGGTTGTACCGCACCGATCAGCGCGCTGTTGCATCTTGAAGCCCCCATAGATTTCGACGCCATCGACGGCGCACCGGTCGACCTGCTGTTTGTACTGCTGGTCCCGGAAGCGGCGACCGATGCGCACCTTGAGCTGCTGCGCCAGATAGCCAGCATGCTGGACCGCAAGGAAGTGCGCGAAAAACTGCGCAGCGCACCGAGTAACCAAGCCTTGTACCAGGTTGTCCTGGACGAGCAGAACGGTCATTAAACATGCGCATGATCATCGTCAGTGGTCGCTCCGGCTCCGGTAAAAGCACGGCTCTCAACGTGCTTGAGGACAGCGGTTACTATTGCATCGACAACCTGCCGGCCGGCCTGTTGCCGGAACTGGCCGAGCGCGCCCTGATCCATACCGAGCTGGCGCAACCGCTGGTGGCGGTATCCATCGATGCGCGTAACCTGCCGAGCCACCTGTCGCGTTTTCCGGAGCTGCTGGAGGAAGTGCGCAGCCGGCATATCCAGTGCGACGTCCTGTATCTGGATGCGGACGAGGAGACCCTGCTCAAGCGTTTTTCCGAAACCCGTAGGCGCCACCCGCTGAGCAATCCCAGCCGTTCCCTGGCCGAAGCCATCGACGATGAAAGCCATTTACTGAGCCCCATCGCCGACCTGGCGGACCTGAAGGTCAACACCACCCACCTGAACCTGTATCAGCTGCGTGACACGATCAAGCTGCGCCTGCTCAACCAGCCGGAGCCGGGCACGGCGTTCCTGGTGGAGTCGTTCGGGTTCAAACGAGGCATGCCCGTGGACGCCGACCTGGTGTTCGATGTGCGCTGCCTGCCCAACCCCTATTGGAAACCGGAACTGCGCGAGCAGTCCGGGCTTGACCAACCGGTGATCGACTACCTGGCCGCACAGCCGGACGTCGAGGAAATGTACCAGGACATCTCCAGCTACCTGCTCAAATGGTTGCCGCGCTTCGCCGCGAGCAGCCGCGCATACGTCACGATTGCCATTGGCTGCACGGGCGGCCATCACCGCTCCGTCTACCTGACCGAACGCCTGGGTCAGCTCCTGCAACAATCCCTGAAGAATGTCCAGGTTCGCCACCGCGACCTCAGCTAAAGGATTCACATCGCGATGCCTGCTCGGGAAATAGAAATCATCAACAAGCTGGGCTTGCATGCCCGGGCTTCAGCCAAGTTTGTCGGGGTTGCCGGACGGTTCAAGGACACCAACATCAGGGTCGGTCGCAACCCTGAATCGATGATCGACGGCAAGAGCATCATGGCAATGATGATGCTTGCCGCCGGCAAGGGCACCAAGATCCACCTGTCCACTGAAGGCGAAGAGGCACAGGAAGCAATGGATGCGCTAGTGGCCCTGATCAACAATTATTTTGACGAGGGCGAGTAACCCCCCTCGCCACAGGGTTCCACGCATACAAAAAAGGCGCGTCACCCATTAGGGATGGCGCGCCTTTTTATTGCACCAGCGGTCAGCTACCCGCCACTGTCATCCGCTCGATCAACACCGAACCGGTGCGGATGTTGCTGCGCAGTTCCAGATCATTCCCTACAGCCACGATCTGCTTGAACATGTCGCGCATGTTCCCGGCGATGGTCACTTCCTGGACCGGGAACTGGATCTCACCGTTCTCCACCCAGAAGCCCGCCGCGCCACGGGAATAGTCCCCGGTCACCATGTTCAGGCCATGGCCCATCAGCTCGGTCACCAGCAGGCCACGACCCATCCGCCGCAGCAGGGCAGCCTGGTCTTCCGCACCGTGGGTGACGAACAGATTGTGTACGCCGCCGGCGTTGGCGGTGCTTGGCATGCCCAGCTTGCGGCCTGAATAGGTGCCGAGGATATAGGACACCAACTCGCCATTTTCCACGAACGGCTTGGCATAGGTCGCCAGGCCATCGCCGTCGAACGCCGAGCTGCCCATGGCCTGCATCAGGTGCGGACGTTCGTCGATGGTCATCCACTGCGGAAACAGTTTCTGGCCCAGCGCGCCTTCAAGGAACGACGACTTGCGGTACAGGTTGCCGCCGGACACCGCCGACAGGAAACTGCCGAACAAGCCACCGGCCAATTCCGCCGAGAACAGCACCGGAACTTCGCAAGTCGGCACCGGCCGTGCGCCCAGGCGGCTGGCCGCCCGTTGCGCGGCTTTCTGGCCGATGCTTACAGGGTCAGCCAACAGCGTCCCCTGGCGATTGACGTCGTACCAATAGTCACGCTGCATCTGGCCATTGGCTTCGGCGATCATTACACAGCTGAGGCTATGGCGGGTCGAAGCGTAGCCGCCGATAAAGCCATGGCTGTTGCCGTAGACGCGGCAGCCTTGGTGCGTGTTGAGGGTCGTGCCGTCGGCGTTCTTGATCCGCGCGTCGGCGTCGAACGCCGCCGCTTCGCAACGCAGCGCCTGCTCGATGGCCTGCTCTGGGGTGATGTCCCAGGCGTGAAACAGGTCGAAATCGCGCTGTTCCTTACACATCAACGCAGCATCGGCCAGGCCCGAGGCTTCGTCTTCGGAGGTGTGCCTGGCAATCGCCAGCGCAGCGGCGACCGTCTCACGGATGGCCTCCGGGCCGCTGGCCGAAGTGCTGGCCGAGCCCTTGCGCTGGCCCACGTACAATGTGATACCAAAGCCCTGGTCGCGATTGAATTCGACGGTTTCCACCTCGCGCTGGCGTACCGAGGTCGACAGGCCCTGCTCCAGGGACACTGCCACTTCACACGCGCTGGCGCCCTGCCGCTTGGCCTCGGCAAGGATCTGCTCGACTTGTTCCTGCAGTGCCGGCAATGCTTGCGGGCCGACGCTCTGAACTGCACTCATGGTGTTCTCCACTCAAATTCTGCTTTCGGTAATGGCCTTCGAGCGACCGGGCCGGACAAGTGGCCCCCGACTGGTTATCATGGCGGCGTTTCTTTGCGGACTGCCACCATGGTTGATTCTTACGACGACTCCCTCTACGAGGGTGAAAAAAGCAAATCCCAGGTCAAACGCGAGCTGCATGCTCTGGTTGACCTCGGCGAGCGCCTGACAACACTCAAGCCTGACTTGCTGGCCAAACTGCCCCTGACCGACGCCTTGCGCCGGGCCCTGGCCGATGCGCCCAAGCACACCGCGAATATCGCGCGTAAACGGCACCTGCAATTCATCGGCAAACTGATGCGCGATCAGGACACCGGCGCCATCCTGGTCCTGCTCGATCAACTCGATGCCTCCACCCGGCAGTACAACGAACGCTTCCATAACCTGGAACGCTGGCGCGATCGCCTGATCGCGGGCGATGACGGCACCCTGGAAAAGTTCGTCATCGACTACCCGGAGGCCGATCGCCAGCAGCTACGCTCCCTGATCCGTCAGGCCCAGCATGAAGTGGCGCAAAACAAGCCACCGGCTTCAAGCCGTAAAATCTTCAAGTACATCCGTGAGCTGGACGAGACTCAACGCGGCTTGCGCTGATCCCCCACTGGCTCATCAATCCCTCGCCACGATTTATATTTCCTCACGCCCCGGTGCCACCCACGGTGATCGCATCGATCTTCAGGGTCGGCTGGCCGACGCCTACCGGCACTGATTGTCCATCCTTGCCACACGTTCCCACACCGCTGTCCAGTGCCAGGTCGTTACCGACCATCGACACTTTGCTCATCGCTTCCGGTCCGTTGCCGATCAGGGTCGCGCCCTTGACCGGTGCAGTGATCTTGCCGTCTTCGATCAGATAGGCTTCGCTGGTGGAAAACACGAACTTGCCGCTGGTGATGTCAACCTGGCCGCCGCCGAGGTTGGCGCAGTAGATGCCTTTTTTCACCGATGCGATGATTTCCGCCGGATCGCTCTGGCCGCCCAGCATGTAGGTGTTGGTCATGCGCGGCATCGGCAGGTGCGCGTAGGACTCACGCCGACCGTTGCCGGTACGGGCCACACCCATCAACCGGGCGTTGAGCTTGTCCTGCATGTAGCCCTTGAGCACGCCGTTCTCGATCAGCGTGGTGCATTCGGTCGGGGTGCCTTCATCGTCGACGCTGAGGGAGCCGCGCCGTCCGGCCAACGTACCGTCGTCCACGATGGTGCAGAGTTTCGAGGCGACCATTTCACCCATGCGCCCGCTGTAGGCCGAACTGCCCTTGCGGTTGAAGTCGCCCTCCAGCCCGTGGCCCACCGCTTCATGCAGCAGTACCCCGGACCAGCCAGACCCCAACACCACCGGCAAGGTGCCAGCCGGGGCCGGGATGGCCTCCAGGTTGACCAGCGCCTGGCGCAGCGCTTCGCGGGCATAGCCCATGGCGCGGTCTTCGTTGAGGAAGTAGCGATAGTCGGTACGTCCGCCGCCACCGTGGCCGCCGCGCTCACGGCGCCCGTTCTGCTCGACGATCACACTGACGTTGAAGCGCACCAGCGGCCGCACATCCGCCGCCAGGCCGCCGTCGGTGGAGGCCACCAGGATTCGTTCCCAGACGCCGGCCATGCTCACCGAGACCTGCTGGATGCGCGGGTCCAGGGCACGGGTCGCCACGTCGATGCGCTTGAGCAGCTCGACCTTTTCGGCGCGGCTCATGACTTCCAGCGGGTTATCCGGCGCATACAGTTGCGCCACGTCCTGGCTGCTGAACGCCTGGACCGTGCCGTTCTGCCCGGCCCGGGAAATCGAGCGGGCCGCACGGGCTGCCGCGCCGAGGGCTTCGAGGGTGATGGCGTTGCTGTAGGCAAAGCCGGTTTTTTCGCCGGACTGGGCGCGTACGCCCACGCCTTGGTCGAGGTTGAAACTTCCTTCCTTGACGATGCCATCTTCCAGCGACCAGGACTCGGAAATCTGGCCCTGGAAATACAGGTCGGCGGCATCGATGCCCGGGCCGGCCAGGTCGCCCAGCACGCCTTGCAGGCTTTCGAGGGTCACGCCACCAGGGGCTAAAAGGTGTTCACTGACTGAGGACAACAACCCGTTCATATGTTTTACGCCTTGAATTCGTCGTCTTGGACAGGCCGCTGTCGAGCGCCCTGCGAGAAAAAGCGCCGATGGCTGGCCACCGGCATGCGCGCCCGGATGGACGCCTGTTCGTTGCTGTCGCGCTCGGCCACCAGCACGGCCTCGCCTTGATCCTGTTGCGCCAGCACTCGCCCCCACGGGTCGACGATCGCGGCATGGCCGAAGGTTTCCCGTGGCCCTGGATGCACCCCGCCCTGGGCGGCCGCCAGCACATAGCACTGGGTCTCGATGGCCCGGGCGCGAATCAGCACGTCCCAATGGGCAAACCCTGTCACCGCAGTGAACGCCGAGGGTGCGCTGATCAACTCGGCCCCGGCGGCCCGCAGCTCGCTGTAGAGCTCCGGGAAACGCAGGTCGTAGCACACCGTCAGGCCAATCCGGCCTACGGGTGTATCGGCGACCACCACATTGCCGCCATAAGCATAGTCATCGGACTCGCGATAGCGCCCACGATTGTCCGCCACATCCACATCGAACAGGTGCAGCTTGTCATAGCGCGCCACGATCTGGCCCTGTTCGTCGACCAGCAACGAACAGGCATGGGCCTTGGCCTCGGGCCGGTCCACGGGCGGCAGCGGCAGCGTACCGGCCACAATCCATAACTTGAGGTCACGGGCGGCCTGTTTCAACCAAGGCAGGATCGGCCCCTGACCAAAGGCTTCTGCGCGACCGATGTCGGCAATGTCCCGCCGCCCCATGGCGGCGAAATTCTCGGGCAGCACCGCCAGCCTCGCGCCCTTGGCAGCCGCCTGCTCCAGCAGCACCCGGGCACGGGCCAGGTTGGCGAGTACGTCGCTTTGGCTGACCATTTGAATCACGGCGACTGGCATGGTGCTTTCCTCATTGTCTGCATCGTTCTCCATGTGGGAGCGGGCTTGCTCGCGAAAGCGGCGCGTCTGCCACA
>NZ_JALJDX010000138.1 GCF_022952855.1 Pseudomonas sp. RGM2987 | reverse complement strand
ATCGTGGTGACCGCAGGGGTGGTGCTCGGCACCAGGTTCTCGAAGTTGCCGCCGGTGGCACCGGTGATGGTGGTGCTGACGGTGCTGCCATTGTTGTAGACATCGTTGGCCGGCGTATCAACATTGATGGTGCCGGTGGTTTGACCGGCTGCGATGTTGATCACCGCCCCATTGCTCAGGGTCACAGTGACCGGAGTTTGAGCAGCATTGGTCAGCGTCGCGGTGTAGGTGATCTGGCCACCTTCAGTGATGGTGTCGCTGGCGGTCAGCGTCAGGCCGGTGTTTTCTACCGAGTCGGTAATCGTGGTGACCGCAGGCGTAGTGCTCGGCACCAGGTTCTCGAAGTTACCGCCGGTTGCACCGGTGATGGTGGTGCTGACGGTGCTGCCGTTGTTGTAGACGTCGTTGGCCGGGGTATCGACGGCAACAGTGCCGGTGGTTTGACCGGCTGCAATGTTGATTACCGCGCCATTGCTCAAGGTCACGGTGACCGGAGTTTGAGCAGCATTGGTCAGCGTCGCGGTGTAGGTGATCTGGCCGCCTTCGGTGATGGTGTCGCTGGCGGTCAAGGTCAGGCCAGTGTTGTCCACCGAGTCGGTGATCGTGGTGACCGCAGGGGGGGTGCTCGGCCCCAGGTTCTCGAAGTTGCCGCCGGTGGCACCGGTGATGGTGGTGCTGACGGTGCTGCCATTGTTGTAAACGTCGTTGGCCGGGGTATCGACGACCACGGTGCCAGTCGTTTGACCGGCAGCGATGGTGATGACCGAACCGTTGCTCAGGGTCACAGTGACCGGAGTTTGAGCGGCGTTGGTCAGCGTCGCGGTATAAGTGATCTGACCGCCTTCGGTGATGGTGTCGCTGGCGGTCAAGGTCAGGCCGGTGTTGTCGACCGAATCAGTGATGGTCGTGACCGCCGGCGTGGTGCTCGGCACCAGGTTCTCGAAATTGCCGCCAGTGGCACCGGTAATGGTGGTGCTGACGGTGCTGCCGTTGTTGTAGACGTCATTGGCCGGGGTATCCACGGCCACGGTGCCAGTCGTTTGACCGGCAGCGATGGTGATGACCGAGCCATTGCTCAAGGTCACAGTCACCGGTGTCTGGGCTGGATTGGTCAGCGTCGCGGTGTAGGTGATCTGGCCGCCTTCGGTGATGGTGTCGCTGGCGGTCAAGGTCAGGCCAGTGTTGTCCATCGAGTCGGTGATCGTGGTGACCGCAGGCGTGGTGCTCGGCACCAGGTTCTCAAAGTTACCGCCGGTGGCACCGGTGATGGTGGTGCTGACGGTGCTGCCGTTGTTGTAGACATCGTTGGCCGGGGTATCAACGGCAACAGTGCCGGTGGTCTGGCCCGCCGCGATGGTAATGACCGAGCCATTGCTCAGGGTCACAGTGACCGGAGTTTGAGCAGCATTGGTCAGCGTCGCGGTGTAGGTGATCTGCCCGCCTTCGGTGATGGTGTCGCTGGCGGTCAGGGTCAGGCCGGTGTTGTCCACCGAGTCGGTGATCGTGGTGACCGCAGGCGTGGTGCTTGGCACCAGACTTTCGAAGTTACCGCCGGTGGCACCAGTAATGGTGGTG
The DNA here is from genome assembly GCF_022952855.1 of Pseudomonas sp. RGM2987. Lineage (GTDB taxonomy): Bacteria > Pseudomonadota > Gammaproteobacteria > Pseudomonadales > Pseudomonadaceae > Aquipseudomonas. Next base: position 21,686 of record NZ_JALJDX010000138.1, on the reverse strand, counting down.
CTGACGGTGCTGCCGTTGGTGTAAACGTCGTTGGCCGGGGTATCGACGACCACGGTGCCAGTCGTTTGACCAGCCGCGATGGTGATGACCGAGCCATTGCTCAGGGTCACGGTGACCGGAGTTTGAGCGGCATTGGTCAGCGTCGCGGTGTAGGTAATCTGGCCGCCTTCGGTGATGGTGTCGCTAGCGGTCAGTGTCAGACCGGTGTTATCGACCGAATCAGTGATGGTCGTAACAGCCGGTGTGGTGCTCGGCACCAGATTTTCAAAGTTGCCGCCGGTGGCACCGGTGATGGTGGTGCTGACGGTGCTGACGGTGCTGCCATTGTTGTAGACATCGTTGGCCGGCGTATCAACATTGACGGTGCCGGTGGTTTGACCGGCTGCGATGTTGATCACCGCGCCATTGCTCAGGGTCACGGTGACCGGAGTTTGAGCGGCATTGGTCAGCGTCGCGGTGTAGGTAATCTGGCCGCCTTCGGTGATGGTGTCGCTGGCGGTCAAGGTCAGGCCAGTGTTGTCCACCGAGTCGGTGATCGTGGTGACCGCCGGCGTGGTGCTCGGCACCAGGTTCTCGAAGTTGCCGCCGGTGGTACCGGTGATGGTGGTGCTGACGGTGCTGCCATTGTTGTAAACGTCATTGGCCGGGGTATCGACGACCACGGTGCCAGTCGTTTGACCAGCCGCGATGGTGATGACCGAGCCGTTGCTCAAGGTCACGGTCACCGGCGTCTGAGCCGGGTTGGTCAAGGTGGCGGTGTAGGTGATCTGACCGCCTTCAGTGATGGTGTTGCTGGCGGTTAAAGTCAGGCCAGTGTTGTCGACCGAATCGGTGATTGTGGTCACTGCCGGTGTGGTGCTCGGCACCAGATTTTCAAAGTTGCCGCCCGTAGCACCAGTGATGGTGGTGCTAACAGTGCCGCCGTTGTTGTAAACGTCATTGGCGGGCGTATCTACAGCCACGGTGCCGGTGGTTTGACCAGCCGCGATGGTGATGACAGCGCCGTTGCTCAACGTCACGGTCACCGGCGTCTGAGCCGGATTGGTCAGGGTCGCGGTGTAGGTGATCTGCCCACCTTCGGTGATGGTGTTGCTGGCGGTTAAAGTCAGGCCAGTGCTATCAACCGAGTCAGCAATTGTGGTGACCGCAGGCGTAGTGCTCGGCACCAGGTTTTCGAAGTTACCGCCAGTCGCACCAGTAATAGTCGTACTAACGGTGCTGCCGTTGTTGTAGACATCGTTGGTCGGGGTATCAACGGCAACAGTGCCGGTGGTCTGGCCCGCCGCGATGGTGATGACCGCGCCATTGCTCAGTGTCACAGTCACCGGCGTCTGAGCCGGATTGGTCAGCGTCGCGGTGTAAGTGATCTGGCCGCCTTCGGTCACCGTATTGTCCGACGTCAGGGTGACGTTGGTGGTGTCGATGGTGTCGGTGATCTGGGTCACGGCCGGGGTAGTGGGCAGGGTCACGGCAATGCCGGTGCCGCCAGTGGCCCCGGTGACGGTCACGCTGATCTGGGTCGGGTCGTTATAGACCGTGTCGTTCGGCGCCAGCGGTACGTTGACGGTGCCGGTGGTTTGTCCTGCTGGAATGACGATCACGGCGCCATTGGACAGGGTCACGGTCAGTGCGGTCTGGGGTGCCTGGGTGACGGTCGCGGTGTAAACCAATACGCCGCCGGCCTCGGTCAGGGTCGGGGTGGCGGTCAAGCTCAGTGTCGCGTTGAGCACGGCATTGGCGGTCGTATTGGTGTTGACGTCCAGGCCGGTAATGTCAGTGTCGTTTGCCGCAGCTGCAGTCAGGCCTTCGGTTGGGAAGCCGATGGTCGGGTCGACGCTGCCAGCGGTGGCGTCCAACGCCACGAAGCTATGGCCGCCACCTGCGGCGCCCCCGGTACCCGCGGCTGTCGCGCCAGCGGCGGTGGCTTCCATGGTTGTCGTCGGGTCGGCACCCGCGGCGATGGCTTGTTGCAGTTCCTCTACCGACGGCGCGGCCTGGGCAGTGGCCTGCTCGATATCGGTGGAAGAGTCCGGGGCATTGGCGCTCCACTGGGTGTCGCGGCCCAGGTCCAGGGTGCGGCCATCGGCCAGCTCCAATGTGACGGAGCCGGCAGGGCCGGTGTCCAACTGGTCGCCCGTGGACAGGCGATCGCCTTCAATGAGTACGCGCCGAATGCCCTCGGGGGATACGACGAAAACCTGACCAACAATGCTTTTGACAACGGCAATAACACTGCTCATTGAAGACTCTCCGGGTGCAACGCTCAGTAAACTTCCATGGACCCGCAGCCAAGCGTGGCAGCGGTCTGGACGTTCTTTATTTCACGAGTGGGGGTTAATTTGACGCCATTTAACTGTCAATTTTTTGGCTGAATTTCAAGGGTATTTTGTTTCTGCCAAACTATTGACCTTCTGCCGGCCATCCTAAACAATCGGCAGGGTAATGTCACATTGATATTTAAGCGGCGACCTGTTCTTTCGGTGCGTGATTCAGCCCCAGTTTCGAACTTTCCGACATACGGTCATTCCGGTTGCCATCATCCGATGCAGCGCCACGTTTCGCTGTGATCCACGACAAGAGTTTCAGGAAGAAATAACATCATGCGTTCGCACTTGTTCATGGCTCTACCCTTCGCCCTCGCCGCCAGTTTCGTACAAGCACAAACCTTGCCGCAGGCCATGCAACAGGCGTTGGATGTTCATCCTGAGATTCAGGCCGGCGTGAATAGCCGACTGGCAGCCGACTATCAATTGAAGGCAGCCAAGGGCGGCTACCTGCCTAGAGTGGACCTCGCAGCCGGATACGGCCGTGAAGGCACCGACAGCGTCACCACCCGTTCGGGCGGCAACAACCACTGGGAAACCCTGAACCGTAGCGAGTCGAGCCTGCGCCTGACGCAAATGGTTTTTGACGGTTTTGCGACGTCCAGCGAAGTGGGGCGTCAACAAGCCACCGTCAACGCCCGTGCCTTTTCCTTGTTGGATACCTCTGAGCGCACCGGCTTGACGGTGGCCCAGGTTTACCTGGACGTGCTGACCCGTCGCGAATTCGTGCGTCTGGCTGAGGAAAACCTCAAGAGCCACGAGCGCATCTTCGATCAGATCAAGCTGCGCACCAGCCGTGGCGTGGGCAGCGGCGCCGACCTGGACCAGGCCGAAGCACGCATGGCCCAGGCCCGCAACAATCTGATCACCGAGCAAACCAACCTGGCCGACGCCGAGACCAACTACCTCAGCGCCGTGGGCCAGTTGCCCGACCAACTGGAACGTCCCGCCGATTTTATGGCGCTGTTGCCGGCCAACCTGAACGAAGCCCGCGCCCAGATGCTGGAAAACAGCCCAGTGCTGCGTTCGGCCGAAGCCGACATCGTTGCCACCGAGAAGCAGTACGAGGCCGCCAAGTCGAGCTTCTACCCACGTTTCGACGCCGAGCTGGGCCGCACCGCCGACAACGACCTGGACGGCCAGAACGGCCACAACAACGAATGGCAAGCCATGCTGCGCATGCGTTTCAACCTGTACGCCGGTGGTAGCAACAAAGCGGACCTGGAGTCCAAGTCGTACCTGTCCAACCAGGCGCTGGACATCCGCAACAACGCCCTGCGCCAGCTGAACGAAGAGCTGGGCCTGGCCTGGAACGCCTTGAACAACGCCAACGCCCAGGTGCCGATTGCCCAGCAATACGTCGATCACAGCACCAGCGTGCGCACCGCCTACCAGCGCCAGTTCAGCCTCGGCGAGCGGACCCTGCTGGACCTGCTCGACAGCGAAAACGAGCTGTTCACCGCCTCCCGCCGCCTGGCGGAAATCAAGAACGTGCAGCTGTTCACCCAGTACCGGATCAAGGCGACCATGGGCCAGTTGCTGAAAAGTCAGGGGGTAGTCGCGCCGTTGGCATCGGTTGTGCAGAATGATGTGAAACCCAAGGTCCAGTTGCCTGGGATGAATTGAGTCATCCATCCAGTTTGATCAGTAAAGAGTGCCGAGCGTGGAATCAGAAGTCAGTCGAGTCGAACTAGTCCATGATCCGCGCACGCTGCACGACGACCCGTTGCTCGACGGGTTGTTGGCGCTCTGCATGCTGCATCAGAAGCCGGCCAGCGCGGCGATGCTCACCACTGGCCTGCCGCTGCCCAAGCAGCGGCTAAGCGTCGAGTTATTGTCGCGCGCGGCGGCCCGAGCCGGTTTGCAGGGGCGGGTGCTGCAACGCAAACTCGAGCAGATTCCGACCATTGCCATGCCGGCCCTGTTGTTGCTCAAGGACGGCCGCAGCGCCGTGCTGCTGGGCTGGGTTGGTGACGACCAGGCGCGGCTGCTGCTCAGCGAAAGCGATGGCGGCGAGGTGACCGTCAGTCGCGCGTTGCTAGCCGATGACTACAGTGGCAAGGTGTTCTTCGCTCAACCACAGCATAAATTTGACGTGAACCACGGCACCCTGATTCCTCGGGCGCGTTCGTGGTTCCGCGACACGCTAAAGCGTTCCCGTTGGCTGTACGCCGACGCGATTGCAGCGAGCCTGCTGATCAATATCATCGCCATGGCCGCGCCGCTGTTCGTGATGAACGTCTACGACCGCGTGGTGCCAAACCAGGCCGAGTCCACCTTGTGGGTGTTGGCGATCGGCATCACCGGCGCCTACCTGTTCGACCTGGTCCTCAAGATGCTGCGCAGCTTGTGCCTGGACCTGGCCGGCAAGAAAACCGACCTGATCATCTCGGCGACGCTGTTCGAACGCATCGTCGGCATGGCCATGAAGTACCGCCCGGCGCGGGTCGGCAGCTTCGCCCAGAACATTCACGAGTTCCAGAGCCTGCGCGACTTCCTCGCCTCGCTGACGCTCACCAGCCTGATCGACCTGCCGTTCACGTTGCTGATCTTCATGGTCATCGCGATCCTTGGCGGGCACCTGGTCTGGATCCCGGTGCTGGCGTTCCCGATTGCCCTGTTGATCGGCTATGCCTTGCAAAAACCGTTGGTGGCGACCATGGAACGGACCATGGCCCTGGGCGCCGAGCGCCAGTCCAGCCTGATCGAAACCCTGGCCGGCCTGGATGCGGTGAAGGTCAACAACGCCGAGAGCGAGCGCCAGTACCAGTGGGAGCAGACCATCGGCACCCTCAGCCGCCTCGAACTGCGGGTGAAAATGCTGTCCGGCCTGGCGATGAACATCACCTTGCTGATCCAGCAACTGGCCGGCGTGATCATGATCATCTTCGGCGTGTACCAGATCATCGCCGGCAACCTGAGCATGGGCGGGCTGATTGCCTGCTACATGCTCAGCGGCCGTGCCCTCAGCCCGTTGGCGTCGCTGTCGGGCCTGCTGACCCGCTACCAGCAGGCGCGGGTGACCATGACCTCGGTCGACCAGATGATGGAGCTGCCCCAGGAGCGCAATTTCGAAGAGCGCCCGCTGAGTCGCAAGGTCTTGCAGGGCGCCATTGAATGCCGCCAGTTGAATTTCACCTACCCGAACCAGCAGAACCCCGCGCTGAAGAACATCAACCTGGTGATCAAGCCGGGCGAGAAGATCGGCATCATCGGCCGCAGCGGCTCGGGCAAGAGTTCCCTCGCCAAGTTGCTGGTGGGACTCTACCAGCCGGACGATGGCGCCTTGCTGGTGGACGGCGTGGACATCCGCCAGATCGACGTCAGCGAACTGCGCTACAACATTGGCTACGTGCCCCAGGACATCCAACTGCTGGCCGGCACCCTGCGCGACAACCTGACTTCGGGCGCGCGTTACGTCGAGGATGAGCTGGTGCTCCAGGCCGCCGAGCTGGCCGGTGTGCATGAGTTCGCCCGCCTGCATCCGCAGGGCTATGAACTGCAAGTCGGCGAGCGCGGGCAGAACCTGTCCGGTGGTCAGCGGCAGAACGTCGCCCTGGCCCGTGCACTGTTGCTCAACCCACCGATCCTGCTGTTGGACGAACCCACCAGCGCCATGGACAACACCGGTGAGGAACGCTTGAAGCAGCGCCTGGCCGCCGTGGTGGAAAACAAGACGGTGCTGCTGGTGACGCACCGGGCGTCGTTGCTGTCGCTGGTGGACCGCCTGCTGGTGATCGACCGCGGGCAGGTCCTGGCCGATGGCCCGAAAGCGGCCGTCATGGAAGCGTTGAAGAAGGGGCAGATCAGTGTTGCTTAAGTCGGGTTTCAAGGACTCCATCGGCCGCTACTTCAAAGGCTCTGCCTCGCTGCACGGGCAACCGCTGCCCGAGGTCAACAAGGCCTTGATCGAAGACGCCCCGCGGGTGGTGCGCCTGACGATCTGGGGCATCATCGGGTTCTTCGTGTTCCTGTTGCTGTGGGCCAACTTCGCCGTGGTCGATGAAGTGACCAAGGGTGACGGCAAGGCGATTCCATCGTCCAAGATCCAGAAAATCCAGAACCTGGAAGGCGGTATCGTCGCCGAGCTGTTCGTCAAGGAAGGGCAGATCGTCGAAGCGGGCGCGCCGTTGATTCGCCTGGACGACACGCGGTTTGTCTCCAACGTCGGGGAGACCGAGGCCGATCGTCTGTCCATGCTGTTGCGGGTCGAGCGCCTGAGTGCCGAGGTGGATGACCGACCGTTGAATTTCCCGGCCGATGTGATCAAGGCCGTGCCGGGCCAGGCGGCCAGTGAGGAGTCGCTGTACATCAGCCGCCGCCAGCAATTGCACGATGAAATCGGCGGGTTGCAGGAGCAGTTGATCCAGCGCCAGCAGGAACTGCGCGAGTTTATTTCCAAGCAGGCACAGTACCGTGCCGGCCTGGCGTTGCAACGCCAGGAAATCAACATGTCCGAGCCGCTGGTGGCCCAGGGCGCGGTCTCGCCGGTGGAAGTGCTGCGGCTCAAGCGTGCCGAAGTCGAAACCCGTGGGCAACTGGACGCCACGACCCTGGCGATTCCCCGCGCCGAATCGGCGATCAAGGAAGTGCAGCGCAAGATCGACGAGACCCGCGGCAAGTTCCGCAGCGAGGCGCTGACCCAGCTCAACGAGGCGCGCACCGACCTGAACAAGGCCCAGGCCACCGGCAAGGCGCTGGAAGATCGGGTGAGCCGGACCCTGGTGACATCGCCGGTACGCGGGATCGTCAACAAGATGCTGGTCAACACCATCGGCGGGGTCATCCAGCCCGGCAGCGACCTGGTGGAAATCGTGCCGCTGGACGACACCCTGCTGGTGGAAGCGAAAATCCGTCCCCAGGACATCGCCTTCCTGCACCCGGGCCAGGACGCCACGGTGAAATTCACCGCGTACGACTACACCATCTATGGCGGTTTGAAAGCCAAGCTGGAACAGATCGGCGCCGACACCATCACCGATGAAGACAAGAAGACCACTTACTACATCATCAAGCTGCGCACCGAGCGCAGCCATCTGGGCACCGATGACAAGCCGCTGCTGATCATCCCCGGCATGGTGGCTTCGGTGGACATCATCACCGGCAAGAAAACCGTGCTCAGTTACTTGCTCAAACCGATCATCAAGGCCCGGGCCGAGGCGTTGCATGAGCGTTAGTGCCCCATGGCCTGGCTTCAGGGCTTCAGGGCTTCAGGGCTTCAGGGCTTCAGGGTTTGAAGGGCTGAGGGGCTGAGGGTCTGAGGGTCTGAGGGTCTGAGGGCTTTTTTGTGGCGAGGGAGCTTGCTCCCGCTTGAGTGCGAAGCGCTCATCGCTTTTGGGGGCCGCTGCGCGACCCATCGGGAGCAAGCTCCCTCGCCACGGTTGCGCCCACCCTTGTGCGTAATCCCGCAAACACTTGCGGGTACGCAATTTTCTATATCGTTATTCACTAACGATATTTAAATTAAATTTCTTATACCTTTAAAGTCGTCCCCCTGCGTACCTGCCGACCAATCGGCGCGCCGCACGACACAAACCAACACGGTTCACCCGTGAGTTTTGATCGAGGCGCGTCTATATGAGACGTGCCGTGCGTGGGAGTGATGTATGCCAGCCGTCTCTTATTCTCCGGATCCAAGCGCCGCCAACATCGCGTCGCAATCCTTTGAAATCCGTCCGTTCAACGGCGCCGTGGGTGCTGAGATCGTTGGGCTGGACTTGTCCCGGCCGCTCAACGACCGGGACTTTGCCCGCATTCACCGCGCTCACCTGGATTACCACGTGGTGGTGTTTCGCGACCAGCGCATCACCCCCCAACAGCAGATCGCCTTCAGTCGTCGCTTCGGCGTGTTGCAGATCCACGTGCTCAAGCAATTCCTGCTGACCGGGCATCCGGAAATCCTCATCGTTTCCAACATCATCGAAAACGGCCAATCCATCGGCCTGGGGGACGCCGGCAAGTTCTGGCATTCCGATCTTTCCTATAAAGAACTGCCCAGCCTCGGCTCGATGCTTCACGCCCAGGAACTGCCGAGCGAAGGCGGCGACACGTTGTTTGCCGACATGCACAAAGCCTGGGATGGCCTGCCCGAAGCGCTACGCAAATCGGTCGAAGGCCGTTCGGCTGCGCACTCCTACACGGCGCGCTACAGCGAGACCAAATTCGAAGGCAACTGGCGCCCGACGCTGACCCCGGAGCAGTTGGCCCAGGTCGCCGAAGTCGTGCATCCGATCGTGCGCACTCATCCGGAAACCGGGCGCAAGGCTCTGTTTGTCAGCGAGGGTTTCACCACCCGCATCGTTGGCCTGCCGGAAGACGAAAGCCAGGCGCTGCTGGCCGAGCTGTACGCCCACAGCGTGCTGCCGCAAAACATCTACCGCCATCAATGGCAGCCCCACGACCTGGTGTTCTGGGACAACCGCTCATTGATCCACCTGGCGGCCGGCTGCCCGAGTCATCTGCGCCGCAAGCTGTATCGCACCACCATCCAGGGCGACGCCCCTTTCTGATCGGCTGCGCCTCGCGCACAGAGCCCGGAGATTCATCATGTCCAAACGCATTGCTTTCGCACCGTTGGCCGCCGCCATCGGCCTAGGGTTCAGCCTGTTGGCCGGCAGCCTGGTCGCGCCGCCGAGCGCCCAGGCCGAGGGCGAGATTCGCATCGCCGAACAGTTCGGCATCGTTTACCTGCTGCTGAACGTGGTTCGCGACCAGCAGTTGATCGAGAAGTACGGCAAGCAAGAAGGGATCGAGATCAAGGTCGATTGGACCCAGTTGTCCGGTGGCGCGGCGGTCAACGATGCGCTGCTTTCGGGCTCCATTGACATCGCCAGTGCCGGCGTCGGGCCGTTACTGACGATCTGGGATCGCACCCGCGATAAGCAGAACGTCAAGGCCGTGGCATCCCTGGGCAACTTCCCCTATTACCTGCTGAGCAACAATCCCCAGGTCAAGACCATTGCCGATTTCACCGACAAGGACCGTATCGCGGTGCCGGCGGTGGGCGTTTCGGTGCAGTCGCGATTCCTGCAATACGCCGCCGCCAAGCAATGGGGCGACAAGGAGTTCAACCGCCTCGACAAGTACACCCTGGCGGTGCCGCACCCGGACGCCACGGCCGCGTTGCTTGCCGGCGGCACGGAGTTGACCGGGCATTTTTCCAACCCACCGTTCCAGGACCAGGCCCTGGAGAACCCCAACGTCCATGTGGTGCTCAATTCCTATGATGTGCTTGGGCCAAACTCGCCCACGGTGCTGTTTGCCACCGAGAAATTCCGCGAGGAAAACCCGAAGACCTACAAGGCCTTCGTCGAGGCGTTGACCGAAGCGGCCGAGTTCGCCCAGAAGGACAAGGGCGCGGCGGCCGATACCTACCTGCGGGTGACCAAGGCCAAGATCGACCGGGCAACGTTGCTGAAGATCATCGACAACCCACAGATTGAATTCACCGTCACGCCGAAGAACACCTACCCGCTGGCCGAATTCCTCTACCGCGTCGGTGCGATCAAGAACAAGCCGGCGTCGTGGCAGGATTATTTCTTCCAGGACGCCAAACCGTTGCAAGGGAGCTGATGGTCATGAACGCGCCTTTGCAAGGCCACGCGGCCAGCAATCCCATTGCCACCGATACGGCGCTGTTGTCGGTGGATAACGTCAGCCTGGAGTACCGCACCCCGCAGCGCGTGGTGCGGGCCACGCACCGGGTGAGTTTCGACGTCGACCCGGCGGACCGGTTTGTCCTGCTCGGCCCGTCCGGTTGCGGCAAGTCCACGCTGCTCAAGGCCATCGGCGGTTTCATCGCGCCGTGCGAAGGCCAGATCCGTTTGCAAGGGCAAGCGGTCAATGGACCGGGACCGGACCGGATCGTGGTGTTCCAGGAGTTCGACCAGTTGCCGCCCTGGAAGACCGTCAAGCAGAACGTGATGTTCGCCCTGTTGGCGTCCCACACCCTCAAGCGACGTGAGGCCGAAGAGCGGGCGTTGCATTACTTGGACAAGGTCGGGCTGGCGGCGTTTGCCGATGCCTATCCCCACACCTTGTCCGGCGGCATGAAAGCCCGTGTCGCCATTGCCCGGGCGCTGGCGATGCAACCGAAAATCCTGCTGATGGACGAGCCCTTCGCCGCCCTCGATGCCCTGACCCGACGCAAGATGCAGGAAGAATTGCTGCTGCTGTGGGAGGAGGTGCGCTTCACGTTGCTGTTCGTCACCCATTCCATCGAAGAGGCCCTGGTGGTGGGCAATCGCATCCTGCTGCTGTCGCCGCATCCGGGGCGGGTGCGGGCGGAGATCCACAGCCATCAATACGACTTGCACAGCCTGGGTGGCGTGGCGTTTCAGCAGACGGCGCAACGGATTCATCGGTTGCTGTTCAATGAGGGCCAGTCGCCGGACAGCGAGCGTGAGCTGGATTTCGCCGACATTCGCATTGCGTACTGAGGGGAGCGTTTCATGAGCCAGTTATCGCCCGTGCGCGAAGAATACGAAATTGACCTGCAACCGCTGACCCAGGTGCCGCTGGAGCGCGAACTGCCGCTCGGCCAACGGCTCTGGCAACAGGGTTGGTTGCGCAAGAGCCTGATTCTGTTGTTGCTGGCGGTGTTGTGGGAAGCCGTGGCCCGCTACCAGAACAACGACCTGCTGCTGCCCGGTTTCCTGCAAACCGCCAGTGCGTTGTACGACGGTCTGCTCAGCGGCGAGCTTCTGGACAAGGTGTGGATTTCCCTGGTGGTGCTGCTCAAGGGCTATCTGCTGGGCATCGTGCTGGCGTTCGGGCTGACCACGCTGGCGGTGTCGACGCAGTTGGGCCGCGACCTGCTCAGCACCCTGACTTCGATGTTCAACCCACTGCCGGCCATTGCCCTGCTGCCGTTGGCGCTGCTGTGGTTTGGGCTGGGGCAGAACAGCCTGATTTTCGTGCTGGTGCATTCGGTGTTGTGGGCGTTGGCGTTGAACATGTATGCAGGTTTTCTCGGCGTGTCCGACACGTTGCGCATGGCCGGGCGCAACTATGGGCTCAGAGGGTTACGCTTTGTGCTGTTCATCCTGATTCCGGCGGCGCTGCCATCGATCCTCGCCGGGCTGAAAATCGGCTGGGCCTTCGCCTGGCGAACCCTGATCGCCGCCGAGCTGGTGTTCGGCGCCACCAGTGGCAAGGGTGGGTTGGGTTGGTACATCTTCCAGAACCGCAACGAGCTGTACACCGACAAAGTCTTCGCCGGGTTGGCGGTGGTGATTCTGATTGGGTTGTTGGTGGAGAACCTGGTGTTCGACAGTCTGGAGCGGGTGACCGTGAAGCGCTGGGGGATGCAGCGTTGATGGTTGAACTGTCTTGCTACTGAGTAAAAGTTGAGAGAAACCCATGGCGAGGGAGCTTGCTCCCGCTCGGCTGCGCAGCAGTCGCAAAACCGGCCATGGGGTTTGCCTGGAGATGCAAGGGCCTGCTGCGCAGGCCAGCGGGAGCAAGCTCCCTCGCCACGGGGTAAGAGGTGTCTGGCCCTATCGCGAGCAGGCTCGCTCCCACACTGGTTTTGTGTCGATAGTTACATTCGCGACTATACCCGTCCCCCTGTGGGAGCGAGCCTGCTCGCGATGGCGGTGCGTCAGCGGCAGCTTCATCAATTGACACACCGCTTTCGCGAGCAAGCCCGCTCCCACACAGATCAGTGTCGAGCCGGATATCCAGATCTCACCAATCAATTGTGGGAGCGGGCTTGCTCGCGAAGGCGCTCGTCAATTCACCGCAGGAGTGTCAGGCCGGCGCCTGGGCCTCGAGTCGATCCATCGCTCGCTCCACCAGCAGGTGCACGCCATCGGCCATACGGCTGATTGCCAGGATCACGCTGCGGCGTGAACCGTCGACATCATCGGCCAGGTCGGCGGCGATGGCGCTGATGGACAGCAGGTCTTCGGAGGCGTTGGCCAGCAGGGTTTCGGTGTCGATGTCGGGGGCGACCATGAACAGGTGGGCAGTTTGGCTCTTGTTCGAGGTTTCGGCGGGTTTGGGGTTGAGGTAGTAGTCGAGGACGCGTTCGGCGGCTTCGTCGAGTTTTTTGGATTTCGAAGACTTATCGGAGTCGCTGCCAGGATTCCCTGGCGGATTCGGTGTGACTTTGAACATGTCGTGTATCTCCACCTGTAATGTTGGAACCGACACCTTTCGCTTGCACGCAAAGGAGGTGGCAGTTGTACGTAGGTGTGCAAGACCGGGCAGACGGACCCCGGCAGATTCTTCCTTGCGGAAAAATCTCCCACGCACAACTGCCATAAAGAGCGCCTTGATCAAGGCAGATAGCAGCGTGCGTTGCCGTTTTACCCGGACTTGCACGTCCGTGCCACCGTTTTTCAGTGACAACCCCAGACTAGCGGTGGACCCGAAGGCGGACAAGTTCACCAACTTCGCTACAACTTGAAGGAAATCTCCTAGGACTTACTTCACACGAACAGCACACCGCCACAATTGACTCCACTAAAGCTTCTGTTTTTTCCTTTAGACTCACCACCCTCAAACAACCATCAGGACACGGAATGCCAACCCCTCCCAGTTCTCTTCGCCAAGCCCTGATCACCTGGTTGTATGCCGCCGCCATCCTGCATCTGCTGGCCGGCCTTACGCTGAGCTGGGCGGGGCATTCGGGTTTGCTCGATGATTACCTGCTCACGCTCGAACAGGCTTTCTGGGGCTCCGAAATGGCGCCCGCAGCCGCCAGGGCGCAGCAGGTCTGGTGGGTAGCGTTGTTCGGGGCGACGTTGCAAAGCTATTCGCTATACATGCTTGCCCTCGTCCATATCGGCAGTCGCTTGAAAAGCCCCATGCCTTGGGCGTGGATCATCGCCGGCATCGTGCTCTGGGCGCCCCAGGACATGCTGTTTTCCGCCCAGGCGCGGGTCTGGTCGCACCTGTGGCTCGACAGCTTCGCCCTGCTTGTCCTGTTGCCGCCCTTGTTCTGGCTCTATCGCCACGACCGTCGCGATCCGGCCTGAGGATCACCCATGAGCAAGCCGCTGATGTACCTACTGGCCGGCAATGGCAGCGCCGCCGATTGGTGGGACGACGTGCTGCCGTTCTTCGAGCGTTACCAAGTGGTGCCGCTGGAATTGCCGGGTTTCGGCAATCATCCTCATGCCCCTTGCGAGGACCTCGCCGCTTACGCCCAGGCCCTGTTGGCGGCGACCACCAGAGGCAGTGCGATCACCGCGGTGGGAGTGAATGCGCTGTTGGTGCTGCACGCCTTGCAGCGTCAGCCGGGGCATTTCTGCCGCAGTGTGTTGCTGGCGCCGGTGGGCGCGTTTTTGTGGCAGCGGCGATTGCCGGCGCTGATGTCGCCGTGGCCGATTCGCAAGACCATCCATTGGTTGCTGGCGAACAGGCCGACGCTGTTCGCCCGCAAGTTCTCCAACCAGACCTGGACACCCGCGCAATACCAGCGCATGGGCGCCGGCTATGCCCGTTGCCGGGCGTTCGTGCCGCATTGGGACCTGGTGCGGGCGCACACCGCGTTGCCGCTGCTGGAATGGATCAGCGACCCGGTCGAACTGGTCTGGGGCGATCAGGACAAGGTGCTGGGCATCGAGCAGGCCGCTGCCTGGTCGGCGATTCTGGCGCGGGCGGATCTGACTATCAGCTTGAAGCCCGGCTGGGGTCACTATCCATGGATCGACGCGCCAGCCGAGTTCGCCGCTTGGCTGGAGTCGGGCGAGCGCGGGTTCGTTGCGCATACCAAAGGCGGGCGCCTGCGTCTGGCGGCAATGGCCGGGCAAGCGGTGCCGCCGGCGCTGACCCTCAACGATGATCAGGATCCGCGCCTGCCTGCGTTCCTCGACAGCCAATCGGACGCCACCTGGGCGGTGCGCTCATCCAGCTACGGCGAAGATCAGGCCGATGCAGCGAACGCCGGTTTGAGCACGACCTACCTGCGGGTACCGGCGTCGAGCGTGTCGGAACGTATCGCCGAGTTGAGCGCAATGGGCGTCGAGGAGGTGGTGGTGCAGCGGTTTATCACGCCGGTGCTGTCCGGCATCGCCTTTGCGCGGCACCTGTCGGTGGAACTGGAGTGGGTCGAAGGGCATCTCGAGTCATTGGCCGACGGTCAGGTGAGTCCACAGCGGGCCATTCTCTCCCGCCTCGGTGCGGCATGGCGCAGTGGCGAGTTCCAGCCTGCCCAAGGACTGACGGCAGAACGGTTGTGGGATTTTCTCCAAGGCGTGTTGCGGGTCTTCCATTATGTGCCCGGCGACATCGAATGGGCCTGGGACGGCACGCAGCTCTGGCTGTTGCAATACCGACCGATCAGTGACTACGGCTGGCGCCGGCACCTGACCGCCGCCAACATCGCCGAGATCCTGCCGCCGCAGCCCAGCGTGCTGGTGGAGTACGCCCAGCGGCGGGCGGCAGCGAGCATCCCGGCGATCATGGCGCGCTGGGACACGCGGGTGTTGCAGGACAACGAGCCGTTCACGGCCGTGTTCGGCGGAGCTTCGTACATCAACAACGACCTGTTCCTGGCGCGCCTGGCGGACTGGGGCATCAGCGCCAGCAGCTACGCCGGTGAAGTCGGCGGGGCCACACCGCATCTGCCTTGGCGAGGGCTGCGCCTGATCCGTTCGTTGCCGTTGTTCCTGCGCATGCAGCGCAGTGCCCGCGGCCATCTATTGACCTTGGAACACGGTTTGCGGCGCTTCGACCGCGAGCTGTGCGAACTTCGCGAGCAGGGCGCAGGTGGTCAACAGCTGGCCGACTGGTTTACCCGGTTCTACGTGTTTGTGGTGCAAGGCAACCTGTGCATCGCCACCGCGCTCGCCAGCAGCGGCGGCGACTGGCTGGGACGGCCACCGACCGCGTATGGCGACCTTGAAAATGCACCCCATCGGTTGCCTTGGGAAACCGACCCGGCAACACTACGACCGGCGCCGACCGACCTGCCGTTGCAGGCATTCCCCCGGTGGCCCCTGGCGGTGCGCCTGGCCCACTCGGCCGGCCTGCCCGGTTTGCGTGGTTATTACTTGCAGGTACGCGAGTGGTATCGCGACAACCTGATGCGGATTTTCTTTCGCCTGCATCACGCCATGCCGCAGGCCGACCGGGCCCACTGGTTTGCCTCGCACCCGGACGTGCGCAGCCGCGACGGCAGTTTCTGGCAGGACGGCCGCGAGGGCACCGAGCAGGCCAGCGGCTTCCTGATCTATCCGGGGCAGGTCCAGGGCATCCTCGGTGAAGACATCCTGTTGGAAGAGACCCTCGACCCTGGCCGTCATGCCCAGTATCAAAGCGCCCGGGCGGTCATCGCGCGGATGGGCGGGCGTCTGTCCCATGGCTCGACGCTGTTGCGTGAGCTGCGCAAGCCTTCGGCAGTATTGCCCCAGGTCGATGTGGCCTGGGTTGGTCGTGAGGTGCTGTATCACGATGGCGAGTTGACGCTGGTGGAGTAAAGGTCCGGGATTGGAGCCGATGTATCAGCTGGAGGCTGGGGTTACCAGTAATCCGGCTTGATGGCGGGGGCCTTGTGAGTGGGGACTCGGTTCGGGAATTGATAGGATTGGAGTTCTTCACAGGTGACGACGCGGCGCATCCAGTGGGCGTGCTGTTGTAAAGAGCCGGGCGCCAAGCGTCTGGAACCGCTCCGGTAGGGAAGCACAACGCCAATTTTCATGTGAGGGAAATCCTCCCGAATGGCTCTAAGTGCAGGAGCCATGTCTGTATCTCCAGAGACCAGTACGAGTTGCTCGATGCGTTTGTCCCATGGCAGTTTTTCTTGTCTGGAAGCCGTGCGGTACATGCTGATCGCTATATGGACGTCGGTTTCCTTTTCTTCCAGTTTCCAGATAGCAACCGTGTCTTGGCGTGATGCCCCGACTTCTCTGCTCACAAAACGGGGGGCATTGGCACGTTCCAGCTGATGGCGCCCGTAATGAACGATGACTTTGTTGGCCTTTAATGCACGCACATATGAGTCTTGAGCCTCTTTGGACGCGATTCCGCGCGTCGCCAACTCGGGTTTTACGGAGGACGTGAAGTATTCCACAGAGGCAAGTGAGCTCAGCGGGTTCTCGACCCGCGCTATGTGCGCTAGTAACTGCTCCAGGTTCAACCATTTATAAGGCGTGCCCGCAAGCAATCCATAAAAAACGTTGTAACCGTCAACGAAAAAAGCAGTGCGCACAAACTCAACCCCCAGAAACGAAAAAACCGGCCGAAGCCGGTGTTTTCACCCCAACGGCCAGAGAACTTAATCTCTGCGTACGAGGTTGAGCAGTGAGCGAATCCTAAGCCTGAGCTGACACTACGTCAACAGCAGGTGGGCAAGCATCAGCACCGGCGAGTTGAGTTTTGCGCAGCCTCGCTGTGAAGGGTCAAGGCACTTTCAAGCTAATTTGTCAGCCATTATTACGGCGGCCGTTCAAAACAGTTGGAGGGGCTTAATGTCAAAAATAGTCCATCATTTTTTGCTGTTTTGAACGAGCGGATCTTCCTGAATCTTGGTGGGAATTTTCCCCTATACCCCTAGGCAAAAAATTCAGTGCTTTTGAGCATTCATCCAGCCTTTTTGAAACAAGAGATTTCTCACTTCCCAAGGCAATGCCCTTGACGCTCCCCACCGCTGTCGTAGACTCCGCCCATCCGTCAGGGAGTAACGGTCATGCGGCGTTTGAGTAGTTGGGTTGTGGGATTGACCTTTGTAACGTGCGGCGTCCAGGCGCAAACGCCTGTGGCAGACGATCCATTGCTGCAAAATAACGCCACGGCCAATGCGGCGGGCGGCAATGCAGCGCGTGGGGTGCTGCGGGCGCGGGACCAGGCGGTGCTGGCCAGTGAGTTGGCCGGGCGTATCGTCGAATTGCCGTTCAGTGAGGGCGAGTCGTTCAAGAAGGGCGATACCCTGGCGCGGTTCGACTGCTCCGCGTATCAAGCCCAGCTCAATGCAGCCCAGGCGGCCAGTCGCGGTGCCGGTGAAGAGCTGGCGCACAACCGGCAACTGGCGCAGTTGAAGTCCGTCGGGCGCTTCGAAGTTTCGCGGGCCGAAGCGCGGCTCAGTGAGACGCAGGCGCAGTCCCAGGTGTACCAGGTGCAGGTCAAGCGTTGCAGCGTGATCGCGCCGTTCGATGGGCAGGTGGTCGCACGCAAGGTCCAGCGCTATGAAAGCGTGGCGGCCGGTGCGCCGTTGTTGGATGTGGTCGACAACCGCACCCTGGAGATCCATCTGCTGGTGCCGTCGCGCTGGATGGACAGGCTCAAGCCCGGCCAACCCTTCACCTTCATTCCCGATGAAACCGGCAAGCCGTTGCAAGCGACGGTCAAGCGCCTGGGCGCACGTATCGATGAGGGCAGCCAGACCCTGTTGTTGGTGGCGAGCGTGCCGGATGCCAGTGGCCTGCTCTCGGGCATGAGCGGTACGGCGCGTTTCGCGGAGACCAAGTGAACGCCCCGGTGATGGGCAGCGCCGAGCAGGTGTTTGCCCGCTTCCTTGACCTTGAACGCCAGACGCGGGCTGCCCGTACGCCGGCGCAGTTGAACTACAGCCTGGTCAACGACGGCCAGGCGCTGTTCGGCTTCCGTCACGCCGCGCTGCTGATTGCCGGCAAGGTCCAGGCGGTGACCGGCGTCAGCGTCATCGAGCCGAATGCGCCGTTCGTGGCGTTTGTCGAGCAGGCGGTGGCGCAGTTGTTCAAGCAGGGGCAGTTGAACCAGGCCCGGGTGATTGCCGCCGAGGGGGTGAGCGAATCGATCCGTTCGGATTGGCAGAGCCTGTCGGCGGGGCAGGTGTTCTGGCTGCCGTTGATCGATCATCAGGGCCAGGTGTTCGGTGGTTTGTGGCTGGCCCGTGACCTGCCGTGGACCCCGCCTGAGCAAGTGCTGTTGTCGCAATTGGGCGGCACCTACAGCCACGCCTGGCTGGCGCTGCAACCGCGCAAACCGTGGCGCCTGCGCTGGACGCGTAAGCGCCAGGTCGCGCTGGTGGCGGTGCTGTTGCTGGGGTTGCTGATCCCGGTGCGCCAGTCGGTGCTGGCCCCCGCCGAGGTGGTGCCGTTGGGTGGGCAGGTGGTGGCGGCGCCGTTGGACGGCGTGATCGCCGATTTCCTGGTCAAGCCCAACCAGGGCGTCAAGAACGGCGACCTGTTGCTGCGCTTCGAAAGCACCAGCCTCAAGGCCCAGGCCGATGTCGCCGAACGTGCGTTGGGGGTGGCCGAGGCGGAGCTCAAGGCCAACGCCCAGCGTGCGTTTGCCGATGCCGAATCCAGTTCGAAGATTGACCTGCTGGCCGCCCGCGTCGAGCAGAAACGTGCCGAGCGCAACTACGCGATCGAGCTGCTCAAGCGCAGCGAAGTACGCGCCGAACGTGACGGCATTGCGGTGTTCGCCGACGCCGAGCGCTGGCTCGGCAAGCCGGTGCAGACCGGCGAGCGGCTGATGGAAATCGCCGATCCGAACCAGGCCGAGTTGCGTATCGAGCTGGCGGTGGGCGATGCAATTGCCCTGGCCCCGGGAGCACAGGTGGCGTTGTTTCTCGACAGCGATCCGTTGCAGCGCCACCTGGCCCGGCTCGAACGGTCGGCCTATGAAGCGCAACCTACCGCCGCCGGACAACTGGCGTATCGGCTCGATGCGCGTTTCGACGCGGCGGCGCCGCGCATTGGCTTGAGGGGCACGGCGAAGATTTTCGGCGACCGCGCCCCGCTGGCGCTGTACCTGTTGCGTCGGCCACTGGCTGGCCTGCGCCAGAGTGTAGGTTTGTAGCATGAACCTGCCGAGCTTGCGGGCGGACCTGCAATTGTCGCCGGCAGCCCCGGACCCGGACGGCTCGCCCCAATGGACCCTGGCCGACCCGGTGCGCGGCCGCTATTTCAAACTCGGCGCGGCGGCGATGCGCATGTTGCGGCATTGGTCGCTGGGCGACCCGCAACAAGTGCTGCACGCGGCCAATCGCGAGCCGGGCCTGCCGCTCAATGGCGAGTCGCTGGAGCAGCTGCTGGGCTTTTTACGCGGGCATGACCTGATCAGCGCGACGGACCCACAACAGCGTGATAGCTATCAGTTCAAGCTGGCCGCCCAGCGCCAGAGCCTGTGGCAGGTGCTGCTGCATCAGTACCTGTTTTTCCGCATTCCGCTGTGGCGACCGGATGGGTTTCTCAACCGCGCCTGGCCCTGGCTGGCGCGATTCGGTCCGGCCCTCCTGCGCTACGGCATGCCGCTGACGTTGGGCCTGGGTATTTTCCTGGTGTCGCGCGATTGGCAGCGGTTCGTGGCGACGTTTCCACATCTGTTCAGCCTCGGTGGTGCGCTGGCGTTCGGGGTGGCGTTGTTCTTCGCCAAGCTATGCCATGAGTTCGGCCATGCCTTCATGGCCAAGCGGGCCGGTTGCCGTGTGCAAAGCATGGGCGTGGCGTTCATGGTGTTGCTGCCGATGTTCTACACCGACGTCAGCGACGCCTGGCGGGTCAATGATCGCAGGGCCCGGTTACTGATCGGCGCCGGTGGCGTCCTGGCGGAGCTGTTGCTGGCGTGCATCGCCTTGCTGGCCTGGTCGCTGTTGCCCGACGGGCCGGCGCGCACGGCAGCGTTCATGCTGGCCAGCGCCACCTGGATCACCACCCTGGTGATCAACCTGAACCCGTTCATGCGCTTTGACGGGTATTTTTTGCTCAGTGATTTCTGGGCGGTGGATAACCTTCAGGGCCGCGCGTTTGCCCTGTGTCGCTGGCGCCTGCGCGAAGCCTTGTTCGGCTATGGCGTGGCGGCGCCGGAACCCTGGTCGCCGAAGATGCGTCGCCGTTTGCTGCTGTGGGGATACGGCTCGTGGTTGTGGCGTGCGGCGTTGTTCTTCGGGATTGCCTTGGCGGTCTATCACCTGTTCTTCAAGGTGCTGGGCATTTTTCTGATGATGGTGGAATTGGTCTGGTTCATCTTTATGCCCATCGTGAATGAATGGCGACAGTGGTGGAGCCGCCGCGAGCAGGCCTACGCTCCGCGGGTGCTTTTCAGCGCCTTGGTGTTGCTGGCTTTGGTTTTGGCGTTGTTGCTGCCCTGGCGCAGCGCCGTGGAAGTGCCGGCCATGCTGGAGGCCGGTCGTGCCAGTGCGTTGTATGCGCCGGTCGCGGCGCGGGTCAAACAGGTCAACGTGCACGACGGCCAGAGCGTGGCCCAGGGTGATGTGCTGATCGAACTGGAGTCGCCGGACATGGCCTCGCGCCTGTCCATCGTGCGTCGGGAAATCGAGATCCAGCAGCTGCAGATGCGCCGCCAGGCCGGGCGCAGCGAAACCGCAGCCGACGCCGGCATCGTCGAACAGCAACTGGCCGAAGCGGTGGCCGAATTCCGCGGCCTGATGGCCCAGCGCGAACGCCTGTTATTGCGCGCGCCCCACGCCGGCCAGGTGCGGGACCTGTTGCCGGAGCTGGTGCCCGGTCGCTGGTTGTCACCCGAGCAAGCGCTGGCGCGAGTGGTGCAGACCGACTCCCGCTTGCGCGGCTACCTGACCGAAGCTGAACTGTGGCGGGTCGGTGCTGGCGCCACGGGCCGGTTCATCGCCGACGATCCGATGCATCCCTCCATTACCGTGCGGCTGGATGAGGTCGACACCAACGGCGTGGCCTGGGTCGAGCAGCAAGCGTTGACCTCCGACCACCACGGACCGATTGCGGTACGGCGCGATTCGCAGCAACGGGCTGAACCTGTGCAGGCGCAATATGGCGTGCGCTTGAGCGCCATCGACGAGCCGTCGGCGCCGGTGCAACCGTTGCGAGGCGTGGTGGTGTTGCAGGGGCAGGGCGAGTCGGTATTGGGAGCGGCCTGGCGCCGGTTGGCGGCGTTGGGTGTGAGGGAAAGCGGGTTCTAGGAGCGAACATGCAAGCAGTGGCGGCAGACGGATTGGTAGTGCGCCCATCACGGGTCAGCGATGGGCCGTTTTTGCAAAGTCTTTATCAAGCGGCGCGGCCGGACCTGCAATGGGTCGACGGCGAGCCCGAGCAGGTACAGCAGCTGGTTGCCCAGCAGCTCCACGTGCAGGAGCAAGGCCTGGGAGAGCAATACCCCAATGCCATGCACTACGTCGTGGAAAAACTCGGCACCGCCATTGGTGCGCTGAGCACTGATTTTGGCCCGAATGAAATCCGCGTGCTGTACCTGGCGTTCATTCCCCAGGCTCGTGGTCAGGGTTATGGCCGGACCGTGTTGCAGGGCGTGCAGAAAGCCGCGCAACAGATCCGCTGCCCGGTGGCAACCGTGGTCTGGGCCAGCAATCCCCACGCCCGCCAGCACTACCTGGCGCTGGGCTTCGAAGTGCAGGAAAGCAACTTGGCGGCGGAGCGGTTGGTCTGGTATCCGAAGGGCAACTGACAGAAACACTAGCTTCTGTGGGAGCGGGGGGGG
>NZ_JALJDX010000139.1 GCF_022952855.1 Pseudomonas sp. RGM2987 | reverse complement strand
GTGTATCAGCCAGAAATATTTTGACTGACACACCGCTTTCGCGAGCAAGCCCGCTCCCACATTTGTTCAGGGGTGGGGATTATTCGATAAAAGTGACCACCCCACCCGCCAGCGACTTCACCCGCGCCAGGGACTCGACGCGATAGCCCTGGGCATCCAGTTCCGCGCGGCCGCCCTGGAAGGATTTTTCGATCACGATCCCCAGCCCGGCCACGGTGGCGCCGGCCTGCTTGATGATGGAAATCAATGCCTGGGACGCTTTGCCGTTTGCCAGGAAGTCATCGATGATCAGCACCCGGTCGCTGCTGGTCAGGTGGCGGGGGCTGATGGCGACGGTGCTTTCGGTCTTCTTGGTGAACGAATAGACGGTGGCCGACAGCAGGTTCTCGGTCAGGGTCAGGGACTGCTGCTTGCGGGCGAAGATCACCGGCACGCCCAGGTTCAGGCCGGTCATGATCGCCGGGGCGATGCCCGAGGCTTCGATGGTGACGATCTTGGTGATCCCCGAATCCTTGAACAGCGCGGCGAATTCGTCGCCGATCAGCTTCATCAATTGCGGGTCGATCTGGTGGTTCAGGAACGCGTCGACTTTCAGGACCTGATCGGAAAGCACGATACCAAGGTCGCGGATTTTCTGGTGCAGGGCTTCCATGAAGCCTCCTCTGGTGGCGCCATTGGCGCCTGG
Source organism: Pseudomonas sp. RGM2987 (assembly GCF_022952855.1). Classification (GTDB taxonomy): domain Bacteria; phylum Pseudomonadota; class Gammaproteobacteria; order Pseudomonadales; family Pseudomonadaceae; genus Aquipseudomonas. The sequence goes on along the minus strand of NZ_JALJDX010000139.1, from coordinate 22,695 downwards.
GGTCAGTAAAAAAGTAGTCGATTCTAGCGCTTCAACATGGCGCGTATATCAGCCAGTGCACTGTTGCCGCGAACGGCCTTGACCTCGGTCGGGGTGTCGTCGTTGCCTTCCCAGGCCAGGTCGTCCGGCGGCAGTTCGTCGAGGAAGCGGCTCGGGGCGCAGTCGATCACTTCACCGTACTGCTTGCGCTTGGCGGCGAAGGTGAACGCCAGCGTCTGCCGGGCCCGGGTAATGCCTACATAGGCCAGGCGCCGCTCCTCTTCGATGGTGTCGGCCTCGATGCTGGAACGGTGCGGCAGGATTTCCTCTTCCATGCCCATGATGAACACGTAGGGAAACTCCAGGCCTTTGGAGGCGTGCAGGGTCATCATCTGTACGCCTTCTGCGCCGTCTTCCTCTTCCTGCTGGCGTTCGAGCATGTCCCGTAGCACGAGCTTGCCGATGGCGTCCTCGACGGTCATGTCGCCGTCTTCGTCTTTCTCCAGGGTGTTTTTCAACGCCTCGATCAAAAACCAGACGTTGCTCATGCGGTAATCGGCGGCCTTGTCGCTGGAGCTGTTGGTACGCAGCCAGTTCTCGTAGTCAATGTCCATGACCATGCTGCGCAGCGCCGAGATCGGGTCTTCGCCGGCGCATTGCTCGCGGACTTTGTCCATGAAGCGCTTGAAGCGCGCCAGTCGGTCGGTGAAGCGGCTGTCCAGGTGTTCGCCCAGGCCGATCTCGTCGGTTGCGGCGTACATCGAGATCTTGCGTTCGGTGGCGTAGTTGCCGAGCTTTTCCAGGGTTGTCGAACCGATTTCCCGACGTGGGACGTTGATCACCCGCAGGAAGGCGTTGTCGTCGTCCGGGTTCACGATCAGGCGGAAGTAGGCCATCAGGTCCTTCACTTCCTGGCGCCCGAAAAAGCTGTTGCCCCCCGAAAGCCGATACGGGACCTGGTGATGCTGCAACTTCAGCTCGATCAGCTTGGCCTGGTAGTTGCCGCGATAAAGGATCGCAAAGTCGCTGTAGGGTCGGTCAGTGCGCAGGTGCAGGCTGAGGATTTCCATGGCCACGCGCTCGGCCTCGGCGTCTTCGTTGCGGCAGCGGATCACCCGGATTTCGTCGCCGTGGCCCATTTCGCTCCACAGCTGTTTTTCGAATTCGTGGGGGTTGTTGGAAATCAGCACGTTGGCGCAGCGCAGGATCCGGCTGGTGGAGCGGTAGTTCTGCTCCAGCATCACCACTTTGAGCGACGGGTAGTCGTCCTTGAGCAGCATCAGGTTTTCCGGCCGCGCGCCGCGCCAGGCGTAGATCGACTGGTCGTCGTCGCCCACCACGGTGAACTGGTTGCGCTTGCCGATCAAAAGCTTCACCAACAGGTACTGGCTGGCGTTGGTGTCCTGGTATTCGTCCACCAGCAGGTAGCGGACCTTGTTCTGCCATTTTTCGAGAATGTCGGCGTGGTCCTGGAACAGCTTGACCGGCAACAGGATCAGGTCGTCGAAGTCCACCGCGTTGAACGCCTTGAGCGTGCGCTGGTAGTGGGCGTAGACGATGGCGGCGGTCTGTTCCTTGGGGTTACGGGCGTTTTCCAGGGCCTCGGGTGGCAGCACCAGGTCGTTTTTCCAGGCGCCGATCATGTTCTTGATCTCATCCACACCGTCGTCGCCCGAGTACTCCTTCTGCATGATGTCGGTCATCAGGGCCTTGACGTCGGTCTCGTCGAAAATCGAGAAGCCCGGTTTGTAGCCCAGTCGCGCATGTTCCTTGCGAATGATGTTCAGGCCCAGGTTGTGGAAGGTGCAGACCGTCAGGCCACGGCCCTCGCCGGCGCGCAGCAGGCCACCGACCCGCTCTTTCATCTCCCGGGCGGCCTTGTTGGTGAAGGTCATGGCGACGATGTACTGGGCGCGGATCCCGCAGTTCTGGATCAGGTGCGCAATCTTGCGGGTGATCACGCTGGTCTTGCCGGAGCCTGCACCGGCGAGCACCAAAAGAGGGCCGCCGACATAGTTCACGGCTTCTTGCTGCCGGGGATTGAGTCGGGACATGACAGGTTCAGGGAGTCGTTTGCAAAATGGGCCGGCATTTTAACAGGCTTGTGGGGTTGTGCTGCGCTATCCGACTTGTGACGTCCACAGCATTGTCATTTGCCGCTTTTGCGACTTTCACGCAGGATGTGGGGCGAATTTGCGTCTAACGTACGACTTCAAGTGTTTAAAAAAAGCTTGAACCGGCGTGTTTGAGAACCATTGGCGTTGGTCATTGCCCCTCGGCAAGTCATAATGCCCCGCGCCAACCACCTTGCAGAGTCTAGGGAGTCAGCTTGTCAACGCCTGTCGAACCCTTGCGTTTGCTGTTATTGGCCGAAACGCCTGAGTGGGCAGCGGCTCTGCGCGAGTGCCTGGCGCCCTTGGGGCCCTCGTTCGTGTTGATCAGCGCCCCGACCTGGGAATCGGTCAGCAGCCTGTTCGAAGACAATCGCAACGCGATATTGCTGACAATTGCGCCGTTGCAGCCGGCGCCGGGCCGTTGCCGCTTGCCGACTGTCCTCTTGCTGGAGCACGAGCCGGCTACCGCCCCCGACGGCGTCAGCGACTGGCTGGTGCGTGATGTACTCGACAGTGCGACCCTGCGCCGCTGCCTGCGCCATGTGCGCGAGCGCGGCGTGCTGGAAAATACCTTGCAGCGCCTCGCCGAACAGGACCCGTTGACCGGCATCGCCAATCGCCAGGGTTTCCAGACCCTGCTGGCGGCGCGCCTGGCGGAAAACGATGGCCGGGGCCTGGCCCTGGGTCACCTGGACCTGGACAACTTTCGCCACGCCAATGATGCCCTTGGTCATCAGGCTGGCGATCGCCTGATCCTGCAGGTGGTGTCGCGGCTCAAGGGCTCGCTCGAGGCAGGCGACCAATTGGCGCGCCTGGGCAGCGATGAATTCGCCTTGCTGATCGATACCCGCCGTGCGCCGCAGCGGGCCGAATGGATGGCCGAGCGAATCATCGAGGCCATGGCCGAACCCTATTGGGTCGACGGCGAAAGCCTGCTGATCGGTTGCAGCCTGGGCGTGGCCCACGCTCGCGCCCAGGCCGGCCCCGATCCGCTGATGTGGCACGCGCACATCGCCATGCAGCAGGCCAAGAGCACACAAGGCTGTACCTTCCATATCTTCAATGAGCGCATCAACCGCAATGCCCGCAGCCTCGCCGACCTTGAAACCGAGCTGCGCCGGGCATTGCGCCGTGACGAGCTGGAATTGCACTACCAGCCCCGGCTGAGCCTCGACGGCGGTCAGATCGTCGGTCTCGAAGCCCTGGTGCGCTGGCGCCATGGCGAGCGAGGCTTGCTGCCGCCAAGCGAGTTCGTCCCGCTGGCCGAGCAGAGCGGCCTGATCGTGCCGCTGGGCTACTGGGTGATTTCCCGGGCCCTGCGGGACATGCAGGCCCTGCGCGAGCGCGGGCTGGCGCCGTTGCACATGGCGGTCAACCTGTCGTTCCGGCAGTTCCAGGACAGCCAGTTGCTGTCGACCCTGAGCCGGCTGATCGCCGAGCGCGGGGTCGAGGCGCAATGGCTGGAATTCGAACTGACTGAAACCGCCGTGATGCGTCGCAGCGAACTGGTCAAGCAGACCATGGATGCGCTGGGGCGACTGGGCGTGCGCTTCTCCCTGGACGACTTCGGCACCGGTTTCTCCTCGTTCGTGCACCTCAACAGCCTGCCGATTGCCTTGCTCAAGATCGACAAGAGCTTCGTCGGCGGCATGGAGCAACGGGAAGAGAACCGCAAGCTGGTGCACGCCATGATCAACCTGGCCCACAACCTCAACCTGGAAGTGGTGGCCGAAGGCGTGGAGACTCGGGAGCAGTTGGAACTGCTACGCGGATTCGGTTGCGACCAGGTACAGGGCTTCCTGATCAGCAAGCCGTTGCCATTGCCTGAGCTGGTTGAGTATCTGGTGGAGGATGGTGAATCTGCGCAAGGGGGCGTGGTCTGACGCATGCCTCTGTGGGAGCGGGCTTGCTCGCGAATGCGGTGGGTCAGTCGATAAGTCTCTGGCTGACACGCCGTCTTCGCGAGCAAGCCCGCTCCCACAGGGGGTAATCATTCAGCCTGGATGATCTCAAAACCCTGCTGCCCAGACTCGCGCCTGATCATCCGCTTCATCTTCCATTCAAACGCCAGCGTCAGGCTCACGGCGGCGAAGGCCAGCCCCAGGGCCAGGCCCCACCAGACGCCGGTCGGCCCCCAGCCCAGGTGGAACGCCATCCACCACGCCGACGGCGCGCCGATCAGCCAGTAGCAACCCAGGCCGACGAGGAAGGTGGTCTTGGCATCCTTGAGCCCGCGGATACACCCCATGGCGATGGTCTGCGTGCCGTCGAACAGTTCGAACCACGCCGCCACGGCCAGCAGGCTGACCGCCAGGTTGATCACTTCACGGAAAGCCGGATCGTTGTGGTCCAGGAACAGACCGACCAGCTGGTTGGGCAGCAGCCAGAACACCATGGCAAACCCCAGCATCGCCGCCGCGCCAAAGCCGATCCCGACCCGGCCGGCCAGGCGTGCCATCAACAATTGCCCGGCCCCGTAGTGCTGGCCGATGCGCATGGTGATCGCGTAGGACATCCCCGCCGGGACCATGAACGCCACCGAGACGATTTGCAGGGCGATCTGATGCGCGGCCAACGGTGTGCTGCCCATGGTGCCCATGCACAGCGCGGCGAACGCGAACAGCCCGACCTCTACCGCGTACGTGCCGCCAATCGGCAGGCCCAGGCGCCAGAGTTCCTTGAGGTACTGGCGATTGGGCCGCGACAGGCCCGCAAGCAGCGGATAAGCCCGGTAGGCCGGGTGCCGATGGATATGCCAGGCCAGCGCCAGGGCCATGCAATTGGCAACGATGGCCGTGACCAGGCCGATGCCCATCAAACCGAGCTTCGGCAGGCCGAACATGCCGGTGATGAGCGCATAGTTGAGCAGGAAGTTGGCCACGGTGCCGCCGAGGCTGATGACCATGACCGGCGTAGCCCGGCCGATGGCGCTGGTGAATCCGCGCAGGGCCATGAAGCTCAGGTAGCCGGGCAGGGCGAAGGGCAACGCCAGCAGGAACTGCCCGGCGGACAGCACGTTGGTTTCGGTCTGGCCGAACAGCAGCAACACAGGCTTGAGGTTCCACATCAATAACCCGGCCACCAATGCCATCAGCCATGCCAGCCAGAGCCCGGCCTGGGTCAGGCGGGTCGCGCCTTCAACGTCGCCGGCGCCCTGACGGATCGCCACCAGCGTTCCCACGGCGGCGATCACGCCGATGCAGAAAATCGACACAAACGAATAGGTGGCCGCACCAAGCCCACCGCCGGCGAGGGCCTCGGGGCTCAGGCGCGCCATCATCACGGTGTCGGTGAGCACCATCAGCATGTGCGCCAACTGCGAGGCAATCAACGGCCCCGCCAGCCGCAGGATGGCCCAGAGTTCGGTACGCGCCGGATGCCGCATGATCATCACACTCCATGTCTGTACGAGGCAGTAAAGCGTCGATTCTCGGCGCTCGCGACGGTTTGCACAAAAGGATAAAAAAGATCGCTGGCATGATTAAAACTCATGCGGCTGAAGTTTCTGGTAGGGTTCGCCAAGTGCTATAGGAGCTTTCCCGATGCCTCGTCGTTTACCTCCTCTTTATGCGCTGCGGGCATTCGAAGCAGCGGCGCGGTGCAGCTCGTTCACCCGGGCGGCCGAAGAGTTGTCGATTACCCAGAGTGCGGTGAGCCGGCACATTCGTACACTGGAAGAGCACTTCGCCTGCCGCTTGTTTGTTCGCAGCGGGCGCAACCTGCAACTGACCGAGGCGGCGCGCTTGCTGTTGCCGGGCGTGCGTGATGGCTTCATGGCCCTTGAGCGCGCCTGTCATACCTTGCACGGCGAGGATGGCATCTTGCGCATGAAAGCCCCCTCGACCCTGACCATGCGTTGGTTGCTGGCGCGGCTGAGTCGTTTCCGGCATTTGCAGCCTGGCAACGAAGTGCAACTGACCAGCGCCTGGATGGACGTCGATTCGGTGGATTTCAACACCGAACCCTTCGATTGTGCCGTGTTGCTGGGCAACGGGCATTTCCCGGCGGATTGGGAAGCCAGTTTCCTGTTCCCCGAGGAGCTGATTCCGGTGGGTGCGCCGAACCTGTTGAACGACCAGCCCTGGACCGTCGAGCGGCTCGTCAGCGCCGAGCTGTTGCACCCGACGCCGGACCGCCGCGACTGGCGCAGCTGGCTGGAGCGCATGGGCTTGTCTGACCAGGTCTCGCTAAAGGGCGGGCAGGTATTCGATACGCTGGAGCTGGGGATGATCGCGGCGGCGCGCGGCTATGGCGTTTCCATGGGCGACCTGCTGATGGTGGCCGAGGACGTGGCCCAGGGACGCCTGAGCCTGCCGTGGCCGACGGCGGTAGCCAGCGGCGAGCACTATTACCTGGTCTGGCCGAAGACCCGGCCGGGAGGCGAACGTTTGCGCCGGCTCAGTGACTTTCTTCAAGGTGAGGTCAAGGCCATGCAACTGCCAGCCGTGCAACGGCTTGGCTGAATCGTTGCGGGGCTCGTGATAGCCACTTGGTATTATTGCTCCCGGGCCGCTCAAGTATTTGGCTTCGCTGCCGAATCCGTGAACATGGAACCCTCGTTCAGAAAGGGCAAACACATACCTTACCTTGAATAAAATGCCGAGCGTGCGACGTGATCAGGATGATCCGGTGTCTCGGCCAGGAGCCGTCATGTCTCAACCCCGTGCCCGGATCGCCTCACAGCTGGGCCTCGCCCTCGCTGTGATACTGGCGATCGTGATTTCCGGCAGTACCGTCTTCGCCTTGCGTTCGCTGGACGCCGCCAACCTCGCCACCCGTGAGGAGCATCTGGCCAGCGAAGCGCGTCTGATGGCCGACCAGCTCAATACCTTCCACGGCACCTTGCGCGAGAGCACCCAGCGCTTGGCTGGCCTGTTCGAAAAGCGTTTCAGCGCAGGGCTGAGTGTGCATCCGGACCAGCCGGTGGCGGTGGCAGGCGTACAGACCCCAGGCTTGAACCTGGGCGGCGAAGTGCTGAACAACAACTTCAAGGAAGTTGATGAGTTCAAGCAGATGACGGCTGGCACCGCCACGATCTTCGTGCGCAGCGGCGATGACTTCATTCGGGTCAGCACCTCGGTGGCCAAGCAGGATGGTTCACGCGCCATTGGTACGGTGCTGGACCATGCCAGCCCGGCTTATGCCCGTTTGACCAGCGGGCAAAGTTATATCGGCCGCGTCTTGCTGTTCGGCCGCTACTACATGACTCAATACAGCCCGGTGACCGACAGCAGCGGCAAGATCATCGCCGCGCTGTATGTGGGATTCGACTACACCGACGCGCAAAACGCGCAGTTCGAAAACCTCAAGCGCTTCCGTATCGGCAAGACCGGTTCGCTGGCGTTGTTGGATGAGCAGAACAAATGGCTGGTGCCGCCGGCTGGCGTCCAGGCGCTTGATTCGGCGGTCACGACCGTCGTTGGCCTGGTGAAAACGCCCGGCAAGGGCGCGTTCTGGAGCGATACCGCCGAGGACTTCTACAGCGTCGCGGTACCGTTCGAGGGCGGTCCGTGGGCGGTGGTGGCGAGCATGCCCAAGGCCGAGATTCGCGAAGTGACCTGGAGTGTCGGTACTCAACTGGCAATCGGCAGCCTGCTGGCGATGCTGTTGGCGGTCGGCGCCGCCATGTGGCTGCTGCGCAGCAAGCTCGCCCCGTTGGGCGATCTGGTGCGCCAGGCCGAAGCCTTGGGTGCCGGCGACTTGAGCGTGCGCTTGAACGTGTCGAGCCATGACGAAATCGGTCAGTTGTCCCGCGCCTTCAACCAGATGAGCCAGGCCCTGTCGACCATGGTCGAGCATATCCGCAAGGCCTCCCAAGAGGTCAACAGCCGTGCCCAGACCCTGGCCGGGTTGTCCAGCGGTGCGTATGAAGGGATGGAGCAGCAGTCGGGCGAAATCACCAGCATGGCCGGCGCGGTGGAAGAGTTCAGCGCGACCTCGTTGAACATTGCCGACAACATGGGCAACACCGAGCGCCTGGCCCAGGAAAACGCCCAGCAGACGCGGATCGGCCGGACCTCGATGGATGAAGCGTCCTCGTCCCTGGAACAGATTGCTGGCGCCTTGAACAGCACCGCCACGGTCATCAACACCTTGGGCCAGCGTTCCCAGGAAATCGGCGGCATCGTTGGCGTCATCACCTCCATCGCCGAGCAAACCAACCTGCTGGCCCTGAACGCGGCGATCGAAGCCGCCCGTGCCGGTGAGCAGGGCCGTGGGTTTGCGGTCGTCGCGGATGAAGTGCGCAGCCTGGCTTCCCGTACCCGTCAGGCCACGGACGAGATTTCCGGGATGATCAACAGCATCCAGCAGGAAACCGGCAACGCCATCAGTACCATGGAGCAAGGCAACCTGCTGATGCAGGAAGGCCTGTCGCGCAACGCCAACGTGGCCTCGGCCCTGGCGCGCATTGACGAACAGAGCCGCTCGGCCGGCCAGCAATTCGCCGCGATCACCACCGCCACCCAGGAACAAAGCAGCACCGCGACCCTGCTCAGCAGCAACTTGCAGAGCATCGCCCTGGCTAACAGCGAGCAGCGCCAGGTCGTCTCCGACCTGGCGCTGACCGCCAAGGAACTGGAAAAACTGGCCCGGGACCTGCGCCAAGAGGTTGACCGGTTCCGCTGAGCCGGCAGTAGCCGTCGCGCATGGGCTCACCTCCGTCAAGGGGTGAGTCTTTGTGCGGATGAGACGGCGTCATTGTCCATATCTCCTCTGCCTGACCTACCGCTTTCGTCGGATCGCCGCCCGGAGCAAGCCCGCTCCCACAGTGGGTCTGTGTGAACCTCGAACCTGCGAACGCCCGATATCCCTGTGGGAGCGGGCTTGCCCGCGAAGACGTCGGCACAATCGACCTACCCGCCGATTGACCCACCGCCATCGCGAGCAAGCTCGCCTCCACAACTCCCCCGCTTTTAAAATTGGATTTTCTGGAATTTGCCGTTTTTAGGCTTGCTGAAACGTTTCTTCAAGTCTATAAAATCCGCACAACTCCAAGAAAAGGCCATGACCATGACCCCGTTCAAACTCCTCGTGACCCTCGGCGCCCTGGGCGCTGCCTCCCATGCCATGGCCTGGGATTACGTCCTGCTCGACACCGACAAGGCCGCGCAACCGTGGCAAATCACCAGCCAGCAGTTGGGCGTGAAGACCGACAAACCGTTTTCCGTGACGATGCGCACCCTGCACGGTGGCCGGCAGGAAGGCGTCAGCATCGTCGACATCGACAACGGCACCCTCAAGCTTTCCGTGGTCCCGACCCGTGGCATGAATGTGTTGCAGGCCTCGGTCGGCAGCGTGCGCATGGGCTGGGATTCGCCGGTCAAGGAAGTGGTCAATCCGGCCTTCATCGAACTCAACGGCCGCGGTGGCCTGGGCTGGCTCGAAGGGTTCAACGAACTGGTGACGCGTTGTGGCTACGAATGGGTCGGCCATCCCGGCATGGATAATGGCGAGCTGCTGACCCTGCACGGTCGCGCGGCGAATATTCCGGCCAACAAGGTCACCCTGCACATCGATGAAAAGCCGCCCTATGCAATTACCCTGCGGGGCGAGTTGAAGGAGCAGGCATTCAAGAAGGTCGATTTCTCGGTGCAGACCGAATTGGTCACCGAACCCGGCAGCGTGACATTCGCCCTCAACGATACGCTGACCAACAATGGCGATTACCCGAAAGAGTACCAGGCCCTCTACCACAGTAATTTCAGTACGCCGTTTCTGGAGCAGGGCGCTCGTTTCGCCGCACCGGTGAAGCAGGTCTCGCCGTTCAACGACAAGGCCAAGGGCGACCTGGCGGATTGGCAAACCTACCGGGCCCCCACCAAGGATTACGACGAAACGGTCTACAACGTCGTGCCGTATGCCGACGCCAAGGGTGACACGCTGACCGTGCTGCACAACAAAGCCGGTAGCCTCGGCGTGTCGGTGGGCTTCAACACCAGTACGCTGCCGGTGTTCTCTCTGTGGAAAAACACCGATACCCAGGGCCAGGGCTACGTCACCGGGCTGGAGCCAGGCACCAGCTTCTCCTATAACCGCCGTTACCAACGGCCGCTGGGCCTGGTACCTACCATCGGCCCGAAAGAACACAAGCAGTTCCAGATCCACTACAGCCTGCTGGTGGACAAGGGCGCCGTGGATAAGGCACTGTCACGCATCGAGGCCATCCAGAACGGCCAGAAAACCGAAGTGCGCGATACGCCGCTGGTGGACCTGACCAAGCCGTGATGCAGTTCATGGCGTAGCCGGCCGATATTGCAACGCTTCGGCCAGATGCTCGCGGCGGATGCCTGCCGCTTGTTCCAGGTCCGCCAACGTTCGGGCGACCTTGAGCAGGCGGTGGGCGGCACGCAGCGACAGGGTCAGCCGTTCGCAGGCGGTTTCCAGCCAGGTTTCGTCGGTTGTGGATAACGAGCAATGCCGGCGCAGGCCCGGCAGATCCAGGAAGGCATTGGCGCAGCCCTGGCGTCGTTGTTGACGCTCGCGGGCCTCGGCCACCTGTGCGGCCACTGTGGCCGTATCTTCTGCGCAGTCGCCCTTGGGGTTCAGCGCCGTGGCTTCCCTGGCGACGGTCAGGTGCAGGTCAATGCGGTCCAGCAAAGGGCCGGACAACTTGTTGCGGTAGCGTTGCACCATGTCCGGCGTGCAGGAACAACGACCGCTGGGTTCGCCAAGGTATCCACAGGGGCAAGGGTTCATCGCCGCCACCAATTGGAAGCGTGCCGGGAAGCGCACTCGATCACGGGCGCGGGAGACCACGATGTGCCCTGACTCCAGCGGTTCTCTCAAGACTTCCAGGACCTTGCGGTCGAACTCCGGCAGCTCATCGAGAAACAGCACGCCATGATGGGCGAGGGTGATTTCCCCGGGTTGCGGCTTCGACCCGCCGCCCACCAGCGCCGGGCCGGAAGCCGAGTGATGGGGCTGGCGAAACGGCCGCTGCGGCCAATGGCTCAACGGCACGCAACTGGCAACCGACTGAATCGCCGCGACCTCAAGGGCCTCGCTCTCGGCCAGGGGCGGCAGCAGCCCTGGCAGACGACTCGCCAGCAGGGTCTTGCCGATGCCCGGCGGCCCGCTGAATAACAGGTTGTGTGCGCCTGCTGCGGCAATCAGCAAGGCACGCTTGGCCCCGGCCTGGCCTTGCACTTCATTCAGGTCGGGGTAGGGCTTGCTGGCCGAAAGCAGTCCGTTGGAAACAAAAGGCTCGACCGGCGTATGCCCGTTGAAGTGCGCCACGGCTTCGAGCAGATGATCCACGGCGATCACTTTCAGGCCAGACGCCAGGCAGGCTTCCTCGGCATTGGCCCGTGGCACCACCAGCGTGCGTCCGGCCTTGCGAGCCGCCAGAGCCGCCGGCAGTACCCCGCGTACCGGCCGCACCGCACCGGATAACGCCAGTTCTCCAAGGCACTCGACGTCGTCCAGCGTCAGGGTTGGCACCTGTACGCTGGCCGACAGGATGCCCAGGGCAATCGCCAGGTCGAACCGCCCGCCGTCCTTGGGCAGATCGGCTGGCGCCAGGTTCAGCGTGATGCGCCGCGCCGGGAAGCTCAGCCCCGAGTTGATGATCGCACTGCGCACCCGGTCCTTGCTTTCCTTCACTGCGGCCTCCGGCAGGCCAACCATCGTCAGCGATGGCAAGCCGTTGGCCAAGTGGACTTCGACAGTGACGGCAGGGGCCTCCACCCCCACCTGGGCGCGGCTGTGGACAATGGCGAGCGACATGAATCGTTCCTTGATTTATGACTGGGAGCCGCATCCTGCGGCCTATGAAGGTTAGTCGGCGCGGCGCCCGGCGACTCAGCATTTGAAAGAGAAATCTTGGCCGGATGTTGCGGCTGCGGCCGACGATTTTTCTGCTGCCACCGCCCGGAATGAGTTGCCGGGCCTCTGCTAGACTGCTTTTTGTTCCAACAGGCATCGGGCAGTTCAACGGTGTGGTTCAACGGCACAAGGAGGACGCAGCCATGAACGATCTGCTGGCGCTGTTGACCGACAATCGCTTCATGCCCCATGGGCATTGCTATATGTGGCGTCCGGATCTGCTCTGGACCAATGTGATCGCCGATGGCCTGATCACCCTTTCCTACATCACCATTCCCTTTACGCTCATCTACTTCATCCACAAGCGCAAGGATGTCCCGTTCGACTGGATGCTGGCGGCCTTCGGCGTCTTTATCCTGGCCTGCGGGACCAGTCATGTGATGGAGATCCTGACCATCTGGCAACCCTACTACTGGCTGTCGGCGCTGGTTAAGGTGATCACCGCGATTGCCTCGGTGATTACCGCCATTCTGCTGGTCCGGCTGGTGCCTGCGGCGCTGAAGATTCCCAGCCCCCAGCAATTGGCCAGGGTCAACGACGAGTTGCGCGAGGCGCAGGCCGAATTGGTGACCACGGCGCGTCGGGCCGGCATGGCGGAGATCGCCACCAATGTGCTGCACAACGTGGGCAATGTGCTTAACAGCGTCAATGTGTCAGCCCAGGTCCTGTACGACAAAGTCCATACATCCAAGGGGCCGGGAGTGGCCAAGGTCGCTCAACTGATGAAGGAACATCCCGATGACCTCGGGCACTTCATCAGCAGCGATCCGAAAGGCCGCGCACTGCCGGACTACCTCGGCAAGCTGGCCGAAGCCCTGGCCGTCGAGCAGCACAGCATGATCGCCGAGCTGGCGCAGTTGACCCGGCGAATCGACCATATCAAGGAGATCGTTGCCACCCAGCAGTCCTACGCCGGTAACTCCAGCGTGCTGGAGCCAGGCTCGCTACGCGAGTTGGTCGAGGATGTCGTGCGCATCTGCGACGTGGCTCTGGTCCGCCATCACATCACGCTGGTCAAGGAGTTCAGCGAGACGCCGGTCATGTCGCTGGATAAGCACAAGGTGTTGCAGATCCTGGTCAATCTGATCAACAACGCCAAGCAGGCACTGGATGCACGCGACGGGCAGCCATCGCAGATTACCCTGCGCCTGAAGGTCGTTGACGATCAGCGCGTACGGGTCGAGGTCGAGGACAACGGCGAAGGCATTGCCGCGCAGAATCTTCCAAGGCTGTTCGAGCATGGTTTTACCACGCGGGCCGATGGGCACGGCTTTGGCTTGCACAGTTGTATCCTGGCTGCGCACGAGATGGGCGGCGACCTGACTGTGCAGAGCGCCGGCCCGGGCAAGGGCGCGCTGTTTGTCCTGGAGTTGCCGCTCGCCTCCAGCCAAGACCAGCCTCAACGAGCGGCAAGTGGTTGAGCGAGCCCGACTACACCTCCCTCAGCAATTGATCGGCAATCCTAATGCTCAGGGCCGCACCTGTCAGCGTGGGGTTCACGCAGGACGATGACGGCATGACGCTGGTGCCGGCGATGAACAGGTTGGCATGGTCGTGACTGCGGCAGTCACGATCGACCACCGAGTTCTTCGGATCGTCGCCCATGATGGTAGTGCCCATGATGTGCTGGCGGTTCTGGAAGCCGACGTCGGTGCTGACAATGTCGGCGTCCAGCAGATGGGCGAATTGCTTGAGGTCGTCCAGCGCTTTCTCCTTGCCGGCATGCCAGTAGTCCGGAACGCTGTAATAGATTTCCGGAACCGGCAGGCCGATGGCGTCGAAGCGAGTCTTGCTTGGCGTGACGCGGTTTTCCGGCAGCGGCAACGTTTCGAAGTCCACCGCCCAGTTCAAGGAGCGCGCCGACTGCAACCGGATCTGTTCGTCGAGCTTGGAGCCCAGTACGCCCTTGGCGATCAGGTTGGTGGTGATCTGTGAGGTGGGCACCGTGTTCCTGACCTTGATCTTGTAGCTCGGATAGTCCTTGCGAAACGCCCCGTCGCGGCTGTTGAGGTATACCAGCAATTGGGTCGGCCCCTCGCCGGGCCACATGTCTTCCTTGGTCATCACGTTCATGCTGACGCCGGTGTGGTCCATCAGGTTGCGCCCGACCTGATCGGACGAGTTGGCGATGCCGTTGGGGTACTTCTCGGACGTGGACATCAACAACAGCTTCGGTGATTCGATGCCATAGGCCGCCAGTACGAAGGCGCGGGCGGTCAGGCGATGCTGGCTCTTATCCGGACGCATGTACCAGATTGCAGTGATCCTGCCATCGTCGCCGGCTTCGATCCGGTACACCACCGAGTTGTCCAAGACCTTGGCGCCGTGGCGCTCGGCTTCGTCGATGTGCATCGATCCGTCGTACTTGGCCGCAATCGGGCACACCGGATTGCAGTTGTTGTTACCCGCGCACGGTGGGCGTTTGCCATACGGGCGGGTGGCCCGGCCATTGGGTTCGAGGATCGGGTTGTAGCCGCCTTTGCTCAAGAGGGTCGAGAGGCGCTTGAACATGTAGCTCGGCTTCAGGCCTTCCATCGGATAAGGGATCGAGCGCGGCGGATAGGCCCCGCCGCCCTGGCCGCTTTCATCCTGGCCGTCGACGCCAGACACCCCAAGCTCGGTCTCGGCACGGGCATAGAAGGGCTCCAATTCGTCGTAGCTGATCGGCCAGTCGCGCCCGCGCCCGTAAAGGGAATGGAGACGAAAATCGTTGGGCAACATGCGCCATAGCGATGAACCGAAATGCCAGGTGGTGCCGCCGACCACGCGCAGATAAGAGGTGTTGTACTTCACCGGGCCGATTTGTTGCAGGTAGTCGCCGTAGGTGGAGGGCGCATGGGGCAGGCTCGGGTAGGGCGAACCTGCGCCTTGTAGCTTGGCGTTGGCCAACGACAGCTTGACCGGCGCATTGCGGAAGGTCTCGACGATATCGCGGCGGTTCACCCGCGGGCCTGCTTCCAGGACGATCACGGATTTATTGGCCTTGGCCAGGCCGGTGGCGATCAAGCCGCCCATCACGCCGGAGCCGATGACGACCACATCGGCGTCGTAGACAACGCTGCTCATAGTTTGAAGTCCTGGGTATCGGCTGGCTTGGCGCCCCACGAATCGGGGCCGCCACCGTAGGTTGGGATGATGAGAGTGCCGTGGGTCGGTCGATACATCAGCGCTTCGCGGTAGCTGATCAGTTCGCTGTCGGCGAGCTCGCCGACGATGCCCAGGTACCAGGCCGAAATGATGCTGGTCGCGGTCGCCTTCAGCGAAGGATCCGGATTGGCCTGTGCCAGGTATCCATCGACATGCTTGAAGCCTTGCCCATCGATCAGTTGCTTGAGGGCTGCAACGTTGCCGCTGAAATTCGGCGCGCGCCGGCTCAGCGCGCGGTAATAGCGCGCCGCCAGGACCGGATTGACCGGGCGGCTGACCAGAAATTGCGACACGACGAGGAAGTCCTGGTCGCCCTCGGCCATGGCCAGCACCGATTGCCAGGGACCGAGGCCGCCGACCAGGGCGGCCAGGCCCAGGGTGACCGAGCCGCGCAGCAGGCTGCGGCGCGATAACCGGTCGGTGGGCGCAGATGAAACGGGCAGGTGATTGTCAGTCATCGAAGTCTCCATTGCTCAGGCCTCCTGTCGCCGGCGACGTGCCCGGAGCCAATAAAGCGCCAGCAGAACCAGCGCAATCAGGGTCGGTGGACCGAACTGGGCCAGCACGGCGATGGGCGCTTTGGCCCCGCCTGCACGCACCTGCGCCACATCGGCTGCGGTGGCGCTCAGTTCGGCGTTGCCATAGCGCGACAGCACGTAGTTGGTGACATCAGCGATCTGCTGGTCGTCGAGGCGATCGGTGAACAGCGCATCCGGACCGAACCCCGGCATATCGATGGCAACGCCGTCGACCTCCCGGTGCACGCCGTAGACGATGGTCGCGATCAGGTTGTCGCGGTGGCTGGTGGTGGTGTTGTGGAACAGTGAAGGGTATTCCCGGGTGCCCTGGCCATTGGCTTGGTGGCAATTGGCACAAGTGCCGCTGAAGATGTGCCAGCCCGGATTGTCCTGCGGTTTGCCGCCGCGCAGGCTGAGTTCATCGTCTGACGCCTGGCCGAAGGTATGGCGGGCCTGGCGTTCACCATTGGCTACCGCAGGCGTTTGCAGCAAGTAGGCGGCGATGGCCTTGAGGTCGTTTTCGTCGAGGTACTGCAGGCTGTTTTCAACCGCTTCGGCCATCGGTCCGGCGGCTTGTGCCTTGCCCTCGACATGGCCGCTGCGCAGGTAGGCAACCAGCTCGTCACTCGACCAGGCACCAATCCCGCTGGTCTTGTCCGAAGTGATATTCGGGGCGTACCAGGCGCCCAGCGAACCGCCGGAAAGCGCCTTGTCGTTCTTGGCACCCATCAGCAGATTGCGCGGGGTATGGCAGGTGTCGCAGTGACCCAGGGCGTTGACCAGATAGTCGCCGCGATTGACCTGCTCGGACTTGCCTGGGTCCGCCTCGAAGCGTTTCGAGCTATGGAACAGCGCGTTCCAGCCGAGCATCGAGGCGCGGATATTGAAGGGGAAGGCGAGCTCGGTCTTGGGACTGGGCGTGTCCACCGGCGTGACTTCCTGCATGAAGTACTGGTACAGCGCGGCGACGTCGCTGTCAGTCATCTGCGCATAGGAGGTGTACGGCATCGCCGGGTACAGGTGGGTGCCGTCCGGCGTCACGCCGTCACGCACCGCGCGGGCGAAGTCTGCCTGGCTGTAATGGCCGATACCGGCGGTCTTGGAAGGGGTGATGTTGGTCGAGTAGATGACGCCCATCGGCGAGGCGAGTGGGTAACCGCCCGCGAAAGGCTTGCCGCCCGTGGTGCTGTGACAGGCCACGCAGTCGGCAGCCACTGCCAGTCGTTTACCTGGCGAGGCACTGGCGTCGAGCGCCTCGCCATGGGCCGCCAGGCTTATTGTCAAGAGGGCCAGGCACCCTGCAAACCTATGCCTTACGGGCGTTGCCCGGCGCGGGCCGGACAATGGCTGGCCCCTCCTTTGCGGATGCATGTATCACTCCTCACGTTTGGCTTTCGACGCATCCACGTTGTGCAGTTCGTCAAGATATCGGCGTCAGTTATACGATGTCGTATATTGCGATCAATATTTCACATGCTGTAACATTTCTCAATAAATATGGCGAAGAGCCAGTATTTATTTATTTCTGTTGAGAGTGTCTAGAACGGGCGTTTAGGCGGTTATTTAGCTTTTTAGACCTAGGCAAGCCCCACGTATTGAGCAAGATAATGTCCTTCGTGACGTTCGAAGCTTTACTGAGATGTAGGTCAAAATTTGTAGTGTTGTACGACGACTAAGGCAAAAAACCGATCAAGCAACGTGTCGACAGTGTCCTGTCGCCAGGCGAGCCAATCGGCCATGGAATACGTACACAGGCCCTTTACCTGGCGTTACGCGGGCGGGGAAATACATAACGGGGCTGCTCGATCAGCACCCATGAGGACCACCGATGAACTGGCTCAATAACGCAAAACTCTCGACCAAACTGATCACTTCGTTTTTCGTCTGCGCCCTGATTACGCTTGCCGTGGGCATGCTGGGCGTCAGTGGCGTTTCCGCGCTGTCGGCCCGCCTGCAGGCGGTGTTCAACAACAACCTGGTTTCGGTTGCCAATACCTCGCAGACCAAGACCAAGGCAGTCGGCCAGACCCGCGACATGTACCGGCTGTACGTGGCGACGGCAGGCAATGCCCCGCAGAGCATGAAGGATGAGTTTCTCGCGTCGATGAAAGCCAACCAGCTGGCCAGCGAAAAGGCGTTCGCCGATTACCGCAAGGGCAACCTGGCTGAGGACGAGCGCCTGGCCGGTGACCAGATGGCGCGCGACTGGCCGGTCTACCAGGCCATGGTGCAGCAGTACGTGGCGCTGATGGCGGCGGGTGACCTGGAGAACGGTCGCACGCTGCTGTTGGGGGACTTGCAGCAGACCTATCGCAAGGTGATGGATCAGTTGACCATCATGATCGATTCCAACGATCGCCAGATCAGTGAGGACGCCAAGGCCGCCACGCTCCAGGAGGCGACGGCCAAGACGGTGTTGTACAGCGGCATTGCCATCGCCTTTGTTGCGGCGCTGCTGCTGGGCATGTTCATCAGCCGCCTGATCAGCCGACCGATTGCCGTGGCGGTCGACTGCGCCCAACGCATTGCCCAGGGTGACCTGACCCAGCACATCACCAGCACCAGCCGCGATGAGGCCGGTCAATTGCTCAAGGCCCTGGGCGATATGCAAGCCAGCCTGAAGACCACTATCCAGCAGATTGCCAGCGCTTCGGAACAGTTGGCTTCCGCCGCCGAGGAGCTCACCGCGGTCACTGACGATGGCAGTCGTGCCCTGATCCGGCAGAACGACGAGATCCAACAGGCGGCCACGGCTGTGACCGAGATGACCTCGGCAGTGGAGGAGGTGGCCCGCAATGCCGTTTCCACCTCCCAGGCCTCCCAAGCGACCAGTTCGCAGGCCAGCAATGGACGCGATCAGGCCCGTAATGCGGTGCAGGCGATCAACAATGCAACCCGGGAAATTACCTCATCCACCGGATTGGTCAGTGATCTGGCCGTGCAGGTCCGGGATATCGGTAAGGTGCTGGATGTGATCCGCGGGATCGCCGAGCAAACCAACCTGCTGGCGCTCAACGCGGCGATCGAAGCTGCGCGGGCCGGGGAGCAGGGGCGCGGCTTTGCCGTGGTGGCTGATGAGGTTCGCGCCCTGGCGGCGCGTACCCAGGCGTCCACCGGTGAAATCGAAAGCATGATCCATGCGGTCCAGAATCGCGCCGACGGCGCGGTCGATGCCATGGGCAAGAGTCAGGCACTGGTCACCGAGACCCAGAGCCTGGCTCAGGCCACCGGCGAGGCACTGGAGCAGATAGCTGACGGTATTTCGCAGATCAACGACCGCAACCTGGTGATCGCCACTGCGTCCGAGGAACAAGCCCATGTGGCCCGTGAGGTGGATCGCAACCTGGTGAATATCCAGGATCTCTCGACCCAGACCGCGGCGGGGGCGAACCAGACCAATGCGTCGAGCCAGGAGTTGTCCAACCTGGCGCTGTCTTTCAATACCTTGGTCGGCCGCTTCCGCCTCTGACGCCTGGGAGTGATTACGCCTGGGCCAGTACCAGGCGTATCCCGAGCCTGCTTATTCCTGGGTTGGAGCCAATCGCGCTTCCAGCTCCGCGACCTTCGCCTCCAGGCTTTCCAGGCGCGCCCGGGTCCGGGCCAGCACGACCATCTGACTGTCGAATTCTTCCCGGCTGACCAGGTCCAGCTTGCTGAAGCCGCTTTGCAGCAGGGCCTTGAACTGACTTTCGATTTCGTTCCTGGGCAGCGGGGTGTCGCCGCTCAGAAGGCGGGAGGCATGGCCGCTCAGGGCATCGAGGAGATCTTTGGGGGCAAGCATGTCAGGTGTCCTGGAAAACGATGGCGGGCAGTGTATCACGCAGTGTCTATAGTCATTTCCAAGCAAGGACTGCACGCTTTTCGCGCACGGCGCCGGGCATCGTCGCACTGTTGTTGTGCGTATCGCTGCCAATCGCACCGCCGCGCAAGCGAGCGTAATGGTTAACCCCCTGAAATCAGGGGAGTTGCGCACAGATGGCAAGGTTTCTGCTTAGAGGCTGATGACCCATGCACTGATGCAGTCGTTGTGACGAATGCAGTGCAGCAGACGAAGCGGGGAGCTTCGTCAGGAACGGTTGACTGGCGCCTGTCGGGCAACTTGGGCCGACGACGCGTTACAAAGCCAGGCACTGCGCTTAGACTTGAGTCGGGTTTGTTTTCCTGGGGCAAGTCCACCAATTCGGGAGAAAGTTTCATGAAGCTAGTCACTGCCATCATCAAGCCGTTCAAGTTGGACGACGTGCGCGAGTCGTTGTCCGAGATCGGCGTGCAGGGCATTACCGTTACTGAGGTCAAAGGCTTCGGTCGGCAGAAAGGCCACACCGAGCTGTATCGCGGTGCGGAATACGTGGTCGATTTCCTGCCCAAGGTGAAGATCGATGTCGCCATTGACGACAAGGACCTGGACCGGGTGATCGAAGCAATCACCAAGGCCGCCAACACCGGCAAGATCGGTGACGGGAAAATCTTTGTGGTCAATCTGGAACAGGCTATTCGCATCCGTACCGGCGAAACCGATACCGACGCCATCTAAGCCGCCAAACCCAACGCCCCAGGAGAAAACAATATGACTCTGCGTAAATTCGCAGGGCTAGGAGCCCTGTTGTCCTTCGTAATGCCTGGCCTGGCCATGGCAGAAGAAGCGGCAGCCCCTGTCCTCAATTCCGGCGACACCGCCTGGATGCTGACTGCCACCATTCTTGTACTGTTCATGACCATTCCGGGCCTGGCGCTGTTCTACGGCGGCATGGTGCGTTCGAAAAACCTTCTTTCCGTGATGATGCAATGCTTTGCCATTACCGGTCTGATCAGCGTCCTGTGGGTCATCTATGGCTACAGCATCGCGTTCGACACCACGGGCATGGAGCAGGGCGTCGTCAACTTCAATTCCTTCGTCGGCGGCCTGGGCAAAGCGTTCCTGGCGGGCGTCACGCCGGCCAGCATTACCGGGCCGACTGCACTGTTCCCTGAAGCGGTGTTCATCACTTTCCAGATGACTTTCGCGATCATCACCCCGGCGCTGATCGTCGGTGCGTTTGCCGAGCGGATGAAGTTCTCCGCCATGCTGGTGTTCATGGGCGTGTGGTTCACCCTGGTCTATGCGCCGATCGCGCACATGGTCTGGTCCGGTAACGGCGGCCTGTTGTGGGACTGGGGCGTACTGGACTTCGCCGGCGGCACCGTGGTGCACATCAACGCCGGTATCGCGGGCCTGGTGGCGTGCCTGGTGCTGGGCAAGCGCAAAGGCTTCCCGACCACGCCGATGGCCCCGCATAACCTGGGTTACACCCTGATGGGCGCGGCCATGCTGTGGGTCGGCTGGTTCGGTTTCAACGCCGGTTCCGCCGTGGCTGCAAACGGCACCGCCGGCATGGCGATGCTGGTGACCCAGATCGCCACCGCTGCGGCGGCGCTGGGCTGGATGTTTGCCGAGTGGATCACCCACGGCAAGCCAAGCGCACTGGGCATTGCCTCGGGCGTGGTGGCCGGCCTGGTGGCGATCACCCCGGCCGCTGGCACCGTGGGCCCGATGGGCGCCCTGGTCATCGGCCTGGCCGCAGGCGTGGTGTGCTTCTTCTGCGCCACCACCCTCAAGCGCAAGCTCGGTTATGACGACTCCCTGGATGCCTTCGGCGTGCATGGCATCGGCGGTATCCTCGGCGCAATCCTGACCGGTGTGTTCGCTGCACCGGCCCTGGGTGGCTTCGGCACCGTGACCGACATCGGCGCGCAAGTGTGGATTCAGGTCAAGGGTGTCGGGTTCACGGTGATCTACACCGCGATCGTCACCTTCATCATCCTCAAGGTGCTGGACGCTGTGATGGGTCTGCGTGTCACCGAGGAAGAAGAAGCGGTGGGCCTGGACCTGGCCCAACACAACGAGCGCGGCTACAACCTGTAAGCACGCGCACTGAAAAAATGCCCGGCCTCGCCGGGCATTTTTTTGCCTGGGATTTGTCATTGCTCACATGACTTGCCGGTTTTCCCGACGTCCTTTGTCATGTAAGCGACATGGTTTTTCTACCGCCAAAGGCTTACATCGAAGGAGGAATATTAGGCTCTTTGTTTTTTTCCTGAGCGCGCTAGAATGCGCGCCGAGCGTGCGGAGATCTGTATGTGGCAACAGACGCTGATCACCCTGCGGGCAAGGCCCCGGGGCTTTCACCTGGTGACGGACGAACTGCTCGCCGGCCTGCCTGAACTCAAGGCATGTCGTGTCGGTCTGTTGCATCTGTGGCTGCAGCATACCTCGGCCTCGTTGACCATCAACGAGAACGCCGATCCGGCGGTGCGTCGAGACTTCGAACGATTTTTCAATCGGCTGATCCCACAAGGAACCGCCGACTATGAGCACAACGACGAAGGCCTGGACGACCTCCCGGCGCACTTCAAGGCCAGCGTGCTCGGCTGCCAGCTCAGCCTTCCGGTCACGGCGGGACGGTTGGCATTGGGGACCTGGCAAGGTGTTTATCTGGGCGAGCACCGTGATCATGGCGGTGCTCGTAAAGTCCTCGCCACCTTGTACGGTGAAGGGGCATAACTGCCGGTTGCCGGCGGATGTTGAATTTTTTCTGGCAGCCTTCGAACAGATGGCGAAGCTGGGCTATAACTAATCTGCTTTTTGCAAGTCATGGGGTAGGACATGAGCGACGATGATCTGGAAAACGACGACCTCGAAGTAGGCGACGAAGACGAGGCCGAAGAGGGCCTTGAAGCAGCAGCTGAAGACGTTGCCGACGACGATGGGGCCGACGTTCCGGTCCCAACCGCCAAAGGCAAGGCCAAGGCGGCGGTGTCGGTCGACGAATTGCCGAGCGTAGAGGCCAAGAACAAAGAGCGCGATGCGCTTGCCAAGGCCATGGAGGAATTCCTGGCCAGGGGCGGAAAGGTGCAGGAAGTGGAGGCCAACGTGGTCGCCGATCCGCCCAAGAAGCCCGACAACAAGTACGGCAGCCGCCCTATCTGAGTTTCTGCTTCTTGCTTGCTGAAAAAGCCCGCCGTCGCTGCGGGCTTTTTCATGGGTTGAATAAAACTTCCTGCCCACACCCGAGCCCTGTGTGGGAGCGGGCTTGCTCGCGAAGGCGTTTCCACATTCAGCAGGTGAGTTGCTG